>JAILES010000104.1 GCA_024687205.1 Lachnospiraceae bacterium
CTTCTTCTCTCTAAGGAGCTGCACACCTATGCCATACTCTTCAATATCAGCTTCTCCAAACCCGCAATGCTCCAATATCCTCTCGACACTGTAATAGTACCCCCTTCTCATATATCCCTTATTCCTGTCATGGGGAACCGCTCTTTCAACGCTATCGATGATCCGAAAAAGCTCTTCCACTCCAAGCTGCTCTAAAAATGTGTCGTTGATACAAATCAGCGCACTGATCGCCGTCTTTAAATCCTCGCAGGCCCTATGCATACAGTATGAGCATAACAGCTTATGATGCCGCCCATCACCATCCTCAAATCTTCCTTCATTCTCAATAAAAAATCTGTCTGAACGCTCCGAAAACAGCCGCATATTATGCCTAATAATCATTCCTTTCCCGAGAGGCGCCTTATCGTCACTTTCCTTCACATATTTCTCCATACGCTCATTAGCAGCATCAACATTCCATGTATCAATTACCTTCTCCTTCTTCTGAGAAGTCTTATTCTCCGTTTTTTTCTTCGTCTTTTTCTTATTATTAGGAGCTTGCGGTCTATACGAAAGTTCACCGAAGCGGGCAAGCAGATCTTCAGTATTTATCCTTGCATCAAAATCTGTATATTCCAGTTCTCCTTTTCCACCATAAAAAATCCGTGCTCTGTCACTGCACCGGCGATCACTGTAGGGTATCAGATTCATCAGGATATACAGGATCTTATCCGCCATATCCCCGTTTCTTATTACCCTGTCTGCACAGAAGACCACACGAAATCTCACATTCTCCGGCGTGCTGGAAAAAGTATGGTACATAAAGCAGGGTATGATCCCTTTTTCTCTCAAGGACTCATATACTCCCTCCATAGTTCCGCCCTCGTCTATGTCGAGGGCAAAGATCTGCTGATATGCCCAGTCTGTGCTCTTTACCGACTCACCATCAAAAACGGCCGGAAAGAAAGTATGACCTTTAACTATCAGCTCCCCTATGTCCCTCATACTCAGGTTTCTGATACACCCCGGCTTACTCATCCGGTTTTTTATCTGTCCCGTATTCTGACCGGGTTTTTCTGTGTATCCCACAGAATCGATAGTGATGGGGATTAAAGGGTTATCAATAGTTCTTCCCATTTTTATCTCCTTTCTTATACCTTTACCTTCACCCTGGCACTTACAGATATATCACCATATAGCTCCTTCCTTATCTCATCAGGGCATATAACCGCCACTCCAGTCTCCCTTGATATCTTGTTGGCCAGTGTAGACTTTCCACTCCCAGACATTCCTATCAGCATGATCACTCTTCTTGCCATCTGAATTTTTCCTCCTTTCACTCGCACTCCATCTCCTCTTTTGCCTCCGACGCCGGACGCATATATGCCTCTGTGGTAAGCGCCTCCTGCACGCTATACCCCCTGCGAATCCTGTCCCTATATGTATGGACACACACACCATGAGCACGACACATCGCCTTGATAGACGGATAGCTGTTCCCCAGATGGTCTGTACAGCTTATGTGCGGCCCGCTCTTTCCACGCTGAGAGGCTGCTGTTAGCGCCTGCTCTATGCTCATACCACGAAGCCGGCGATTTTTGTATGTCGTCCTGTCCACCCCGTAATGACGGCACATCTCCTTTTCTGATACAAAAACATTCCCTTTATGGTCAGTACTCTGTCTGGGAGCGGTATAGGGGACATTGTTTTTTACAGGCATCGTAAGCGCCTCCTCCAGAGTATGACCGTACTTCAGCCTGTCTAAAACGATTCCACTGTCTATTCCATAGTGCCGACACATCTCACATATCGAGACATACCGGTTCCCCTTGTGATCCTCACAGGGAGTGCTCATGCTGCGGACACCTACTCCTGTCAGACTCGCTTCTATGGAGTATCCGGCTGCTCTCCGCTTAAAATAGAGCTTGGGGGTGATTCCATAGTGCCGAGCCATCTCACTCTGTGAAGGAAATACCTGTCCCTTATGATCCCTGCATCTGTAAGGATTTCTTCTTTTCCATACTTTCTTTGTCATTGTTTTTTTCTCCTTTTTATTGTTATATAACCAATTACTTACTCCCTGCCGGATATAACGGTCCTATAGTCATCAAGATCAAATTTGATACGGCCTCTTTCGATGTTGATATTGATGATCAAAGACATTTCTCTGGTATCTCTGTTAACCAGAATGATCATTGCTTCCTGATTTCTTTTGAGTTCAATAGAAAGAATCAAGGAACATATAAAACTTTCCAAACCACTCCATTCAGCCAACGCTTCTGTGGTCTTAAAGCTACCAAGCAAAATAGCCGCATCCATGATTTCCCCATCGCCAATAGAAACTTTATATTTGATCGTATCCGCTTCTATTACCTCGTAACCTTCATGAATTTCCAAATAAAGTTCGTACTCTCCATTCATCTCTTTTTTTCTCCATGTTGTTTTGGGTTACCAGTTGAAACTATTAAGTTCTTTTCCCGTTCAGCAGTTATAAAAGATAAACTTCATACTTAAAGAACCTTTCATCCTCATGACATATTTCATGTTCACCATGAAAGCTCGGTTTTTTTAGTGACTCCCTGCTTCATCCACCATAGAATCCTAATACTCGCTTCATACTCCGCCTCTTCCGAAAAGTACATATTATTGTCTTTTTCTTGCACATCTGCCTACCCGGATCTTCATCTTGACTTTCAGTCCCAAATGTCTTATGATTCTTTCAGGCCGAATTTCCTTCGGTCTTGTTTTGGTACTAATATATGAAAAATAATTTTTTATCTATTTAAAGAACTGCATTTTATATTTTTTTTCTTTTTTCTGGCAATTTTTTTATTTCAGCCCTTAGACGAAATACCTGTTTTATCTGATTTTCCGCCTTTTTTCAGCTTTCTCCGCTCCGCCTGATCGTTTTCCGGCTGTCGTATCTATATGATTATGACTTTTTCATCAATTAGTTTCTCTTTTTTTACTAAACGTGTTTTTAGCACTACCATATATAGTTTCTTTTTGGTGTTAAAAGTCATCAACACCACAACATATGGGTCTATCCTCTCTGAAACACTTTTTTTTTAATTACGAAGCATAAAATACTTGTACGGCGATACGCCGTACATTATAATAGAGCTGAAAAGGAGTTCTATTGATATGAGCATGCATTCAGACAAAACAAGACTTAAAACCGTAAAGCTGACGATCCGGATTGAACCGAGTCTAAAACAACAGGCAGAAACTATATTGGAAGAGTTGGGGATTCCAGTTTCCGTTGGAATAGAGATACTATACCGGCAGATTATAATTCAGGAACACATACCTTTTTCTATAAATGAACAGCCTTCGGCAGATAAAACCGCAAGAGTTATAGTTCGATTACAACCAGATATTAAAGCCAAAGCAGAGACGATTCTGCACGAGAAAGGAATTTCTGCCTCCAAGATTATCGAGTGTTTTTATAAAGAAATAATCTCTTCTAATGGCTTCCCTCTGCCTCTATATATAGATAAGAAAGAAACTGTATCTGTAAAAGAGTCGTATAGTGGTATATTTAAGAAAAACAGGATTCCGCAGATAAGCAATCATGCTGATTCATTTGCAGATATCGATGATCCCTTAAAAAATTATAAAAGAGAACAAGACTGGACCATTACAAGTAGAGTAGATGGCGATGATGATTACTATAAAACATAAAAAAACTCCAGTATAACAGAGGCACGGCAGACTTTCAAGGACTGTACAAGTTGAACTTTCCAAATAATTATAGTAAGCTATGTGTAATTAACGAAAGGAGATGACAATACCAAGGATTTCGATTTGATAGAAAATCGTGATAGGAATATGCTCTGAAACATATACTAATTTATATACTAATTTGTATACTAATTTGATCAGTATAAAGCAGTAAAAAACAGTAAGAAACCGAAAATGCGTTCGACCGAATCATTATCATCCTTGTGCTCTGCACATATGGCATGAAGCCCGAAAAGCCCATAAAATAAGCACTTCAGGGCAAAGAAAAAGGAACCGATCTCTCAGTTCCTTACGCAGCGCTACCAGGATTCGAACCTGGAAATGACGGAGTCAGAGTCCGTTGCCTTACCGTTTGGCGATAGCGCTATATCATTTGCAGTACTTTCGCACTCGCAAATGGTATTATATTATATCCCGGATCAAATTGCAAGCATTTTTTCTCAGTAATCCGAATACCAGTGAAAATGGACATATTCTTCGTCATAATAGGTAAAGTTGCAGAGATAGAATTCCTTACCGGTCCAATTCTTAAAATAATAAAATGTGACCGGCGAATCCGCCCCTGTGATCACCAGACCATCATCACAATTGGCAATACGGTTGTAGTCCGCTCCGGTCTGTCCGAATGTTCCCTGTTCGGTTCTGAGATAGACCGCAGTCGCATCATACTGCATCTTGGCCATATCGGTATAATAAGCTATCTTCTCGGCATCTTCATTCCTGAATGAGATATCCGGCAGAACTACGCTTCCCAGATGTTCGTTATCAATGTAATCCGGATAAGTATCGGTACTTACCCAAATAGTCACGCCGTCCATGCGATTCTTCAGATTCTCACTCTGTATTACTTCCGCGCATTCGCATGCTGCTGCTCCGCCTGTCGCCTCGCTCGGAGCCATGATCACCAGCTCACCCATGCTTGCATCATACCTTACATTATGATTGGAACAGATCGTCGCCAGTTCATTACTATGCAGGCTGATCACATACGCAAAAAGGTCCATGTCAAAAGTATCACTATCATACGGGTAAGTACCAAAGGAGGATCCGTCAATGCTCATATCCTCCATGTAGCTTGAAACAGTATACTCAAAGCCCTGAAGGTCATCTTTAAGCACAACGGTCCAGCCTCCGTCGTTACCCTTCGTCTTAGATACCACCGTACATTTCCCATGCTTATGCTTAGCCGCTGAGATCAGGCTGTTTGCGCTTTTGGGGCTTCCGCACGCGGTAAGAAGGACTATCATGCACAGACACCACATAAAAGTAAGATGTTTTCTCATGGACGATCTCCTCTTTGAACCGATAACAAAAGCCCCTGTTACGATCAGTTACTATGCAAGTTCGCAATATGCACAGGCTGCAAGCGCCGCAACGGCACCATCTGCGGCAGCGGTAGTCAGCTGTCTTACTGTCTTGGTACGGCAGTCTCCGGCCGCATAGATACCGGCTGTCCCTGTTTCGCAGTCTTCACCGGCAATGATGTAGCCTTTATCATCAAGCTTAACTATCGATGCAAAAGCCTGATTATCAGGCATCTGACCTATCGCTATAAACAGCCCCTCCACATCAAGGCTTCTTTCTTCTCCGCTTATCTTGTCTTTTACCACTACTCCCTGAACCTCATCTTCGCCCAGGATCTTTACTATATTGGCATTAAGGACAAACTCCACGTTTTCTTTTTCCTTAAGCCTGTCCGCAAGCTTTGCTTCCCCGCGGAAGGCATCACGCCTGTGTACCAGGTATACCTTTGAACAATAGTTGGAGAGGAACAGCGCATCCTCCAGCGCAGTGTTTCCTCCACCGGACACGGCTACGGCCCTGTTTTTGTAAAAAGCACCGTCACAGGTCGCACAATAAGATACACCCGAACCGGTAAGCTCTTCTTCCCTGTCTAGCCCAAGTGGTCTGTTCTTTGCTCCGGTAGCAAGTATCACTGATTTGGCTTCATATACCTTGCCGCCGGCAGTTACCTTCTTTACCGCACCGTCTTCAACAGCTTCAACCTGTGCAGATTCTATCACTGCCCCGAGTGCCGTTGCCTGCTCATACAGGCCTGTGGCAAAATCAAAGCCCGAGATAGACTTGATCCCCGGATAGTTCTCTACTTCGGGGGTGTTTATGATCTGTCCCCCGTAAGTAAGTTGCTCGAAAACGATCACAGTCTTACCTGCCCGCAGCGCATATATCGCTGCAGACAATCCGGCTGTGCCGGCTCCTACTATTATGATATCCGTCATGATCAAAGGCCCTCCACCAGTGCCTTCACTCTGTCCTTGGGGATCATGCCCACAGACTCACGCACAACTTCTCCGCCCTTAAATACCTTAAGTGCGGGTATCGACATTATATTGTATTTCTCAGCAAGCTCGGACTCATCGTCGACATTTACTTTTCCCACCTTGAAACTGCCATTTGCTTCTGCTGCCACCTGATCCACAAGAGGTGAGAGCATCTTGCAGGGACCGCACCAGCTTGCCCAGAAATCAACAAGCACAGGCACATCACTCTTTAATACTTCTTCTTCGAAATTAGCTCCGGTCAAAGTTACTACTTCCATATTTGTTCTCCCTTCGTTTTTTTTCTTAATATTATATATGATTAAACTTTACGTTTCAATCAACACGGTCTATTACTCCGCCGCCGACCACACAGCCTTCCTCATCATAGAACACTGCAGACTGTCCGGGTGCTGCTGCCCTCACCGGTTTCTCAAATACTATCCTGAGTATATCCTCAGCAATCATTTCTATGACTGCTCTTTCAGGCCTATGATGATATCTTACTTTTGCAAAGCAGCTCAGTTTTTCCGATATCCCCGGCTTCTCTATGCTTAAAAAGTTGATATCGCTGCAATATACCACATTCCGGTACAAGGCTTCATCCGTCGATATCACCACTTCATTCTTTTCGGGATCTATCTTCTTTACGTATGCGGGATATCCCAGGGGCAGTCCCAGTCCCTTTCTCTGTCCTATCGTATAGTTGATGATACCTTTATGCCGGCCCAGTACTTTCCCTTCCTCATCAACAAAATTCCCCTCCGCAGGCAGACTCTCCGTTGCATTTTCTTCTATAAAAGAAACATGGTCATCGTCCGGCACAAAGCAGATATCCTGTGAATCGGGTTTATCAGCAACAGGTATCCCGGCTTTTACCGCTATCTCCCTTACCTCTTCTTTAGAAAAAGCTCCGAGAGGCATCAGTGTTCTTTTAAGCTGCTCCTGACTGAGCTTATACAGCATGTATGTCTGATCTTTTTCTATATGCTCGGCATTCTTTACGGTATATCTTCCGTTCTCAAGCTTCTTTATATAAGCATAATGACCGGTCGCGATATACTCTGCACCGAAACGATCAGCCGCCTTCAGCATATGTTCCCACTTGATATCCCTGTTGCATCCCACGCAGGGATTGGGCGTACGTCCTTTTATATATTCTCTGATGAAAGGATCTGTCACCTTCTCCTTGAATTCCGCAACACAGTTTTCCACGTAATAAGGTATACCCAGAGTCTGTGCTACCCTTTCGGCATCTTCTATCTCACAGCAGCGACTTTCCTTACCATCGGCTCCTACCCAGGTCTTTAAGGTTATGCCGATCACATCATAGCCTGCCATCTTCAGCATATATGCGGCAACGGCACTGTCTACTCCGCCGCTCATTCCTACCAGTACTTTTGACATCTTGTGATCTCCATATTCATTACACTCGTCTAATACTATCATATATTGCTAATCTTTTAAACCCCTCGGCTTGCGCTGTTTACAGTTTACCCAAATTATGCTATTGTTATTTCTGTTGATCCAAAAAAAGGACTGTAGATAATTGAAACTGTTTGATCGTGAACCACGCTTTTATAAAAATGTCTTTACTCTGGCACTGCCTATAGCTGCGCAGAGTCTTATCACCATAGGTGTCAACATGCTCGACACCATAATGGTAGGAAATGTCAGTGAAACAGCCCTTTCCGCAACCTCCCTGGCCAACTCTTTCATATCTATATATCAGATATTCTGTATGGGCCTGGGTATGGGTGCTTCGGTACTTATTTCAAGATATTACGGAATGAAGAAGTCTTCGGATGATGTCAGCGATGCAGCCAGAGCGCTCAAGCAGACTGTCTGCCTGATGCTCAGGCTCACACTGCTCCTTGCGGCTCTGTTTGCCCTTGTCACCGCGCTTTTCCCGAGTCTTTTGATGACTATGTATACGGATGATCAGTCCATCATCGATATGGGTGCGGTATATTTCAAATGGTCCGTTATCACCTATTTCTTTCTGGGTACTTCGCTTACCACGACCATAGCATTAAGAAGTGTCCGGCAGGTTAAGCTCCCTCTGTTTGTATCTATTGGAGCTTTCTTTGTCAATCTGCTTGCCAACTATACCTTTATCTTCGGTAAATTCGGCGCTCCCAGAATGGAAGTCGCCGGTGCTGCTCTCGGTACTCTGATAGCACGTATTTTCGAGGCAACGCTTATTCTCGGATACCTGTTCCTGGTAGATAAAGAGATCATGTTCAGAGTAAAGGATCTGCTGATGAAGACCAAGTCACTTCTGAACGAGTATATCCGCATCTGTATCCCCGTCCTTATAAGTGACGGTATACTTGCTATCGGCAACAATACCGTTGCCATGGTCATAGGACATCTGGGCAAGACCTTCGTAGCAGCCAATGCCATCACCGCAGTTACCCAGCAGTTGAGCACGGTACTGGTACAGGGTGTGAGCCAGGCGGGAGCTATCGTCACCGGTCAGACACTGGGAACCGGCAAGAGGGATCGCACCATGAAACAGGGCTACCTTTTCTTCGGTCTCGGCCTTGGCCTCGGACTGCTTTCAGCCATATTCATCACCCTGTTTAAGAATCCGATCATAGCCTCCTATACTGAGGTTACCGAGGAAGCCAAAGCGATCGCAAACCAGCTGATGCTTGCCATCAGCCTGATCATCATCTTCCAGGCCACGAACAGTATAATGACCAAAGGCGTACTCCGCGGAGGCGGCGACACCAAAATGCTGATGATCACGGATAACATTTTCCTGTGGATCATATCCATCCCGCTCGGACTGCTCGCGGGCTTTGTATTTCATTTTTCACCTTTCTGGATCTACGTCTGTCTGAAATCAGACCAGATAATAAAGACGTTCTGGAGTTACCTCAGATTAAAAAGCGGCAAGTGGATCAAGAAGATCTCTACCGGTGATGAATAAGCTGATCATTTAAGAACCGATATCCAGATCCCGTTTTCAGTCACAAGCTTATATCTGTTAGTCATATCCCCGGGCATCATAAGCTTTACGGGCTCTTTAAATTCGCCCTGATACTTAAGTACACCGTTAACCTTATATATCAGACATTCTCCGGCATTATAGATCACAACTCTGTCATCATGGAAGAAGATGTCATCGTATTCCATATTGAAAAAGATGCTGCTCCTTATCTCGCCTTTGCTGCTGTATATATCCATTCTGTACCTTGACTGTCCGGTCTTATCAAGATATACGAGACCTATACTGTCTTCGCCGTGGAATTCAGCTCTGACTTCTCCCTGCAGTTCCGGCATATTATCTCTTCTCTTCGGACTCTGGGATCCGTCAAATATCATCAGCCTCTCCGTAGAAAGAGCAAAGGCTGTATCATTATCAAGGAAAGAAAGCACCGGTATCAGCGTGCCTGCATTATCATAACCGCTCACCACATTGTCTGTCTCGTTTTTACCGACATCTCCGAAGTTGTAAAAAGCAAGCTTGGAAGTCATTGCCCCGCAGTCGGCATAAAGATATGAAACACCCACAAGCCTATTATTGGGTGATATGCCTATGGCAACGGGATAGCCGCTTCTGGACATGGTGGTTCTGAATGATGCTATCTGTGTTCCCGTACTGTCATAAAGATGAATGGGGGTCACATCATTATCATTAAGCACAACAGCAACCATACCTCCGGCTGAGATCTCCAGTCTTTCTATCGGACTGTTTTCGGTTATGGTCGCCGTCTGACCGTTTTTATCAAAGATATATACGGTACGTCCGCCGGTATCCACGCATGTAACGTAGTTACCGGCGATCCTTACAAAAGGTTTCTGCATGGTGAAGGGAACACTCCACCTGTCCTTGCCCTTTGCATCCGTACAATGTATTCCGTCTGCACTGTAGGAGAGCAGGTCTCCGTTATACGGCAGCACTGTGGCTGCTTCGGATCTGTGCCACTCCGTAACGGAAAGCAGTCGAAGCTCAGTATACTCCAGATTATTATAGTACGACAAAAATACCGCTACGGCTATTAACACCACAGCCAGCATTACTGCTGCAAGTACTACTTTTCGAAGCTTCACTTGTATCCGGCGTTTTAAAAACGTTGTCCTGTCAACCGGAGTCCTTCCCGTATCCGTCATTTTTCCTACCAGCTGAATTTATATATTGTAGTCGTATCGTAATCCTTGCCTGCCCCGAAGAATGCCTGAGGGAACTCTTCATGATTCGGCGTATCGGGATAGTACTGTGTCTCAAGGCAGAAGCCTTTTCTTCTGCAGTTCTTGTAGCCCTCCTTACCGATATTCTCAGCGATAAAGTTTCCTGCGTAGAACTGTACACCCGGCAGATCGCTGTATACTTCCATCTTCCTGCCGCTCTTCTTCTCTTCTGCAACGGCGATCAGTTTCTTCTTTCCGTTCCATCCGTCTATCACATAGTTGTGATCATAACCGCCGCATATCTTCAGAGGCTTATACTCTATCTTTCCTATATCTCTTCCTATCTTCTTGGGTTTTCTGAAATCCATCGGAGTTCCGTCAACATCTATAAACTTACCTGTAGGGATCAGCGCTCTGTCTGTCTCGGTAAATTTAGATGCATTGATGGTGAGCACGGTCTCTTCCATTGACATGCTCTCAGGTCCCTGAAGATTGAAATAGCTGTGATTGGTCATATTGATAAGTGTCTTCTTATCGGAGGTAGCATGATAAGCTATCTTCAGTTCATTTGCATCGGTCAGTGTATAAGTAACCGAAAACGTTGCGTTACCGGGTCCCAGATCCTTATCCTTTTTTGAGAGTGTAAAAGTAACGGAGTTCTTTCCTGCCTCTGCCTTCCACAGTCTCTTATGGAATCCCTTATCCTTATCGGAATGAAGATTGTTGAGCTTGTGATCGTTTACCGGAAGCTGTACTTTCTTTCCGTCTACCACATAGCATCCGCCTCCTATACGGTTAGCGGACGGTCCTACTGTTGCTCCGAAGAAGCATCCGTTCTTCAGATACATCCATAATTTGTCATACCCCAATACCACATCCTTTACCTTGCCCTTCTTGTCAGGCACGTACAGGCTTTTAAGTATGGCTCCGAAAGTAATGACTTCGGCACTCATACCATTCTTGTTGGTGATGGTATAGAGTTCTACCTCTTTCCCTTCCGGGGTTTTCCCGAAAACAGTTTTTGCTACAGCCATTTATCTACCTCCTTTATATTTCGGTGCGCCCTTCAAAGGCGCGTAATAACGTTACTTCGTCTATGTATTCCAGGTCTCCGCCGACAGGCACGCCGCTTGCGATACGTGTGACCTTTATACCCGCAGGCTTTATCAGCTTGCTTATATACATGGCAGTGGTCTCACCCTCAAGTGAAGAATTGGTCGCTATGATCACTTCATCCACATCGCCCTTCAGACGTTCTATCAGTTCTTTCAGCTTGATATCCGAAGGTCCTATACCGTTCATAGGCGAGATCGCACCATGCAGCACATGATATACGCCTTCATATTTACCGGTCTTCTCATATGCTATCAGGTCTCTCGGGTTCTCGACGACCATTATCATTTTATGGTTACGCTTCTCATTACTGCAGATCGGGCACAGCTCAGCATCGGTCAGAGTGCAGCATTCCTTGCAGTATTTAGCGTTCTCCCTGGCTTTCATTATTGCCTGCGACAGACGTTTAACCCTGTCAAGCGGCAGGTTGATTATATGAAAAGCCATCCTCTGCGCCGATTTCGACCCTATACCGGGCAACGCTCCCAGTTCATCTATCAGCTGGTTTATATCCTGACTGTAGAGATCCATCAGAAAGGTAATCCTCCAAGATCAAGTCCCGAAGAAATGCCGGTCATAAATGCATTGCTCTCTTCTTCAGCTTTCGTGATCGCCTCATTGACCGCAGCGATCACCATATCCTGAAGCATCTCCACATCATCGGGATCAACGGCATCGGGAGAGATCGTAAGCTTTGTTATAAGCTTCTTTCCCGTAACGGTAGCCTCAACCGCTCCGCCGCCTGAAGATGCGGTATATTCCTTTGTCTCCAGTTCTTTCTGCTTGTCCTCCATCTGACGCTGCATACGCTGAGCCTGCTTCATCAGATTGTTCATGTTTCCGGGGATGCCTCCTCCGTTAAATCCACCTCTTCTTGCCATTTTCTTTCCTCCTGTATATTACTCTTTTTTATTCTTCTTCAAGATACTCAACATGCAGTATTTCCTTAAGGTCTGCATACTGTTCTCCGAAAGACTTGGATGCCGAAAACTTTTTAAATTCCATCGGCACGTCTTTTTCTATATGTTGGTTTATTATATCCGACACATGCTGTCTTATCTCTTCATCCCTGATCATACTGTCGGGAGCGCTGTCAGGCAGACATATCAGCAGCTTCTCGTTATCACCCATGGAAAGCTCGGCCTGCCTCATTATCGGACGGTAAAGATTATCCGTCTTTCCCACGATCACCGGCCATTCTCTTACCACGCGCTGAATATCTTCGGGTACTGCCTTTGTCAGCTGCACCTTTTCAACTTTTTTTTCTTCCGTGACTCTTGAGTTTACGGGCTGTGCCGCTCTGACTTCCATCTCTCCTTTTTCTATCTTCTCTGTCAGCTTTTCCAGTCTTCTTATCCTGTCAAGCAGCGCATCATTATCCGTATCCATCTGGGGCCTGAGTAATCTTATCACATACATCTCGACAGTGATACGCTTCTGTGAAGAATATTTCATCCTCGATGAAAGTTCGGAAAATACATCTATGTAACGGAAGATCGTGTTCATCTCCAGCCTTGCAGCCTGGGCCTTCATCGTTTCCAGTCTCTCGGTGGAAACATTAAGAAGGTTCTCCATATCACCGTCATCGGAGTTTTTCAGCAGCATGAGATTTCGCAGATGCCAGATGAAATCCGTCACAAACTGTGAAAGATCCCTGCCCTGCATCACCACCTCTTCTATAAGGGCCATGCTTCCTTTTACATCGTCTGCAAGCAGATGATCCAGGAATCTTTCAAATACGGAAGTATCCACGGCTCCCAGAATATCCAGGACTTTGTCATAAGTAAGTTTATGCCCGAACTCGAATGCGATACACTGGTCCAGAAGGCTCAGTCCGTCACGCATGGAACCGTCTGCTGCCTTAGCCACATATTTAAGAGCCTTGTCCTCTACTTCTATGCCTTCTTCATCGGTTAGCTGCTTCATCCTCGCAGCGATCACATCGATGGCGATACGTTTGAAATCATAGCGCTGACACCTGCTCATAATGGTAATGGGTATACGGTGCGCTTCAGTGGTCGCAAGGATAAAGATGACATACGAAGGCGGCTCCTCAAGAGTCTTGAGCAGTGCATTCCTCGCGCCTTCCGTCAGCATATGGGCCTCATCCATGATGTAGACTTTGTATTTTCCTTCCACCGGAGGATAGGCTACTTCATCTATTATCTGTCTTACGTTTTCAACACTGTTGTTGGATGCCGCATCTATCTCAACCACATTGAGGCTCTTGCCTTCCGCTATGGATCTGCAGGTAGGGCACTCTCCGCAGGGCGATCCGTTCACCGGAGATTCGCAGTTGACAGCCCTTGCAAATATCTTTGCTATCGTGGTCTTTCCTGTTCCTCTTGTTCCGCAGAATAGATAGGCATGACCCATACGCCCCGTATTTATCTGGTTCCGGAGCGTAGTCACTATATGTTCCTGACCGCTTACATCGTCAAAACGCTGCGGTCTGAATTTTCTGTATAAAGCTGTATAAGCCATTTTTATTCGTCACCAAAGCTGATGCCGAGCATCTTAGCTTCCTTTACGATCGTTGCCTTGGGATCAACCGTCTTCAGCTTGCCCGCTACTTCCTCAAGCGGAACCTTCACTACCTCACGGTTCTTATATCCCACCATAAATCCGTATTCACCTTTGAGTATCAGCTTTCCTGCTTCTGCACCGAGTCTTGATGCGAATACTCTGTCATAAGGGCAGGGAGCTCCGCCTCTCTGCATGTGTCCCGGTACGGTCACACGTACTTCCAGACCTGTCTTTTCTTCTATCTGTGATGCCACTTCATAGGAAACGCTCGGGAACGGATACTGCTCCATTTTTTTCTTATAATCTTTCTTCGAGAGTTTTGCATCTTCTTCTGAGATAGCTCCTTCTGCCACCGCAAGTATGGTGAATCTGCTGCCTCCTGCCTCTCTGCGTTTTATTGCTTCTATCACTTTATCTATCTTATACGGTATCTCGGGAATAAGGATGATGTCGGCTCCCGATGCCATACCGGCATTCAGGGTAAGCCATCCTGCCTTGTGTCCCATTACTTCTACTATAAATACGCGTCCGTGGGAATCAGCTGTCGTATGGATGCAGTCCATAACATCAGTCGCTATATCTACCGCACTCTGAAAACCGAAGGTCATATCCGTGCCCCACAGATCGTTATCTATGGTCTTGGGCAGGGTGATGATGTTCAGTCCTTCTTCCCTCAGTCTGTTTGCTGTCTTATGGGTGCCGTTACCACCGAGTATCACCATACAGTCCAGGTTCAGCTTGTAATAAGTGTGTTTCATTTCTTCCACCTTATTACGTCCCTTTTCATCCGGCTCGTCTATGGTCTTAAAGGGCATACGTGAAGAGCCGAGTATGGTACCACCCTTGGTAAGGATACCGGAAAAGTCAACATTGGTCAGCATCTTGAAATCACAGTTTATCAATCCCTTATATCCGTTCTTGAAACCGAATATCTCCACTTCTTCCTTGCTCACGTGAAGCGTCTTTACCACGCCTCTCATGGCCGCATTGAGTGCCTGACAGTCACCGCCGCTTGTAAGCATACCTATTCTCTTCATTCCGCTACCTCCTTTATTTTTTCCAGCTTCAGTACTTCAAATCCCTCAGCTTTTCCTTTAAGTCTGATCGTACCGCCTAATGATGTCGTTTCTATCCTGTCACCCAGTTCATCCGCCACAGCCCGGCTTATATATACGGTTCCGCCCGGTGCATTGGCCTCCAGTCTGGCTGCCGTATTGACCGTATCGCCTATTGCCGTATAATCCATATGTCTCTCGGCACCCATGTTTCCCACGATAGCCGGTCCGAAATGAACTCCCACACCTACACGCAGTTCTTCGCCTATCTCTTCCTTCAGTTCATCGGAAACCTTTGCGGCACCGTCTATAATGGCCATCGCGGTTTTTACCGCATTGTATACCGCATCTTCCTGGGGAAGCGGGGCTCCCCAGAATGCCATCATCGCATCACCGACGAATTTATCAAGTGTACCTTTATTGTCTTCAACACAGGAGCTTGCCATAGTCAGATATCTGTTCAGTATGAACACGACCTTCTCGGGCTCCAGTCTTTCTGACATCGTGGTAAATCCGCGTACATCAACGAACAGCACTGCTATATTGCACAGCTTACCGCCGAGGGATAAGGCCTCGGTACCTTCTTTCAGTATTTCATGCACTATCTCAGGTGCCACGTAACGCTCAAAAGTATGAGTGATCTGCGTCCGTTCCATCGCCGCGGTTATATAATGCGCAACCACTGTCACGATATACATCGCAGCCACACCGACGGGCAGCCACAGAGGATGCAGTATATATCCGGCGTCATAGGCTTTGACGGAAACCAGGATATCCGCTGCGACAAAGCCTGCACATATAAAGGATGACGGCACCAGCTTCAGGTTGAAGAACAGGATGCCTGCCACAAAACAGAATACGAACAGCAACAGATATTGCAGCTTTTGTGATACTTCCGCCGGATAGTAATTTGACAGCAGCTGCTGTACAACATTGGCCTGGAACTCCACACCATACATCGCTTCCGCACGATCGATCGGTGAATACACGATGTCCTGCAATCCGGCTGCATAAGGTCCTATATAAACTATCTTGTCTTCATAATAAGAAGACGGTATATTCCCCTTTACAAGATCAGCAAAAGACTGGTCATAATAATCTCCGGGCTTTCCGCTGAATGTCACATAAAACTGTCCCCTGTTGTTGGTTGCCGGAGGCACCACGCTTTCTCCGTGTTTCTCCAGATATATCCTTGCCGCCTGATAAGGCATGGAATAGACCGTCTGATCCGGTTCTATATAAAGTATCCCGTGTCTCATGATACCGTCGGTATCACTCATAACATTGATATGCCCCTGGATAGTCACAGCTTTCAGAGCATCATAGGGCTCTTCATAATCCAGTATATGATAGTCATCCCAGACCATCTCACCGTCGCTGTCTTCAAACCAGCCCGAATCAAAAACAGCTGCCGTAGCGGTCACGACACAGCCCAGCTTTTCTGCGGCTTCTGCCAGATGCGCATCTGCTTCGGGATCTGTATTACTTATATAAAGTGTATCTATACAAACCACTGCCGGCAGATGTTCGGGATCCGAAGCCAGAGCTTCCAGAGCCCCTGCCATGATATTCCTGTCCCAGGTATTATAGGGTCCGAATTCGTCCAGTGCCTTCTGATCGATACCAAAAAGTATCACTTCGCCGTTCATATATCTCGGCTTCTGGTAAAGCGTATCCTGTACCCATTGGTCAAGCCAGCGAAGGATGCCGAAATATACCAGCAGTGTGAAAACCAGAGCCAGAATGAAAGAATATAAGATTGTTCTCAAATATCTGCTTTTCACAGTTCTATAACATCCCCGGCTCTCGCAAATAAGGCTCTGTCAGTTCCCAGCTGCTTCTCCATAGCCTTAAGCATCTCATCGTTATGACGCGGATCATGATGGACAAAAACCATTCTCTTTGCTCCGCTTTCGTTCAATACCCTGAGTCCTTCGGCCACCGTGGAATGCCCGTAGCCCTTCATTCTCTGATACTCTTCATCGGTATACTGCGCATCATAGAGGATCAGATCCGCATTATGGGCAAACTCAGCCAGTTCCTTCTGTTTTTCCTCCGTATGTTCATGATCCGTAGCATATACCAAAGTCTTACCTTCATGATCCAGACGGTAAACAGTCGACCCTCCCGGATGATTTGCTTCCATTCCGCTTACTTTTATATTCCCGAGCGCAAAGGGGAATTCCGTATCATGGAAGACAGGCTCACAGGGATATATATCCAGACCTACAGGCCACAAAGGCGGATTCATCAGTGCCGACAACTGCCCTGCGGCGTTCAGGCCGTTTCTTGTTTTAAGATAAATATCCACTCTTTTTCCGGAAAGAAAAAGCGGGGACAGCGGGATCCCCATTATATGGTCCACATGTGAATGAGTGATCAGGAAGGAAACCGGCTTATCTCCGGTATCCGGCGCATGCAAAAGGCCGCTTCCCGCGTCCAGAAACACTGCCTGAGAATCCGTTTCCACCAAAAAACAGGAAGTACCACCTCCGAACTCCGAAAACTCTGTTCCGTCAGTCGGGATCGACCCCCGTGCACCCAGGATTGTTATCTTCATTTTCCATCCTCTGCTTCACTGCATGGTCTCTTTTTATCGCAAATCTACTATATTTTACCGTTTTTCGGTAACAATTTCAATCCCTTTTACCCCTTGCATTTATTCCCTCTGTCGGATATAATAAACGAGTTCTATGCAGACGTATCGAAGTGGTCATAACGGGGCGCACTCGAAATGCGTTTGCCCTCCGGGGCACGAGGGTTCGAATCCCTCCGTCTGCGCTGACCATCCGGATTTTGCCGGATGGTTTTTTTGTTCTGTTCTACCAAATGTTCTACCAAATCTATATTTAAGCTATATATGCTTTAATATGCCATATCGCTGTATCTTTCGTCTTATTTCAGATCAAGAACCTCCACCATTGTGTTTGCTGTATCTTTCTTGGCATCATATTCCAAATGTGAATATATATTTGCCGTAGTACTGAAATCGCTGTGCCCCAGCCATTCCTGCACCTGCTTCATCGGTACTCCTGCACGCACCAGCATGGATGCGCAGCTGTGACGAAGCTGATGGAATGTGATCCTTCGCATTCCGTTCTGTTTCAGGATCACCTGAAAATGATCGGTAACATAGTCAGGGTTGATCAGTTTCCCTATAGCGTCAACAAATATGTACTCTTCATAATCTTTACAATATGCATCCCTGCACAGTTTCTTATTCTTTTCAATTCTTTCTTTTATCTTCTTCAGATCCTCACGAAAACTATCCACTAAGGGTAACGTCCTATAACTTGATTTGTTCTTTGTCTTATCTTCACAGATCACCTGCTTTACCCCATTTTTCATTCCACGCGTTACAGTATGCGATACTGTGATCGTTCCATTATCCAGATTGATCGCCGACCAACGAAGCCCTATGACTTCACTCCTGCGAAAGCCATAAAAAGCTGTTAATTTTACGATCATACCTATTGGATCATTCTTTGAAACGTTTATCAGCTTTTCAATTTCTTCCGGAGAATAAAAATCTACCGGTTTCTGAACCTTATGGGGCCGTTCTGTCATACTTGCCGGATTAGAAGGTATCAAACCGATCTTCACAGCATGATTAAGAGATTTGTGTATCTCCGCATGGTAGTGGGTAACCGTTGCCGGTGCCACTCTGTTTTGCTGAATGTTGTAAAACTCCTGAATGTCTTTTGTTGTCAGATCTAAGAGCCTGATTCCCTTCGCTCTGAAATACGGGGCTATTATCGCATTGGCATTACCCTCATATCCGTCATAAGTTGTCACCCTTACATTATTCTTTGCAACCGGAAGCCAGTAATCCACAAGATAATCAGCATAAAGCATATCCTCAAGTTCTTTGCTTTCAGCTCTTACCGGTGGCTTGAATTTTACCCGCGCTTCATCGAGCATGGCCAGTGCCTTCCTTTTGTTCCCGGATTTAGCTTCCAAGCCGGTCGCCTGCCACTTCTTTTTCCATGCCCCGTTTTCATCCTTATACATGAGAACGGTATAGTAGTGGCCTTTCTTTTCATACAGCTGTCCTTTGACCATAGGCATTTCCCTCCTTTCCCAATACAGCCTATGCGCTCACTTCTTCCTGTACCAGTCCAAGATAGTTCAGGACATATATCTTGGGTATCTTATACTCCGTTCCGACTCGCAAGTGTTTTATCTTGCCCTCACGGAGTAGCTTATAGGCCGTAGCCTTGCAGATCTTCAGCATTTTACATAGCTGATCCGGCTCCAAAAGGTCCGGAAATTCCGTAAACATCGTCTGATAGATCTCATCCTGCGTTAATCCTGTGTACATGAGTTCACCTCCTTTCATTGTTGTCGGGTTTATTAGATCTCATTATTCTATTCCCGACTACTGACTTTATAGTAATCCTAACCCAAAATAATGTCAAGTAATATTTCGTTGAATTTTATTATTCTCTATGATATAGTGAAATACAGATTCAAAAAGAACTCTATCGGAGGTAATGATGGCAAAGAAACCCAGAATAAATCCTTATGATATAAAGATAATGGAACGCTTCAATGAATGCTCCATGGTTTCATATATTACTGACGAAACCAGGCATACTGAATCCCTGTACTGCGACTTTTCTAATGAAAACGAGACTGTTCGTTATTATTTTTCCGAAAATGCCGCAATTACATCCAACTGGATGGAATTATTCGGTTATGGTGAAAATGAGCTTATTACATCAAAAGATGACAGCTCTCCTATCTGTCTTATTAGCGCTGCGCTTACCCGGATCCTTCCGCGTAAAGGCCTGACAGATCCCAAGACAGGCCGGGAGTTGATAGGTGCATTCACAAAGGATTCATTCACAGAAGCCGCCACTGCTGCACTCACAACTATGGCATCAGCTTTCACGGATGTTCCTGCTCTTTGCTTTTGCTATCCTATATTTTTTGATGTCATCAGAGATTCTATACTTTATTACACTACGGAGTCTGATAAAAAACCTTCCAAAAACCTGCTGTATGAATACAACGCCCTGATTTTTACCGTAGGAACAGTACTTGAATTTTATGATAAAGTGCGTTCCTATGTTCAGAATGTCCTCATTTCACCATACGAGAATGGTGTTACACTGTCTCCCGACTCTATCGCAGAGCATTACAAAAACTATTGCAATCTGTACCCCGACGAAAATGAACCCTATAGAGACTTTTATACAAGATCAACAAGTCAGCGTAATCCAAATGCAGGTGCCTTTGAGCTATCCCCTGCTGATCCCGGTTGGGAACAATATATTAAGCAGCAACAAAATGAAAACATCGAAGGCATAATGATTTATACATTAAACCAATATGCCCATATCGGCATCGCACAGCTCATCCGTAATGGCCGCTGCATTCGCAAATGCAAACTGTGCGGCAGATATTTTAAGGTACGTTATTCGTCCTCCCAGGAATGTTGTACCCGTATGTACAAGGATACAAAGTTTGCCTGCAACGAATATGCCAGCCGCAGATCGGCTAAAGATCGATTCTTTGAACATCCTATCCACGCCGAATACAACAAAGCATATAATCGTCTTTATGCCCGTATACGCCGCGGCAAAGTGCCTAAAGATACCCAGCTGACCACACAGCTTAAAGCGCTGCATGACGAGTATTATGAACGCTATGAGCATACTCACAAGAAAATTCGTGATCAGGTTTGGAGAGAATATATAGAAAAAAACAAAAAACTGCTATCGTGAAATATACATAAAATCAAATTCTATTTATATAGGAATAAAAGTCCAAACTATTTGGCTTATGAATATTTCAGGCTATGAGCTCACCCTGTTCGCAATTGAGCACCACTGTTTCATATAATAGCACCGCCACTATATTCGTTAAAACCAATTCACGCTTCAGCACCACCCAAAAATGATTGTAGTTATTTTATGTTTAATCCAGTCTCAATGTAGCCTGGATTATTTTTATGAAAAAATTTTGATATGATATGTAAGATTTGATAAGTTTTCCTGTCTATATAGGTGTAAGCTTACTAAACAGATGGGAAACAGGAGCAAGTATGAGAGACGAAGAGATTGTTGAGTTATATTTCCGGCGGGATGAAAAAGCCATAGATGAAACGGACAAAAAATACGGCAACTACTGTCAGGCAATAGCCAAAAATATTTTAGGAAATAAGCAGGATGTAGATGAGTGCCTGGATGATGCTTACATAAAAATATGGGACAGCATTCCGCCAACAAGACCACGGATATTTAAGGTTTATCTTGCAAAGGTTACTCGTAACATAGCTTTTAACATGTTCCAAAAAAGCCGAACAAAAAAGCGTGGTGGAGGAATTGTGGTTGAAGTTTTGGATGAGCTTTACGAGTGCGTCCCTGATGTAAGTGACGTTGAACAGAAAGCTGTTGAAAAGGAGTTGTCATCTATCATCAGGGACTTTGTACGGAATCTGCCAGAAAGAGATGCAGATATTTTTACATGTAGATATTTTTATACAGAAAGCATTGATGATATAGCGGAAAAATTTGGACTAAAGAAAAACAATGTATCAGTAATACTTAACAGACTTCGTGGCAAGCTGGCGAAGAGACTTGAGAAGGAGGAATATTTAGTATCATGAAAAGTGAAACATTATATAAGGCAATGAATTCAATTGATGATGAGGTCATCTACAGAAATGGCAAAATCAACAAAGTAGGTAATACTAGAATACACAGCAGAAAACCTTTATATAGGATACTTGCAGCTTGTGCTGCGGCTGCTGTACTTTTTACAGGGATTAATGTTTTAAACCCATGGGAAAAATATGGGCAAAATACTGGCATAGAAGAATCAAATATAGAAGCTGCTAGTAATAGTACAGTTACCGCTTCTCACATCCAAACGACCAAGAACATGTTTGTCATCACCGCATATGCTGCAGAACCAGTAGATGATATCCAGAATGGAATCATTTCCTCTGGTGACGTAATGGGACTTAGTTCTGTTTCTGCTGGTTATGGAAGTGCTTTATACTTAGATCAGAGGCTTGCTATATCTGGCGAAAATATAGAGAAGGTAAGAATTTCTACAGACAAGTGTAATATATATTCAGTAACACCTGTCTATGAAGGAGACGCTGATTTTATTAAAGCTCAAAACAATGATATATCCGCTAACGAAGAATATGTAATGATTGCTGATGTGGATGATGACTTTGATGAAGAAACATCAACAGAAGTAACTCCTTATCATTTCGATCACATCGTTATTGAAGGTAATTCTTATGAAGGTGCTTATAACAGCAATATGGCATTTGGGATGTCAGTCCCAGAAGAATTATGGAGCATAAGTGACGACGATAAGAAATATCTCTATGAAAATGTTGATCAGGTCAATGGTGCAACAATAACTATTGCTGTTACGTATGCTGATGGAAGTGTTGAAGAGCACCATTATTGCCTAAACACAGGAAAAATCTTTGTGCCTGTCAAAGATGGATATAATGACTGGAATAATCTGACAAGATTTCTCACAGCTGAAGAAGAAAGCACTGGAGAGGCCTCTTACACATATGGCTACCTTATGACAAAGATAGACTGAATCATAATCAACTGAATGAAGCAATCCTAAGAGCTATACATAGCCGCAATCCCGGAAAAATGGAATTGCGGCTATATTTATGTTCCAAACTATCTTTATATTATTATCCAGCAACGCTGATAATAATAAATTTTTTATGGGAATAAATCCCAAATCTAATGAAGGGAGGCCAAAAGAGATGGCCAGAAAAATCGATGTGAAGCTCATCTTGGAGCTTCGGGCGGCAAAAATGTCCAGGAACATGATTGCCGAAACAAGGCATATCTCAAGTTACATATATTCCTTAGATCTTTCTCTTCCACGCATTAATCATCCCGGCTTTTCACGATTCTGGATGAACTGATGCATTTCTAGCAGGTTCACACCGATGATCAACGCAGATAGAATCACTCCCATAACTAAGGCTACTCCGAGGGGCCAGCGGTATTCAAAGCCTGCTCCTCCGAGTTCCAACAGTTTTTCAACAAACAGATAACTGAACAGAAAGCTTATTAACAGGCCAAGACAATATGCTGTAACCGCACTCAATCCATGCTCTATCAACTGCATCCGAAGTTTTTGGCTCCTGCTCATTCCAACAACCTCATATAGCCATAGTTCTCTTCTATTCATCCGCATACCGGCCTGCAGTGTGTTCACGATTTGCACCAGACAGACAGTTATAACA
>JAILES010000062.1 GCA_024687205.1 Lachnospiraceae bacterium
CGGTGCAGCCGTTATCGAGATGATGGTAAACATCCTGCCCCAGATGGCAGCAGAAGTTTCCAAACCTCTCTCCGCTATCGATAAGGTAAATATCTACGGTGGCGGTACGGACGGCAGCGGAGTATCACAGATCTCCGGCAACATGCCCGTAGTCATGAAGCAGGTATTCGATACCATGACCGAAGCAACCGGTGTTGATTTCACCGAGATAATGAGAGCAAGCACCTATGATGCGAAGGTGAATAAGAACATTACGGTGAACGGACTTGAGGGTGTGAAAACCGAATAAATGATCAACGGGGGGCTTGAAGCCCCCCGTTTTTTTAACTCTTTCGCATCATGAATTTCCGGTAACCACCGATTATAAGTTTGAAAGGAAGCGGACGAAGTGCTTTGTCCGCTTCTTTTAATTTCTCGCGGATGGGAATGTGCTGAGGGCAGTGCTGTTCGCACTTGCCGCATTCTATGCACTGTGAAGCGAATGCCGGTTCTTTGCGGGCACCCACGACCTGAAGGTAGTTGAAACGTGCCGCATTCTTATTCTTCTCGGTGTACATTTCATTATAGAACTGGAAGGTCGCAGGGATATCCACGCCTTTGGGACAGGGCATG
Organism: Lachnospiraceae bacterium; assembly: GCA_024687205.1. Taxonomy (GTDB): domain Bacteria; phylum Bacillota; class Clostridia; order Lachnospirales; family Lachnospiraceae; genus NK4A136. The sequence goes on from JAILES010000062.1 coordinate 613, forward strand.
CAGTAACGGCAGGCGGTACAGCCCACTTTGATATTCTCCTGTATCATTCCTTTTACTTCTTCTATAAGCTTCATATCGGCTTCGGTGAACATGCCGGCTGTCGAATCGGAAGCCGTGCGGCAGTTCTCCTCCACCATTTCCATTGAATTCATACCCGACAATACACAGGTCACTTCAGGCTGGTTCCAGAGCCAGCGGAAAGCCCACTCTGCCGGAGTATACTTACGTTCATTCTCTGCGATATGCTTCTTTGCCTTATCGGGAAGCAGGTCTACCAGTTTGCCTCCTCTTAAGGGCTCCATGATGATCACCGGAATACCCTTTGCTGCTGCGGCTTTCAGGCCCTTTACTCCCGCCTGGGTGTTCTCATCAAGATAATTATACTGTATCTGACAGAAGTCCCAGTCATAATCATCAAGTATCTTTATGAACATATCGGAATTGCCGTGAAAAGAAAATCCGAGATTCCTGATCTGTCCGTTTTTCTTCTTCTCTTCGATCCAGTCTTTGATACCGAGGCTTACCAGCTTTCTCCAGGAAGCAACATCGGTCAGCATATGCATCAGATAATAATCGATATGGTCAGTCTTAAGTCTGGTCAGCTGCTCCTGAAAATATTTTTCTATCTGAGTCGTATTCGTGATCAGATACTGGGGCAGCTTGGTGGCGATGTTCATGCGGTCACGGCATTTATATTTCTCCATTATCTCACCGAGAGCCACTTCGCTTCCGGGATAGATGTATGCGGTATCAAAATAATTGACACCCGCATCCAGCGCTGCCATCAGCTCTTTGCCGGCTTTCTCCACGTCAATGGAATTTCCCTTTTTGGAAAAACGCATACAGCCGTAGCCGAGTATGGATATGTCTTCACCTTTTTTGTCTTTTCTGTACTGCATGATTTACTCTCCCCATGTACTTGTTGCGGAGTAGATAAGCTGGTCTTTGATCTCGGGAAATCTCCACTCCAGAGTTGCTCTGTCTATTATACCGAAATTCTCGCCGCTGCTCTTGTATGCGTTGTTATCCCATAATACGGTCGGTATGCCGTAATGTGCTGCGGTTGCCACATAATATGCGGTAAAATCAAGTCTTGACTCAAGGTTGTTCTTATCAAGCGAACCCCATTCGGTAATGACTACCGGTATTCCTTTTGATATAAAGCTCCTGTGAAGGGACTTGATAAAATAATCTATGTCGCCTGTGCCGTTGCCGCCCTTTATGCTGAACTTATCGGTTCCGGAAATATTCAGCGCAAAGTTGTAAGGTGTGTAAGCATGAGCTGAAATGATGATGCGGTTCTCCGCACTGTCATTCGGGATCTTGAAATCATCATAAGTCTCAAACTCGGGAGCAGCACAGTATCCGGGTACCAGTATGTATCTGTCCGGATTGTGTCCCTTGCCGTTTGCCCTTATTGCATCAACTGCTGCCTGGTTCAGCTGATTCACACAATCAAAAGCTTCTTTAGCGTAATCCGCGGTCTTATCATCGATCCACCATTCGTGATCGGTTCCGACCTGCCTCGGCTCGTTGAGGGTTTCAAATATCACGTGCTCATCATAGTCCGCAAAGCGCTCAGCTACCTGCTTCCAGATCGCTGTTACGTATTTCTTTGACTTGTCCAGTTTATCATAGGAAGGATAGAAAGCATCGTCGTTGTCATGATGGATATTGATGATCGCATACATGTCTTCATCGCAGATCCAGCCTATAACTTCCTCCACACGGTTCATCCACTTTTCACTGATATTGTTATTTCCGTCTACATGATTGTGCCACGAAACCGGAACACGTATCGTCTTGAAACCCGCTTCCTTCATGGTGTGTATGAGTTCCTTCGTTACCTTTGCTCCGCACCATACGGTCTCATAATCCATCTCGTCCGCACAGCCGCTGTCATGAGCGTCAAAACAGTTACCGAGATTCCAGCCCACCTTCATGTCTTTTGTAAAAGCAAAAGCCTCATTATCAGGAAGTGCCATCTGCGTCGCATATTTTACTTCCACCATGCCGCTGTCTTCCACGGGCACTTCAGTCGGCGCGGGAACTTCGGTAGGTTCAGGCTCTTCGGTCGGCTCTGCTTCCGCAGTCGGAACCGGCGTAGCTTCCGCTGCCGCAGTAGGCTCAGCCTCAGGTGATACCGTATCATTATTCCTGCAGGCCGTCAGCAGGAACACTGCTGCCAGCCCGGCAGTAAGCAAACGTATTGTATTTCTTCTCATAAATGGTTTACCTCATATAATTTCATTTATATACAACATGTTATCATATAAACAACAGCTCAACAATCGGCAGGGTAAAAAAATACAAAGACCTATCCCCGTTTAAATAGTTCATCTCCGGTGATTATGCTTTGAAAAACAGATGAATACATATTCCGTTTCAATCCGTTTGCTGAAATCAGTGTAAGATGTATCGCTTTCCCCTGATTTACTTCTTTCTTAAGCACCGACAATCTGTTAAGAAGCTTTTCATTCTCGCTTTTATTGACTTCATAATATCCATCCGTATACTTCATTTCACATAGATTTATGATGCCGTCATTTCTGTCGATCAGAAGATCTATCTGCGCACCCGGATCTGAATTTCTGCTTTTCCAGGCATATTCCGATGTTTCGACTCCCGCTATTCCCAAAGCAGCTTTGATCTCGGATATGTGGTTTAAACATACTATTTCAAAGGCATTTCCCCGCCATGAATTGTAGGCAGAAGAATGGATATATTCATTCCAGGATTTTATTTTTTTATCCTGCATAAATTTTATACTGAAGATAACAAAGGGATCTATAAGCTGAAACAGATGTCCCCTGGTATTAACTGCATAGTTTGCATAGCTCCTTATAAAACCGCACTGCTCCAGCTCTTCAAGAACATTTGTCAAAGCAGCACCGCTTACAAGTGATGTGTTCTCTATTATCTCATTCCTTGTAAGTCCTCTTTTTTTAGACTTGCATAATGCTTTTATAACTTCAAGGTGTTTTTCCGGTTTCTTGAATAGAGAATGGAACAATTCTGTATACTCATCCCGAAACTCTCCATACGGTCTGAAACATAATTGTTCTACATTTTGATACAGACTGAGTCTCACATCCAGCAGATTAAGATAATAAGGTATTCCCCCGAAAACCATATAGCTCTCTATGATCTGCTGTCTGGTCATGATCACACCATTGTTTTCCAGCAACTGTTCACATTCACAAAGTGAAAAGGGTGCAAGTCTTATCCTTCTCGTGATCCGGTTATGAAATCCTTTTCTGTCCTTGAGCAGATGATTAATGATCCAGAAAGTAGCCGAACCGCAGACGATCAAAAGCAGATCTTCCTGTGTAGATCCCCAACTATTCCAGAAAAACTCCAAAGCGCTTTTAAAATCAGACCTCGGTGTATCCATCCATGGCAACTCGTCAATAAACACAACCCGCTTATTGCTGACAGGATCTCTATACACATCTTCTTCCATAAGCAGTTTCTTAAGTCTTTGGAATGCTTCAAACCAATCACCGGGTTTGGCTCTGTCTTTGCAGCCATATTCTTTAAGACTTGTGTGAAAAGCTTTCAGCTGGCTCGATGTCTTTCCGTCTGACATTCCTGTTGCATAGAATGAAAACTGACCATTAAAGAACTCTTTTATCAGATATGTTTTACCAACCCGTCTTCTTCCCAAAACAACAACAAATTCGGGGCGGTCTGATCCCAGGCAGGTTCTCAGAATATCCCTTTCACGTTCTCTTCCTATTATTTTCATAAAACCACCCTATATTCTGCCAACACATCCCTTTTTTAATGCTATTTGGCAGGATATAGCTATTTTTGTTACTATATTCTGCCAAACAAATGATAACATCTTGTTATTGTTTTTGTCAAATGGTTTAGAAAAACCTATTTCTTCTTCATCGCCTTGATCTTTTCCTTCACCCCCGCAGGCACCCTGGAGGCCACCGCATGCAGGAGCTTCTCTCTGCGTGCGCTCTTCTGTATCTTTCCTGTATAAGAAGTATCCATGAGATGCGAGATACAGTACATTATCTGTTCCGCAAGAACAGGTATGTCATCGGCCTGGGTAGCCGGGACATTGTCGTTGTCTTTGATGATGCGGGCGCGGATGTGATCGTTGATCTCTTCAACTTCAATATGAGCGCAGTCCGCAAGAAGCTCGTTGATATTGTAACTTGCTTCACGGTTCCAGATGGTCAGGGCACTGTCTTTCAGATCTATATTAAACTGGTGAAAGCCTATGTAGTTCTCGTGTTCGGCTTCATTCTTGTGATGGAAGAGATAGAGCGTGCCGCCGGTCTTAAGCAGTTTCATGCTCTCGATGATGCCTCTTACCGGCTGGAAACAGTGATCCAGGGCGTTCTGTATCAGCACAAGTGAGACCGAACCTTTCTCGTAGAAAGAGGAAAGGTATTCCACCATCGCAAACTCGATCTTCGGAAGCTCCGCATTTTTAGAAGCAGCTATATCATTATAAAAAAATGCCAGCGGATCCACATAGTGCAGATCTATCTTGTGTCCGTTGATATACGGACAGTTATGATAAGCCATGCCGCAGCCCACATCCAGGACTTTGAAATCTTCATTCAGAATTTTCGGATTGAAGTCGCCGAGAGGCTGCTGTATATCTTCTTTTGAGGAAAGGTGTGTTAAAATCTGTGTTTTGTGCTGCTCTGATGCAAGATACGAACTCCAGAAGGCGACCTCATAACTGACACCGTCTATCCATCTGTCTATCTGCTGATGTCCTATACTATAGTCTGTCAATATTATGCCCCTTTCTGTCATCAAAAGCCGGGGGTGTTTCCCCCGGTTCTTGTTTAATCCATTTCTGTTTCGGTATATCCGGCTTTCTTTCCGCAGTGCGGACAGACTTTATATGCGGGCTTCTGATCCTCCCCTGCCTCATCTGTCCATACATATTTGCTGTCGCACATTCTCATCATGACCATGCTGCCGGGTTCCGGATATGTCTTGGTATGTTTGATCAATACATAATAACAACGTTCCGTACTGCTTTCTGAAGGAGGTGCTGCCTGAGGTGCGGGCTGCGGTGCTGCCTGTGCCTGCACGGGCGGAGACTGCTGCGGCAACTGCTGTGCCGTCTGGGGAACATTCTCTTTTGCAGCCTGTTCTTCCAGTATCCTGTTGGCTTCCATGGTTCCTATGCTGCTGATAGACTGTGATCTGTCAACTACAGGCAGTTCTGATAAAGAACGGAGGCCGTTGCTGTTAGGCTCCTTTGAAGTGCTGTATCCGCTTCCTCCCGGTCCTCCGAAACGCGACTTGAATACCGGCTTCACATAACCGGTGTTAGGCGCGGGTGCGGGTGCAGGCTGTGCTGCCTGAACCTGAGGCACTACGGGAGGTATCGAGGTTTCTTTTACTTTAGGTCTGTTATTGCCGGCCATGGGATCGAAGGCAGGTGCTGCAGAACCTGCATCACTGAAAGGAATTATGTTTGAAGCTGACGGATCGTTAGCATCTTTCTGCTTTTTCGGGATCTTTGTATAAGGCTCATCATTAAAGAGCGCCGTATTTACGCAATTGGTATCCCACTTGTCCTTGTTGATCTCATCTGTGATCTTGTTAGCCAGTTGTTTTGCCTTGTCTAAAATCGATGCCATCAGTAACCCCTCACTTACCTTACTTTTCCCTACGTTTACCCTTGTTTCTCTTAAGCGGTACAAACCGCCTCGATTATTATATCATCCTTTTTTGAGCTAAACTATTCAAATATTGCCCTTTTTATGGTGTTATGTCTACTGTTTTACGGGTTTTTTCTCATTTCATTAAACCAATATTAATATAAACCACGATGCAAATGCGATGCAAGCAGAAAATATAAGTATTTTTTCGCCATTTCCGTGCATTGTAAGACAGGATGATTTGTATTATAATCGTACTCGTATATTATTTTTTCGGAGGTAAAGAAATGGCACAGAATCCTGTAGTTATAATAACAATGGAAAACGGCGATGTCATGAAGGCAGAGCTGTATCCCGAGATAGCACCCAATACGGTCAATAACTTTGTAAGCCTTATAAATAAAGGCTTTTATAACGGTCTGATCTTCCACAGGGTGATAAAAGGCTTTATGCTCCAGGGCGGAGATCCCCAGGGAACAGGCATGGGCGGCCCCGGTTACGGCATCCGCGGAGAATTCGCTTCCAACGGTTTCAAAAATGACCTGAAACACACCAAAGGCGTGCTTTCCATGGCCAGATCCATGATGCCCAACTCGGCCGGAAGCCAGTTCTTCATCATGCACAAGGACTCTCCCCATCTTGACGGGGATTATGCCGCTTTCGGCATGGTTACCGAAGGCCTGGAGGTCATTGACAAGATAGCCGGAACCCAGACAGACTACAACGACAGACCCCTTCAGGACCAGCGCATCAAGACCATGACAATAGAGACTTTCGGCGTGGAGTATCCCGAGCCTGAAAAGATGTAAAACAGGGAGGGGGCCCGTTAATATTTTGTTCACAAATCGTTTTAGAATCGTTTAATTGATAAACATTGTTTTGCCAAATATGTACTGTAATATAAAATCATCGAAAGAGAAAAACCTTTAAGATCCTAAAACGACTATTACAAAACTTTTTCATAATTTATGCCAGGCAGACCCGACGGGGTCAGCCTGGCATCCTCCCTTTTTAGGGGCTTTTTTATGTGATCGGGCAGGGCCAAAGTCAAATGGTAATCAGCTTTAATCTAAGTCAAATGTCCCCAAGCGCCGAAGGCGGTTGGGGCTATTGCACGGGAAACGCACCGGCAAATTTATTTGCCGGGACGTTTTTTGTGCAATAAGGCCATACGATCGAAGATCGTATGGACATTTGACGCTTTCGGCGCAGCCGTTTGGACTATTTGCACGGGAATGTTGATATTTGCACATCCATGATATAATAGTCATCAGATTATTCCGATCGGAGAGAAAAATGGAAACAAAAAAGGGTATATCAGGCGCGGTCCTCAAATGGATCGCCATTATCACGATGCTGACCGATCACATCGGCGCGAGTATAGTACGCTATTACAGGGGGCTTCCCGGCTGTACGCAGACGACGAAGGTCGTTTACGATATCTTGAGAGATATCGGTCGTATCGCTTTTCCGATATTTATCTTCTTATTGATAGAGGGGTACCGGCACACGAAAAACCGCAGGAAGTATCTTTTCCGCCTGCTTCTTTTCTGTATCATCTCCGAGATCCCCTTTAATATGGCTTTCTGTTATAAAGTCTGGGATCCGACACACCAGAACGTCTTCTTCACGCTTTCCCTCGGCTTCATTGCCATCTGGCTCATGGACGAACTGCAAAAAAAGAGCAGCAGTCACATTTCGAATCCTGCTGCTGCCGCTACTTATTCATCTTTATGTAATTTCGGTGTTATACTCACTTTCTGCCTGATCGCCGAATTGCTCAAAACCGACTACCGCAGCGTTGGCGTCCTTGCCATCTGTGCGGCCTGGGTACTGAAAGACAAGCGTTATCTGCAGATGCCGGTATGCTGTCTCACACTGCTGCTTTCAAGCCAGAGGGAGTGGTATGCCCTTATAGCCTGCATTCCCATACTGTTCTACAACGGAACTCGCGGAAAACAAAGTAAATACTTCTTTTATATCTTCTATCCGCTGCACCTGCTGATACTGGGGTGTATATGTGTGTTCTATATTGTGGCTTAGAACTGTTTCTCCATTTCGGCGATGGCTTCAGCCTCGTCGGGGCCTTCGGCAATGATGGTCACTTCCCTGCCCTGGGGCACGGCCATGTTCATCATTCCCATGATGCTCTTTGCATTTACTTTCCGCTCTTCATTTTTTAAATGTACCGAGCTTTCGAACTTGCATGCCGTCTGTACCATAACCGCTATGCGTCCGGGATCGAGACCCGCTTCATTCTTTACTGTTACTGTTTTTTCCATCATTTGTTCCTCTCCTCTTCTGCAAGCTTTGACAGCCTGCGCAGTCTATGATTTACACCCGATTTCCCTATCGGTGGATCCATCAATGCTCCGAGATCTTTCAGCTTAAGCTCCGGATTTTCGAGCCTTATCTCAGCCATGATCTTCAGTCCTTCGGGAAGTGAGCCCAAAAGCCCCCTTTCCTTTAAAAACCTGATATCTTCCAGCTGCCGTTCCGATGCTTCCAGCATCTTTTCAATATTGGCGGTATCACAGTTCACCCTGCGGTTCGTATCGTTTCGCAGATCCTTTTCGATACGCAGGTTTTCCAGTTCCATTAAAGACCTGTGTGCACCTATAATATTAAGCGCTTCGGATATCGCTTCGCTTTCTTTTATATAGACCAGTACGCGGCCCTTTCTTTCGGTCTTCCTTGCCTGTACCTCAAAATCCGCAAATATCCCGCACAGCTGGTCCGCGGTTTCTTCCTTCTGGCATACTATCTCGAGATGATAGCCTTTTCTCGGATCGCTCACCGATCCGCCGCAAAGAAACATACCTCTTAAATATGCCCGCTTACAGCAGCTCTGCTGTAACAGAAGCCCCGAAACCACGCCGTTTCCGGCGTCCTTCTTTTTCAGAGATTCCACTATCTCTCCGGCTTCATCTTTAATGATGATATGACCGTTCTCCGGGACAGCGTCCTGTATATTATATAGTTTTGATAAAAGCATTACAAGTGTTTGTCTGATAAAAGGCTGTTCTGCTTTAAACCGGAGTACTCCGTCTTCGGTATTTTCCATTTCGCAGACGCAGAGAGCAGCCATTTCGGCAAGCCTGCAATGCCTTGCGCTGTCCGATATCTGGGATATCTCTTCTTTTATCTGGGAAGTAAAACTCATCTCAAACTTTCTTTTCGTCTCTGTGGGAAACGGTGAGTCCGTATTCTCCGTTCTCTTTCAGACGGTCATAGATGGCATTTGCCAGAGTAACACTTCTGTGCTTGCCGCCGGTACAGCCTACGGCAACAACCAGCTGATGCTTGCCTTCCTTCACGTAATTGGGCAGGAGGAACTCCAGCAGGTCGCAGACTTTTTTCAGGAATTTTCCCGCCTCCTTGAAACTCATGACATAATCCCTGACGGCAGCATCATTGCCGGTGAGATTTTTCAGTTCATCGATATAGAAGGGGTTCGGCAGGAAACGCACGTCAAATACCAGATCCGCATCATTGGGGATACCGTATTTGAAACCGAAGGATACCACGCGTACTATCAGACTGTTATACTCCTTGTTCTGTACAAAGATGTGCTCCAGCCCTTCCTTCAGCTCTCTCGTGAGCAGGCTTGATGTATCGAAAATATAATCTGCCCGGGACTTTACGCTCTTCAGTATCTTTCTTTCCTTCTTGATCCCGTCCTCCAGGCTGCCGTCTCCCGATACGGGATGCTTGCGTCTGGTCTCTTTATAACGCTTGATCAGTATCTCATCGGAGGCATCCATGAAGACAATCTCCATCTGGTAACCCGCTTTGTTCATGCGTTTCAGCACCTGCTCGGCTTCCGCAAAATTCTGATCGGCCCGCACATCCAGTCCCAGAGCCACTTTTGAGATCTCACTGCCGGGTGTGTTTATCAGTTCTATGAATCGTTCTATCAAAGGCACGGGAAGATTATCGACACAGTAGAAACCCATGTCTTCCAGCATCTTCATGGCGGTACGTTTACCGCCGCCGCTCATTCCCGTTACCACTACAAAACGCATTATTCTTTCCTCATTATCGCCGCGTACAGTCTCTGCAGTATCCAGGTAACCACGCCGCAGATCAGGCAGATTATCAGTGCCCACAAAAGAAATGCAAACCACATTCCCATTCCGAGATTGACATTCAGCAGCTTAAAGCGCCATTCCGCAAACACTCCGCCTCTGTTGTTGAAAAAGTCCTGTGCAAAATAAATACCGTAGCCGGTCGCCGCTATCTGTGACAGTACCCTGCTCCGGTGTTTCGATTCGAATATCAGCCTTACACTGATAAAAAATGCAAGGCTCATGGGGAAATACAGCTGGCTGTGATAACCCATGAAAGTAGTGATGTATTCCCAGTTCATCACGTATTCGTAGCTGCGCCAGATCACAAGTATGAACCATAAGACCGTGAGGCTCCACAGCCATGCCAGCGCCTTGAAACACATCTTCCTGTCGGCACGCTGCTGAACGAAATATCCTGCCAGCGGATAGACCACGATATAGTTCACTACCCAGCTCAGCTTCAGATTCGGGTTCATCTCATATCTGTGAATGAAGAAGAGATCATCCACAAAGGGCAGTACCGATTCCAGCACGAATACCAGTATAAAGAGATAGACAAAATCCCTGTCCCTCATGTTCTGCGCCATAGGACGCAGCAGCGGCAGCGATATCAGAAAACCTAAGAATGCATATACATAAGAGAAGGGAATGACTCTGTCCCTTGCATACAGATCCAGGAAAAAGTTGCCGAGATTGAGTTCGTCCCTTCCGAGTCTCACATCACTCTGGTAATACAGGAACGAGAATATCAAAAGAAGCCCCAGGATAGGCAGTATCCTTTTCTTCAGATTGTATCTGGTGGTTTCTTCCTGGGGAAGTATCTTGGCCCCCGCAACCATGAATATCAGAAAAGGTGCGGCGTTGGTAATAATGGAAGTGACCAGGCACACACAATAAAAGACCGTCCCCGGCTGAACAATGGAATACAGGTCCTTCAATCCCGAAAAACCCGCAACCGTCAGATAGATCGCTATTATCACTATTATGTCAAAATATACCGGACCGCCTTTTTTCCGGGCCCTTCTGGCCCTCACGGCCCTTCGCTCTTCATATGCGTCCATCATTTTCCCGAAAATCACCAAGGAGAATTACTTCCGGCTCCAGTTCGTAACCGGAATCCTCCTTTACTCTCTCCTGTACGGCTTTTATCACCTTATATATATCGGAAGCAGTGGCATTGCCTTTGTTTATCACAAAACCGCAATGTTTCTCCGATACACAGGCATCGCCGCAGGAAAATCCTGCAAGCCCGGCTTCCATTATCAGTTTCCCCGCAAACGATCCTTCCGGACGTTTGAAGGTAGATCCGGCGCTGTGATACTCTAACGGCTGCTTCTCCCTGCGCTGTCTGGCAAGCTCAGCTACCTTGTCTATAATATCTTTTTTTATGCCAAATTGCAAGCTGAGCACCACCGAGATAAGGACTCCGCGCTCTTCCTTGAGCACGCTGTGACGGTAGCCGAAATGAAGCTCTTCGGTAGTGAGTGTCTTCACTCCTTTTCCCGGAAAATAAATACGGGCAGACATAACGACATCCTTCATCTCTCCGCCGTAAGCTCCCGCATTCATGGTAACAGCGCCGCCTACCGTACCGGGTATGCCCGAAGCAAACTCAAGTCCCGTAAGAGATTCCGTCTCCGCTTTCTTCGCTACCCTTGACAGCATGGCTGCGCCGCCTGCAATGATCTTATTATCTTCAGTTTCTGTCTTTTCGAAATCTGCTCCCAGCTTAAGCATCACGCCGCTATATCCGGCATCCGCCACCAGTATGTTGGAACCGTTCCCGAGTAAAAACCAGCTTACCTGCGCTTCTTCCAGTATATCTATTGCCTGTACCAGCGCTTCTTCGCTGCCCACAGTCGCCAGAAAAGCTACATTTCCGCCTGCTCCGAAGGTAGTATGCTCCCTCATGGGCGCATCTTTTACGATATCGGAACAGATCTCCTTAAGCTTTTCCGGCAGTATTATATTCATCAGTCAAGTACCATCCTCGCAGAGCCGTATATACCTGCGTCATTTCCGAGAGAAGCAAGGGTAAATTTTGTATCCCTGCTTGCATGGAAAACGTATTTTTTATAGGGCTCACGGATGTAATCAAGAAGTATGTCGCCTGCCTTTGAAACACCGCCGCCTATAACGAAGATCTCGGGATTGACTACGCAGGCAATGGCTGCCAATCCTTTTCCGAGGTACTCACCGAACTGCTTTGCCACTTCGATGGCCAGTTTATCTCCGTCTTTTACCGCATCCCATACGGTCTTGGCGGATACATCCTTGAATCGTCTCATGCTGCTGGGCTCATCGCTCTCAGCGAGTTTCTTCCTGGCCAGCTTTGCTATGCCGGTTGCCGATGCATACTGCTCAAGGCAGCCGCAGTTACCGCAGCCGCAGGTATCCGTCTCATTATCTTCTATATGTATATGTCCTATCTCTCCGCCTGCACCGGTAGCACCTGCAAGTATACGGCCATTGATGATTATACCACCGCCTACGCCGGTACCGAGAGTAACTGCCACCAGATTGGAATAGCCTTCTCCGCCACCCTTCCACATTTCGCCGAGGGCTGCAACATTTGCGTCATTTCCGGCTTCCACGGGAATGCCTCCAAGCAGTACGGCCAGTTCTTCTTTTACCGAAAATTCTCCCCAGCCCAGATTGGCTGCTTTATATATCACGCCCTTTGCATCAACGGGCCCCGGTACACCGATGCCTACGCCGACCACGTCGTTTTTATCCATGCCCTGATCGGACATTTTCTTCTTTATGGATGCAGCGATATCCGGCAGGATGTTGCTGCCGTTATTTTCCTTGCGTGTGGGTATCTCCCATTTTTCCTTTACGTTGCCCTCTGTATCAAAAAGCCCGAGTTTAACGGTGGTTCCGCCCAGATCAACTCCGAATACATATTTTCCCATTGTTACTCCTCCTTCGTCTCCAGAGATGCCTGCATTCTCTTATAAAGTTCCTGGGCTGCATAATAACCCATCTTCTTCTGTCTGTAATTGATGGCTGCGGATTCGCAGATCAGCGCAGTATTACGTCCGGGACGGATCGGGATATTGTGGCATACCACCTTGGTACCCAGATATTCCGTATATTCTTCTTCCATTCCCACACGGTCGTATTCCTTATCTTTTGACCACTCGGAAAGCTTGATGACAAGGTTGATCTCCTGGTCTTCCTTAACGCTCTGCACACCGAAAAGGGTTTTCACATCAACTATGCCGATACCTCTTATCTCTATGAAATGCTTGGTCACTGCGGGTGCGGTACCTATCAGGGTATTTTCGCTGACCTTCCTCAGTTCCACCACATCATCGGAAACCAGACGGTGTCCTCTCTTGATAAGCTCCAGTGCAGCCTCGCTCTTACCTATGCCGCTTTCACCGGTTATCAGCACGCCTTCGCCGTAAACATCCACCAGCACGCCGTGAACGGTGACCATCGGTGCCAGCTTGGAGTTCAGCCATCTGATGACCTCCGCCATGAAGGTGGAAGTTGCCTTTGAAGTCATCAGCAGGGGCACCTGATATTTTTCCGCCATCTCTTTAAATAAGGGATCCGGCTGCAGATCACGGCAGAACACAAAAGCAGGTGTGGGATGATTCAGTATCTGGCTGTAGATCTCCCTCTGACGCTCTTCCGTCAGTGACTGCATATAACTGTATTCCACGAAGCCCACTATCTGCAGACGCGTGGAGTCATAATGCTCAAAATATCCCGTCATCTGTATAGCAGGACGGTTGATATCCGGCTGGGTTATCTTCTTCTTGGTGATGTCTATATCTTCGGTAAGATTCGTGAGTTTCATCTTATCGATGAGTCTCTGTAAGCTGATACTGCTTGCCATGATTACCTCCCTTTTATGCTTCAAACATTTACTATTCCAAAAGAGTGCAAATGCTATTATACTATATAGTATAATAAAATTCAAACCTCATCTGAGCCTTCCCCTTGAGGGGAAGGGGGACCGCGAAGCGGTGGATGAGGTGTATCCATTAAAGGAGGTCCCCATGTCCATCCTTGCCGCATTTATGGTACCGCATCCTCCCATGATAGTCCCCGACGTGGGCCGTGGCAGCGAAAAACAGGTACAGAAGACCATCGATTCCTATATAAAGGTGGCTGAAGAGATCGCCGCTATCAAGCCGGATACGATCATCATCTCCAGTCCCCATTCCATCATGTACGGTGATTATTTCCACATATCTCCGGGTTCTTCTGCCAAAGGTTCTTTTGCGCGCTTCGGCGCAGGACGTGTCAGCTTCAGTGAAAGCTATGACAAGGAGCTGGTGGTAAAGATCGAAGATCTGGCTAATGACAGCGGTCTGCGTGCCGGCACCATGGGAGAGCGCGACCCGGAGCTGGATCACGGCACCATGGTCCCTCTTTATTTCATCAGGCAGAAATATAAGGAAGGCAGGATCATCCGCGTGGGTCTGTCGGGTCTGCCCCTTACGACGCATTATAAACTCGGACAGCTTATAGCAAAGGCTGTCAACGATCTCGGTCGCAGGGCAGTATACGTAGCCAGCGGGGATCTCTCCCATAAGCTTCAGGATTACGGTCCCTACGGTTATGCACCGGAAGGACCGGAATATGACAAAAGGATAATGGATGTATGTTCCCGGGCTGCTTTCGGGGAACTCTTTGATTTTGATGAAAGCTTCTGTGACAAAGCAGCGGAATGCGGACACAGATCTTTTGTGATCATGGCCGGTGCTTTGGACGGTTTCCAGGTTAAAGCAACACAATATTCCCACGAAGACGTGACCGGTGTTGGCTACGGCATCTGCAGCTTTTATCCGGAAGGCACTGACGACAGCCGTAAGTTTCTGGATCTGAGACTGAACAAACGCAGAAAGGAACTGGAAAAAATGAGAACCGATGCGGATGAATATGTAAGGCTTGCCAGAAGATCCCTTGAAAACTACATACTTGAAGGCAGCAAGATAAGCATACCCGAAGGAACCTCTGCGGAACTGCTGGACAAACAGGCCGGAGCTTTTGTTTCGATACATAAAGACGGGCAGCTTCGCGGCTGCATAGGAACCATACTTCCCACCACAGGCTGTGTGGCGCAGGAGATAATAAACAATGCGGTAAGCGCATCCACCGAGGATCCGCGTTTTAATCCCATCACTCCCGATGAACTGGAATGGCTGGAAATAAATGTAGACGTACTCGGAGAACCCGAGAGTATCTCAGGTCCCGATGAACTTGATGTGAAAAGATACGGTGTGATAGTTACGAAAGGATATAAACGCGGCCTGCTGCTGCCGGATCTTGAAGGTGTGGATACCGTTGAGGAGCAGATCGCGATAGCAAAACGCAAGGCCGGTATACGTCCGGATGAAGAGGTAGCTCTTCAGCGTTTCGAGGTCATACGCCACCGTTAGCGCTGAGATACACCAGTAATACGGAAATGTCCGCAGGGCTTACTCCTGCGATACGCGAAGCCTGACCCACGTTTGCGGGGCGCAGGCTTTTTAGTTTCTGCCTTGCTTCAAGACGCAGGCTCTCTACTTTGTCATAATCAATATCTTCAGGTATCACGCGGTTCTCCATGCGCTTAAACTGTTTTACCTGCGCTTCCTGTCTGCGGATATATCCTTCATATTTGATCTGTATGTCGATCTGTTCGATCACTTCTTTTTTAAGACGATCGTCGGCAGCATATTCTTTCCATATATCTTCGCGTTCCGGATCCAGCTCCGCAACCGCTTCATAAGTAAGCTCCGGACGGCATATCAGCTCTGCCAGCGAAGTACTCTTCTTTACCGGTGCACTTTCATGTCTCTCGAGAAAGCTTAAGATCTCTGCTCCCGCGCCCACCATGGTCTCATGCATGCGGGCGGTCTCGCTGTCGATGAGTCTCTGTTTCTTCTGCACGCGCTCATAAAACTCTTTGCTTACAAGCCCTGCTTCATATCCGTAATGCGAGAGTCTTAAGTCCGCATTGTCCTGCCTCAATAACAGTCTGTATTCTGCACGGCTGGTCATCATACGATAAGGCTCCCTGTGTTCCTTGGTCACCAGGTCGTCTATGAGTACACCTATATAGCCCTCAGATCTGTCGATGATCAGAGGTTCTTCTTTTCTGATATATTTGGCAGCGTTGATGCCCGCCATCAGTCCCTGGGCTGCTGCTTCCTCGTATCCGCTGCTGCCGTTGAACTGACCGGCACAGAAGATACCGTGGATATTCTTAAGCTCAAGATTTAATTTAAGCTGTCCCGATGCAAGGCAGTCGTATTCGATGGCATAAGCATTCCTTACTATATGGCAGTGCTCCAGTCCCGGTACAGTCCTGTACATTGCAAGCTGCACGTCTTCCGGAAGCGACGAACTCATGCCGCCTATATACATCTCATCGGTATGCAGACCTTCGGGTTCCACGAAGACCTGATGTCTTTCTTTTTCGGCAAACCTTACCACCTTGTCCTCTATGGAAGGACAGTATCTGGGACCGGTGCCCTCTATGACGCCTGCGTAAATCGGCGATCTGTCAAGGTTTGCGCGGATGATCTCATGGGTCTTTTCGTTTGTATAAGTAAGATAACAATCGACCTGTTCTATCTGTACGCTTTCCGGATCGGTGGAAAAGGAAAAAGGTATTACCCTCTCATCTCCGTGCTGTGGCTGCATCTTATCAAAGTCTATGCTGGAACGTGACATACGCGCAGGCGTTCCCGTTTTGAAACGCTGCAGTTCCACACCGTTTTCGATCAGCGAAGCAGACAGGTTGTTTGCAGCCATCAGACCATTGGGTCCCGTATGAGTGATGGCTTCACCGGTAAGGCAGCGTGCTTTCAGATAAGTTCCGCTGCAGATGATCAGTGCGCTGCATTCATAATATGCACCTGTACCAGTTCTTACGCCTGCTATCTTTCCGTCCCGGACTTCTATCTCGCATACCTCTACCTGCTTGATCCGCAGGTGTTCCTGCTTCTCCAGGACCTTTCGCATGGCGCGGGTATACTCGGCTTTGTCCGCCTGGGCACGCAGCGAGTGCACGGCAGGGCCTTTGGAAACATTCAGCATCTTGGACTGGATAAAAGTCTTATCTATCACATGTCCCATCTCGCCGCCCATCGTATCCAGCTCTCTTACCAGATGTCCTTTGGAAGAACCTCCCACGTTGGGATTGCAGGGCATCAGTGCGATGGAATCCACACTCACGGTGAAAACAACCGTATCAAGGCCGCTCCTTGCACAGGCAAGGGCAGCCTCGCAGCCCGCATGTCCTGCGCCTATCACGCAGACATCGGTTTTTTCATGTATCGTATTTTTCAGTAACGCTTCTTCCATGACTGTTTATTTTGTGATCTCCACACCGCTTCTGCTTCCGGTGAAGTTCTGTCCGGCAAGAGCCGTAACCTCTGCTTTCTTAGCGGCCGCATCGGTAAGCTTTATCGTAAAGCTCTTTGCTATCTTCTTTCCGCTGAAAGTATAAGACTTTGCTTTCTTAAGTCCGGGCACTTTCACCTTTATCTTCAGGCTCTTCAGTCCCTTGATGCTTCCGTCTTCGTTAAGCTGCAGTTCTCCGTTCTTAAGTTTTGCCTTAAGTGTTACGCTTTCAACATTTACGGTATCACTGATATCTACCGGCAGTATCTTAAACTTATAAGGATTAGCCTTGAACTGTTTGTTGAGCTCTTTGATGATGTTTACAAGGGCTTTCTTATCCTTGCCTTTTATCTTTGCTTTCTTAAGCACCTTGGAATTGAGTTTCATCTTAACAGTAAAGCTTCCCTCTGCACCGGCTTTCTTCTCTTTACCGATAATATAACTTATAGTAACGAGCTTGCTTAAGTCAGCATCCTTGTTCATGCCGGCTATGGCCTGTTCAAGACCTGAGATCTTCACCTTGGCAATGACTCCGTCCTTAGAAAGAGCTGCCAGCTGTGACTTGGTTATCTTGCTGCCGGTCCAGTTAACTGCCTTAGGATAGGTAACAACTGTCTCAATTGTAACGTCTGCGTCATTGATCTTTTCTGTCTTGTTTTCTGAGACAACTACCGGCTTAACCGTTTCGGGATCAGGCCGGTCAATTGCGGGATCGTCATTATCAGGGTTGGGATTAGGATTAGGATCGGAATCGGGATCAGTCGCTCCTTCTCCTGTTACCTTTACGGTACAGGTCGCTTTCTTTCCGCCATCGACTGTCTCTGCAGTGATCACGGCTTCTCCTTCTGCAACAGCCTTCACATTTCCGTATTCGGATACCGTAGCAACAGCCGCA
>JAILES010000085.1 GCA_024687205.1 Lachnospiraceae bacterium
AGAAAAGCTGGCAGAAGGAAGCATGAGTAATGAAGATTTTGCGGCTAAGTACGGGCTTCAGATAAGCGGCAAGATAAACGGCAGGACGGCTACACTGGTGCAGAAGGATAATTTCAATTTCGTGGTGACCTACGCCGAGGCAGGAGGACAGGCATATATCCAGGCAGTGGGTATAGACGGAGGCTTATACGGCGGAAGTGACGTGATGTCTAAGAAGGTCATAAGCGTCAAGGTGGTACGCTGAGGGCAGTGTAAAAGCGGTATTCCGGAAGGCTTGCAAATGAGATAAAAAGGATTATAATGGTGTGAGTTATGATTTGGCAGGAGGCGTTTTAAAGTGACCAAAAAGAAAGTAAGGAATATCCTCATAGGCTGCGCGCTGGTGCTTATAGCCATGTGCGTCGGGATATTTTCACTCTATGATCCGGAGAAGCACGAGAGCGTAAAGGCAATGATGAAGGACGCGGTGCTTCATGACGAAAACAGGATAAACTTTTTCGGCATTGCCGAGGTGGATCCTTCGCTGGTATCCGGCTATATCGTTACGGCGTTCCTGCTGATCGTGGCTCTTCTGATCCGCATTTTTGCGATCCCTAAGTTCAAGGATGTGCCGGGTAAGTTTCAGATGCTGATAGAGACCTGGGTGGGAGTCTTCGACGGCCTGGCAAAGGGCAATTCACCCCACAGGAACAAGGCCCTCGGTGCCTATCTCTTCACGGCGGGCACTTATATATTCACCGGTACCATGTTCGAGCTTTTCGGTGTCCAGGGTATCACGACTGCGGGACATTCGATCTCACTGCCGGCTCCCTTAGCCAATATCAACGGAGCCATGAGCATGGGTATATTTTCCTATCTGTTCATACTCTCGGGAGGCATTGCGGCCAATAAGCTGGCCGGTGTCGGCAAGACCTTAAAGGAATTCTCGCTGCCGGTATCCATGACCTTCCGTCTCTTCGGTGCGCTGCTTTCGGGCATGCTGACCACCGAGCTCGTATATTATTACATCACTTTAAGCTTTGTGCTTCCTGCCATAGTGGGCGTGCTGTTTACGGTGCTGCATGCATTGATACAGGCCTACGTGCTTACGATGCTCACCAGTTTCTACTACGGTGAGGTCAGCGAGATACATGAGAAGAAGCCCAGGGTCAAAAAGAAAAAAGTGAAAAAGCAGAAAGCAGCGGAGGCTGTATAAGATAACAATCAACGGAGGATAAAGAAATGAAGCATTTAAAAAGGATCAGCATTATTCTTGCGGCCATCATACTGGTAATGGGCGTCGTGACCATAAGCGGCATGAGTGCACAGGCGGCAGCGGATACCACCGAAGCGGCAGCAGAAGCCGCAGCTGACAACACAACGGGAATGAAGGCTCTGGCGGCTGCACTGGCCATCGGTATCGTAGGTGCCGCAGGTGCGGTATCCATGGGTATCTCCATAGCCAAGTCAAATGAAGGCGTGGCAAGACAGCCCGAAGCCGCAGGCAAGATACAGACACAGCTGATGCTGGGCCTCGTGTTCATAGAGACTGCCATCATTTACGCCTTGATCGTTGCCATACTGATAGTCTTTGTAATGTAACAAGCGGAGGATATAAAGATGCCTTTAGGTATAGATTTTACACAGGTGCTGCTGCATCTGTTCAATACAGTGATACTGTTCGCAGGGCTTTATATCTTACTGTATGCTCCGGTGAAGAAGTTCATGGACGCCAGGGAGGAAAAGTATAAAAAGCGCGAGACAGAGACTGAGGAGAACCTTAAGAAGTCCGAGGAGCTGAAAAGCGAGTATGACGAGAGGCTCAAGAAGGCGGAGAGCGAGATAGCCATGATGCACCGCGAAGCTGCCGAGCAGATCGCCGAGGACAGAAGGCGTGCCGAAGACAGGGCCAGGGAAGAGGCAAGACATATCATCGATGCCGCCCGCAAGGAAGGCCAGCGTGAGAGAGAGCAGATCGTATCCGGTGCCAAAGAGGATATCTCCAACATGATAGAGGAAGCTACCAGAAAGGTGGTATTCGGCGAAGGCGACAAGGATCCCTATGTGGATTTTGTAGAGGATGAGGAAAGGAGCGCAGCCAATGGCAAGTGAGCGCACGCGCAAAGCGTTCCTGTATGCGGCAAAGAGACCTGACGCCGCCCAGGAGAAGACCCTCATGGATTTCCTCACAAAGAAGCACGGTGAGATCGAGCTTGTTTTCGAAGAGGATGCTTCCATCGACGACGGCTTCAGACTGGTAGTGGGCGACGAGGTCTACGACAGGACGAAGGAAGGAAGATTCAGACATTTAAAGGGCCTGCTGAATCAGGCTCTTTCTGCCGACGATAACGGCAAGGATGTAATAAGCCTCTTTAAGGAAGCCATAGGCGGCTGGGACGGAGAGGTAAGCCCCGAGGAAGAAGGCAGGGTGCTGACCGTAGGTGACGGCATAGTCGTTATAGAAGGACTGGACCGGGCCGTGTACGGTGAGATTGTTGTATTTGAATCGGGAGTAAAGGGGATGATCCAGGATATCCGCAGGGACAGCCTGGGCGTTATTCTTTTCGGCTCCGATACCGATGTATGTGAAGGCAGCAGGGTGAGACGTACCCGCAAGACCGCCGGCATCCCCGTGGGAGAAGGTTATCTCGGACGTGTGGTAAATGCCCTGGGTGAGCCCATAGACGGCGGCGGCATGATCTTTGCCGACGGTTACAGGGCAGTGGAATCCCCGGCTGCGGACATCATATCCCGTCAGGGAGTGGATACCCCCATGAGCACGGGCATCCTTTCCATTGATTCCATGTTCCCCATAGGAAGGGGCCAGCGTGAGCTGATAATCGGTGACCGCCAGACCGGCAAGACTTCCATTGCGGTGGACACCATCTTAAACCAGCGTGACAAAGACGTGGTCTGCATCTATGTGGCCATAGGCCAGAAGGCGGGCAGCGTGGCACAGCTGGTGGAAACTTTGAAGAAAAAGGGAGCCATGAGCTATACCGTGGTGGTGAGCGCTACGGCGGCGGAGACGGCTCCCATACAGTATATAGCGCCTTATGCGGCAACATCCCTGGGTGAATACTTCATGTATCAGGGCAGGGACGTGCTGATCGTTTACGACGATCTGTCAAAGCATGCCATAGCATACCGTGCGCTGTCACTGCTGCTGGAGAGAAGCCCCGGACGTGAGGCTTATCCCGGCGATGTATTCTATCTGCATTCAAGACTCCTTGAACGTTCGGCGAGACTTAATGATGACATAGGCGGGGGTAGCATGACGGCCCTTCCCATAGTCGAGACCCAGGCGGGAGACGTTTCCGCTTACATACCCACCAATATCATCTCCATAACCGACGGACAGCTGTTCCTTGAGAGCGATATGTTCTTTGCGGGCCAGAGACCTGCCGTAAACGTGGGACTTTCGGTTTCACGTGTGGGCGGTGCGGCCCAGACCAAGGCTATGAAGAAGGCTGCAGGTTCCATCAGGCTCGATCTTGCGCAGTACCGCGAGATGGAGATATTCACCCAGTTTTCCTCGGACCTTGATGACAGCACGAGAAAGCAGCTCGCATACGGCCAGGGCCTTATGCAGCTTTTAAGGCAGCCTAACGGTACGCCTTTTTCAACACATGAACAGGTAATACTGCTTACCATGGCTACGGCCCGTGTGATGCAGGATATCCCGCCTTCGGAAGTGGCGGAATTTAGACGTGGACTACTTTCATACTTTGAGAGCAGGGCGGCTGCGCTTATCGGAAAGATAGAGGAAGAAGGCACACTCAGCGATGAGGATAAGGAATTCATCATAAAGACTGCGGAAGAATACAGGGATCAGGTATATCATGCCTAATATCAAGACTTCCAAAAACCGAATAACCAGTGTAAAGAATACCAGGAAGATCACCAATGCGATGTACCTCATATCTTCCTCGAAGCTGAGGAAGGCAAAGGAGGAGCTGGCGCATACCAGGCCCTTCTTCGAGCGCGCGGAGATCGAGATAAAAAGGGTATTCCAGAGCACATCCAATGTCAAAAGCCCCTATTTTTATCCCGAGGACGGAAAGAGAAAAAAGGCGGAGACCTACGGCTATCTGGTGATCACCGCAGATAAGGGACTGGCAGGGGCCTATAACCACAACGTGATCAAGAAGGCCGAAGAGCGGCTGAAGCTTCATCCGAACAGCAAGCTCTATGTGGTGGGCGATGTGGGGATGAGGTATTTCAGGAAGCATCATTACCCCGTGGAGGAGAGCTTCTTCTATGCAGCAATGAAGCCGACCTTTCCGAGAGCCAGGGAGATAGCCTCGGTACTGCTGGAAGCCTACAATACCGGCGAAGTGGATGAGATACACATCATCTACAGCGATATGGAGAACGAGCTGTCCTCGGATGTGCGAAGGGTAAGGCTGCTTCCCTTTGAGCGGAAGGAGTTTATAAGCGAAGAGGAAAAGGATCATGTGAGCGGCAAGGAATACCACTTTGAGCCTTCTCCCGAAGCAGTGCTGGAGCGGCTGATGCCCTCCTATGTGGCGGGTTATATATACGGTGCGCTGGTGGACAGCTTCTCGGCGGAGCACAATGCCAGGATGAACGCCATGAGCAACGCCAACAATAATGCACAGGAACTTTTGGATAAACTTTATCTGGAATACAACCGCTTAAGGCAGGCCATCATCACCCAGGAGATAACCGAGGTGTGCGGCGGTGCCAGAGCACAGAAGAAAAAGAGAAAGAAGAAAAGATACGATGAGTCTGCATAAAGGAAAGATAGTTCAGGTTTCGGGTCCCGTGGTGGACGTCGAATTCAAAAAAGGCGAGATGCCAAGGCTCCGCGATGCGCTGACCATAGAGATCGACGGAAAGACCCGCACCATGGAGGTGGCACAGCTGCTGGAGGACAATACCGCCAGGTGTATAGTGCTGGCCGGAAGCGAGGGCCTCTGCCGCAATATGGAAGTGACCAATACAGGCGGAAGCATAAAGGTGCCGGTGGGAAACGCCACCATAGGCAGGATGTTCAACGTGCTGGGTAAGCCCATCGACGGCGGGGAAGAGCCTCCAGAGGATACCCCGAAGTGGAGCATACACAGGCCTGCACCGGCTTTTGACGAGCAGAGTGTTTCGGTAGAGATACTGGAGACCGGCATCAAGGTCATAGACCTGCTGGAGCCTTATGCAAGAGGCGGAAAGATAGGACTTTTCGGCGGCGCCGGTGTCGGCAAGACCGTGCTGATACAGGAGCTGATACACAACGTGGCAATGGAGCACGGCGGATACTCCATCTTTACCGGAGTGGGAGAGCGCAGCCGTGAGGGCAACGATCTTTTCAACGAGATGAAGGAGAGCGGGACCATAGAGAAGACCGCCATGGTATTCGGACAGATGAACGAATCACCGGGTGTGCGTATGAGAGTCGCCCTGACGGGACTCACCATGGCAGAGTATTTCAGGGATGAGGAAAACAGGGATGTGCTGCTCTTTATAGATAACATCTTCCGTTTCGTGCAGGCGGGCAGTGAGGTGTCCACACTGCTGGGACGTATGCCTTCAGCAGTGGGTTACCAGCCCACGCTGGCTTCCGAGATGGGACAGCTGCAGGAGCGCATCACTACCACCAAGAGCGGATCCATCACCTCGGTACAGGCCGTATACGTGCCTGCGGACGATTACACGGATCCCGCACCGGCTACGACTTTTACCCATCTGGATGCGACTACGGCACTTTCGAGAAAAATCTCCGAGCAGGGTATCTATCCTGCCGTGGATCCCTTAGCTTCCACCTCACGTATACTGGAAGCCGATATAGTCGGGGAAGAGCATTACAACACGGCCAGAGCCGTACAGGAATATCTGCAGAAGTATACGGAGCTGCAGGACATCATAGCGATACTCGGTATGGACGAGCTTTCCGATGAGGACAAGCTGACCGTGGCAAGGGCCAGGAAGCTGCAGCGTTTCCTCTCACAGCCCATGTTCGTTGCGGAGAAGTTCACCGGCATACCCGGAGCCTATGTGCCCTTAGAGGAGACCATAAAGGGCTTTAAGGAGATAATCGCCGGCGAGCATGACGACCTGCCGGAAGCTGCATTCTATAACGTGGGCACCATAGCGGATGCCATCAAGAAGGCGGAGAAACTGAAGTGAACAGGTTTAAGCTGGAAATACTTGAAGCGGACGGATATTTCTACCGCGGAGAATCGGAGAACCTGGTGGTACCGCTGGAAGACGGCGAGGCCGGTATCCAGGCCCTGCATGAGAACCAGGTCATGTCACTGGTCCCGGGGATACTGCATTTTACCGATGAGAACGGTGAGGTGAAGTATGCTTCCATAGGTCCCGGAATGGTAAGGATAGAGGACGGGGAAGTGCTGGTGCTGGTGGAGACTGCGGAGCGCCCGGAGGAGATAGACATCAACAGGGCAAGGCGCAACGAGCAGAAAGCCAGGGAAGAACTGGAACATGAAGAGAGCATGAGACAGTACAAGCTGGCAGAGCTTGCGCTGGAGCGTGAGATAGCCCGTATAAAGCTCTGGAACAGGAGTAAAACTGGCCTGGATCCCGAAGAATAAGGCTGTCTTTACAAAAGAATAACGATGGTGTATATTGTCACTATAATTTTCAGGAAAGGAAGAAACAAAAATGGCAAAAGAAAGAGTAATACTGGCATATTCGGGCGGTCTTGATACCACCGCCATCATACCCTGGCTCAAGGAGAATTTTGACTATGAGGTAGTCTGCGTATGCGTGGACTGCGGACAGGCTGAAGAACTGGACGGTCTGGAGGAGAGAGCAAAGTTCTGCGGCGCAGAGAAGCTCTATATCCTGGATGTTACCGACGAATTTGCTGATGAATATATAGTTCCCTGCGTACAGGCTCATGCGGTATATGAGAACAAGTACCTCTTAGGTACCTCAATGGCAAGACCTCTTATCGCAAAGAAGCTGGTTGAGATAGCACGTAAGGAAGGCGCAGCAGCCATCTGCCACGGTGCTACCGGCAAGGGTAACGACCAGATCAGATTCGAGCTGGGCATCAAGGCTCTGGCTCCCGATCTTAAGATCATCGCTGCATGGAGAAACGAGAAGTGGACAATGGATTCACGTGAATCGGAGATAGAATACTGCAAGGCTCACGGGATCAATCTTCCTTTCTCAGCGGATTCCAGTTATTCAAGAGACCGCAACCTCTGGCATATATCCCATGAGGGACTGGAGCTTGAGGATCCCGCAAACGAGCCCAATTTCGACCATCTGCTGGTACTCGGCGTTACACCCGAGAAGGCACCCGAAGAGGGCGAATACGTGACCATAGGCTTCGAAAAAGGTGTTCCCGTATCCGTTAACGGCGAGAAGATGAAGGTTTCCGACGTGATCCGCAAGCTGAATGAGCTGGGCGGCAAGCACGGCATAGGCATCATCGATATCGTTGAGAACAGGGTTGTGGGAATGAAGAGCCGCGGCGTATACGAGACACCGGGCGGAACCATTCTTTACGAAGCACATCAGCAGCTGGAAGAACTGATACTTGACCGTGAGACCACCAAGACTAAGCTTGATATGGGCAATCTTTTCGCACAGATCGTATACGAAGGAAAGTGGTTCACACCTTTACGTGAGGCTGTACAGGCTTTTGTTGAGAGCACACAGAAGTATGTTACCGGCGAAGTTAAGTTCAAGCTCTACAAGGGCAATATCATAAAGGCAGGCGAGACCTCACCTTACTCACTTTACAATGAGTCCATCGCTTCCTTTACTACCGGAGATCTTTACGATCACAAGGATGCGGAAGGTTTCATCAACCTCTTCGGACTTGCAAGCAAAGTAAGAGGAATGAAGCACATTTTACCCGGAGACTGATATCAGCATATCCCCCGCTTTAAAAGGCGGGGGTATTGTATTTTTATGGATGTTATAACCACTATTGTAATTTATCTTGCGGCAATGAACCTGGCGGGGCTTGCTTCCATGGGGATAGACAAGTGGCGGGCTGTTCATCATGCCTGGCGTATCCCTGAGCATACGCTCTTTTTCATTGCGATACTCGGGGGCAGCTTCGGATCGCTGCTGGGAATGCATCTTTTCAGGCACAAAACGAAGCACAAGATCTTTTTCTTCGGCCTGCCTCTCATTTTCGCGATACACGTGATAATAGCCGCGTATCTGATAGGTTCCGAACAAGTGGTGATAATGTAAAGGACAAGAGGAATGAACATAATCGTGATCGGCTGCGGTAAGGTCGGAGTGGATCTTGCTAAGCAGCTGGCAGTTGAAAAGCATGATGTGACCGTGATAGATACCGACGCGGACAAGGTGGACAGGACCATATCCCAGTTCGATGTACAGGGTATCTGCGGAAACGGTACTTCTTACAGGCTTCAGCTGGAAGCGGGAGCCGCAGACTGTGATCTGCTGGTGGCAGTGACAGGTACCGACGAAGTAAACCTTCTGTGCTGCCTGATGGCAAGAAAAGCCGGCTGCAAGCATGCTATAGCACGTATACAGAATCCCATCTACAATGAGGAGGCCAGATATCTTACGGATGAGCTGGGCCTTACCATGACTATCAACCCGGAGCTGGCCTGCGCTGAGCATATAGCCAAGCTGATCGAATCCCCGGGTGTTCTTGATATAACCACTTTTGCAAAGGGACGCATAGACCTGATCAAGATCCCTATCCCGGCAGATTCGCCGGTGGACGGCATGAAGGTCTATGAATTTGCCACCAAGATCAATGCCCAGACCCTGGTCACAGCCATCGAGCGCAACAGCGAGGTGATCATCCCCAACGGTAGTACCGAGCTGAAAGCCGGTGACGACATGTACGTCATCACCAGGCCCCAGGAGATATTCCGCCTGATACCGAAGCTGGGTATCAGGACCAGGACCATTAAGAGCGTGCTGATCGCGGGCGGCGGCAATACTTCCTACTACCTGGCAAAGAAGCTGGAAGACCTGCCGATCAATGTGAAGATAATCGAGGCCAACCGCAGCAGGTGCGAATTCTTAAGCGAAGCCCTGCCTAATGCCATGATCATCAACGGAAACATAATAGACCGTGAAGTACTGATGGAGGAGGGCATCACCGACAGTGACGCCGTGGTATCCCTGACCAATCTGGATGAGGAGAACCTGGTGCTTTCGGCTTTTGCCTCAAAGGTGGGGAAGGGCATGACCATTACCCGCCTCAATACCATTTCCTTTGATGAGGTATTAAAGGATCTGCCTCTGGGCGCAGTGGTGAGCCCCAAGGTCATCACCACCAAATCCATACTGCAGTATGTACGCGCGCTGCAGAACACCCACGGCAACAATATAGAGACCCTGTACCGCATACTTAACGACAGGGTTGAGGTACTTGAATTCAAGGTGAACAAGGAGAATAAGGTAGCCGGCAAGGCCCTTATGGAGATGAAGCTGAAAAAGAATCTCCTTGTATGCGCCATAGTCCGCGGAGGCAAGCTGATCACTCCCGGCGGTAGAGATGAGATCAGGATGTGGGACAGAGTCGTGATAGTCACCACCCACAAAGGTCTCAAAGACATAAACGATATACTCGCATGAGGTGAGAGATGAATTTTGGAATGATCATATATCTGCTTGGACGAATAATGGAGATCGTCGGCCTCATGATGGGTTTTCCTCTTGCCGTAGCGATCTATTATCGTGAAAGCGCAGGAATATGGTTTCTTATCTGCGGCCTGCCGATAGCGCTTATCGGCGTACTTATCAGCCGCCTTTATCATCCTAAAAAACAGGAATTTTACGCAAGGGAAGGCTTTGTGGTAACGGCTTTAAGCTGGATACTCCTTTCTGTCATGGGAGCCCTGCCTTTCTGCCTTTCCCGCGAGATACCATCCTATACGGACGCTCTTTTCGAATGCATCTCGGGCTTTACGACCACCGGAGCATCCATAGTTCCGGAGGTGGAGAAGCTTTCCCACTGCATCAACTTCTGGCGCTGCTTCATACAGCTGATCGGAGGCATGGGAGTGCTGGTCTTCATGCTGGCGCTGATACCTTCCACCGGCGGGCAGGACATATATCTGATGCGCGCAGAGAGCCCGGGACCCAGTGTAGGCAAGCTGGCACCCAAGGTAAGACAGACAGCTTACTATCTCTATGCCATATATTTCGCTCTGACCGGAGCGGAAGCCATCTGCCTTAAGCTGGCGGGAGCACCGTTATTCGACAGTCTCTGCACCGCATTCACCACCACTTCAACAGGAGGCTTCGGTGTCCGCAACGCATCGCTTGCGGCTTACGGACCTTCGGTACAGTACGTGGTAGCAACCTTCCTTTTCTTCAGCGGCCTGAATTACAACTTCTTCTTCCTGATGTATACGAAGCGCTTTAAGGAAGCCTTCGAGGAAGAGGAGATACGTTTCTATGCCCTGATCTATGGTCTGTCGGTTGTGGCCATTACCATTAACCTTATCCTCAGGCAGCATTACGGCGCCGAGGAAGCCTTCAGGCACGGCTTTTTCCAGGTAGGCTCCATAATGACCACGGCAGGCTTCTCCTCCGCGGATTTTGACAGCTGGCCAGCCTTTGCGAGGGAGATACTGATACTGCTGATGCTGGTGGGCGGCTGTGCGGGTTCCACCTGCGGCGGCATCAAGGTGAGCCGTATCCTGATATACCTGAAAACAGTTAAAAAAGAGCTGTCACAGCTCTGTCATCCCAGAAGCGTGAAAGTGATCATGTTCGACGGCAAGGCCCTGCCTCACGGCGTCCTGCGTTCCGCCAACATCTTCCTGATCACCTACGCCTCCATTTTCGTGGTATCCCTGCTCCTTGTAAGCCTCGATGACCACGATTTCACCACCAACTTTACCGCCGTGGCCTCGGCCCTCGGCAACATCGGTCCCGGCTTCTCCCTTGTAGGACCTACTCAGAACTTTGCCTTCTTCTCAGCACCGGTCAAGTACGTTCTCATGTTCGACATGCTGGCGGGACGTCTCGAACTCTTCCCGCTCCTCGTGATGCTGAATCCCAGCACCTGGCGTAAACGCTGACCGATCACGGGCGATCACGGGGACGGTTCCGCGGTTGATTTAAAATCCACGGTTGGTTGTTTCCATAAACACTGCAAAGATCGTTCCGTGCAGGACCCGCTTCCGCTTGGGATACAAGCAGAGCATGCTCTGCTTGTATCGGTTTGCCACTATGCAAAATTTGCTTCGCAAATAGTGGCAAACCTGCCGTGGTACGTATTCTGCACAGGGACATTTCCGGCTTTGGTACGTCGCAGCGGTGCTAAACTCGCACAAGTGCTCATTAAGCACCGGCGGCCTCACACAGTCCTGCACCGGAATCGATCATTTGCAGTGTTTATCTACGCGTCAACCGCGGCCAACCACAGAACCGTCCCGCTGGTTGATACGAGGAACGCCACGGGGGCGTTCCCCGTCAATACCTTATAGAACAGAGACGCAGAAAGATATCAGGCACTGCGATTGAGCTTAGTGGGTGCCCGGCCTAGCAAGTGCCTGATACTTTCTGCGTTCTGTTATGAAAAAAGCCACGGGGAACGAACCCGTGGCTTAGAAACACCTCATCAGTCAGGCTGCGCCTTAAGCGAGTTCGGCGATGACTTCGATCTCGCAGAGGACGTTCTTGGGAAGGCCTTTTACGGCGACGCAGCTGCGGGCGGGCTTGGAAGTGAAGTATTCCGCATAGACGCCGTTGAAGGCTGCGAAATCGCCCATGTCGGCGAGGAAGCAGGTGGTCTTGATTACGTTGTCGAAGCTTAAGCCTGCGGCTTCGAGGATGGCGCCCACGTTTTTGCAGGCCTGATGGGTCTGCTCTTCGATGGTGCCGGTGCAGAGTCCGCCGGTCTCGGGAATGATGGGTATCTGGCCTGAGGCATAGAGGAAGCCTCCAGCGATCTTGGCCTGTGAGTAGGGGCCTATGGCTCCGGGTGCTTTGTCTGTTGAGATGGTTTTCATTGTTTTCCTCCTTTTTCGTCGTCAAATACAACTGTTACGTAGAAACCACGAGGGGTCTCTTCTATCTTTTCCACGAGGCCTTCTTTTGCATACAGTCTTTCCGCAAGTTTGTAATTGGCGCTCATGGCCAGTGACGGGTCTATGGTGTAGTAGTAGCTGCTGGGGAGCAGGCCTTCGGTGACGGAGACCTTCTGGCCTTCTTCAAGCAGGCCCTGACGTTCCATT
Organism: Lachnospiraceae bacterium; assembly: GCA_024687205.1. Classification (GTDB taxonomy): domain Bacteria; phylum Bacillota; class Clostridia; order Lachnospirales; family Lachnospiraceae; genus NK4A136. The sequence goes on from JAILES010000085.1 coordinate 12,153, forward strand.
TTGAAATCCATTTTTCTCATGATGTTCTTCCTCTTCTGAGTCTTAAAGTACCGGTAAGCACCAGAGTGAGTGCATACACTATAAAGGCGCTAATCATTGAAAGTGCAAAAGCGATAAGGGTGCCGGCAAAGCTGCCGGCGGTATTACGCATATTGAGCAGCGTGTACACAGCCTTTGCGGCCAGTCCCATCAATATCGAGCAGAACAGGGGCTTTAAGAAAGTATCCATCCATTTGAAGCTGTAATCGGAAAGCTTTGCCAGACTTATGCAGTTCATGACACTGACGCAGAGAGGGAAAGTGACATTTCCGATAAGCAGCGCGGATACTTCCATATCCGTAAAGAGCAGGAAACCGGCGACGATCACTACGTGTATCACAAGGGATATGGCCGAATGGATCACGGGTGTCTTCATATGGTCACAGCCCTGGAGTATCGAAGTGGTGACTGTGGAAAGTGCGTAGAACACCACCGCGGAGGAGCCGTAGGTAAGCAGGTTCACCGCGGTATCGTGGAGATCTCCCAGTCCCGGGAAAAGCAGCCGCATGATGGGATCCGCAAGCATTGCAAGACCGATGGCGGAAGGGATCGCTATCAGCATGTTCACCTTCAGTACCGTATCGGTCTTGAGCCTTACTTTATCCTTCTCGCCTTTGGTATAGGATACCACTATGCTGGGAAGCGTAGCGGCGGCCATGGCAGTTGCCACGGCAACGGGAAGGTTTATCATCTGGTTGTACTGGGTGTTGAACACACCCTGCAGTGCAGTGGTCAGTTTTTCGCTGAAGCCTTTTCTTATCATCAGGTTGCCGAAGATCAGGTCGTCTACGGTATAGCCCAGCTGGTATATGGTCTGGCTTAAGATGACCGGGAGCATGGTAAGGCGTATGGCCCGCATTACGGTCTTATGGTCTTCATCAAGTACGTCCTCTCCTTTGCCCAGAGCGGTAAAAGCCTTCCTGTCCCTGAAGAGCAGCAGGAGAAAGAAAGCAAAAGCCGCGCCGGCTCCCGCAAAGGTACCCAGAGTACCGCCCATGGCACCGTAGGAAGCGGCATCTTCTTCCGCAGCCATCTTTACGAAGGCAGATGCGGCAAGTACGCTGACGATGGCGTTGATGATCTGTTCGATGATCTGGGAAATGGCGGTAGGGACCATATTCCTGTGGCCCTGATAGTAACCTCGGCAGGTGCCGAGAAGGGCAACCACAAATACCGTAGGCGCCAAGATGCGTAAGGGGCGTTCGAGGCCTTCTTTATGATAGATGAGGGCGAAGCCTGAGGCCCCCAGATAAAGGATAAGTGCAGCCAGCAGGCCGCTTATAAGGGCAAAAATAAACGCATCCGCAAAGAGGCGGCGTGCGTTTTTGAACTGTTTCTTTGTGAGCCTCGCACTCAGCAGCTTGGATACCGCCAGAGGCATGCTGTAGGAAGAAAGGGTCAGTGCTATATTGTAGATGCCGAAGGATACGGAATAGAGACCGTTTCCGTTGTTTCCCATGATATTTGCCATGGGAATACGATAAACAAAGCCGATCACCTTGGTGATCAGGCCTGCACCTGCAAGTATGGAACCCTGCATCACTATGGATTTTTTTCTGTGATCAGCCAAGAGCCTTTCTCTTATACTCCGCACATTCTTCGGGAGTTCCTATCTCGCGATAAGTCTGCAGTTCCCTCAGAAGATTGACAAGATAATCTATATCCTGCTGGCGCATAACGGAATTGGCACTCTGTACCGCTCCTTCATCGCTGATGGAAAGGGAATCCATAAGGATCTGTAATTCGTTGCTGGAATACTCTTTAGACATACCGTACCTCCCTTAATGATTTCGGTATATTATAGCATACTGTCCGGACTGACACAAGGGGCAGAGCCATGCTGTAATATGCCGAAAACGGGCGGCTCTTGTCACTTCTTAAGGATTATGCTATAGTATTGTGATTATATGTGGAAAATATGCCCGGATTTGGAGAAAGAGTAATGACGATAAGGTCAATGGAAGAAAAAGATTATGATAAGGTAAAGGCTCTCTGGATGAGCATTCACGGCTTTGCCATAAGAAGCGTGGATGATTCGAGAGAGGGTGTTTCCATGTTCCTTAAGAGAAATCCGGGATGCAGTGTGGTAGCGGAAGAAGAGGGCGAGATAATCGGCGCGATCCTCTGCGGACATGACGGCAGACGCGGCTGTCTTTATCACGTCTGTGTCAGAGAGGACCACCGACGACGAGGTATCGGTAAAGCCATGGTGGTTCACTGCATGAATGCGCTGAAAAGCGAGCATATCAATAAGGTATCTCTGATAGCCTTCACGAAGAACGACGTCGGAAATGCGTTCTGGAGATGCATAGGCTGGACCAGGAGAGAAGATCTGAACTACTACGACTTTACCCTTAACGAAGCTAATATCACGGCATTTAACGAGTAGGAGATAAAGATGAAAGAATATATAAAGGAGACCGAGGGCGGCATCTGCGCCCCGAAGGGTTTTTATGCGGCAAGTGCTGCCGCAGGCATAAAGTATCAGGGAAGGACCGATATGGCCCTTATCTACAGTGAAAAAGACTGCATCACAGCGGGAACTTTCACTTCCAATCTTGTAAAAGCGGCTCCGGTAAAATGGGATATGCGTATAGTTGAGGAAGGTACGCCTGTAAGGGCTGTGGTTGTCAATTCCGGTATAGCCAATGCGGCCACCGGTGCGGCAGGCATGGAGATCTGCGAGAAGACGGCAGAAAAAATGTCAGCTCTTTACGGCGGAGTAAAGGACAGCGTACTGGTGGCTTCCACCGGTGTCATAGGCATGCAGATCGATCCCGAAAAGATATGCAGGGGCTGCGAGCTTCTGTACGAGGCAAAGGCTGCAACAAAAGAGGCGGCAACGGCTGCGGCCCAGGCGATAATGACCACCGATACACATAAGAAGGAAGTGTCCGTAAGCCTTACTCTCACGGACGGCAGTGAAGTGCGTATCGGCGCCATGACAAAGGGCTCGGGTATGATACATCCCAACATGTGCACGATGCTTGGCTTTGTTACCACTGATGCGGATATCGATAAGAAGCTTCTTAAGAAGGTGCTTAAGGAAGTGGTGGACGAGAGCTTCAACATGATCTCCGTTGACGGCGATACTTCAACAAATGATACCTATGTGGTGCTGGCAAATGCGGCAGCGGGAAATAAGAAGATCGAAAGCGCCGGCGAAGATCTTGAACGTTTTAAGGAAGCACTCATGTATGTGAGCGTATATCTGGCAAAGCAGATGGCCGGCGACGGCGAGGGTGCTACGGCGCTCTTCGAATGCCATGTTTACAATGCTGCAGACAAGACGGCGGCTAAGAAGCTGGCCAAGTCGGTGGTATGTTCAAGCCTCTGCAAGGCAGCGATATACGGACATGATTCCAACTTCGGAAGATTTCTCTGCGCCCTGGGTTATTCGGGTGCGGCTTTTGATCCCGACAAGGTGGATCTGTATTATGAGAGCGCAGCCGGAAAGCTGAAGATAGTTGAAAACGGCATGGGCACGGACTATGACGAGGAAGAGGCAACAAAGCTGCTTTCCGAGGAAGCCGTTACCGTACACGTTGACATGCATGCGGGTGAAGACGAGGCTACTGCCTGGGGCTGCGACTTAAGCTATGATTATGTCAAGATAAACGCGGATTACCGCAGTTAAGAGGTGGATATGATGTATACCAATAATATGGATGAGTTATTAAAAAAAGCTGAAGTGCTGATCGAGGCGCTGCCTTATATACAGAAGTTCAACCGTAAGGTGATCGTGGTGAAATACGGCGGAAGCGCAATGACGGATCCCGAACTGCAGAGGAACGTTATAAAGGATGTTACGCTGCTGAAACTGGTAGGTTTTAAGCCCATAATCGTTCACGGCGGCGGCAAGGAGATAAGCGCCTGGGTGCAGAAGACAGGCAAGGAATCAAAGTTTGTGAACGGTCTGCGCGTTACCGATGCGGAGACCATGGAGATAGCCGAGATGGTGCTTGGCAAAGTCAACAAGCGCCTTGTGGCAATGGTAGAGGAACTGGGCGTCAGGGCTGTGGGTGTCTCAGGAAAAGACGGCGGACTGCTTAAGGTTGAGAAGAAGTTTTCCGACGGACAGGACATAGGCTATGTTGGACAGATCACCGAAGTGGATCCCAAGATACTCTTTGACCTGATCGAGAGGGATTTCCTGCCTATAGTTGCGCCTATCGGAATGGATGACAATTTTGACAGTTACAATATCAATGCCGACGATGCGGCCTGCGCTATAGCAAGGGCGGTAGGTGCCGAGAAGCTTGCTTTCCTTACCGACATAGAAGGTATCTACAAGGATATCAACGATCCTTCAAGCTTTATCTCAAGGCTCACTGTTTCCGAAGGAAGGGAACTGATGAACAGCGGCGTCATAGGCGGCGGCATGCTCCCGAAGCTTAACAACTGCATAGATGCCATAGAGAACGGCGTAGGACGTGTCCATATCCTGGACGGACGCATTGCACACTGCCTGCTGCTTGAGATCTTCACCAAGAAAGGTATAGGAACCGCGATAATCGGTAACGGGGATGACCCTGTGGAATAAGGGAGGACAGTCATGGGAAAAATGTCGGAATATATAGAACAGGCGGAGAAGGATCTTCTCCATCTTTATAACAGGTATCAGATAGTGCTGGATCACGGTGAAGGCATGAGGCTCTTTGATACCGAGGGAAAAAGCTATCTGGATTTTATGTCGGGCATAGGCGTGTTTGCCCTGGGTTACGGCGATAAGAAGTTTAACGATGCGGTACATGCCCAGGTGGACAAGCTGCTCCATACTTCAAACTATTTCTACAACGAGCCTGCCATAGAGGCGGCAAAAGCTATAAAGAAGGCATCCCGCATGGACAGGGTGTTCTTTACCAACAGCGGTGCCGAGGCTGTGGAAGGCGCTATCAAGGCAGCAAGAAAATATGCCTATCTTAAGGACGGCAGCACGGATCATCAGATCATCGCCATGGATCATTCTTTCCACGGACGTACCTACGGGGCTCTTTCGGTGACCGGCAAGGAAGCTTACAGGAAGCCTTTCGAGCCGATGATCGGCAACATCTGTTTTGCACAATACAACAATATCGACAGCGTTAAGGCGCTGATCAACGATAAGACCTGCGCTATCATAATGGAGACCGTGCAGGGCGAAGGCGGCATCTATCCTGCAACGGAGAGCTTCCTCAAAGAGATCAGGAAGATCTGCGACGAGAAGGACCTGGTGCTGATCCTTGACGAGATACAGTGCGGCATGGGCAGGACAGGCGAATATTACGCTTGGCAGCGTTATGATGTGAAGCCCGATATACTGACGACCGCCAAGGCTCTTGGCGGCGGCGTACCGGTGGGGGCTTTCCTGGTCAATGAGAAACTTGCGCAGCACTCACTTGTGGCGGGAGACCACGGTACCACTTACGGCGGAAACCCGCTGGCGGGAGCGGCCATCTGTGCATCTTTCAAGCGTTATGAAGAACTGGATCTGCTTGACAATGTTAAGAAGACCGGAGCTTTTCTCTATGAGAAGCTGGAAGAGATAAAGAACAAAAATCCGCACATCGTTGACCACAGGGGTGTCGGACTTATGCAGGGCCTCGAGTTTGACGGACCCGTAGCGGATATCATTGCCAAGGCATTAAATAAGGGACTGATCCTGATCAATGCAGGTCCCAACATCATTCGTTTCCTGCCTCCGCTTATCTGCGGTGAGGCTGAGGTAACAGAGATGTGCGGCATACTTAAGGAATGCATATAAATGAAACACCGACGTATCTCTGTACTGACCCGGATATTACTTATAATTGCTGCCGCTGTTTGCGGCGGCAGTTTTTTCCTGTATCAAAACAAGATGAACAAAGAAGCGGCGGACAGCGCTTCCGCCAACGAGACAGTACGCGAGTATAAAGAACTGATACTCTGGTATACCGATGAAGGTCTTGAGGAATATATCCGTGATACTTCCGACAGACTGAGAGCAGAGAAGGGGATCAACGTGATAGCCCTCCATAAGAGCGGCCTCAATTTCCTTGAAGATGTGGAAACGGCATCCTTAAGTGGGATCAATGCGCCGGATGTTTATATGCTCGGTGCGGACCAGCTTGAAAAAGCGCTGCTGATGGGGCTCGCCGAGACCATCAGGGATCCGGACGGAACGGTAGGCATATTTAATTTCCCGGAGAACGCGCTGAACGCCGTAACAGTGGGCGGCAGGAAAGTGGGATATCCCTTTTATTATGAGACATCCTTCCTGCTGTATAACTACAGCTATCTGTGCGAGATAGCCGAAGAGGCTCTTCGCATGGAGATGACAGGTGAGAATACCGAAGAGGAAGCGGCAGTCATAGAAGGCATCCCCGACGGTTTTACAAAAGAAAGCTGGGAAGAAAAGATAAAGGAAAAATCCCTGGAGATGCTGCCTTCGACGGTGCAGCAGATCATGGATATGGCGGCTCTTTACAGCGCGCCCGAAGGCATGGAGAACTTTTTCGTCTGGGATGTATCCGATATCTTTTACAATTATTTCTTCACCGGAGCCTATATGGATGTGGGCGGCATCTGCGGTGACGATGAGAGCAGGATCGATATCTGCAACGAAGAGACCATACACTGTATGCAGGTCTACGGCGGGCTTCACCAGTTCTTCTCGATAGAGCAGAAAGAAAGCAGTTACGAAAAAGTAATCAATGATTTTCTTGAGGGCAAGACTCTCTTTACCATAGCCACCACCGATGCGCTGAAGCGCATAAAGGATAAGAGCGAGGCAGGTGAGTTCCCCTATCAGTACGGAGTGGCGGCGCTGCCCGGAGCCGATGAGGAACATAAGGCAAGAGGTCTTGCGAATACCAGCGCGGTTGCGGTGAACCCCTACGGAAAAAATACGGATGCGGCGGATGCGCTGGCGGAATATCTGATATATGACAACGCTTCCGCTCTTTATGATATGAGCGGTAAGCTGCCCTGTGTAAGCGGCGCATGGGAAGCGGATACAAAAGATGCGCGGAGTGAAGTGCGGGCGCTTTATACCGAAAGCGCGTCACTTCCCAAACTGATGAAACTCGAAGATTTCTGGATGCAGCTGGAAATGGTCTATGTAAGCGTGTGGGACGGAGCGGATCCGGAAAAGGCGCTAAGTGAACTTGAAGAAAAAATGAAAGCAAGGTGACACTTCTTTGGTGTCACCAAATTTTTTTCCGAAAACTCTTGAAAGTGATTCTGCTTTATTTTACAATGATTTTGCGATATCTGAGAAGGCCTCCGCGAAAGTGGAGGTAACAAAGCATGAAACATAGTTTTATCAGGACAGGGCTTATTGCAGCAAATCTCTTTCTGTTGTGGAGCCTGGCGGCCTGCGGGCTTGAAGAAGCCATGGCAGGCGGCGGATCATCTTTTCAGGAAGAAAACACAGAAGCATTGGAGGTTCCGGCGATGTCCGGGACTGAAGAAGAGGGCTTTGGCGTAAGCAGGGTCACGGTGCATATCGCAGGCGCTGTGGTGCATCCCGGTGTGTATGAGCTGGATGAAGGCAGCAGGCTTTTTGATGCTGTTAATGCAGCCGGCGGCTTTAACGGGGAGGCGGCGGAAGGCTGGTGCAATCTGGCTGCGGTGCTTGAAGACGGCAGGCAGTACAGCATTCCCACAGTGGAAGAACTTGAAGCGGGTAGCTGTTCGGAGCAGGCGGAGAGTGCTGCGTCGGACGGAAAGATAGATATCAACAGAGCGGAAATGAGCGAGCTCATGACCCTGAGCGGTATAGGGGAGAGCAGGGCTAAAGCGATAATCGCCTACCGTGAGGAACACGGCGGATTCAAAGATCCGGAGGAGATCATGAAGGTCTCCGGTATAGGCGAAGGGCTCTATGCGAATATCCGGGATGAGATAACAGTCAGATAAGGAATGAAAAATGGCGGATAAGATACTGATCGTAGACGATGAGAAGCTGATAGTAAAAGGACTGAAATTCAGTATAGAAGCGGACGGATATGAGACTGATGTGGCGTATGACGGCGAGGAAGCGCTGGAGATGGCGAAAAACAACAAGTATTCGCTTATCCTCCTGGACCTGATGCTGCCGAAGATGGACGGCATGGAAGTGTGCAGGCAGATACGTACCTTCAGTGATGTACCCGTGATCTTCCTGACGGCTAAGGGAGATGACATGGATAAGATACTCGGCTTCGAATCGGGAGCGGATGACTACATAGTCAAACCTTTTAACGTGCTGGAAGTAAAGGCAAGGATCAAGGTAATGTTAAAGCGTACTTCACGTACCAAAGCGGAGCCGCCCAAGTCCGGCTCAATGGTCGAGGACGGGGAGTTCAGATTCGATATCGAGAACAGGAGCCTTTTCATCAAGGGACGTGAGATCAATCTTACCGCCAAGGAGTTCGATATTCTGGAACTGCTTGTGAAGAATCCGGGAAAGGTTTATTCCAGGGAAAAGCTGCTCACCTTCATATGGGGCGAGGATTATCCCGGGGATGCACGTACCGTGGACGTTCACGTCAGAAGACTGAGAGAAAAGATAGAAGACACGCCGGGCTCGCCCAAATATGTGCAGACTAAATGGGGAGTCGGATATTTTTATAAAGGCTGATGAATATTTTTAGATCCCATAATATCCTTAAGAGTTTCAAGCTCAGGATATTTCTCATAATCTTTGTCACCGGTCTGTTCAGCGCGGAGATGATAAGAGCCAGCATAGTTTACAGCTATACGGACAGGGCGCTGAAGGAAAGAGCTATGGAGGTCACGGAACACATGACCATCATGGCCAACCGGCTGATCAGTTATCATTATCTCGAGGATGGCGCTTCTGATGTCATAAGCGCGCAGCTTTCTATTTACTCTACACTTTTTGACGGCCGTGTCATGGTCATCGACGACAACTTCCGTGTAATAGAGGATACCTATGCGCTGAGCATAGGAAAGACCATGATAGGTGAGAAAGTGATACGCTGTTTTCTCGGTGAGACCATCAGCAATATCCATGCGGGGGCTGATCATGTGGAAGTGGCGGTGCCGGTTGCCAAGACCGGTGAAGACGGGGAAGTTACCGTGGACGGCGTGCTGCTGGCGGGAGCTTCGACCTCATCCATAGAGCGCAGCCGTGAAGAACTGTCCCGCCGTGCGGCTATAATAGAGATCGTTTATCTGATATTGCTACTGGGTGTTGATGCGCTGCTGTCCTACGTGCTGGTAGGACCGTTCAACCGTATTTCAAAAGCCATAGGAAGCATGGTGTCCTTCGAGGACGAGACCCCGGTGGTGTCCGACTACAAAGAGACAGAGGAGATCGCCGAAGCTTTCCGTAAGCTGTGGCAGCGCATGAAGGTGCTGGATGATTCGAGAAAGGAATTCGTTAGCAATGTCTCCCATGAACTGAAGACCCCCATCACCTCGGTAAAGGTGCTGGCCGATTCGCTGAACATGCAGGAAGATGTGCCTGTTGAAGTATACCGCGAATTCATGCAGGATATCACTGCCGAGATAGACAGGGAGAACAAGATCATCGAAGACCTGCTGGAGCTGGTAAGGATGGAGCGGGGAGCCTCCGGCATGCATGTGGAGAACATGGAGATCAACCCGCTGTTAGAGCAGATAGTCAAGCGGCTTGCACCCCTCGCAAGAAGCGAGGAAGTGGACCTGATACTTGAGAGCAAGCGCAGGGTCAGCGCAGATATTGACGAAGTGAAATTTACCCAGGCCATCACCAATATCATCGAGAACGGTATCAAATACAACAAACATCCGGGCTGGGTCAAGATACAGCTGGATGCGGATCACAAGCAGATGGAGATAGTCATCAGCGATTCGGGCATGGGTATACCCGAGGGTGAGCTGGATCATATATTCGAACGTTTTTACAGGGTGGACAAGTCCCATTCGAGAGAGATAAACGGTACGGGACTCGGACTTGCGATCACAAAGAAGACGATACTTCTGCACAAAGGAACGATTGAAGCAAAGAGCACGGTGGGCGAGGGAACGGAGTTCCGCGTGACTATGCCACTCAGCTTTATAAGGGAGAATACGGGTGAAACGGTTTAAACAAAACTTTATACTGATGCTTGCGCTGCTTGCCCTGGCCGCATTCTTCCTCTGTTCCTGCGGGGAAGAAGAGAAGAAGGAAGAGAGCGGCTATCGGGTTTATTACCTTAACAAGGATGCCACGGCGCTGGTATATGACAACTTTGAATTAAAGAGCGACAAGACTACGGAGATGCTGACGGAGCTCCTTTCCTATCTTGCCGATTCGGGAGACTGGGACAGGAAGGCACCTTTGAGTTTCGGCTTTACCGTGACGGACTGCGTGCTGGACAATAACCAGATAAAGCTTACGGTGGATGAGCATTATACCGAACTGCCGCCCACCACCGAGATACTGGTGCGGGCCGCACTGGTGCGTACGCTGCTGCAGCCGGAGGAGGCTGTGGGACTGACCATGTTCATAGGCGATGAAGAACTCAAGGATACCAAAGGCAATCCCATCGGCATCATGACGGCGGACAGCTTTATCGATAACGAAGGTGTGGAGATCAATTCCTATCAGGAAGTAAATCTGACTCTCTATTTTGCTACGGAGAGCGGTACTGCGCTCTGTCCGGTGCCCAGCACCGTGGTCTACAATACCAATGTCTCCATGGAGAGGCTGGTGGTGGAGCAGATCATCAACGGTCCCGAAGACAGGAATACCTATGCGACGGTGGATCCTTCGACCAAAGTCATCAGTGTCACGGTCACCGACGGCGTATGCTTTGTGAACCTTTCATCCGACTTCCTCAATCCGGTAGGTTTCGTTACTCCCGAAGTAACGATCTATTCAATAGTCAATTCCCTTGCGGAACTTAACGGCATCCGCAAGGTGCAGTTCCATGTCAACGGCGAATCAAAGATAGTTTATCGTGAGATCGTCGATCTTGAAAATCCCTTAGCCAGGAATCTTGACATAGTGGAAAAATAAGGGCTTTAAAAGAAAAGGAGAAAAGCATTGAGAAGACCATTGTGCATGGCCTGTCTTCTTTTCGTGCTGCTGGTCCGCCTGCTGCTGGTTTTTGTGGGAAAACCCGCTGATGAATATGAGGCGGAGGAAGGCAGTGAGCTTGTGCTGTACGGAAAAGCAGACGCAAAAGAACTGAAGACGGGCAGGATAGTTTTTCATTTATCGGAAGTCAGTAAAGAAGCGGGCGGGGAGCCTGTTTCGGAACTTAAACTCATGTGCTATCCCGGAGAAGAACAGGAGCTTCCGCTGACAGGAAGCCGGATCAAAGTGAGGGGAAAGCTGTGGATGTATAAAGAAGCCACCAATCCGGGACAGTTTGATACAAGGGCTTATTATCTTTACAAAAATATCGGAGCCGGGATTTCCGTCACGGACTGGGAATATACGGACGAGGGCTTCAGTGTATACAGGGAAGGCATATGGAAGCTGAGGCTGATCTTAGGCCGCATCTATGATCATATCCTGCCTGCCGGTGATGCGGCGGTAATGAAGGCCGTGGCCCTCGGTGACAAGAGCGAGCTGGATGCGGACCTTAAGGAATTGTACCGGGTGAACGGCATAGCCCATATACTTGCCATAAGCGGCCTTCATATATCGATACTGGGCATGGGGCTTTATAAGGGGCTGAGGAAGCTAACGCTGCCCATCACGCCGGCTGCCGTGGCTGCGGTGTTTGTGATGGTCAATTATGCGCTGCTTGTGGGAGCGGGGACTTCCACGGTAAGAGCGGTGACCATGTTCATCATCATGTGCGCGGCGGATGCGGAGCGGCGCAGTTATGACCTGCCCACCGCTCTTGCCGTATCTGCGGCGAGCACGGTCTTCTTCAATCCCTATGAACTGATGCTCTCGGCTTTCTGGATGTCTTATATGGCCGTTTTCGGGATCGCGGTATATTTTCCGCAGCTTTTCAGAGGTATGGAGAAGCAGGAAGGACTGCGCAGAAAACTCTTCGGCAGTCTGGGGGGCGGCGCGGCGGTCAGCTTATTTACCATGCCGCTGATAGTGTATAACTATTTCGAAGTACCGCTGTATTCGGTTTTTCTGAATCTTCTTGTGATACCGCTGATGAGTGTGCTGATGGTAAGCGGGATACTTTCGCTTATGATCGGAATGATATCTCTGAAGGCGGGCATGGTCTGTGCCCTGCCTGCCCATTATGTGCTTATGTGCTATGACGCCCTTTGCACTAAGATAGCGAAGCTTCCCTATCACAGCATCATCACAGGGGAGCAGGGCAGCCTGCGGCTTGTACTTGCTTATATTCTGCTGGTGACGGTGGTACTGATGAACAGGCGTTTTATCAGGAGATATCTGAAGGGAAGTGTCATTGATAAGAAGACCGGGGAGCTGAGTGACCGGGCTATGATACCGGGACGACTGTTTATCAGCCTGCTGGCGGTGCTTATCACACTGATCGGATTTAAGCAGCCGTTCATAATGACTTTTCTTGATGTGGGACAGGGGGACGGCATATGCATAGACACCGCGGAAGGTACCGTGATGACGGACGGCGGTTCCACTTCCGAGGAGGAACTGTACAAGTACACTCTCCTGCCCTTTCTTAAGCACCAGGGAATAGCTGAGATAGACAGCTGGTATCTGACCCATCCCGATGAGGATCATATCTCGGGACTTGAGGACATGCTCAGGGATGATATGTGTAATATCAGGATCAGGCGGATCATACTGCCGGATGCGGCGGGAGCCGCTGAAGATTTCGGCGACCTTATCCGGCTGGCAGAGAACAGGGGCTGTGAGATAGCATACGCCCATACCGGTTCGGAGCTTAAGCTCGGAGAGCTGAAGATAGTGAATCTCCATCCGGCGGCAGGCTACAGCTGCGAAGACGTGAATGAATATTCCCAGATCATGCTTATGGAGTACGGCAGCCTTTCGGTGATGCTGACCGGCGATGCCACGGTGGACAGCGAGGCGGCAGTGCTGAAGGAGATGAAGGAGGGAGGGAATGCGGGGCGGCTCGGACAGACAGATATATTGAAAGCAGGACATCACGGCTCCCATACTTCGAGTTCGGAAGAATGGATAAGCGCGCTGAGCCCTGAGGTCACCGTTATTTCCTGCGGACGCAACAACCGCTACGGCCATCCCCACGCGGAGGTTGTAGAACGGCTCGAAGCCGCCGGAAGCAGCATATACCGTACGGACCGGGGCGGCGCGGTCATCATGACCGCCGATCCCGCCTGCTGGAAGCTTCACAGCTTCAAGTGAGCGGCGGAGTTTCTGGCTTTGTTTCGGTGGAGACAGCTCTGGAGCCGGCAGGGACTGTAATTTGTGATGTAAGGTGTGAAATTACAGCCTCGGAAGGAAGAAAAGAGGTGTTTACGGAGAGGCGCAGCTGTAATTATGGACGATAGGTGTGGAATTACAGCTTTGGAAGGAAGAAAAGAGGTGTTTACGAAGAGGTACAGCTGTAATTATAGGCGATAGGCGTGGAATTACAGCTTTGGAAGGTAAGAAGGAGATGTTTACGTAGAGATATGGCTGTAATAACTGATTTAAGGCGTTAAATTACAGCCGCGGAAAAAGAAAAAAAGGAAAAATGGAGAGAAACAGCTGTAATCATATTCATTAAGTAAATAATTACAGCTTCATAGGAGGTAAGGTTATGATCTATATTAAGGATTTGGAGAGAATAATAGAAAGTTATAAAGAAATTCTTGATAAAGTTGGACGTGAGGCTGAGGTTCTTAAAAAGAGGTGTCAGTCCGGCGGCAGACTATATTCAATGAGACACGGAAACACATACCAATATTTCATCAGGACAAAAGAAACTGATACCCATGGAGAGTATATAAAAAAGGATAAGCTGAAGTTTGCGGAAACTCTTGCACAGATTGAATACGACGACAAGTTGGCTGAGACATTGGAGAAGACCGTAAAGACTCTTGACAGGCTGAAAAAAGAATGGCCGGAAGATCCTTTTGTATCAGCGGAGAAAAAGCTGGGTGCAGGAAAAATGGAATTGGTAAAAAAGGTATGCATCACGGATGAGGAGTATATACGAGCTTGGCTGGATGCGGACTATGAAATGATGGGGTTCAGGGAAACGGAGAAGGATTTTTATACGAGAAAGGGCTTAAGAGTGCGTTCCAAATCAGAACTTATCATTGCGGATATGCTTGATGAAGAGGAAATTCCGTTTAGATATGAGAAGCCACTGAAACTCAAGGCGGGAACGGTACATCCGGATTTCACCCTGCTGAATATCAAGGAAAGGAAAGAAGTATACTGGGAGCATTTCGGGATGATGGATGACATAGAATACAGAAACAATGCATTCATTAAGATAAGAGAATATGAAGACAGTGGGATGTATCAATATGATTCGATGATATGGACTTTTGAAACGTCAAAGTATCCGCTTAATACGAAAAGTCTTCGCGGAATGATAAGATCGCTCAGAAAAGAACTGGGATATTATGCCCAAAGAACGTAATTGAGGACCGCAGGCTCATAGGCACGTTCAGCAGGAGAGAAGTATGCTATGTTCCTCCTATAAACTGAAAGTCACCCGCTACCTCACGTGATCACCGCATCGCCTACGCGTAGAAAAAAAGTGCCGTGGGTAATACCTGCATAAAGCAGGCACTCTCATCGAACGGATGACAATTTTATTATATCAGATATAAATATCTTACGCAAAAGAAACGAGGAATAAGAAATGCCGGGGAAGGAAAAATAAAAAAAGCTAAGACGCAGGAGAAACAAAGTGAAAATAGAAGAAGGAAGAACGAAGCAGATAGGAGAGAAAGAACGGGAGAAGCAAAGCCGGGAAAAAGAAAGGAAAATGAAACTTGAAAAACGCCTTTTTTGCGATATAATGCTTCGGGGAAAAAAATTCTGGCTGTTGCTTCACTTTTGCTACGTCTATGGGTGTAGAATCCGGAAACACTATAAAGATAAAGACAAAAACAAAACGGAGGATGAAGAAATGAAAAAGAGAGTATTGACGGTATTATTATCAGGGGTGCTGGCAGCAGCTTCACTCTGTGCATGCAGCACAAGCGGTGAAAACGCAATAGAGACTGCAGCGGCTGTTAAGGAAAAAGCTGAAGAGGTTGCGGAAAATGTAACGGAGGAAGATGTTGAAAAGGCTAAAGAAGCAGTAGAGGAAGTGGTGGAGAAAGCAGAAGAGCTTACGACAGAGCTTCCCGAATACGAGTATCCCGGACCGGAAGCTTTCTACACTGTATTATATGATTATGTGGTAAAAGAGATGGGGAAGAACAGCGAAGGCGGAGTTGCGATCCCCGATATAATGGTCACCGGCATCGACGAGAGCGATAAGGAAGACATTAAGGTATACGGTGATTTTGCCTGCTACAGATATACTTTAAACGGAGATACCCTTGAGCGTACCTCAGGCGGATCTTATCCGGGCTGCATCCATATAAAGAACGGAGCGGACGGCTATACAGTGACAGGCATGGACATGGTAGAAGACGGCAGCAATTTTGATGAGAGCGTGGACAGGATCTTCGGAGACTATGCCGCAGACTTCAGAAAAGCTTATGCGGATGATGCCGGTAAGGAAAACGTATGGACCCAGATCCTTGCAAACTATGTGGCAGCAAATGGCCTGGACATCAAATATGTTCAGGATTACGGCTGGGATCCCATCAAGCTTCCCGCCGAGAATATTGACAGTTTCTACAGCATACTTGACGGAGTGGACGAGGGAGGCACCGATGTGCAGGCTGTACTCGGATCCATCACATACATGGGCGGACTCTATATCTCTGATCCCGATAATGACCTGATGTTCTCACTCTTCAGAAACGATGACGGAAGCGTTGTGGCAATCGTGACCAAGCTCGGAAACCTCTATTACAATGTTGTTCAGGATATGCCTTCGGCAAAGCTTGATGACGGCCGCGAATACACTCAGTTTACCGTTGAGGACCGTACCTTCGGCTACAATTTCGGAGATGACTCCAACGATCCTTTCGTAGTAGACGAGAACGGAAAGGTTTATGCCGCTAAGGCGCTGGATGAAAGTGCTGCCCGCAACATGGTGGTAAAGTCACTTACAGGAAGATAAAGAAACTGGACATTCCGGGAGAGGGAAGCTATAATTTTTCTCATGGAAGAGAAGCTGAAAAAAAGGATCCCGGAACCCGATACCGCAAAGGCCTTTGCGGTATTCGCAGTGATATTACAGCATGCCGGCATAGATGAAGGAAATGCATTCTTCTTTATGTCGGCATTTCAGGTTCCGCTGTTCTTTGTGCTCTCGGCAGCATTTGCCGGGGATAAACTGAAGAGCAGAGAGAAGCTGAAAGCCCGTATACTCAGGCTTTTGGTACCATATACCTGTTTTTCGGTGATAGATACGCTGATGAGCCTTTTTGTCGCCTTTATCAAGACGAAGGCCTTTGATACGGGCGAACTGTTCCGCTGTCTGGCACTGCTCTTCTCGGGCTTCGGCATATCGGTGACCTGGTTCTTACCGGCACTGATAATTACGGAACTGATATTTGCGCTGTGGCTGAAACTGTCGCGGCTTTTACGCATCATAAGCGGGATACTTGTATTTGCGGCTTTCTTTATCATCAATAATTTCGGAAGCCTGCTTATCATCTGGTATTCGAACTCGGCAGCCGAGGATAATACCCTGTCGTTTTTCTTATGCTGCCTGGTATCCGCCGTCGCAAGACTGCCGCTGTGCCTGATCGTATACGGCTGCGCATATTTCCTTGTGCCGCGGATAAGAAAGATAAAGCTTAAAGCCGTGCTGACTCCGTTTTTGACCATAGTATTCCTGGCCGCAGCTTATCTGGTATCCATAATCAACGGCGGCGGCAGCATGGGCATGGTTTATTACGGCCTTGTTCCCGCACTGTACCTTATATCCATCTTTCTTGCCTGCGTGGCTGTGATGCTGCTGGCAAGATGCTTATGCATGATCAGGATAAACGCGCCTTTTGCCTTTATCGGCGCCAACTCGCTTATCATACTGCTGACTCACATGGATCTGTATCTTTTGAGTCCCGCTAAGCTGATCGCCGCATACATCTGCAAAACAGAGGAAGGACTGTTTTTCTTCCTGCTCACACTGATCATAACCCTGATCGAGGAGGTACCGCTGGTCCTGATCGTCAACAGATATTTTCCACAGCTTGCAGGTCGCGGAAGCCTTGAAAAATCAAGGGAAAAATGATATAATACTTAGTTAGTTTAATTCATCTGAGGAGTGTTATATGAAAACATCGAAGATCGTATCCGTGACTTTGATATGTCTTTTCATTAATCTGGCAGGTAAAGCTGTCGCAAGCAGCTTCAATCTGCCTTTCTGGCTGGATTCCTTCGGAACAGTTTTTGCTGCTTATCTTCTGGGACCCGTGCCCGGAGCTGCCATTGGTATTGTCACCAACCTGATCTACGGCGTAGTTACAGCTTCCGAGGCATCCATGTTTTACTGTCTGATAAATATGTGCATAGGCATAGCCGTGGGTCTCTGCGCCCGTAAGAAGATGATGGAATCACTTTTCGGTGCCATGGGCGTTTCTGTGATAGTGACCATCATTTCGGTAGTTCTTTCTTTCCCCATGAACATGATATTTGCGGGCGGAAGAGTCGGTAACTATTTCGGTGACGGCGTTACCGATTTCCTGATAAGCAACCATATACCGGCGGGGCTTTCCTGCATCATCGGTGAGTTTTACATTGACTTTGCGGATAAGCTGCTGACCCTGGCGGTCCTCTATGCGGCCATAAACCTGTACAGGATGATACGGAAAAAGAAGGAAGCGGCAGCGGCAGCGATGCTGATCCCGCTCATGCTTGCTTATGCGCTGTTCCCTGCTTTTAATGTTAAAGCAGAGGAGGACGAGGGAAAGGATTTCAATTTTTACTCCTATACCCAGACATTGTATTCCAGCGATAACGGCCTGCCCTGCGGCGAAGCAAATGATGTGGTACAGACCAATGACGGTATACTCTGGATAGGAACCTATGCGGGACTTTACAGATATAACGGCAGCGAGTTCAGATGGATGAGTGAATTTGATTCCATCAAGAACGTGAACTGTCTGTATGTGGATGTGGAAGGCAGGCTGTGGACCGGCACCAATGACAACGGTCTGAGCATAAGCATAGGTGAGACCGTTACCAATGTGGTGGACATGACTGACGGGCTTCCATCCAACTCAGTAAGGAGCATCATAAGGGGAAGCGATGGCATCTACTATGTGGGTACCTCGGACGCGCTGCAGATCATCAGATTAAGCGGCGGCATCCAGCTTCTTGATCAGGTTCCCGAGATACTGTATGCCCACAGTCTCGCGGCGGATGAGGAGGGCAATGTGGCGGCGGTCACTGCCAAGGGTGAACTCTATATACTTAACGGGGGAAAGATCATCTCCGGACCTTATCTGAATAACGGGGATGAGATATATACCTGCTGTACATACGGCGACGACGGACTGCTTTATGTGGGCAGTTCCGGAATGGAGATCTATACTTTCATTCCCGACAACGGCAGGCTCACCAAAAAAGAGGTGCATCTGTGTCCGGGACTCACACAGATCAACAGCATATGCTTTGATGAGAAGCATAATCTCTTTGCCTGCACAGACAGCGGCGTAGGTTTCTTTAATGCAAAATGGCGCTTCAAGCGTGTGAACACGCCGGCTTTCAGCAATTCCATCGACAATATGACCATAGATTATCAGGGGAACTACTGGTTCACCTCATCCAGACTGGGACTGCTGCGTGTATCCAAGGCGGCGTTTACGGATATCTATGGCCTTGCAGGCATGGACAGAAAGGTGGTCAATTCGGTGGCGGCCTGGAAAGGACGTCTCTACGTCGGTACCGATACAGGCCTTGATGTACTTTCGGAAGGTGATTACAGCAAGGTTTCGGATTCCTTCGCAGCTTCTCTTGGCGAGGTGAGAGTGCGTGCCGTATATGTGGATTCGGCAGACAGGCTGTGGGTATGTACCTACGGCAAAGGTCTGATAATGCTTTCCGAAGAAACCGGGACCGTGGTCTACAACCAGGAGGCGGGATTTACCGACAGGGTAAGAGCCATAGCGGAAGATGCAGGCGGAGCTCTGATAGCTTCGGGTGACAACGGAGTCGCTATAATCAGGAACGGACGCATCGAGAAGAAGCTGGATTACAGCACTGAGTTTTCTTCCGCGATGATACTCTCGATACTCTGTGAGAAAGACGGAACCGTGTTGCTTGGCAGTGACGGTGACGGAATAGTGGTATTGAAGAACGGGGAAGTTTCCTCCAGGATAACCATGCAGGACGGCCTGAGTTCTGAAGTCATCCTCCGTATAGTCAGTGCATCCGACGGATCGGGGTACTTCATCGTGACCAGCAACGGTCTCTGCTTTATGGATAAAGAGGGTGGCATCCGCATCCTGAAATGCTTCCCGTATTTCAACAATTATGACATGGTCATAAGCAAAAGCGGCAAAGCTATTGTGCTGGGCAGTGCGGGCATATACATCGCCAACGAAGCTGAAATGATCGAAGATTCCTACAGCTATGCCTGCGAGCTGCTGGATTCCAGAAGAGGTCTGAATACCGCACTTACGGCAAACTCCTGGAATTATATAAACAGTGACGGAGAGCTTTTCCTTTCCTGCGACAGGGGCGTATATATGCTTGACATGGATGATTACGGCTCCGAGCAGAGATCCTACAGAATGAAGCTTTCCTCGGCGATCATCGACGGGGAGATTCACAACATAGAACGAGGCATGGAATTCAATATCGCCAGCGATGCCAGCAGGATAGAGCTTTTCCCGGAGATACTGAATTATACCGTTGAGGACCCCAGCGTGATATATATGCTGGAGGGCTTTGATACTGAGCCGAAGATCGTAAAGGCCAGCGAACTGTCGGAGGTGGTTTATACCAACCTGCCTTCAGGAAGTTACGTTTTCCATATGGCTATACTCGACAGCGAGAAGAACGTCATAGAGGAGAGCCGCTATTCGATGGTCAAGCTGATGAAGGTTTATGACAAGCCCTGGTTCAAGATCTATATGCTGACGGTGGCTGCCATAGCGATAGCCTGGTTCACCTGGTTCATAGCAAGAACGCAGATCCAGAGGACATTGAAATTCCAGAAGAAAGAGCTGGAGTTTGCGAGAAAACAGCTGGAGATGGGCAACGAAACCATTCTTGCAATAGCAAAGACCGTCGATGCCAAAGACGAGAATACCAGTCAGCATTCCCAGCGTGTTTCCGAGTATTCGGTGCTGCTTGCGAAAGAACTGGGCTTTACAAAAGAAGAGTGTGAGAATATCAGAAAAGCAGCGCTGCTCCACGATATAGGCAAGATAAGCATACCGGATAAGATACTTAACAAGCCTGCAAGGCTTGATGATGACGAGTATGCGGTGATGAAGACCCATGTGGAGAACGGAGCCGAGATACTTAAAGACTTTACCCTGGTGGACCACGTGGTAGAGGGAGCGCTGTACCATCATGAGAGATATGACGGCAGCGGTTATACCCACGGCCTTAAGGGAGACGAGATACCGCTGTACGGAAGGATCATCGGTGTGGCGGATGCTTTTGATGCCATGACCCAGAACCGTGTGTACAGAAAACATCTGAGCATGGATAAAGTGATGGATGAGCTGAAAAAAGGAAGAGGCACGCAGTTCGATCCCGAGATTGCGGATATAATGCTGCGCCTCGTAGAGGAAGGAAAGGTCAACCCGGATTCCGGCGGGACCGGCATTGCAGACGAAAAGGACGGTGAGGCAAAATGAAGAAGATCAATACCGTAAGCATCATAGTCTGTGTAGTCTGCCTTATAGCGGCCTATCTCTGTTTCTCGGCTCTGTCTTTCGGCAATGATGAAACGAAGATCATAAGGGTGGGCTTTGTCTATGACGGCGATGAGAGTGCGCCTTACACCTACAACTTCATGAGAGCCCAGAAAGCCGTGGCGGCCCAGTACGGGGAAAGGGTGCAGATATCGGTAAAGAGCAACACAAGTGAAGAAGACGCGGAAGCAGCGATCAATGAACTGATAGCGGAGAAATGCGACCTTATCTTTACCACCAGTTACGGTTACGGTGAAAGCGCAAAGAAGCTGGCTATGGAGCATCCGGAGATACAGTTCTGCCAGGCTACCTGCAGCAATGCGAATACCGCACCCTACTGTGCGAATTACCATACCTTCATGGGCGAGATCTACAGCGGCAGATATATCGCCGGCCTGGTAGCGGGCCAGAAACTTAAGGAACTGATAAACTCCGGCCGCATCACCCCTGAGATGGCCAAGATAGGCTATGTTGCAGCCTATCCTTATGCGGAGGTTATATCCGGCTATACCGCATTTCTGCTGGGTGTCAGACAGATGGTGCCGGGAGCCGTGATGAGCGTGATCTATACCAATACCTGGGGAGATTATTCCCTGGAAAAAAACACAGCCGAGAGGCTCATTGCCGAGGGCTGCATCATTATTTCCCAGCATTCCGATACCATAGGACCTGCGGTTGCCTGCGAGAACGCGGATGTTACACATCCGGTGATCCATGTGGGTTATAACGACAGTATGGTGGATGTGGCGCCCACCACTTCACTTATCAGTTCCAGGATCAACTGGACGCCCTATATCACCGCAGCCGTCGGGGCGGTGCTGAAAAACAAAGAGATAGAGAAATGCGTTGATGCCAGTGTTTACGGAAATGACTGCAGCGCAGGCTTTGACAAAGACTGGGTGCAGATGGTCGAGCTGAATTCATATATTGCTGCGGACGGGACCGAGGAACTGATTGAGAAGTACATAAATGATTTCAACAAAGGGAGGATAACGGTATTCAAGGGCAATTATGTCGGTGTCGATCCATTTGATCCCAATGATACAATAGACTTAAAGCGCGGTTACATTGAGAATGAGAAACAGTCGGCGCCTTCCTTCCACTGGGTGCTGCAGGATGTGATCACCGTAGAAGAATAAAATCAATCAGGGGGACGGTTCTCTGATCGGTCTCGGCATAATACGCAATCTCCGTATGGATTCAATTCTGTGCCTTGATCGTTACGCTCTAAATTCGAACATCGTGGCAAAGCGCTCCCGGCGCTCACAACTCGCTTTGCTCGGACAAGGTTCGCTTGGTCGCTGCCACTCGTTCTCATTAAGAGCTTCACTAAGGGCGCAGAATTTGAATCCCATACGGAAGCTTGCTTAGTATACGAATCAATCAGGGGGACGGTTCTCTGATCGGCTGCCCTTCATCAGTCAGTGCGAGGCGCTGACAGCTTCTCCCCGAGGGGAGAAGCCTTTTTGTTGTTGACAAGTTTTTAATGCTGTGATATTGTGTATATACAACATATACAATATATGCAATCCGGACTTGTGGGAGAGAAGCTATGGAATATGAAAATGCGATAGAAATAAAGAATCTGACAAAGAGGTATGACGGCTTTACGCTGGATGATATCTCGTTCAATGTTCCGAAGGGAAGCATCATGGGATTCATAGGGCAGAACGGCGCGGGCAAGACCACGACCATCAACTGCCTGCTGAACCTGATCAAAAGGGATGGGGGAGAGGTCAGGCTTCTTGGCATGGATATACCGGAAAAAGAATATGAGATCAAGAAGTATGTCTCAGCCGTTTTTGACGAAATGCCTTTTAATGAGGAGCTTAATGCGGTCATTTTGGACAGGATCTTAGCCGGTGTATTCAGTCAGTGGGATCACAAAGTCTTTACGGAATATCTGGACCGCCTGCAGCTCCCATCCAAAAAGAAATTCAAGGATTTCTCCAAAGGTATGAAGATGAAGCTTCAGATCGCGGCGGCGCTTTCACATCATGCAAGGCTGCTGATAATGGACGAAGCGACGACCGGTCTGGATCCGGTGGTCCGCAGCGAGATACTGGATATCTTTCTGGAATACCTGCAGGATGAGGAGAATGCGATACTGATGTCTTCGCATATCACCTCTGATCTCGAAAAGGTCGCTGACCGTGTGAGCTTTATAGATAAAGGAAAAATGCTGCTGAGCGGTGTGAAGGATGAGATACTTGATGATCACGGCATCATGAGGATAGGAAAGAAGGAGCTGGCGGATATCGACCGCGAGGATTATATCAGCGCAAGGGTCACGGATTTCGGAGCGGATCTGATGGTGGCGGACAGAGCTGAAGCAGCAAGGAAATACGCCGGTGCGCTGATCGAGAAGACCACGCTGGAGGAGATAATGCTCTTCTATGTGAATAGGAACAAGACCTTTGAAGCATCATGAATCAGGGGCTTAAGGATGCCAATGATCCTGAGAGGGAGAATGAGCTATGACGATGAAGAAACTGATATACAGGGAACTGTATCTTTCGAAAAAAAACATACTGATATGCCTTGGGATAGGGTGCATGTGTTTTCTGTTTGCCGTGCTGTTGCTGCTTTCCTGCAGATTCGGTAATTTTGCAAAGTATAATGAGCCGGATGAGATCAGAGAAATTTTGAATGCCGTATCCGCATATCTGCCGATAATGCTCTACAGTATATTTATGGTCGAGGGCGTTGATGCGATCCCGAACCAGATCTTCACTGACCGTCTCTGCGGCTGGCATAAGTTTATAAGGAGCAGCGAGGTGAAGGCAAAGGATTATGTGGGAGCGAAATATGCGGCGATACTGATCCTGTTTGCCGGGGGCACGCTGTTAATGTTCATAGTCTGTCCGGTATTCTTTCTTTTGAGCGGTACTAAGGAGATAAACCTGACAGGGCTGATAGCGGTACTGGACTTCGTGCTGTTCTTTACGGATTATAATCTGCCCCTGTTCTTATGGGCCAAGACCCGTGAAAAAGCAATGCTCTGGAGCAGCGTCCCCATTTTTGCTGTTGCATTGATCGGCATTGTGGCAGCACCGTTGACTGCTGCGAAGTTTAACGATGCTGTCCTCATCGACGTATTGATCGAGAAGTATTTAAACGGCAATTTCATGCAGGCGGTATGTATAGTTTTCGGAATACTGGCTGTACTGCTGTATGTAAGCTACAGGCTTTCCGTGCACTTTGTGGAGGTGGAAGGATGAGCGGTTTTATACTGAAAGATCTGTATATCATGCGAAAACGCATTATTCTGAATATCGTTTTTTTGCTGACGACGATGATCCTGCTGGATATCCTTGCGGGGCTTTTAAAGAATATGGTTCCCAAAGAAGACATAAATGTTATCTCGGCAGGGTTGGCGATAATGGTTTCGATAGGCACGTTTATGGGACTCTATTCCCTTGAGTGCGATATATTGTTTACGGATGAACGCAGAAAGTGGAATGCATATTCCGCAGCCAGTGAAGCCGGAGTGAGGGCTGTGGTAGGAGCAAAATATACACTCTGTTTTATCATTTCTTTCCTGGGGTATCTGATCTGCAGATTTAATGATATTGTCCTGTCACTTATATTGGACCGGACGGTGCAGCTTTCCATGTTCTATCTGGGACTTGTATTTTCGGTAACCCTGCTGATGGCTGTTCAGCTATCCTTCGGCTTACGTTTCGGTGCCAAATACGGAACGAACTTAAGGCTCGCATTATTTATCGGGATATTTGTCCTGGGCTCAATATACGCAATGTTCGGAGATGTCGACTGGCTGATGGGAGAAGGCGGCGTCAGAGATAATATGCGCTATCTGCTGGAACACCTGGATGATGCGGGAGTAAAGAACTACATTGCAAAACTAAGCGGAGGAGCCGCGGCAGTACTCAGTCTGATCCCCCACGCAATAGTGGGAATGTACTGGCTTTCCTATCGCTCATCCTGCAGGGCATATACAAAGGGGGCTGAGAATTATGACAAGTAAGAAAAAGGATCTTCTCAGTATAGCGGTATATATATTTATCTGTTTTACGCTTATGTTTGTGTTCGGACCGCTTATATATACTGCGGAAGAGGGGGCGGATTTCGGTGCTTATCAGATTCTTTACCTTCTGGCCGCCTTCAGTCCCTGCATTGCCTGCCTTGTAACAAGACTTTTGTTCCGTGAAGGTTTTAAGGGGCAGCTGTATCCAAAGTTTAGCGGGAATTTTAAAGCGTATTTTTTAGCTGTTGTAATACCGTTGGTATTCGGTATATTAAACTGTGTGCTCATTACCATAAGTACAGGTGCGGGATTCAGCTTTAAACTTGAAGGCGGCATCTTCACGGCGCTGGGAAACAATATGGTCATGAGTGTATATGCATATTATGCTATGATAATCATCATCGGCGAGGAGCTGGGCTGGAGAGGCTTCCTCTACGATAAGCTGGAAAAGAGCTTCGGTTTAAACGGCGCGGTGGTTATCGGAGGTATTATCTGGGGCCTGTGGCACATTCCGCCCATTGTGCATGCGGGACTGAATTTCGGTAAGGACTATCCGGGCTTTCCCTATGCGGGTATAGTGCTCATGTGTGTGATGTGTATCGGCTTCGGTGCGTTCCTGCAGCTTATCCGGAAGATGAGCGGCTCGGTCATAGCCCCGATAATAGCGCATGGGCTGATCGATTCCGTAAGCAATTCACTGGCCACCATGTTCCTCTCGGAAGAGATGATCCTGGATATGGCCGGCGGAAAGAAGTTCATCGTCGGGATCTGCATCACGGTGACTGCGGTGATAGTGGGGATACCCTGCTGGGTAGTGTTGAACAAAAGACCCCCTCATCCGTCGCCTGCGGCGACAGCTTCTCCCCAAGGGGTGAAGGCTACAACCGCGGAACCGTCCCCGTGATTGACAACCGCGGAACCGTCCCGTGATTGCTGATGAGGGGTAAACGAAAGGTATAAACCATGGACATAATAATATCTAATTCATCAAACGATCCGATTTACCTGCAGATCGTTAAGCAGGTAAAGGCAATGATAATGAGCGGGGAGCTGAAAGCGGGTGACCCGCTTCCTTCCATGCGTAATATGGCGCTGCAGCTGCGCTTAAGCCTGATCACGACCAAGCGGGCCTATGAGGAACTGGAGCGGGACGGCTTTATCGAGACCTATACGGGCAAGGGCAGCTTCGTCAAAGCCCAGAATACCGAGTTTATGCGGGAAGAGAACTTAAAGCAGATAGAGGAACTGCTGTCCCTGGCCGTGGACAAGGCCAGGCTTGCAAATATAGATGCGGAAGAACTTAAGAGCATAGTGGATATGCTGTATCAATAAGTATAATACTGCCGAAAGAAACAGCCTTACAATTATGCAAGGCTGTTCTTTTTTTGCAAAAACTGGGGTAAAATAAGAATTGATAAATTATGCGAAAGGGGCCTTAGGCTTTGAAAAAATATCTGCTTCCCACGGTGGTGATGGTCCTGCTGGCAGTATTCTTCGTACTCTGCAGAGGACGCTTCAACACGGATATCCCGGTCATCGGTCATGAGGACGGATATGCGGATATCAGGGGATATGATTTAAGCCATGGAGTATATCATCTCGTAAATAACTGGGACTGTTTCCCGGGAACCCTTTATACGCCCGCGGATTTTGAAGATGAAAGCACTGCACCGGTTCCGGATAATGAATGCCCGCGTAATAAGACACTTGGTACCTACAGGATGCGGATCGTGACCAGGCCGAAGCAGTGGCTGTCGATCTGCGGATTTTCCGTGGATTTCGGCACCCGTGTCTTTGTTAACGGCCAGGAGGTGCTGAATGTGGGCTATGTATCGGATGATCCCGCAAAGGCGATCCCCAAGAGCCGCTACATGACTTACCCTATGTATTCCGGGGATAAGGGAGAGATAGAGATCATATATCAGTATTCCAATTATGTTCATAATGACGGAGGCTTCGTACAGACAACCTATATCGGCACGCCGCAGAACATTGATGAATACCGCCGCGGGATAGCAGCCTGGTCACTGACTATCGGCGGAGGCCTTATATTCCTCATGTTCTGGTTCATGCTGACCGGCTCCATACAGAAGAGCCGCGAATTCATGGCACTGGCACTGTGCTGTCTTGTCATAGCCTTGAGAAATCAGTATTTCTTCGCAGAATATATGCTGGATCCGGCATACAATTTCTACTGGGAATATAGGCTGGTGGTGCTGGACGTATCGCTGATACCCGCATCCGCCACCTATCTGCTTTACGCATTTTACCCCAAAGCCATAGGGAAAAAGACCGCATACATACTGACCGGTCTCTTCACGATACTTACCTGCCTGCACTGGATACTTGATACCAAAGCTTTAGTGGCCCTGTGCCATGTTTCATATTATTCCTGCATTCCTTTCCTTATCTGGAGCATTTACGCTCTCTGGAAATACTTTACAAAAGAGCATAAGGCGGACAGAACGGATCTGATAAGCCTCGGAGCCGTGGGCATCTTCGTGGTCATGCTGATCATAGAGGGAGCATCTACGGGCAGCAATCAGATGATCAATCATTTCGGCATCATGCCCATGGCGATGGTATTATGCCTGATGCTGCTGGCGGTTGTCATAAACGGCAGGATAGAGAAGAAGATGCTGGCGCTGGAGCAGGAAAGAGAGAAGACCAAGCTGCTCGAGAAAGTCAATGACATGAACAGGGATTTCCTGAGGATGGTGGCCCATGAGCTGAAAACCCCGCTGACCGTGATCTCCGGCTATGCCCAGCTGTGCAAACGCCAGCTGGAAAAACAGGGGGAGACGGAGAAAGTGACTGAGCGTCTGAACACCATTAAGGATGAGTCGGAGAGAATGGCTGCCATAGTCAACAGGCTCATGGACTATACCTATAACAGGGACCGGAATGCGGAAATGGGTGCCGTGGATGTGAAGGAACTCTTAAACAACGCGGTATCCGTCATGACACCCGTTTGCTTAAAGAACGGGAATACGCTTGAGATACAGAACGGATGCACCAGGAAGATATACGGAAATCATGAGCTGCTGCTGCAGGTGCTGATCAATCTGATAGCAAACGCCAGCCGTCATACAATGGATGGGACCATCATTATAGAAACCGCTGAAGAAGAAGATAACGGAGTGTTCCTGGTATCGGATACGGGCTGCGGTATACCGGAAGATGTGCTTCCCCACATCTTTGAAAAAGGCTTTACCACCGGTGAGGGAAACGGGCTGGGCCTGGCCATATGCAGGGAAACCGTGGAAATGCACGGCGGTACCATGGAACTGGTATCAACGGGGCCGGAAGGGACGAAATTTGCTTTTACCATCCCGGCGGAAGGAGAAAAACATGGGCTATAAGATACTGCTGGTGGAGGACAATCCCCACATAATGGAGATCAATACCGAGGCTCTGGAGATGGAGGACTATGAAGTGTTCCAGGCAGTGGACGGAAAAAGCTGCATGGAGCTGCTCAGATCGAAAGAGCCGGATATGGTGGTCCTGGATATCATGCTGCCGGATACGGACGGGCTTAAACTGTGCCGGGAGATAAAGGCGAAGGCGGATATCCCGATACTTTTTCTCTCGGCCCTCTCGGAAAACAGGCAGATAGTGGA
>JAILES010000086.1 GCA_024687205.1 Lachnospiraceae bacterium
CTGTCTTTATCGTAAGTAAGAAGCCACAGTCCCAGTTTTTCCGCTGCTACATAAAACCTTCCGAAAAAGCCGGCATCCCCGCGGATCTCGGTTTTGTTCGCACAGTCTATCAGCCCGAAGTCGATCCCTTCAGGCAGGGGCGAGGTCTTTTCAACAAAGCTGAAGCCGCCGTCACTGCTCACATACAGACGGCTGTTCTCTCCGAAACCGTAAAAATATGAAGGATCGCAGCGGTCGGCAAATACCTTCATCGATGGATCTTCGTCGGAAGGATTGATCTCTATCACTGATATAGCGGCATAGTCCGCGCTGCCGTCCTCTTTCAGTATCCCCTGTACCGTATTGTCCCTGTAAAGACGTATACCGTCAGCCGCAGTGAACACAAAACTTTCCCCGCCGGCAGCAAGGGCGGCCCAGCCGGGATTCACATTCGGATTCTCTATACCCTTGCACAAACGATCCAATTCATCATGTATCCCGAAGGGAAGCGGCAGACGCGTCCAGCTCTTTGCACTGTCACAAGAGATGATGACACCTCCCTTTGTCATGCCTGTCCAGTTCCCTCTGGCCGTTACCATGATACGGGAGGGATCCTCATCGGGAAAATCCGCATTGATGCAGGTGATATAGCGGTTATTATCCGCATCGGCAAAGGAATTGTCACAGGGTTTATGCAGATCCCTGAAGGCAAATCCTCCGAGATCCCCGAGGATATCGATAAGCTGCACTTCCCCGGAAGGCGGACTGTAAAGATTCAGATGCACGGTCTCCTCTATGCCGTCGCACCGGTCGCTGAAACTGAGTTCCTCCGCTTCCGCATTCTTACAGTTAAATACCCCGGTACCTGTATTGAACCAAAGTTCATTATTATCATATGGATTTATCGCAAGATCTGTCATCCAGTGCACCGGAGAATGCCCGTTATGACATTCCGGCCGAAGATAAGGTGCACGTGCTTCCAGCTTACCGACGGATACATCCTGAAGCACAGTCTTCCAAGTCTCGCCCCTGTCAGATGACCGCAGTATCATATCCCCGCCTGCATGGTCATTTCCTATGGTCGAACAGAAGAGATACTTCTCTGTCGCTGCGATCCCGCTGAATCCGCAGCCTGCGGGACCCTTTTCTTTTCCGGGTGTTATATCTTCAAAGCCCTTTTCCGGCTCAGTCAAAGAATAACGCACCACCCGTCCGTGACGCATGGGTCCGCCGTCGCAGGAATAGCCCATCCATCCCGCATATACATAAGGACTGCTGCAGGAAAAACTCACATAGAGATATTTATCATCATAAGCAAAACGTTCGGCAACACAGCCTGAATACTTATCCTGCGTGGGATCATCAGGCTCATGCAGAGGTGCAAAACTTTTTCCCGCATCTTTGGAGATATAGAGGCTGTGGCCTCTTCTGTCTCCCTCGCGCCTGCTTATCCCGGCCGTTCCCACCACCAGGGTTTTCTCATCTTCCGAAACATATATAAAAGTAAGGAACTCCTCACCGCAGACAGCTGAGAAACTCCAGTTCCCCTCAGTATCGCGTACTCCGAGGCCGTCACGCTGGGAAGCAAAGTAGATGCGGCCGGATGCTGTCACCGCCAGTCTCTTCCCGCTCCCGCGGCCGCATAAGTTGCCATGGATATAACAGGGAATGTCCTCATAGCTGAAGGATTCCCCTCTGTCATCGGAAATACAGAGCCGTCCGCAGGGCGCAAGCTTTACATCAGGATCCGGCAGCCAGCCCGCACTTCTTCCGTCACCGCAGGCAATATAAAGCCTGCCCTTGTATGCGGCCAGGGCAATGGGGAAGGTTTCCGACAGATCCTCCATTCCCACATGTTTTATAAGGCTGAGCCAGCGTTCTTCCTCGTAGGAATAGCGATAGCAGCCCCCTATATCGGTACGGCAGTATAGTGTATTTTCTTCATAAGGGTCATAAGCAAAACCGGTAACATACCCGCCTCCGGGTATGGGTGCGTTATAGTATTCATACTCAAGAGGGGTCTTCACCGTCATATCAGATCACACAGCCTTTCACAGATAATATCCCAGCGGTAATTCTCTTCCACATATCTCTTTGCGTTTTCGCTCATCAGCTTCTTCTCTTCTTCGTGATCCAAGAGATAATTAACGGCTCCTTCAAATTCAAAATAATCCTTGTAGTACAGGGCACCGTTACTCCTGATGCAGTGGTCTTTAAGCACATCGCAGTTACCATTTACCAGGACGGCGGCTCCGCACTTCATTCCCTCAAGCACCACCATCGACAGGCTCTCCCTCGGTGAAGGCATGATCACTATCGAAGCTGCTGCCATACCGTCGAATTTATCTTCATCACTTACGAAGCCCATGGGTACGATATCTTCATCTTCCGGAATCAGTACCGCGCTCTTTCCCATCAGGCGCAGTTTAAGTTTTGAAGGATTCCGTCTCTTATACTCGCTGAAAAACCTCAGCAGTTCTATGCCGCCCTTTGCTTCGTCAAGCCGGCCCACATAGAGCATGAAGGGGTCATTACCGTATTTCCCCCTGAATCTTTCCGCGGATACGGTCTTAGGCAGTTCCACGCCGACGCCGCCGGTATAGGACTTCACCTTTTCGTTGTGAAACAGCCTGTTCACCATAGCCATTTCGACTGCGGTATTATAGAGTATTCCCTTCGGTGTGTTGAAAACACCGTCGTATATATGCATATGTATGGCGGGTTCTTCATGGGCTGTAGGTATCAGCACAGCCTTGTCGCCCGCCGCCTTTATACCTTCCACGGTGGTGTAATACAGATAGGTAAAGAAGATGAAGGCTTCGTATTCATCCCTGTGTTCCTTTATATATGCCGGTATCGCCGGTGCATAGGGTCCCTGCTCAAGCAGCCATTCTTCTTCTCTCTCCCTCGGCAGACCCTTCTTTTCAAACCTTCTGTTCAGCGGTCCGAATACTTTCAGGTCTCTTTCTCTTTCAACGGAAAATCTTCTGACATGTATCCCGTTTATGTCTTCTTCATCTTTATCATAATGATCGGCCCAGCTCAGATAGTCCAGCGCCTTTGTGGTGATCACTTCCACCCTGCTGTAATAAGAGAGCATATGCTCCGCCAGCTGCCTGCAGTGCTGCTCGGCACCGCCGTTCACTTCCAGGCCGTATCGCTGTATGACAAAACAGATCTTTCCTTCCTTCATGCCTTCTCCTTTATCAGCGCAAGCGGCAGCGACACTGCGTCTACGCCTATCCCGGCAAAACGTTCCGCCATCCTGGCATTCTCTGCCATCCTGCCGCATACAGTTACTTCCCTGCCCTTTTCATGGGCAGTCTTAACTGTCTTTTCTATCATATCCGCAACTGTTTCCCGGACACTCTGATCCTCTACGATCTCCTTATCTCTTCCGCCTGCTCCGGTCAGTTCGTGATACAGATCGTTGGTTCCTATACTGAAAAAGTCTGCCGCCTTTGCAAGCTCTGCGCAGTTTTCAACGGCTTCAAGCGTTTCTATCATTACCCCTACAGGGACAGCAGCTCTGCATCCAAGCTCCAAACGCACTTCTTCACATAGCTTAACTGCCTTACTTAATTCCGTCACCGTATTCACCATCGGAAACATCAGTTTTATATTACCATATTCCGCGGCTCTGTATAAAGCTCTGAGCTGGGTTTTGAACAGCTGCTCTTCTTTAAGCGAAAATGCCAGTCCTCGTAAGCCTGTATCTTCCATGTGTTCCGGGAGTTTGTCCGCGCCCAGGTCAGCTGTCCTTATCACGAGTTCCTTAGGTGCCACCGCCTCCGCAGCCTTCCTATACTCTGCGAACTGCTCTTCTTCGGAAGGAGCCGACGTCCTTCCGAGATAGAGATATTCGCTCCTGAAAAGTCCTATGCCTTCCGAGCCGTACTCCGTTGCACGGGCCGCATCCTCAGCCCTGTCTATATTTGC
>JAILES010000009.1 GCA_024687205.1 Lachnospiraceae bacterium
GTGATGGTATAAGTCAGCTTCTTCTCTGCTCCGGGATCAAGGGTTATCGATGAACCTTCGTTGATCCTTATTCCGCTTACTTTGACTATGCCGCTGGCAACCTTTACGACACAGCTTGCGGTGAAGCCGCCGTCGGTAGTCTTGACGCTGATGACAGACTTGCCTTCCTTAGCGGTCGCCGTAACAAGGCCGGTATCGCTGACAGTTGCAACAGAGGTATCGCTGCTGCTCCAGGTAACGCCCTTTTCGGTAGCATCGGCAGGAGTAAACTCTGCGGTAAGCTGTAAGGTCTCGCCGGGCTTAACGCTTGCGCTGGTGCCTTCAGCTATCTTAACGCCGGTAACCCTGATACGTCCGTCTGTTACTGTAACGGCGCAGGTTGCAGTCTTGCTGTTCTCGGTCTTTACAGTGATGGTTGCCTTGCCTTCCGCAACAGCTGTTACCAGACCGCTTGCATCTACGGTAGCAACCTTTGCGTTGCTGCTGCTCCAGCTGAGTCCGGTGTATTGGTTAGCGTTGGAAGGTGCTATAACAGCAGTGAGCTGTACGGTGGAGCCCACAGCCAGACTGTAGGTCTTGCCCTGGCTGATGCTTACTCCGGTAACGGGAACAGGTTTGCTGTCATGCTGATAGGTAAAGTATCCTGTGTAGTTTGCTACAGTTTGGTTCTTGGCCGATATTGTACAGTTGTACACTGTCTTGGCATCCAATTCCTTAACGTCATTCTGGGTGAACATATATATGTTACTCTTCAGATCACCCTTACCTATTGTAAAGCTCTTAACGAGTGTATTTCGATCTGCGAGAGGGTAGAAACTTACAGCAAGAGGCAGATTCTCTTCAGCTTTGTATCCGCCGAAATAGATATAATAGTATGCATTTAGCGTAGAACTATCCTCCACCCACAGGTTGTAAGAGCTTCTGTTGAACATTCTGCCATGATCTTTATCAGTATAATACTCTTTATCAGTATTGGGATCTAAAGGCGTCTTGCCCTTGGAAGTAATTCTTGCATAATAGCAGTAAGCATCCTTATCGAGCCCACTGATCTCAAAGTATACGTAACCGTAACTTGATGCTGAAGTCGGTTTGACCGTAACCGTAACAGGCTTATAATCCTCATCAAATACCTCTATCTTAAGACCGAGGTCTTTGACGAGCTGGTTCAGTTCTGCTTCCTTGCTGGTCTGAGGGATATCCTGTACAGCTATATCCACTTCAAATGTAGCCTTGGTAGCATCATCACTGAGGAACCAGCCGTTAGCATAGCTGGCATAGAAATTATCCTTGTTACGGACATAGAGATTTGATGAGGAAAGAACAACATCTTTTCCGTCAACGGTCTCGTATGCTTCTATCTTATATGAACCTTCTGCCAATGCATTTGCAAACTTCCATGCTTCTTTTTTATAGGTGTTATAGTTATCACCCTTTGTACATGTCAGTTTTACTGTATCAAGAACATTCTTATTCTTGTCGAGCAGTCTTGCGGAAATATCCTCTGTCTTATGCCTGTCATCCGATGCATAGAGATATACGTCGATACTTTCTGCAGGTGCAGCAAGATATCTCTTTGACAAACTAAGGCTCAGGCGGCTTTCCTGAGAGGGCTCGTTCGGACCGTAATAGTTATACCAACAAACATTAATATCGGTATAGATACTGCTATCACCGCATACTATCCTTACATCAACCCATGTGTCATTTGTAGGAATATAGATAGAGTTATCACTTAAGCTCTTGGGCGAGATAACGGTATGTCCCTTATCTCCTACTGTTGCACTTCCCTCAGCCTTCTTTTGGGTATTATCCTTTTCATCAAGGAACTCTACCGTAACGCTTGAACCTTTAGCAACGGTACTGTCGAAAGTAAATTCAAATACGCTCTGCTTCCAGTTATAGAAAGCACTTACCGGCTCAAGATTGACAGCTGTTGCTTTTTTTAGATCGCTGGCATAGACCTTTTTATCGGCATCGCTTGTCCTGTCGGTAGGATCACCGTTTAATGATACATAATATACAGTATCATCTGCTGATTTATTGATCGTATCCCAGTTCTGTTTCTGCAGCTTGTATACAAAGGATCCGGTACCGTCATGTTTGTAGCTTACATATTTGGTAAAGCTGTTTCCTTTACCGTCAGTGATAGACGGATATGTCTTTTCATCGAGATAATAACCGTGCAGCTGGATGTAGAAATAGTCACCGGCCTGATCGACATATGAGGGATACAGGCTTATGCTTTCAACGATCGGTGCAGCAACAACATGGACCTTTTTGGCAAAGATCAGAGGATCGTCTTCCACATCCGGGTCACTTTCGTTTTCTTTAGCTTTAAGAGAATAGAAGTACAGATCATAATCACCTTCGGTCAAAATGCGTGTTGTATACATGTATGTATACATGTAAAAATATTGATAGCTAAGGCCGCCTATACCGTATTCAAATACACCGTCGTACAGATTCCTGCTAGTTGTATATGAGGACACATAATTTGATTTCATATAGACCTTGCCGTCTTTTACCAGTTCGGCTCTCGTATAATCCTTTTTATACTCGATCGGCAGGTAAAGCTGGGGATTAACCTCTCCGACTGAGGAAACAGTATAGTAATCCTCAACATCGCACGGCATAGCCTTGAAAGTAAATGACCTTTCGCCGGTGAAGACATCATTAAAGCCATCGTTTATTGTTATATTTGCGGTATAAGACTTATCTTTTTCAAAACCAAAGTCGACGTTACCTGTTTTGTTAACGAGCATCGTGCTGTTCATGGAATAGTTCTTGGTGGTATCACCAACACTTATTGTGACAGTATAAGATCTCCCGCTCTTTCTTCCGAGCCATTCAATGATCAGTGGATATACTCCGTTGGAATCGATGTAATAAGTATCCGCGGTATTAAGAACATCTTTTCGCATATCCCAGTCATCAGCATATTCTGCCAGTCTGGAAGGAAGCTTTGCAGCTGCGATAGCACCTTTACTGAGCTTATTATAGTCCAGATAAAGTCTTGTCCAGGTCACAGCAGAAAGATCCGGCAGCGTTGCGATATCATTGTAATTGAGATTAACTTCCTCCAGATACTTGCATTCAAGAAGGGGAGCAATATCAGTGATATCATGACCCTGTATGTGTAACTCTGTAATGCTGGGGAACTTATCAGGAATATCTTCCAGACTCTTTATCGGTGTATTATCATAAATGCTGTATATACTCAGGTATGTTTTGCCGCTTAACGTTGCATTTGTAATAGTCCCATAGTTGCTTGAAACATAAGCATACAGGCCTGGATCTTTAAAATCTTCCTTTGTATATGTCACTAGCTTATCAGTCTTAAAGCTTTTGGGCTCTTCTTTAGAACCTTCACTGGCCAGTACAACATATTCATTACCATCGTAGATCCTAAAAACAAGATAATAATCATATTCGGTCTCACCCTCTGACAGGAAGCTTGTAACTTTATATGATCCGTCATCCTGCCTGTTGCCATATGTACTTGAAAAATAAGGATAATCTTTCTTTTTGTAATACAGTATAAGATCCATATCATCAATTTCGTAACCGGGAGTCAATGCAGCGCTCGCCGAGATCTTAAACTGTTCTGGAACGCAATTTACAGAAATGCTGGCTTTTGCATCCTTGATATCATGCTTTTCAAAAGAAAGATCAGACTTTACATACTTGATCGCGCCGTCCTTACCGGTACGAACGCCTATAAGTATTTCAAGGTCTCCTTTGCCTGTCAAAAAGTCGCCATAGTAATATTCATCTTTACCATCGTCTTCCCAGCTGTAGGTGAAGTATAGAGTCGTTGACCAATATCCCTCTTCACCTTCAGCGATATTCTTTGTGGCTAATTTAACACAGTCAATAATATTGTTATCAGGATTATTAAGCCTCACCTTGACACCGGCCTCATAATAACCTGTGTTGACCTCGTAATTCTTTACAGATACTGTAGGAGTGGTCACCTCAGGTCCTGTAGTAAAGCTGGCAGGTACAGTCACGAAATTATAATCATAGTAACCGGGGACATAATTACCATCTACGTATGAGTATGAATGATAAGTTCCGCGTCTTACTATCCTGTAGGTATACTGGGTATCGGGAGTCAGAATATCATCTGAATCCCGGTTCGGTATATCCAGGTTATAGGTATATACACAACCCAAAAAATTATTATCATCATCATAAACATAATCGTAGTCCCTGTCATCGGAAAAATAAGTGATCTTATAGTCCTCTGAATCATCTATCAGATTACCTGAAACCGAAACTGAACCAGGGAAGAAATCAGCATCAGTTTTAGTGGTATAGAGGACAGCATAATCATAATCATCATAATAATATTCGGAAGACTCAAGGGTCAGCACGGCTGTTGCCGAATATGAACCGGGAGTTACTTTAGCACCTTTAACTGTGTAATGTGAATACTCTTCTACCAGGTATTCTCCTGTGCCGTCATCCGTCTCTTCTTCTGCCTCTTCGGCTTCATTAACGGAAACAGTTTCCTCATCGGATACGCCTTCCTCTGCCTCGTTTTCAGAAGCACTCTCACCTTCCTCTGCTTCATTTTCGGAAGCACTTTCGCCTTCTTCTGCTTCATTTTCGGAAGCACTTTCGCCTTCGGAAGCTTCTTCCTTTTCGGCTTCGTTTTCGGAAGCACTCTCTTCTTCTGAGCCTTCTTCGGTCTCTGCATCATTTTCGGATACAGCTTCTCCGCCTTCGGCGGGTGTTTCTTCGGCAGGCTCACCTTCCTTTTGCCCTGCTTCGTCTTCTGCAGCTTCAGTTCCTTCATCAGGTGCATCCGTTTCTTCACCCGTATCGGCTTCTTCAGCTGCTTCGGCGCTCACTGCTGCGGGATCACCGGCTGCACTGACTGCGATCGTTCCAAGGTCACCAGACAGCATGCAGACGCTTAAGATGATACCCAGTGCACGACACCATTTTCTCTTCATGCTTTTTTCTCCTT
>JAILES010000051.1 GCA_024687205.1 Lachnospiraceae bacterium
GTCAGCTCCTCCTTTGAGAGCTCCGGCAGATGCTCCAGACTGTCAAGAAAAGCAGCTATGGTCCCATGCTGCCTTTCTCTGATTACCTGCATATAGAAGTTTGAAAAAACACCGGTCAATATGGCTGTCACGATCAGGGTATATACTGTGACAGCTACGGAGAGCGTCCTGGCAACGAATCCACACACCACCACGTCTCCGAATCCTGTCGTGGATATCACATCATAGCAGTACCAGAGTGCATCGCCGTATCTGGTTATTCCGGGCTCTGTCAGCAGCACGATCCATGCCGCAATGAAGACAAACAAAAGATATATCAACAGGACCTTGTGCGCTCCCGTCTCCTTTATTATACGTATAAACGTGATCCATCTCCGCTTCATAAGTCTTATTTATTCAGGTATCTTCCTGAAAAAGCCGCAAGGGCCGCCGCAGGCACTATCCACAGCAGTGCATTCATCGGGAAGCACAGGAGCAGCAACATGGATACGGCAAGCGGTTTCTTCATAGAGAAACCCAGCATTCCCGCCGATACTATCGCAGCTGCAAATGTAGCGTGTGAGGCATCCCCCGGAAAGATCAACAGGGAAAGTCCGTATCCCAGACAGACAGCCGCAAAGATCGCCGGAAAGAAATGCCCGCCCTTTAACCCCAAGTGTATACACATGTTTGTAACAGCTATTTTTAAGAAAGCTATACCTATCATGGCAAACGGCATATATAATGAATAATCACTTATAAGGACCCCCATCTGCTCCTCGCCTGAAAAACAGAGAACCGGAAGCAGACAGGCGATCACTCCCAAAAGCACACCACACAGCAGCTCTTTAAGGATCGGCGGAAGCTTATCCCCGATCATCTTAAAAGCCCGGGCGGTATACTCGAAAAACAATCCAAGTATGATCCCACATATCAGATACAATACTGACAGGACGCAGTCATGGGTATCCGGCATGATACGCTCAAAAGATGGGAAGCCCTCCGATACCTTTACGATCCTGTTCAAAAGGTAAAAGCATCCAAATGCCGCACCTGCGGCAATACAATACAGTATAGGCTTCATATCAGGCTTAACGGCTTCTCCCTGTGTCTCCTGCGTCTGGTCTGCATCCACCTGTAAGATCCCGAACAATGGTGATCGAAATATAACGGACAGGCTCACTGCCGCGCCTATGCGTGAATATTCCGCAGTCTGCTTACCGGCAAATCTGAGATTATCCCCTGCCCAGCAGCATAGCGCCACAATGATGCCTACCATGCCGGCCTCGGGGCCGACACTGCTTCCGAATATCAGCGGAAGCAATGCCGCGACGAGTAACACAGGCATTTTTTTATAGGGATATGTGCCGTTTTTCTTAAGTCCGTCGATAACCTCCGTCATTTCTTCCGGATAATCACCGAACCTCCTCCTCAAGATACCGATCAAAAGCCCGCCCGCCGAACAAAGGATCAGTGGATACCATCTGCCGGTTCTTACCGGAATAACTTCCCACAAAAGCTTTGTTCCGTACTGCACGGCAAGCAGAAACAGCCAGAAAACAAGGCTGGATACCATACCGATCACGGCACAGAAAAGCACAAGCTTCAGTTCATTGCCTATCCCGTTTTTTGTCTCTTTACGCATGCCCATACAAAGTTACCTCTTTATGGCTCTATGATATTAAAGCCGCCTCTTGATCCGCTGCCTATATTGGTAAGCGCTCCCGTGAGCAGTTCAAAAGCGTCTGTATCACCCTTGATATCTGCAGCCTTCATAAATTCCTCACCCTGACCGTTGGCAAGATAAAGCAGGGCTTTTTTAGGACAAGTTACGGTAACATCCGGATCATCGCCGATAGTTCCCTTTGTATAAAGAAGCGCGCCATAGCGGACACATACCGTATAAGTCTCTGACGTATCATTAAGGTTGAAGGCTATGGTAAAGCTCTTATCCGCCACGGCTTTCCTGTCAAGCAGTATACCCATATAATCAAAGGTCATCTCGGGTGTAAGATTGCTGACCAGATCAGATGCAAACGTGCCGTTTCCGGGGAGATTTCCGGTCTGGTTACCCTTTCTGAGCTCAAGAGCCGCGCTCAAATAACAGTTACGCCACGTTCCGGACTCCGCCTGATATCCGAGCTGCTCGAGAGCATCGGCACAAAGGTACCGGGCCTCCTGATCGGTCGGGTCTGCAAATACAAGAAGGTTTGTAAATTCGGCTACCCACTGGTATTCACCCTTATCAAATTCCTCTCTGGCCTTCTGCATAGCCGCATCCTTGCCGCCGAGATCCAGATATTCAGCCCACTTCTTTGCGCTCTCCTCCGGAGACATCTTATTCAGATTGATCGGATTGGCATCATACCAGCCCATATATTTCTGATACACGGCCTTTGCGTCGTGTGCCACCGTACCGTAATATTGTCTCGTATACCAGTTCTTAGCCAGGGCATCGGGCAGAAACAGGAGATCCGTGATCTCGGTGGATGTGTAGCCCTGATTGAGCAGCGCAAGGGTTTCATCATTGATATATTTGTAGACCGCCGCTGTATTGATCATGTATTCATTTACGACATCCTTGCCCCAATGAGGCCAGTTGTGTGACTGGAAGGTAACCTCCGTGCGGTCACCGTATCTGCTGACGGCCTCCATGATATACTCGGCCCATGCGTTACCGTCTCTTACCTCTGCCCCTCTTAATGTGTAAAGATTATGCAGGGAACC
The DNA here is from genome assembly GCA_024687205.1 of Lachnospiraceae bacterium. Classification (GTDB taxonomy): domain Bacteria; phylum Bacillota; class Clostridia; order Lachnospirales; family Lachnospiraceae; genus NK4A136. Next base: position 2,707 of record JAILES010000051.1, read on the forward strand.
GGTACAGTTTTCTGCCAGCCATAAAGCCTTCTTCTGCGGGAAATAAGCATTCATCTCAGCCGGAGCCTCTGTACCGGGCGTAAGCTGAAACTCAATCTCAACCCCATCGATAGTGACCTTCTGTCCTGTTTCGGTAACCTCCCATGTCGGCATCATATATGTCAGCTCGCCTCTCGACTGACCCATTCCGATACCTATGGACAAAGCACCCTGTGCATCCTTTTCAAGCATCACGCCATACTGATAATTAGCTCTTCTGCTCATGGCAGTACCCGCATAGACATTTTCAGCTATCGCATGCTCGGCAAATCCCTCAGGGACAATGATCGGTATCTTTCCGCTCTCTATCTGTTCTTCGATAGGAAGTGATGCATCCGCTTCATCTTCCTCCGGTACAAAAGCTCTTACTCCACCGAAATGATCCACATGAGGATGTGATATAAGAACCGCTTTTATCGGCTTCTCTCCTAAATTCTTGTCTACAAGCTCCTTTGCCGCCTGGGCTACCTCGCGCCCCATTGCGGTATCAAATATGATCCAGCCGGTGTCACCTTCGATAAAGGTAACATTTGCCATATCATAACCGCGGACCTGATATATTCCGTCCGTTACTTCAAACAGTCCGTATGAATGATTTGTGACGACATTTTCCCACAGGCTGGGGTTAACCGTATCGGGTGCCTTATCTGTATCATCTACAAAATCATATGCCTTCTGACTCCAGATCACACGACCGTCATCACCGATAAGCTCAAGCGATTCCGGTGCATCGATCAATCCCTTAACGGCATTCTCCCGCTCACTTGTGTCGGAGAAATTCAGGACATTATACCATTCCTGATTCGCCGCCGCCGTGATATCCGTTGCAGATTTTATAGAATCGTCAAGCGCACTGCCACCGGCTTCAGTGCTTTCAGTTCCGACCCCCGGCTCAGCCGTAACAATCCCCGTACACCCGGTCACGGATGTACACAGCAATGTCAACGCGGCAATAACAGCAATTCCCTTAAACCTGCTTTTCATATTATTCTTCCTCCTTATCATTCTGCAGCTTCCTTCTCCTTATATCACCTCTTTGCAGAAAGCCACAACCGTCAAGTATGTTAATTATATCATATTTATTTCGAAATATACACTGCAAGCGGAGTCTGCGCGCATTGAAAAAAGCCCGAAAAACGGTATACTGCCTGTGGTATACCATTTTCTGTATTCAGGTGTTATAAGGGATACACTCCGTATCCCGTTTCCAGAATCCGGTCCACAGAACATTCTTTAAGTGAGGTTACTATGAAACGAAAAAACAAGATGATAGCAATGGCACTCACTGCTTCCATGGCCGCCACCCTGGCAGGCTGCAACGGTATTTCAGCAGATAATACGGAAGCATTAAATCCATCCCCGCAAACCCCCGAGGCTGATCCGGATCCCACAGAGTCTGCTCCCGCAGAGCCTGCAGAAACAGAG
>JAILES010000054.1 GCA_024687205.1 Lachnospiraceae bacterium
TGGCAGCAAACTGGCCGGCGCTTGTTAAGTTGGTAAGGGACATGAATGCCGCTTCCCATACGCTCAAGCCTGCGCTCCTGGCCTGTATGCCCAAAGTAAAAGAGACGGCAAAATAGCCTATGGCTATAGGCATTCCGTCCCTTACTCCCGCCGCGAAGCTTGCGGCGCCCTTCTTATCTTTCATTTTTCTTTTTCCGTATCACAAGGAAGATCACGCAGGCTAAGGCAGCCACGAGGATCACCCAGCAGTATACGGGTACGTTTTTGATATTGTAGCATCTGACGCCTACCCACATGCGGTTGATATCCGCATTGGCCTTGGCATCAAAATAGAACATCAGTGAACTGCGGTTCATGACTTCTTCGGTGGGGTACTGGGCAAAAAGCTGCCTGTCCAGCTGTTCCGTCGGTGCCGTGATGCAGGCCGGCTCCCCGTCACGCTCTCCGAAGAAATAGGATACGTCGTAGTCCACCACATCCTCTTCGTCCTCTTCTGCTCCGTACATATAGTCCATGTATTCAAATACCTGGTCCCCGTCGGGGCCTCCCGATATGGATGAAGTATAGCCTATGTAATACATATTCCTGACCGCGTTGTCGGGTCTGGACATGAAATTCACGTATGCTTCAGCAGCCGCCTGTTTCCTCGGATCCTCGGAGATACCCTTTTTGAGCATTACCATGGCGTCAAACCAGAGGTTCGTACATTCATCGGGTACCGAGAAGGAAAGGCATACATCATCCTCTTCCTCGGCCTGGTCCATGGCGTAGACCGCATCACCCGACCACTGGTAATTGGCATGGACTTTGCCTGTCACCATGTCGGCCTTGCCGCTGTCGGTCTCAAAGGAATATACATTATCCCTGACCTTCTGAAGGTAATCAAGGCTCTCTGCTATTGTCTCGGGAGATACGTCATTCATCTCCTCCGCAAGCTTATCCTGATAGTCCGGATCATTGATAAAAGCAGGACTTAACAGTTTCTCGGATTTGATGGCACCGAGGGCTGCGAAATAAGTATCGCGGACATTGTCTTTTACGGTTATCTGCCTGAAATAAGCAGGATTATCCAGGATCTTCCAGCTGGAGGCATCCTCTTTAGAGACAAAATCGGCATTGTAAAGTATGCCGGTAACGCCCCACATATAGCCTGCGGCGTATTCGTTCCAGTGATGCCCGTCTATCTCATTAGCCTCGAAAGTACTGCGGATAAAGGGCGATACGTTTCTGATATAGTAATTATCCTCTTTCTCCTCATCGAAGAAATCTGCCGAATAAGGCACCAGCATGCCTTCTTCCAGAAGCTTCATGAACATGTATTCCGAAGGCACCACCAGGTCGTACACGTCGCCCAGGGTCAGCATGTTGTAAAGCTCCTCGTTGGTACCGAAGCAGCTGTATTCCACCTTAACCTTCTGGCCGTAATTCTCGTAATACCACTCTTCAAATTCTTCATACAGCGGAGAATCGCCGAAGATATCCCCGCTTTCCAGCTCTATGGTCTCATCCTCTTCCCAGCCGCCTTCATCCACGTACTCCTCCCAGTTGCAGACTCTGAGTACCACGGTATCGTCTTCGGCTCTGGCGGGCAGGCTGCCCGAGAGCATTACGAAGGGAAGGAGTGCTGCCAGCAGTTTATACTTTTTCACCGCTCTTCTCCTCCTTTCCGCTCCTGTTCGAGGCAAAGGCGATGATCATGACCACAAGGAAGATCACCGTCGAAAGCGCCCATAAAGCTGTCTTGATCGAGGTCTGGGAACCTCTTGTCGCATTTACCACATAAGTGGATATGGTGTCAAAAGTGGCCGGTTTGGTATAGGTGGCCACGAAATAGTCATCAAGTGAAAGGGTTACAGCCATGGCAAAGCCCGATACAACCCCCGGGAAGATCTGGGGAAGTACCACATGCATCAGGGCATAGGAAGGCGAAGCTCCGAGATCCAGAGCCGCCTCATAGAGAGCCGGATCCATCTGGGTGAGCTTGGGCCTTACAGCCAGATATACAAAGGGCGCGCTTAATACGGTATGACCGAGGATCAGCGGTATGAAGCTGTCCTTGTTCACGCCCAGCACCACCACCAGGAGTATGCAGAGTGAGAAACCCGTCACAACGTCGGCATTGATGACCGGGATCTGGTTCACCGCTTCCATCACCGAGGCGGTGCGCTTTTTGGAATAATGGATGCCTATGGCTCCGAGAGTGCCGAAGACCGTGGCAAGGAGCGCAGAACCGAGAGCCAGGGCCAGTGTGCCCCAGATCATGCCTGCCAGTTCCTCGGTGGTAAACAGGGTGTAATAATTGTCAAAAGAGAACTTTCCGCTGGCACCTATATTGGTAGCATCGGTAAAGCTGTAAAAGGCGATCAGCACTATGGGCAGGTACATAAGGAAAAGCACGATAAAGAGGAAAGCTTTTCCGAGAAAACCTTTTTTCACAGATTGTTCCCTCCTCTCGTCTCCTCCTGCCTGTCAGAACTCAGCAGGGTAAATATGCAGATCAGCGCCAGCAGTATCAGTGAGATCATGGATCCGCCGTGCCAGTTGTAAGCCGAGAAATAGCTGCCTATCAGGCTGCCCATAATGTAGGTGCTGTTGTAGAGCATATCCAGTACCACATAGTTGGTCATGGCCGGCAGGAATACCATCGAAATACCGCTGATGACTCCCGGCATCGAAAGCGGCAGTATCACTCTGGTAAAAGTCTGCTTCCTGTCAGCGCCGAGATCCTGGGCCGCTTCTATAAGGCTCAGATCCATCTTTGACAGGGTGGTATAGATTGGAAGTATCATGAAGGGAAGGAAATCATAAGTCATGCCTATGACCGAATTGAGAAAAGGATAAAAAGCCAGATTACCTTCCAGCAGTGTAAGTATCTCCTTGAGAGCCGTGATACGCAGGGTGAAATTGATCCACATGGGCATGATAAAGAGCATCATCAGCACGGACCTTAACTTAAGCTTTCCCATAGCCAGCACATAGGCCACGGGATAGGCAAGCAGCAGGCAGATACAGGTGGTCACAAAGGCCAGGAACAGGCTGTAGACCAGCGTGCCCATGGTATTCGGATCCTTAAAGAAGCCTGTCAGATTTTCAAAAGTGAACTGTCCGCTGCCGTTCGTAAACGCATAGTATACGATGACGACTAACGGTGCCACTACAAAGAGAAACAGGAATATCCCGTAAGGTATACCCAGGGATTTTCGTGAAAAAGTCATTTTCATTTCTTTACAGCAAACCTCATCTTATCTTCCGGCATTATGAGTCCCACCTGGTCGTCCATGTTCCAGAGGTACTCGTCATCCACCACCAGATCGTGACCGTGTCCGGTCCTGACCACATAACTGTAATGATCGCCCTTGTAGATCAGATTGATGATACGTCCGCTGGTAATGCCCGCCTCCACATCATCGCTCATCTCTATGTCTCCGGGTTCGATGGATATCAGGATCTTCATGGCTGAAGTATCCACTTTGTTGCCTGACTGATCCGTAAGCTCGCCGTCACGCACGCTGCAGCCGGGTATCACTTTGGAAAGATCGCAGTTTATGGTCTTTCCGTTGTAATCAAGCGTATGTCCGTCAACTATCTCAGCTTCAAAACGGGTGGTATTGTCCTCGGCGATGATGATATGGATGCCGTCGGGATCAAGTTTCATGCCCACTTCATCCCCTACCTTCGAAGCCTTCGTGGACTGTATCACCATCTCGTTCTTGCCGGATTCAACGGTTATCTCATAATGGATGCCCTTGAAAATGACCGAAGTGACCGTGCCGCTTACAGTACCCTCTTCGGGGGCTGTGAGGATCACATCTTCGGGACGCACCACCACGTCCACAAGGGTGCCTTCATCCACGTCGTCAACGCATTCAAATTCGCCTCCGCAGAAGCGCACCTTAAGCTTGCCGGTCATTATACCCTTGAAGATATTGCTCTCTCCGATGAAGTCGGCTACAAAGGCATTGGCGGGCTCATTGTAGATATCCTCGGGTACGCCGGTCTGCTGTATCTTTCCTTCGCTCATTACCACGATTTTGTCTGACATGGTCAGCGCCTCTTCCTGATCGTGGGTAACGTAAATAAAGGTGATGCCGAGCTGGTCATGCATGGCCTTAAGCTCTATCTGCATCTCCTTTCTCATCTTTAAGTCCAAAGCTCCGAGAGGTTCGTCCAGCAAGAGTATCTCCGGCTCGTTAACAAGAGCCCTTGCTATTGCTATACGCTGCTGCTGTCCGCCGGAAAGAGTGGAAACGCGGCGCTTTTCAAAGCCCTCAAGATCAACCATCTCAAGTACATGGGAGACCTTGCGCCTCATCTCTTCCTCGGGCAGTTTCTTGAGCTTCAGCCCGAAAGCGATATTATCATAGATGTTCATATGGGGAAAAAGAGCGTACCGCTGGAAGACCGTGTTGATAGGCCTTAAGTTGGGCGGTATGTCAGTGATATCCTTCCCGTCGAGGAGTATCTGCCCTGAAGTGGGCAGGTCAAATCCCGCTATCATACGCAGGGTAGTGGTCTTGCCGCAGCCGGAGGGTCCGAGCAACGTCACGAATTCGCCTCTTGCTATATCAAGGTTAAGGTCGTTTACTGCGATAAAACCGTTGTCATCAAAACGTCTGGTAACGTTTATAAGCTCTATTATATTATCCTTCATTTCTTCTCCTAAAACAGCGGCTTGGTAAGTCTGGCCGTAATAGATTTGTCTGTGTACGGATTGGTCAGATCACCCCTGCCGTAAAGGAAGAACACGTCTGCCTCAACTTTACTGAGCTTTGAGAATCTTATCTTTTTGAGTACTTCACCCTTTGACTCTATAAGCTCGGGTTTCGCTATACCTTCTCTTATCAGCTCCCTGAAGACTACATCTTTCTGGGTCTTGCCTTCATCAAGGACAAGCTCATATCTGAAAACGGCCCTTGAGCCCTTTACTTCTTCGTTCTTGTTATTGTCGTACACGTATCTCGTAACCTGGTCGCCTGCGAAGATCCAGTACTCGGTCTTGTCTTTTTCACTGGTGGACACTGTCCATGTACCTGCAAGGGCGTGCTCATCCACCTCAATGGATGCAAACTTATCGTATACGAAATAGCCTGCACCTACCACGAAAGCGAGAAAGAAGATACCGATGATGATCCCGCCCCAGTCCTTCTTGTCTTCGTCTTTCTTTTTCTGTTTCACCCTAACTGTCTTCATAGCTTACCCTCCTCTTTTATATTCTTATTCATTGATCTCCTCAAGTCTCTGTCTGGCCTTATCCGCCAGCTCGCTATCCGGGAACACGTTCAGGAAATCCGTGAAGATCTCCGATGCCTTCATCGTCTCTCCGCTTTCATAATAAGCGACTCCCAGATAATACAGCGCATTGTCATTGCTGTCATCATATTTATAAGCTTTTTCAAGATTCTCCGTGGCTTCGTCGTAATCCATATCCCTGTAAGCCTGTATGCCTGCTTCATAATAGGTATCGGCCACCGAATCCCCTATCAGATCACTGAGCAGGTTATAAAGCTCCCTGTAATCCGAAGTTGCCTCATTTTCCAGATAATCGGAAGGTATCAGCGTCAGATACTGCTCCACTTCCACATCGCTCTGGCTTTTGTCAAGATAGGCCGAAGCCGCCGCAAGCAGGTGATCATAAACATCCGTCACACCGTTTCCGCCGGAATATACGTTGAGGTCACTCTTAAGTCCCTGTATATTTCCCTCCAGCTGGGAAATACGCGTCTGCAGTTCAACAATATCAGCGTTCTTCGCATCCAGCTGTTCCCCGTAGGTAACTATCTCGGCGTTGTACTCTTCCCTTACTTTGCTCTCTCTTGCGGGCATCACGATAAAGTATGTGGCAAAAACGCCTATCACGATACCTATGGCTATCTGTATGAAAGCCGTGAGCCCTAAGGGTTCACGCCCGTTCATGGGCTGGATTATCACTTCGTTTCCGCTGGTCTTGTAGACCGCGGTCACTTCATCATTCTTCTTTTTCTTCCTTCTTCCGCCTGTGCTGACTTCGTCAAGTCCGAGTCTCTGCTCGCATTCCCTTAAGTATCTTAAGGAATCGATATCCCCGCAGTCGGTGGTAAGGACCTTATTAAGCTCTCTTCTGGCCTTCTCCCAGTCCTCCTTCTGCATATGGAGGAGCGCCATGAGGCGCCTTGCTTTCACATACTTGGGATTCATGCTGATGACCTTTTTAAGCTGTATCATCGCCAGGTCATAGCTGCCCTGTCTGCACAGATCCAAAGCCACATTATACTTATGTATCGTGGTGTTCATGGTATCCAGACGGCCCTGGTTGGACTGTATGGTGTTCATGTACTCTTCTGCGATATTCTTTTCGTGACGGATATTGTAGCTTATGATCCACTCCGAAAGAGCGGCCACATATTCTCCCGTCTCGTAATAGACCAATCCAAGCAGATTTCTGGCATCCACATGGTTTTTATTGCATTTAAGGGCTTCCCTGAGCATACGTATAGCTCCGGTAAGATCCCTTACCGTAGCCCTTTCCAGGCCCTCGTTATAGAGCCTGTTCGCAGTATACATGATCTTTTTATACCGCCGGACATCAACGCCGCAGTTTGTGCAGTAATCCAGCTCAGTCAGAGAACTTCCGCAGTTATAACATTCCACTTCTCATTCTCCTATTCGCCGTCCGCTACGGTCATACCGTCATCATATCCCTTTGTAAGGTCGATGAAAACATCGGCTATATCAGTCAGATCCTGACCGTAAATGGTCTTTTCAACATCCTCGATCTCTACACTTTTATGAAATTTCTTTAATTCTTCTTCAAATGTTATCATAGAAATACTATACAAAAACCCCTTTAAAAAATCAACGTTTTTCCAGATTTGCTATCTGCTGTTTTACCTGTTCCATCATCTTTTCGTATTTCTCGAGTTTAGCCCTCTCTTCGGCCACTTTGCTCTCGGGTGCCTTGCTCATGAAACGCTCGTTGTTCAGCATTCCGTTTACCCTCTTAAGCTCGCCCTGCAGACGATCTTCCTCTTTCTTAAGACGCTCCAGCTCTTTGGAAATATCCACCAGCTCGCCGAGAGGAATGTAGATATTGGCATGAGCGATGACTACCGAAACGGAATCCTCGCCGATGCCGCTCTTGTCAGCCTGGGTCTTCAGATCCGAAGCATAGGACAGGGTCTTGAAGAAGTCCGCATTCTTCTCAAAGGCAGCCCTCATCTCTTCACTTTCCGAAACAACGTACACGCTTGCCTTCTTTGAAGGAGGTACGTTCATGCCGCTCCTTGCGTTCCTTATGCCCCTTATGGCTTCCTTGAGTATCTCGATCTCTTTTTCATCCTCCGCAAATGCCCTTTCTTCGGTATATACGGGCCAGTCGGATACCATGATGGATTCTTCCTTGTCCTGCAGGTTGCAGAAGATCTCCTCGGTAATGAAAGGCATATAAGGATGCAGCAGCTTCAGCGCATCGATCAGCACGCTCCTTAAAGTATAGAGAGCCGCATTCTTCGAAGCCGCATTCTCGTTATCATAGAGCCTGGGCTTCACCATCTCTATGTACCAGTCGCAGAACTCGTCCCAGATGAAATCGTAGATCTTCTGTACCGCAACGCCCAGCTCGTATCTCTCCATGTTCTCGGTAACATCCTTTATCAGGCTGTTGACCTTGGAGAGTATCCATTTGTCCGCAGGCTTAAGATCCGCATTTTCAGGCTTCTTCAGCTCGTCCTCCGTCATGTACATGAGGATGAAACGTGAAGCGTTCCAGATCTTGTTGGCAAAGTTTCTGTTGGCCTCTACTCTTTCCATGTAGAAACGCATATCGTTTCCGGGCGCATTGCCGGTAACCAGCGTAAGCCTCAGGGCATCAGCGCCGTATTTGTCGATGATCTCCAGCGGATCGATGCCGTTACCCAGGGATTTACTCATCTTTCTGCCCTGGTCGTCACGTACCAGACCGTGGAAAAGAACGGTGTGGAAAGGTCTTTCACCCATCTGCTCGTAGCCGGAGAATATCATCCTTATTACCCAGAAGAAGATGATATCGTAACCTGTCACCAGCACATCGGTGGGATAGAAATACTTAAGTTCCGGTGTTTCTTCAGGCCAGCCCAGGGTCGAGAAAGGCCAGAGCGCAGAGGAAAACCAGGTGTCCAGGGTATCGGGATCCTGGTTAAGCTTCTCACAGCCGCACTTAGGACACTTGTCCGGCGCGGTCCTTGCGACCACGGTCTCGCCGCACTCGGGGCAGTAATATGCGGGGATCCTGTGGCCCCACCATAACTGCCTTGAGATACACCAGTCTTTGATGTTATCGGTCCAGTTGAAATAGGTCTTTGAAAGGTTATCGGGAACCAGTCGGATCTCCCCATCCCTTACTGCTTTCTGGGCGGGCTTGATCAGCTCGTCCATCTTCACGAACCACTGTGCCTTTACCATGGGCTCAACGGTGGTCTTGCAGCGGTCATGGGTACCCACGTTATGTACATGGTCTTCTATCTTGACCAGAAGTCCCATCTCATCAAGTTCCTTAACTATGGCTGCTCTTGCCTCATAACGGTCCATACCGGCGTACTTTCCGCCGTTTTCATTGATGGTCGCATTGTCGTTTAAGATATTGATGATGGGAAGGTTGTGACGTTTTCCCACTTCAAAGTCGTTAGGATCATGGCCCGGGGTGATCTTAACCACACCGGTACCGAATTCGCGGTCAACATACTCATCGGCAACCACGGGTATCTTCCTGTTCATCAGCGGCAGCATCAGGTTCTTGCCCACCAGATGCTTATATCTGTCATCCTCGGGATGAACTGCCACGGCAGTATCGCCGAGCATGGTCTCGGGACGTGTGGTGGCGAAGATCAGGTATTCTCCGCTCTCCGTGTCATCATCATTTAAGATGGGGTATTTGATATGCCAGAAATGGCCGGCCTGCTCCTCGTAATTAACCTCCGCATCAGAGATCGAGGTATTACATACCGGGCACCAGTTGATTATCCTGGAACCCTTGTAGATCCAGCCTTTTTCGTACATGCGTACAAAGACTTCGTTGACTGCCTTATTGCAGCCTTCGTCCATGGTGAAACGTTCTCTTTCCCAGTCACAGGAAGATCCCAGCTTTTTCAGCTGGTTCACGATGCGTCCGCCGTATTCTTTCTTCCATGCCCAGGCTCTCTCAAGGAAGCCTTCCCTTCCGAGATCATCCTTGGTTATGCCCTCTTCTTTGAGCTTGTTTATTATCCTGACCTCGGTAGCGATGGACGCATGGTCCGTGCCGGGCTGCCAGAGCGCATTATAACCCTGCATACGCTTGAAACGTATGAGTATGTCCTGCATGGTCTCGTCCAGTGCGTGTCCCATATGCAGCTGCCCCGTGATGTTGGGGGGCGGGATCACTATGGTAAAGGGCTTTTTGCTCTCATCCACCTCGGCGTGGAAATAGTTCTTTTCCACCCATTTCTGATATAATCTGTCCTCTATGCCCTTGGGATCATAAGTTTTAGCCAGTTCTCTCATACTTTTTTCTTCCTTTTCTGAAATATATGCGGTCATTTATGTTAACACAAAAATGCGGGTTTGTCTATTGTTTATTAGCTTTATCTTACGGCTTGTCTTACGTCTGACATATATGTCCCTCAGCGGACGCGCTTCCGCTTGGGTTCGGCTCGCAGCGGTGCTAAACTCATGCTTACGCATTCGTTAAGCACCGGCGGCCTCACACAGTCCGCTGCCGGACACATATGTCAGGACGAAAGTTATCGTAAAACAAGTCGAATGAGGCTCTCGGCATCGCGGGGCAGCTCAGTGCTTCCGGCTGAGGAAGGAATCTCCGTCTGATCTCCCCTTACTCTCTGCATGCCATAGCGGAGCAGTATTTCCGATAAAGTGCATCTTATGGTGGAGTCCTCGGCGCCGAATTCCACCGCTACCACCGTATGCTCCGCTCCCGCGCTGTCCGTAACTCTCGCCGCGGATACCAGGCAGGCTCCCGCCGCATAGGTGGTGCCGGTCTTTAAGCCCACGCATTCCTTAAGGTCATAGAGTACCGGATTGGTATTCTTTACCTCCCTGGAAAAACTCTCAAGCCTTGCGCTCTTCTGCGAAGTGATGTCCGTGATCTGGGGATAGATGCTTAAGATATGGCTCACGAGCTTAAACATATCCGCGGCGCTCATGGTATTCTGCATCTTGGTGGCTGCCAGCGTATCCGTAAAAACAGGCAGGCCGTGGCAGTTATAGAAACGGCAGCCGTCGGAAAGCCCAAGCTCTGCGGCTTTTTGGTTCATCATTTCCACGAAAGCAGCCTCGCTCCCCGCTGCTCTGACAGCCAGCGTGAGGACACACTCGTTACTTGAGGGAAGCAGCGCACCTGTGATCAGCTCGCGCACCGAAGCCGTCTCTCCCGCCGTCATCGCTATCACACCGTCGGAGGTCTTTGACAGGGCTTCCGCTTCGGGCGGTATGCTCACCTGCTCATCAAGGGAGAGCCGGCCGGCCGATATCTCCTCCATCACCAGCAGATAGCTCATGAGCTTTGTGGTGCTGGCTATAGCCACGGGCAGGTCCTCGCGGAAAGAAGAAAACACCTCTCCCGTTGTCGCATCTCCGACTATGGAAGAAGCGACCTCACTGTAGAAGCCTTCAGCCTCAAGCCTTTCCATATTCACCGTAAAGGGTGCGGAAGAGTCTATATAAAGGCTGTCCGCCTCAAACCACATGTTGCAGTCAAGTATCATGGCCAGATCGGCGATGCTGACGAAAACGTCCTGTATACCGCTGCCGTTTTTCCCTGTAAAGCAGGAATATTTCAGCATTTCACCGTTCCTGGACAGCAGGCTGTTCTTGAGACCGCCGGTCTTGTAGGGATCCTCGGCTCCGCCCGCAGAACCGAACTCTCCGCCTTCCCCGCCCCGGGCATTGTAAGCCTCGCCGGGCTTGATGTCGAAGGTCTCGTCGGCATAGCTCACATTAAAGCTTTTGCCGCTGCCGTTCATGGCAAGTCCCATGTCCCTCAGGGAAACATAGCGGTTAAAGGCATAGTCATAGTGAAGGGTCTTGATGACCCCCGCCTGCAGATTTCCGTCCACATATACCGGCAGGTTCTCTATGATCGCGTGGTTCTCGGCCCTTGCGTTCAGCACCGGCAGAAAGAGCAAGATGCATACGGCTAACGCCGCCAGCCTTTTTAAGATATTATTTCCCATAATCCTCCCAGCTCGTCGATCACGTGATCGCAGTACTTCAGGTCCTCCTCATCGGGGCGGCTTAAGTCCGGTATGAACACCGTGGTAAGCCCCGCTGCCTTGGCGCTCCTTACTCCGTTAGGTGAATCCTCCACGGCGAAGTTTCCTTCAGGCGTAACGCCTGCGGTCTCACAGGCTTTCAGATACACGTCCGGATAGGGCTTTCCGCGCTCCACCGTCTTGGTGGATATCAGCTTTTCCTCGGGAAAATACAGCCCCGTATCCTCAGAATACCTCTTTATCCTTGATAGGGGCGAAGCCGTCACTATGTACCAGTCTATGCCTGCAGCATTAAGCCGCTCTATGATCTCCTTTGCGCCCTTCTTGGTCTTTATCGGGTTATCCTTCCTGTAGGCCTCCATCAGGCTTTTTCTGAGTTCCCTTATGCGGTCGTAATCGCCCTCATTATAACGTTCCGTAAGGAAAGCTCTCGCCAGCTCACGGTCGAGGCTTCGCAGCTTAAGCGAGTCTTCACGGCTCATTGTGTGTCCCGCTTCCTTCATGGCCTCTATCCAGAATCTGGAATACAGGGGCTCCGTATCTATCAGCACCCCGTCCAGATCAAAAAACACTACTTTATTCTTTTCCATACCTTCACCGCCGCCCCGTTTCCCGGGTCATACACAAATATAGCTTCGGATGCCGCAAAAGAACTCAGGGGCTGCCCGTCCATATACAGCACGCCTTCCTTTACTTCCCAGCTTCCGCTTCTCTCATACTCTGCCTTCAGTTCGGCTGCATCCCTTACCATGTCCGGCCCGTAGTCTTTCATATATTCCGTAAGGCTCATTCCCAGCTTATCTTCGGTCCTTGCCCTGGCACTTTCCCGGTCATAGTCTCCTTCTCCCGCAGCTTTAAGCCTTAAGACCGCCAGGTCGCAGAAGGCATCAGCAAGGGCTGCCTGCGCCCGTTCTTCCGCCTTCTTTACGCTCTCTTCATCAAGAGTAATGCTGTAGCTTCCGTCGGGACTCATGTTTAACTTTAGTGTCAGCTCAAGCTCACCGAGGACGGAAGCCATATCGGCCTCCTCACCCATATAGGCGGCGTTCAGCCAATCCTGTCCCTTTGATGCCGCCTCCGCCGAGATATCGGCTGCCGTGCTGTATTCCCCGGGGATAAAGCTCTCGGGCAGCGGACGTGTCTTCTTAAAGAAGAGCAACGCAATAACTCCCCCTCCCGCGATGATCAGCAGGAAGAGGAGATTGAGTACGATCCTTTTTATACGTCTTCTTTTTTTACGGTTCATCTTTCCATTTTCCAGAAAGCCGCACTGTAGGGAGGCAGCTCACTGCCGCCGCCGAAATCATGAAGCTGCCCGCTGATCAGATCCACAGCCTGGCCGCAGCCCGCATCGAAATGAGCGGTGAACGGTGCCGAATCCATGTTGATGGCTACCAGCACCCTTTCGTCATCGCATTTTCTCTCAAAGATGCACTGCTTATTCTGAAGCAGCACGTTCCTCATGCCGCCGTAGTTCAGAGCCTTGCTGTTCTTCTTGGCCTCACTGAGTTTCGCTATCCAGTCGGTCAGTTCGTTCCATTCGGGCTTATCAAAGCTTACCCTGAGGGCGGGATCACCCTGGCTCTTGTCAGCCTTTGTCCCCCACTCACTGCCGTAGTATACGGAGGGGATGCCAGGCATGCCGTAAACCATCGCATATACCAAAGGCAGGCAGTTCGGATCCTGTATGATGGATGCGATACGGCTCACGTCATGATTGTCCGCAAAGGAAAGCAGATGTGCGCCGCGGCATACCGTCCAGTCCTCGGGCCCGAAAAGCCTCATCAGGGAATGGACTATCTCGAACATATTGCTTGAATTGAAAGCCGAATGTATGCCCTTGTAGCACTGGTAATTGGTCAGCGAATGGATATGCATCTGGTCCAGCATCCTGCCGTATTCGCCGTGGAGCACCTCACCAAGAAGGAAGAAATCCTGCTTCTTGGAGTCGGTGAACTCCCTTAAGCGGCGCAGGAACTCATGATCCAGGCAATAAGCCACGTCAAGCCTGATGCCGTCTATGTCGAATTCCTTTATCCAGCCTTCAACAGCCGAAAAGATATGCTGTATCACATCTTCATTATGAAGGTTCAGCTTGACCAGGTCGTAATTGCCTTCCCAGCCTTCGTACCAGAGTCCGTCATTATAATTGGAATTTCCGCCGAAATCTATGCGTGCGAACCAGCTTACATAGGGTGAATTCTCCCTGTTCTTAAGCACGTCCTGAAAAGCCCAGAAACCGCGGCCCACATGGTTGAACACACCGTCCAGCACCACCCTGATGCCTTCCTTATGAAGCTCGCCGCAGACCTTTGCAAAGTCCTCATTGCTTCCCAGCCTCGTATCGATCTTTGTGTAATCCCTGGTATTGTAGCCGTGGGTATCGGATTCGAATACCGGTGAGAAATAGATCGCATTCGCCCCCAGCTTTTTGATATGGGGGATCCAGTCGATGACCTTCAGTATCCTTGACTCAGCCACACCGTCGTTCTCAAAGGGTGCCCCGCAGAACCCCAGAGGATATATCTGATAAAATACACTTTCATAAGCCCACATATGTTCATTCTCCTTTGTGCAAGTTTTATAAACGCCTTGAGCTTCTATAGTCAAATATGCTCAAGCAACTCATATAATATTATCAAATTTGTGGCTTCTTAGCAAGCAAAACTCTAAGCCGGAAAGTCAAAACCAGAAGCTTTCCAGCGCATCGGTGATATTGCGGCCGCTTATGACAGAGAAGCCGCTCCATTCCCTGGGGAACATACGCTGATAAGAACGGTCCAGGAAGCGCTCATCCATCAGCATGACTATCCCCTTGTCTTCCTCGGTACGGATCACCCGGCCGGCTGCCTGGAGTACCCTGTTCATTCCCGGGATCCTGTAGGCATAATCGAAGCCCTTCTCTCCGAAGAAATCTTTTATGACCTCTTTTTCAAATCCCACCATAGGCATACCGGTGCCGATGATGATGCTGCCGATCAGAGCATCCTCTCTCAGATCAATCCCTTCCGCAAAAATCCCCCCGAGGACGCAGAATCCTACCAGTGATTTTGTCAAATCTTGATTTAACCCGCACGTAAGTTCGTATTTGGTTGACATAAAGCGCGACAAAAATGATTCACGTTCTTCCTCGCTCATCTTTTCTTTCTGCCTGATGCACTCGATCTCATCATTTTGAATCAAAAACTTCTCAAATCCGGCATACAGTTTTTCCATATAGATAAAGGATGGTGAAAACACGATATAATTTCCGGGATTTACCTGTACGGTCTCGTATATGTGGGATGCGATGTTCAGATACATATTATCGCTTCTTTTACTGTACTTGCTGGTCACCTCACGGTCTATAAATACGCCTAATCTGTTTTTGTCAAATGCAGATTTAGCATAGGCTTCATAGTCGTTTTCGTTACCTCCCAGCAGCTTCTTGAAGTACTGGATCGGCAGCAAAGTAGCTGAAAAAAAGATGCCGCTCACCCCTCTCTGGACACACTCTTCCAGGTTCTTTCCGGGGTTCACGCAGAACAAACGAATCAAAAAACGGTTTTCATCATTCATTCTTGCATAAATCCTGTAGTTCTCATCCAGCTTCTCATATATAAGAAGGAAGTGTCCGAGCTTAAACCAGAATTCAAGAAGTTCATCCCTGAGTCCCGTGTTTTCCTCTTCATCCAGAAACTGCATACAGGCAGTATTAAGTGCTTCAACATAGCCCGCAAAGCTGTCGATCTCATCAAGCAGCTTTGCATTTTCACACTCTCTTTTCACTTTCAGCATCTCTTTGTTGCACTTTTCCAGGTTTCTGATCAGTTTAGGCAACAGAGGCAGCCCCTTGATAAACTTCTTTTTGTCCTTTTTTCTGCCTTTATCCTCTTCCTCACCGGTCAGAGCCACCATCGCATGCTCTATTGTTCTTTTCATCTCAAGGAAATCTTCCTTATACAGCTCTGCACTGTACATTTCCCTTCCCCTGTCCACCAGGTTATGGGCCTCATCCACGAGAAATACGGCGCCGCTGCTTCCTCCTTCAGAGAAAAATCTCCTCAGATACACATGGGGATCAAAGACATAGTTGTAATCACAGATGATCATATCCGAGAAAAGACACAGATCCAGACTGAATTCAAAGGGGCAGATATTATGTTCTGCCGCTATACGGCTTATGGTCTCCCTATCCAGGCTGTCATATCCGATCAGCGCCTCGTAGATTGCATCATTAACACGATCAAAATGCCCTTTTGCCGCTTTGCAGGCGTCCGGATTACACTCCGGCTTCTCATTTATGCATATCTTTTCCTTGGCTGTAATGACCGCGGACTTTAGCTTCAGTCCCCTTTCACGAAGGATATCAAGCGTATTCTCCGCAACCGCTCTGGTAATGGTCCTTGCGGTAAGATAGAAGATACGGTCTGTTTTGCCCTCCCCCATGGTCTTCAGTGCCGGAAATATGGTTGATATGGTCTTTCCCACTCCCGTGGGTGCTTCAAGAAAGAGTTTTTTCTTTTCGCTGATGGTCTGATATACATAGCTGACCAGCTGCTTCTGCCCTTCCCTGTAAGTAAAGGGAAACTGCATCTCTTCTATAGTACTCTGTCTCAGTTCATGCCATTCAAAATTCCTGTCAGCCCACTTCCCGTAATCCTTCATGAGCTGTTCAAACCATTCCCGTATCTCATCCCAGGAGTATTCTTCGAAGAAATACTTCAGTTCTTCGGTCTCAACATTACAGTAAGTCATGCGTACCCTGATATAGGGCAGCTTATTCTGCAGGGCATAGATATAGGCATAAACCTTTGCCTGGGCAAGATGAACCGGAACAGGCTCTTTGATCCGCTCAAGTTTCCTGTGAACGGTCTTTATTTCATCTATTGTTATCTGTGGATATTCTTCATTTGTCAAATATTGATTTAACGAAATCTGATTTGCTGTAAGACTCGGTTCTTCACTTCTTGAATTACTTTCGTCAATTATGCCGTCGGCCCTGCCCTCGATATGGAGCAGATAACGATCGGTCACATAGTCGAATTTAAGCAAAACCTCGGCTGTATAGCCTTCTCCCATGCTCCTCTGGAGCATTCTGTGGAGCCGGCTGCCCTCCTGCATTGCTTTTTCAGGCGAAACAGCCCTCCTGTTATCGATATCACCGGAGCGAAAAATGAATTCCACCAGTTCCCGCACCGAAAGACTGATCACATATTTGTCTTTTTTTTCCTCTTTAACACCCATGTCAACATAATAGCACCAGAACATACATTCTTCAAGCATATTTTGTGGTCGGCTCTGTTGGTCAAATGACCTTGCAACAAGATAAGATTTTCTCAGCGGACAGGTATGTGCACATAAAAAACTTATGTCAGATGCTTATGTATCACAGTTATGTAAACCTAATATTCCATGTATATATTATGTAAACCATATACTTATGTTGACTTATATTTTATATTATTTTTACTTCTGCAAAAAGGGCTATAATTCATTTATGTAAACTATCTTTTACATTTAATTATTATTTTATGTTAACCATACCATTTACTATATTTCTCTAGATTTTGTTGTAATATATGTATATATAAAATTGATTATTTTATGATATAACATTATTAATCTTCAAAACAATAATCTGC
>JAILES010000055.1 GCA_024687205.1 Lachnospiraceae bacterium
GCAACGATATCCTTGTTCTTTGTTACATAGTAGATCTTCGGTGCAGCACCGTCGGCAGCTTTCACATTAACCTTGAATTCCTTCTTGCTGCCCTTCTGCAGCGTCAGCTTCTTACTGTCAAATTTGAGTGCCGTTACTTTGACGCTTCTGTCTGCATCGGCAGGAAGGGTTTCCAGAACCTGATCGTCCACTTTCAGTTTCTCTTCATAGGACACGATCACATCTTCCTTGCCCATCACAAATATGGTGTTTGCGGACACGGGCTCCTTGGGCGTAGCACCTGTCAGATCCCATTTGACAAAGCTGTAATCAGCCTTCTCGGTCCAGGAAATGGAGATGGTCTCATTTTCCTTTGCATTCGTCACTTCCTTGCCCGCGCTGTTCTTTGCGGTAGCTCCCTCAACAACGCTTATGCTGTGCAGCGGCGCATCCGGAGCCGGTGCGGGTGCAGGTGTCGGATTATTATTATCGTCATCACTAACAGGCTGAGGATTGGGGGTAGGTGCAGGCTTATCATTATTATTGGCTTCATATTTATCCGTGATAAATCCTGATGCAAATGCATCATAACCATTTGCATCCCTTACATAAACATAATACACTTCATCTGCTTTGAGCCCGGTCAGATCCGTTTCCGTAAAAGTATATTTTCCGTTGGCATCAAACTTATCTGCTGTAAACGTAATGGTTTTAACCGCTCCGGCATTAGTTCTAGCTTTTTCAAATATACTTACGGTATATGGACCTGTAGTATTTTCACTGTAAAACCTGAGATATCCGTCGTTGTACCTAACTGTTGATTGTTTATTGCATACACCCAATACACAGGCCCACGCTTTTGCTTCGTCAGCTGTCATCTCGCGTACCGTACCATACTCCCAGGGATGCATATCGTTAAACGCTTTTCTATCAAGCGCCTTTCCGTCAACGGTAAGCTGATAATATGCGAAATGACCTTCATGTGACGGAAGATATACTTTTCCGTCAGAGCCCTTCATAGTAACAAGTGCATAACCGTTATCATCAAACTTTCCGTTTCCTGTAGCTGCTTCATAATAATCGATTTGCTCACCCTGCTCGGTATAATCGGTGTAATCCGTTTCAGTCTTTATCGAGAATGCCTTTCCGGCCAAATCTGCCGGTCCGAATATCTCCAGTCCCTTCTTTCTGATGTTGTAATATACATAAAGCAGATCATAAGGAGATACGTCTTTGAGGCTCCATGCGGTAACTTTTTTGTATGTCGTTTCTCTGCCGTCTACCCATTCATACCCATCAGCTGTTTCGAAATCAAGTAAATACTGGGTATCATCATCAGCATTCTGGATGCTGCTCCAGTTTGCTCCCTTCTTGAGCTTATAGCTTATCGTCATCTCACCACTGTTGGCATAGCCGATTTCTGCAGATGCCACTCCGCTTGTGTACTTAACCGTTCCGTCGAGGCTTTTGATAACAGGCCAGATTTTTTCGGGATCAGCATTTTTAACATAGGTGTATATATAGATAAAATCTCCTCTGTTATCTATAGTTCTGTCTACCACAGCATTCGATATGTAAGCCCCTTCTACGGCCTTTATCTTATTTGTGAAAGTTGCGATCACCTGACCGTTTTCGCCTGTTGAGCTGATAACGATATCATAGCTCCCGGGCTTAAGAGCTTCGGTCATTGTTCCGTCATAAGTAGTATAAATAGGACATACATAATAACCTCTGCATGCTGTTACAGGCTGGGAATTATAACTAAACTCATGTAATTCCGTAGAAGAGTCTTCATATACTATGCAATTCTGTTCGGCGTATACCTTTCCGGCAGTATCACGAACGCTTACGGATACACTCGCAGGAATATCTCCGGTAAAGAATTTATTAGGGATATAGATTGTTCCGAGAGTAAAGTAATTCTCTCCGCTTAATTTTTCGAGACTTTCTATATCATCATAGTATATGTCGGCACTTCCGCTGGCAAGTGTAGTCTCTCCTGTTTTGACAGTGACTTTAACATTGCACCTGGTCTTATCACCTAACAGAGCGCTGATATCCGTAACGAGAAAATAACGATCCGCATAATAGTACACATCATTCGCATCCGTTCCCGGTGTTGAACTTCTTGCAACATTTGTTACAAGCTGATCCTCTCCGCCATCGATGGAGAGATATATATTGTAATCCTTGGCATAATTACCATGTCCGAATGTAAAGTATAACTGCTTGTTTACTCCGGAAGTATACTGTCTTGAATCAATTTTAATCTCGAGAGTATCCTGATAATTATATGATTCAGAGGGCAGCAGATTGTGTTTCCAATCTATCTCAGCCTTACACAGTATTTCAAAGAATCCTTCGGGGAAGCTTTCAATATCATTTCCTTTGAGGTTGATATCTGTAAGCTCCGGAAGCTCCATCAGCGGCGATACATCACTGATATCCTGATCTGAAAAATCAACCCTCCTGAGATTCGGAAAAAATACCGGGATATCCGATATATCGTTAAGTCCCTCTACCATTGTTCTGTCAATTACAAGGTAATTGCACGATTCAAGCACTGCTCTTGTCAGCTTTTCTGCATTGAGATGACCAAGAAAAAGATTTGAACTCAGATAAGCATATAAAGCTGCATTATTAAACTGATCTGCGGTAAGATCCTCATCAGGTAATGTTTTTATAGTATTCGGGGTTTCATCCGTACCTCTTGTTGCCAGAATTACTACTCTGTCCTGAGTAGTTATTTCCGCATACCATTCGTACTCGGTATCCGGCTTCAGCTTATTGAAGACATATTTATAACTTCCGTCTCCGTACTGATCAAAAAGGATATTACTGCTGTTATCTGACCAGTCTTCACTGTTTTTTTCTCTGATCTTAACGCCTGCCCATATTACATCTGACGAATAGAAAGGACTGACTGTTGCATTAAAACTGAGACTCTGGGTTCCTGCTCCCATCTCAATTTTTACTGTTGCTTCTTCCGGCTCTCTTGTTTCAGGCATAATGGTAACGCTGTTTGAAAGACGGTATTCTTCGCTGTCGGTATTGTGCAGTATAGCTACCGCTGTAACTTTTTCTGCATAAGCTGTATCAAAGGTTATATCCAAAGATCCGTAAGCCCGTGTCGGATAATAGCGCTCAATACTATTATCTGTCATCACATACAGTTCTTCTATCTGCTCATTATCATCCAATATCTGCGGATTGAGAGACAGTCTTACCGTTTCCTTATCATAGCCGTATTCGACAACTTCTGCTGATTCTATATACTCCGGCGCATCTCCGCAGGTAAAAGTCCCCGGATCTTCGGTAATAAAGTGATAAGAAACTATATTGCCATGTCCTTCCTCATCCTCTTTAGCAATAACTATACGATACATATATGTTCCGACCGAAAGATCATCCAGCCATACCTCAGACATACCGTACCCATGCGAACCCATTCCGGTAAAAGAATACCCCGTAATATTATTAACAGATATTGATCCTGGGAAAAAGTCCAGGTTGTCAGATTGACGTGCATATAAGATCCCTATATAGCTGTGATTGGCTGCACTGCTGACCACTATAGGATTAGCACCATAGCTTACTTTTACTAAATCGTTTCCGGTGACTATTTCTATATCTTTATTCACATAGTCCCCGTATGTAGTGTCATCTACTGCATAAGCTATATCACCTTTCTCTTCAGTGATAAGCTCCTCCGTATCATCCTGTAAAGCCGTGCCTTCCGCATATACCGGCAGCTGTAGTTGTGTGGCGATCATTACTACACTCATCAATAATGAAAACCATCGTTTAAAACTGTTGGTCATTCTTTTCATTTTTCTCCCCTTCCTTTCATAATGTTTAATATATATGATCAGAGACCTGCTCTGTTTAAGCACATCCTTTAAAACTTATTTGATTTCTATCCTGAATTTCCGCAGATAAATAAACAGACCCGCTCTTTTTTGAGAAATGTCTGACACAGATATTCCTTGATCTTTTTTACTTCCGGTTTAAATGCAGCCATACGGATTCTCCCTGATCGGGTTGCACAGTCACCTAGTTACTCAATATTTTAGCATATTTTGCTTTATCACACAAGGAAAACTCGGCAGAATGTAAAGCCTATTGGCTTATCATGAAGATCAAGAAAACCGGGTGCTTCTATCACAATATCAGTTCAGACGGATATTGCAGGATCTTATCGTCCTGAGTCAGAAAATAATAGTTTTCGCTTATGGCCTGGGCAAGCAGCATACGATCAAAGGGATCTTTATGA
>JAILES010000098.1 GCA_024687205.1 Lachnospiraceae bacterium
AACGACTATCTGGACAGGGCTAAAACCTTTTTCTTTCTGACAACGGACGGGGACCAGCCCAAAGGAAGGCCTTTCGGCTTCCATATGCTTGACGATGATAAGGTTTATTTCGGCTGCGGTACATTTAAGAATGTATTTAAGCAGCTGTCTGCTAATCCAAAGGTGGAAGTGCTTGCGATCATAGGGGACGAGTTCCTGCGCTATGACGGAAACGTTAAGATAGTCAAGGATGAAGCGCTGATAAATAAAGTACGTGCCGCTATGCCGCAGATCATGGATCTCTATGACAAGAACGGCTGGGAGATGGGACTGTTCTATCTTGAGAACGGCCACGCCGAGATCCGCGGGCTCTTTGATCTGAAAGAGGAGTTTGACGTCTAGGAGGAAAACTATGACTACAGACAGGATAATGGTATACAGCAGCGGCAGCGGTACCGAAAAGGCTATGGAAGAGGCCGGCCGTTTTGCAAAGTATAATGAGCTCAGTGATGAAGACAGTCTGTATCTGACGCTGCTGGCGGAAGAAATGCTGGGTATGGTAAAGGGCATCACCGGCGATTTCGAGGGATACTTCTGGCTTGAAAAGGAAGATGACGAGTACAGGCTGAAGCTGAGGGCTGATGCATATATTGACAGGGAGAAGAAGAAAAAACTCATAGCCCTGTCCGGAAGCGGTAAGAACGAAAGCACTGTCGGTATCATGGATATGATAAAGAGCGTGCTCCTGGGCGGGCTGGAGAAATACGAAGATGTGGGTACACTCCAGAACGAATATGACGACGGTACTGTCATGTACGGAAGCCTCGGAATGAGAGGCATGGATGATCTGGACGCAACCGGTTTCGAATGGTCTCTCCTTCAGTACCGCAGCATGGTGGAGAAGGAAAAGGAAAAAGAAAAGTCACTGGAAGCCTGGGATGAACTGGAGAAATCCATAGTCGCCAATATCGCCGATGATGTGAAGGTCGGTGTCAGAGGTGATGTGGTGGAAGTGACGATAATAAAGCATTTTGATAAAGAGGGTAAATAAGGAGGAACATATGAGCGAAGTATTGACTTATAAGGCTGACGAGAGAGTTGATACAAGAACGGTTGAAAAATTTTCACAGGAGCTTAAGGACATTCTTGATAAGGGACAGTATGATCTGGAGATAGATATGTCCGATACCGTATATATTTCTTCCGTCGGTCTGAGAGTACTCCTTTCGACCCAGAAAGAGATAGACAAACACGGTGGCAGTATGGTCATAAAAAAGACCGGACCTGCCGTGAAGAAGGTGTTTGAAGTAACAGGTTTTATAAGACTCTTCAGGATAGAAGATTGAGATCATCATGAAACTCGATAAGAAAACAAGAAGGATATTTCTGCTGGCTTCCACAGCCTATGCGCTCCTGACCTTACTGGTCATGGTGTTCTTTGCGCTCAGGGGGAAAGACGAGCTGCCGGTGCAATCCGTTATCAATATATCCATCGATATATTTGCGATGATAATGGGCTGTGTGATCTTTCTGACCTGTCTTATCGATGTGGCCAAAACAGGTGCGAATTACAGGATATATATGTACCTGCTGAATGTGGTATTCCTCGGGCTGCTGACCGATGCGGGAGCATGGATGGCAGACGGGGTACCGGCGCTGCGCATCGTTAATATCAGTTTAAATACGCTCTATTATATGGCTACACCTATGGCGGCCTGTCTTTTCTATATGTTCATAACGACACAGCTGAAGCTGGGTGAAGCCAGACTGCATACCATGCAGAAATTCCTGAATGCAGGTCTTATGATCACCATCGGAGTAATACTTTTGAATCTGCCTTTCCGCTTCCTCTTTGATGTGGGGGCAGACGGGGTATACAGAAGGGCGGCATTCTCGCCCATCTGTAATATCTACGGCTATATCACGATGCTGGCAGCCCTTATACTGGTATTCAAGGAAAGAAAGCAGCTGGAAAGATATAAGATAGTTACGCTGCTTTTGTATGTTATAACTCCGATAGTCGTGAGTATCTTTACGGCTATGTCCTATGGCCTCTCCATCGGTTACCCGGTAACCATGTGCATCATGCTCCTGATGTACTGCATAATCAATGTAAGCCAGGGCAGGGCACAGGCGGCCAACGCGAGAGACATGGAAGTGGCCGCGGCTATACAGAACGGCGTGATGCCGCGAAGATTTCCGCCTTTCCCCGACAGGAAAGAATTTGATATCTATGCATATATGGATCCCGCCAAGGAAGTGGGCGGCGACTTCTATGATTTCTTCCTTACAGACAGTGATCATATAGGACTTGTGATAGCCGATGTATCGGGTAAAGGAGTGCCTGCGGCCCTGTTCATGATGATAACCAAGGCGCTGATCAAGAATACCATGATACAGACCGGGGATGATCCCGGGGATGCTTTATACAAGGTAAATAATCAGCTGCTTAACAGCGCGGGCGAGTTGAGCATGTTCGTGACCATCTGGCTTGCCAAGATAGAGATATCTACGGGACGTGGTGTTGCGGTCAATGCTGGACATGAGCATCCGGCCATTTTAAGGAGCGGCGGGGATTTCGAACTTGTGGAATATCCTCATTCGCCGGCTGTATGCGTCATACCCGACATGGACTTTGAGGAAAGAGAGTTTAAACTTGATAAAGGCGATATGCTCTTTGTATATACCGACGGAGTTCCGGAGGCTATGAACCACGGCAGGAAACAGTATGATACGGACAGGATGCTGAAAGCCCTGAACAGCGAAGGAAAGGAAGATCCCAGGGTAAGCGTTGAAAATGTTAAAGCATCACTTGCTGAATATGTTGCCGATGCCGAGCAGTTTGACGATATTACGATGCTTTGCTTTAAGTATAACGGAGGTGAGGTATCATGATAGAAAAGAAGTTCGAAGCCGTGGCCTCGAATTTTGAAATGGCCCAGGCCTTTGTCAATGAACTGCTGGAAGACAGCGGCTGCCCTGATGAAGTAAAGCTGGATATCGATCTGGCGATAGAGGAGATATTCGTCAATATTTCGGATTATGCCTATACACCTGAAGTAGGGGATGTGGAGATGAAGGCCAGCATTTCGGATGACGGCATGCGGCTGACACTTATCTTTGTGGACAGCGGTACACCATTTGATCCGCTTAAAGAGCCCGATCCGGATATCACACTGTCCGCCTCCGAAAGACAGATAGGAGGTCTCGGAATCTTTCTCGTGAAAGAGACCATGGATGATATGTTCTATGAATACAAAGACGGCAAAAATCAACTGACTCTTGTGAAGGGATGGTAGTCCGGACACAAGATGTGCATCTTGCAAAATCTTCCTCTTATATTTATAATAGTATGGCTAATGTTATAAGTAGATTTTGGTGAGGAAAGCATAAGATGAATAATTCGGATATCGGAATAGATCTGGGCACAGCGTCCATACTCGTATATATAAAGGGACGCGGCGTGGTGCTGAAAGAGCCCTCTGTCGTAGCATTTGACAGGGATACAAATAAGATAAAGGCCATAGGCGAGGATGCCAGGCTTATGATAGGACGTACACCCGGTAATATAGTGGCAGTCAGGCCCTTGAGACAGGGGGTTATCTCTGATTATACCGTTACCGAGCAGATGATGAAGTATTTCATCAGCAAGGCTCTGGGCAAGAAGGCTTTCAGGAAGCCGAGGATCGCCGTATGTGTACCCAGCGGTGTTACCGAGGTTGAGAAAAAGGCCGTTGAGGATGCTACCTACCAGGCAGGAGCCAGGGAAGTGGCCATCATAGAGGAGCCCATAGCAGCAGCTATCGGTGCCGGCATCGATATTTCCAAACCCCAGGGCAATATGATAGTCGATATAGGCGGTGGTACCACCGATGTCGCAGTCATCTCACTGGGCGGAACCGTTGAGAGTGAATCTATCAAGGTGGCAGGCGATGATTTCGACGAAGCCATCGTCAGATATATGAGAAAGAAATACAACCTGCTGGTGGGTGACCGTACCGCAGAGGATATCAAGATCAACATAGGTACGGCCTTCAAGAGGACAGAGGTTGATTACATGGATGTAAAGGGCAGAAACCTGGTGACAGGTCTTCCCGAGACCGTGAGAGTCTCATCGGATGAGACTCAGGAAGCACTGAAGGAGACTACATCCAAGATACTGGATACCATCTGTGCAGTGCTGGAGAAGACTCCTCCCGAGCTTGCGGGTGATATCGTGGACAGGGGCATAGTCCTTACCGGCGGCGGTGCGATGTTAAGAGGTCTTGAGGAACTGATAGAGGAACGTACCAATATCAATACGATGACCGCCGACGAGCCCATGACCTGCGTGGCAATAGGAACAGGAAGGTATATAGAGTTCCTTGCAGGGTATAACGAGGGGATATAAGCCTTAGGATCAGGTATAAAGATATTGGCAGGGAAGCCCGATATATAGAACGGAGGGTTTTATATGCTTAAAGGACTTTATACCGCATATACGGGAATGATACAGGAACAGCAGCGCATGGATAACCTTGCGAACAACCTTGCGAATGCTGATACCACGGGTTTTAAAAAGGAGGGACTTACCTCCCAGTCTTTCGACGCGGTGCTCGTGGACAAGATAAGAGACGATTCTGAATATTTCTACGCCAGACGCATCGGGCAGGCAAACCCGGGCGTTAAGATCGGCGAGAGCTATGTGGATTTTTCCGAAGGCTCATTTCAGGTAACGGATGTACCATATGATCTGGCTCTTGGAGGCAAGGGTTTCTTCACCGTTAAGTTTACCAACAAGAACGGTGAGAGCTCTACGATGTACACAAGGGACGGAAACTTCCAGCTCACTGAGGACGGCCATCTGGTCACAACGGACGGTGATCCGGTCCTCGATACCAAAGACAAGGAAATAGTCGTGGATATGACCAAGGATTTTACGGTCGACCAGGAGGGATATATCATTCAGGACGGCAAGAATGTGGCACAGCTGCAGATCACCGATTTTGATGATTATAATTATCTGGAGCATTTCGGAGAGAACTATTTCTATCCGGTAGAGGGGGCCAGCATGAGAAATGCGAGCTGCCAGGTGTTCCAGGGATATCTGGAGACTTCCAATGTGCAGGTGGTATCGGAGATGGTGGAGATGATCACGGTATCAAGGCAGTACGAAGCCAACCAGAAAGTAATACAGACCTATGACACATCTTTGCAGACAGCTACACAGCTGGGCAGGATAGGCGGATAAGGAGGTAAGTTATGGTACGTTCATTATGGGCAGGCGCCACCGGTATGCTGGCACAGCAGACACAGGTAGACACTATATCAAATAATATTTCCAATGTTAATACCGCAGGTTTCAAGGTAAGCCAGAATGAATTCAAGTCCCTGCTTTACCAGGAACTGCAGACCAAGACCACTACGGCAAACGGCGAAAAGAAGCCCATTGATTCCCAGGTGGGTCTGGGTGTCAGGAGTTCTTCGATAACCACCATATTCAGACAGGGCGCTTTCCTTGAATCCGCCAGCAATACGGCTCTTGCGATAAACGGCGACGGTTTCTTCGCGGTAAAGAGAAGAGACGGAAGTACAGGCTATACCAGAAACGGTAACTTCAATCTGGCTGTAACCTCTACGGGACTGGCACTTACGGATTCGGACGGTAATGCGGTGCTTGATACAAAGGGCAAACCCATAGAGCTCAAGGGCAACTATACCGCAAGTCAGGTGAGCATCAGCGCCGACGGAGAGCTTTCCTATCCCGATGAACAGTTCCAGCCCAAGTCTCTGGGCATGACCATAGGTCTGTGGCAGTTCAACAATCCCGCAGGTCTGGAGAAACTGGACGGTTCCCTTTATCTGGAGACCGGAGCAAGCGGCCCCGCGCAGAACGAAGCGACTGCAAAAGGACTGCAGAAGTCCACGATAGCACAGGGATATATAGAAGGTTCCAACGTTCAGCTGGCCGACGAAATGGTGAACCTGATCGTGGCGCAGCGTGCATACGAAGCAAACTCACGTGTCATCACGACTACGGATACCATGATGCAGCAGGCAAATCAGCTGAAGCAGTGATCCCATGAGGTATAAAAGATGGATATAGCCAATACTAAAGCAATGACCGAATATGCATCATCCCTTGCCCAGGCGCAGAACGCCGGCAAGCTTGGTTCAAATGCGAAAGCAGCCAAGACCGATGAAGAAATGATGGAGGCCTGCAAGGAATTCGAGACCTATCTGTGGGAACAGGTAGTGAAATCCATGAAGGACAGCACCAAAGTTTTTTCCGGAGAGGATGACAGCAGTTCACAGCAGGTTGATTACTTTATGGATACGGCTATCACCGATATGGCCGGGAAGCTGACGGACCAGAACTTGGGACCCAATTCCCTGGCCATGCAGATGTTTGAGCAGATGAAGCGCAATCAGGGTATCAGCAGCGAAGAGCTCATGGAAAAACTATTGTCAGAATCACAGGAGGATGATCTTTAATCACTTCTTTAAAAGGCTACATCGAGCATATAAGTTTTCAGAATGAAGAAAACGGATACACGGTCATGAACCTGACCGCAGAAGACGGGGATATTACCTGTGTGGGAAATGCCCGTGATTTTTCAGTTGGAGAAACCGTAGAGCTGGAGGGCGAGTACGTGGAACATCCCGTGTATGGCCTCCAGTTTAAATTTACGTCCCTGAAAGCCATCGCTCCCGAGGACCGGATATCGGTCTTGAGATATCTGAGTTCCGGGGCCGTAAAGGGCGTGGGGCCCAAGCTTGCGGAAAAGATCGTGGAGAGATTCGGGGACGATACCTTCCGCATCCTTGAGGAAGAGCCGGAACGTCTTGCAGAGGTAAAGGGCATAAGCATAAAGAAAGCCATGGAGATCACCGACAGGATGGTGGAAAAGCGGGATGCCAGGAACGCCGTGATCTTCATGCAGGAATACGGCATAGGTCTTAATCTGGCAACAAAGCTTTATGATTTTTACGGCATGGAGATATACAATGTGCTCCGTACCAATCCCTACAGACTTTCCGACGAAGTGCCGGCAGTGGGCTTCAAGACCGCGGATGCCATAGCCAGAAAACTGGGTATCGAGGAGGATTCGGTATACAGGATCCATTGCGGGGTGGCTTATGAGCTGGAGCGGCTCGCGGCGGAAGGACATTGTTACTGCCCGAGAAAGCTGCTCTGTGCTTATGCATCGGAGCTTCTGGGCCTGGCCCCGGAGGATATAGAGCCGGAGCTTGCCGATATGGCCATGGACGGACGCATTACCCTGAAGGAAGGCAGCGACGGACCCAGGGTATATCTGAAATCTTACTACCAGGCCGAGACTTTTGCGGCAAGAAGGCTTACGGAACTCAGGGACAGCTTCTGTCCTCCCGGGGGAAATGAGAAAGACAGGCAGGAGCTTGTTGAAAAGATAGAAAAGGAAATGTCCATGGAGCTGGAGAGCCTGCAGAAAAAGGCTCTGCTCGACTGCATGACCGGCGGGGTCTTCATACTCTCCGGCGGTCCCGGCACCGGAAAGACCACCACCATTCATGCCATCATTAAGTGGCTTGAAAAGGAAGGCAGGGAATTTGCCCTGGCGGCACCCACCGGAAGGGCGGCCAGACGCATGAAGGAGACCACGGGCTATGAGGCCCAGACCCTGCACAGGCTGCTGGAGATAGGCAGGGATGAGGACGGAAACGATCATTTATACAGGAACGAGGACAGGGATCCTCTCGACATTGACACGCTGATCGTGGATGAGGTCAGCATGGTGGATATACATCTCTTGAGAGCGCTGATGAACGCCCTTGCCAACGGGACCCAGCTGATACTCGTGGGTGACGTGGACCAGCTCCCCAGCGTGGGACCGGGTCAGGTGCTGAAGGACATCATGGACAGCGGAGCTTTTGCCTGCGTACGCTTAAAGCAGGTCTTCAGACAGGCCGA
Organism: Lachnospiraceae bacterium; assembly: GCA_024687205.1. Classification (GTDB taxonomy): domain Bacteria; phylum Bacillota; class Clostridia; order Lachnospirales; family Lachnospiraceae; genus NK4A136. The sequence goes on from JAILES010000098.1 coordinate 7,910, forward strand.
GAACAGCCATATAGTTTCCTATGCCCATATGATCAATGAAGGCCGGATGCCGGATCTTTCGGTCAAATATCCGGATTTCTTCCTTCTGGAAAAGGACAGCACGGAGCTGATCCAGTCATATATATACCAGCTTGTCAGCGACGTGCTGCCGAGAAAGCTGAAGGTGTCGGGAGCGGATATCCAGCTCCTTACACCCATGAAGAAGGGCAACCTCGGAGTAGAGCAGCTGAATATCTTCATGCAGGAAAAATGCAACCCGCCCTCCGACGAAAAGATGGAGTACAGCTACGGCAGCAGCCTTTTCAGGGAAGGCGACAGGGTGATGCAGATAAAGAACGACTACGAGCTGGAATGGGATATCTACATGGGAAGCCTTTCCGTGGATAAGGGCAAAGGGGTATTTAACGGCGATACGGGTACCGTGGATGAGATAAATGCGTATCTAAAGATCATGAAGGTGATCTTTGACGACGGCAGGGTGGTCTATTATGAATTCAGCCGTCTCGATGAACTGGAGCTGGCTTATGCAGTGACTGTTCATAAGTCCCAGGGCAGCGAATATCCGGTGGTGATACTCCCGCTGCTTTCGGGCCCCCAGATGCTGTTCCACAGGAATATATTGTACACCGCAGTGACCAGGGCAAAGCAGTGTGTGATCATACTCGGCAGCTCTGCCGCTGTACGCAGGATGGTGGAGACGGAAACGGCGGCAAAACGCTATACTTCCCTCTCGGAAAGGATTAAAGAGCTTGAGGATCCGTGATCTTCTGTTCCCTCCCCGCTGTGTCCTCTGTGATGAGGTGATATCCCCCGAGGAAGGCGGCTGCTGTGAGGAGTGCAGGCCGAAACTCAAATATATAACGGAGCCCTGGTGCCTTAAATGCGGAGCCCCCGTTGCGGAAGGGGAGGAGAGCTTCTGCGCCTCCTGCAAGGTCAGGAACCATTATTTCACGGCCGGAAGGGCTCTTTACGAATATCCTTCCGTCAGGACCGGGATATACCGCTTCAAATATGCCGGAAGGGCGGAATATGCGGAGTTTTTCGGCAGGGAAATGGCCGAAAAGCTTAAAACAACGCTGACCGGGTGGCAGACTGACGGTCTGATACCCATTCCGCTGCATAAGAGCAGGGAGAGAAAGCGGGGCTACAACCAGGCCGAGAAGCTGGCAAGGGCCATAGGAAGATATTGCGATATCCCGGTTTTTGACAAAGTGGTGTTCCGCAGGGAAAAAACTCGGCCCATGAAAGAATTAAATGTAAAAGAACGCCAAAATAATCTCAAAAAGGCTTTTATTATTCCACAAGATGTTGTAAAATTGAAGAGACCGGTATTGGTTGATGATATCTATACCACCGGTACGACCATGGACAGTGTGGCGAAGCTCCTTCTGGAAAAAGGGGCTGTGGAAGTGTATACCCTGACGCTGGCCATAGGGACCGGAATATAGTTTTACAACAGGAGTCTGCTTATGAACACTAGCATCAAAAATTGCAGAAAATGCGGAAAGATGTTCAATTACATGATGGGGCCCCCTATCTGCCCGGCCTGCCGTGAGAAGATAGAGCAGAAGTTCCAGGAAGTGAAGGACTATGTAAGGGAGCACAAGGCTGCCAGCATGGAACAGATCACCGGGGACTGCGGCGTCGAGCGTAAGCAGGTGGAACAGTGGGTAAGGGAAGAGAGGCTTGTCTTCTCGGACGCATCACCGATCAAATTATATTGCGAGAAATGCGGTGCCTATATCACCACCGGACGTTTCTGCGAGAAGTGTAAGAAAGATACTGCCAACAACTTTTCGGAGGCAGGAAGAAGAGAGGGAGGATCGGGATCTTCAGCTGATCCCGGAAAGGGTGCAGGAATGAAGATGCACACCTTTAAAGGCTGACCGATGATAAACGAATCCAGGATCAAACTGATGACCAGGCTTGCGGCATACGAGGGCGGCGAAGGAAAGAAGAGCATGGCCATCGGTACATATTTTAAGGGGGACTACATAGCCAAAGAGGTTATGAAGTCTATTGTGTTTGCCACTATCGTCTATTGTATAGTGATAGGGGCTTATATTGTTTATGATTTTGAAAAGCTGGTGAAGGACATATACGATATGGATCTTCTGCAGCTTGGAAAGACGCTTTTGAAACGCTATCTTATCTTTACCGGTGCTTATGCATTCATAACTTATGTGGTCTACCTGATAAGATACAAAAAAGCGAGGCATTCCCTCAGGATATATTACAACAACCTGAGACGACTGAATGCAATGTATAAGAAAGAGTAAGGAATAAGGTTTTATGGTACAGTTACTGACGGCAAGGGAATGGTTGAAGAATCTTTATTCCCGTTATGAGAATTTCTGCAGACCGGCGCTCAAGTTTTTACTCGCGCTGATCTCGATGATGATGATCAATTCAAAGCTCGGCTATTCCCAGGCTTTAAAGAGCGGAGCGGTGACGCTGATCATAGCACTGATGTGCTCATTCCTTCCGCTGAATTTCATCGTTACGCTTTCCGCACTGATCGTACTCCTGCAGCTCTATGCGCTTTCTCTTGAGAGTGTTATCGTCGCCGGAGTCATCATGCTCGTGATGATGCTTCTGTATTTCAGGTTCGCGGCAAAGGATACGGTGCTGATAATGCTGACTCCCTTAAGTTTCATCCTGGGAGTGCCTTATGTGATACCTCTCTGCGCAGGGCTTGTGGCTGCTCCTTCTTCGGTAGTATCCACAGGCTGCGGCGTAGTCGTCTATTATATGCTTAAGGCCATCACCGTGAACAGGCAGACCCTGCTCAATATGGAAGAGGAGACACTGCTGGAAAAGCTGAGATTCCTCGCTGATGCGATAATAGGCAACAGGGAGATGATGGTCTGTGTTGCGGCATTCGGCATCACCATCATAGTGGTATATGTGATAAGAAGGCTTTCCGTGGATCATGCCTGGACCATAGCCATCATAACGGGTATGCTGGTGGATGTGATGGTGGTACTGATGGGCGATCTGAGGTTCGAGACCAGGATAAATGTGGCATCCCTGGTGTTCGGCAGCCTCCTGGCACTTGTCGTAGCCGAGATTCTGCAGTTTTTCATATTTAACGTTGATTACAGCAGGACCGAGAAAGTCCAGTTCGAAGATGATGAATATTACTATTACGTGAAAGCCGTGCCCAAGAACACGGTGACCCTTTCCGAGCCTAAGGTGAAAAAGATAAAGGGACAGGAGAAGAAGCCGCTGCCGAAGAAGGAAGAGGCAGCCGAAGAGCCGGTGCAGCCGGCAGAAGATAAAAAGGATGCTCCCGAATACAGGGTGCGCAGATCCACCGCCACCAGGGATAAAGCCATGGCGGAACTTGAAGAGATAAGAAAAACGGCGGCCGCAAGGAACAGGAGACCGGCACCGGGAAAGAAAAAAAGAGGTAACACTTAAGTATCATGCTTGACAGAGTAGGCGGTTTTATCGAAGAGTATATATCGAGTCTTCATATGCCCACGATCAGTATCACTGACGTGATAGAGATACTTATTCTCTCTTTTGTTATTTATCATCTTATGATATGGGGCAGGAATACGAAAGCGTGGTCTTTGCTTAAGGGCACGGTCGTGATCCTGGTCTTTTTGCTTATTGCCGTTATGTTCGAGATGACCACGATCCTCTGGATAGTGGAGCATATACTCTCGACTATGGTGATAGCGCTGGTAGTAGTGCTGCAGCCGGAACTGCGGCGTGCTCTGGAACAGCTGGGGCAGAAGAATATAGTCTTTTCGTTTTTGAATAATGACAATATGCATACCGGCAGATATTCCGACCACACCATCGATGAGATAGTAAAAGCATCCTTTGCCATGGGCAGAGCCAAGACCGGTGCCCTTATGGTATTTGAAAGAAACGAGACGCTGATGGAATACGAAAAGACCGGTATCGCCATTGATGCCCAGGTTACCAGCCAGCTGCTCATAAACATTTTTGAACATAACACTCCGCTGCATGACGGTGCGGTGCTGCTGCGTAACGACCGAATAGTGGCGGCTACCTGCTATCTGCCGCTTTCCGATAACAGATCCCTTTCGAAAGCACTTGGTACCAGACATCGTGCTGCGGTAGGTATTTCCGAGAATACGGATTCCCTTACCGTTATCGTTTCCGAAGAGAACGGCAAGGTCAGCGTGGCTCTCGGCGGCGAGCTTTACAGCGGTCTCACTCAGGAAGGACTGAGGGAGAAACTTGAACTGATCCAGGATAAGCCCGCTCCCGAAAGCAAGAAAAGATTAAGAGACAGACTGAAAGGAGGAGACCGGAATGAAAAAGTTTCTGACAAATAATCTGGGCCTCAAGATCCTTGCTGTCATTATCTCTTTTGTGGTATGGCTGGTTGTCGTTAACTATGATGATCCCGTAAAGACCGCAAGTTTTTCAAATATCCCCATCCAGATAAAGAATGCGGATGTGCTCAGGGAAAAAGGAAAAGTATTTGAAGTTAAGAACGAAGTAAGCAGCATAGATGTGACCATAACAGCAAAGAGGACCATACTCGATTCACTGAGTGCGGAAAACATCATGGCGGTTGCGGATGTGTCCAATCTCTCGGTAATGAATACAGTGGCCCTGCAGCTGTCCACCAACAAGAACAATTCCATGATAGAGTCCATTAAAACGGACACACCGGTTTTGGAACTGCTGGTAGAGAATCTGAAGGAGATAAGCATTCCGATCACGATGGAAGTATTGGGGCAGCCTGCGGAAGGTTATGTTGTGGGAGATGTGACCTATGCTACCAACACCGTACGTGTATCCGGTCCGGAATCTCTGATCGACAAGATAGCTTCGGCAATGTGCTCCATAAGCGTTGACGAACGTACCTCGGATATATCTTCGAGCCTGGATATCGAGCTGTATGACAGCAACTATGAAAAGATAGAACACAGCAATATCAGGAAGAATATATCCACTATAAACGTGAGTGTTGCCATACTGCCGACCAAGACCATACCTGTTTACTATGAGGTAAGCGGAACACCGGCAGAGAATTACCTGATGGTGGGAACACCTGAAGCGGATAAGACCGAGATACTGGTTGCAGGCAGGATCAAACCTCTTAATTCCATAGTAAGCGTACGTGTGGGATCCAAGGAACTCAATCTTGACGGCCTGACCGAAGATTTTACCACCAGGATCAATATCAGCAATTACCTTCCCGACGGTATAAGAGTGGTAATGGAAAAGGCTGAAGACGATATAGCAAATGTCACCGTACACATCGAAGAGATGCAGCAGAGAAGCTTCAGCGTACCTTACAGCAGCTTTGGCATAGAGGATATACCCGAAGGCTATACCGCTCATCTTGTTGACGAGAACGGCAGGGAAGACGGAAGCGTTAAGGTAAAACTATACGGTCTCAAGTCCGATCTGGATAAGCTGGATGTGAATGATACCATAGGAACCGTATACCTGGCCGATGTGATAGGCAATATGAAACTTCGCGATGAATTTGAGGTAAGTGCAAGCATAACCAGAGAAAATATTGCCAATAGTATCACGCTGCTCGATGCCGATAAGGTAAGAGTCAGACTCACCAAAAAGAACTGACAGTCCGTAAGGGCCTCAGCTTGTAAAGGAAGCCTAAAAATGGTATAATACGGATTTATTGTACGAAACAAAAAATGGGGTTACGATATGATAAGTAAAAAAGTTATTGTCAAGAATGCTACCGGGCTGCACTTAAGGGCGGCGGGGAATTTCTGCAAGGAAGCCATGAAGTACAGCTCGAGCATCAACTTTACATTCAAGGAGAATACTTATAACGCCAAGAGCGTTCTGAGTGTGCTGGCTTCGCTGGTCAAATGCGGTGATGAGATAGAGATACACTGCGACGGTGCAGACGAAGAAGAAGCGCTTGATCAACTTGTATCCGCGGTAGAAAGCGGATTGGGAGAATAGAAGGAGAAGAAGGAAATGCTTAATTACAAACGTTATCAGCGCGTGCCGGTGGATCGTTATCCGGAACGCACATGGCCTGACAAAGAGATCGAAAAGCATCCGATATGGTGCAGTGTTGACTTAAGAGACGGCAACCAGGCACTTATAGATCCCATGGTGGTATCGGAAAAGATAGAGTTTTTCAACTATCTTGTAAAGCTGGGCTTCAAGGAGATAGAGATAGGTTTCCCGGCAGCCAGCCAGATAGAATATGATTTTCTGCGTCAGCTGGTGGAAAGAAAGCTGATACCGGACGACGTGAAAGTACAGGTGCTTTCACAGTGCAGGGAAGAGCAGATAAAGAGGACTTTTGAATCCATACAGGGGATCAAGAAGGCCATAGTCCATATCTACAATTCCACATCCACACTTCAGAGAGACGTAGTGTTCAATGCGGATAAAGAGACCGTTAAAGAGCTGGCTCTTAAAGGAACCCAGATGGTCATCGACAATATGAAGGACTATGACGGTGAAGTGACCCTTGAGTATTCACCCGAGAGTTTCACGGGCACCGAACTTGATTATGCTCTGGAAGTATGTAATGCGGTGATCGATAAGTGGCAACCCACCAAAGAGCATCCCATGATCATCAATCTTCCTTCCACGGTTGAGATGACCACGCCCAATGTGTTTGCCGATCGTATCGAGTATTTCAACAACAAGCTCAATAACAGGGAAGCAGTCATCATTTCCGTACATCCCCACAACGACAGAGGTACGGGTGTGGCTACTGCTGAGCTTTCACTGCTGGCAGGCGCAGACCGTATTGAAGGTACACTTTTTGGAAACGGTGAGAGGACCGGAAACGTGGATATAGTCAATCTTGCTTATAACATGTTCTCCCAGGGCATTGACTGCGGTCTTGAACTTACCAATATCAATGAGGCCATCGAGCTCTATGAGCGTACCTGCAAGATACCTATCCATCCCAGACATCCTTATGCCGGAAAGCTCGTATTTACGGCGTTCTCGGGTTCGCATCAGGATGCGATCAACAAGGGTGTGCATGCGATGAAGGAGAGAAATTCCGAAATCTGGCAGGTGCCTTATCTGACCATAGATCCCGCTGACATCGGCAGGGAATACGAGCCTATCGTGCGTATCAATTCCCAGTCCGGCAAGGGTGGTGTGGCCTTCGTTATGGAGACCTACTTCGGCTTCAAGCTGCCCAAGCCTATGCAGAGGGAATTCGCTGATGTTATACAGATCCTTTCCGAATCGAGAGGTGAGATCTCTCCCGACACTGTTATGGAGAAGTTCCGCGAAGAATATCTCAAGAAGAACGAACCCATACATTTCAGAAAACTCAAGGTAGATGATCTCTCGGAGGAGACCGAGTCGGAGTTCGATACAGGTGTACATGTTATCTACACGGATCACGATGTGGAGAAGAGTCTTGATGCCGTGGGTAACGGACCTATCGATGCCGTACTCCGCGGTATCAGGGAGAACTTTGATGTGCGTATAAAGATACTTGACTACGAGGAGCATGCACTTCAGAGCGGTGCTAATTCACAGGCAGCTGCTTATATACATATGCTGAACGAGGATACGGGTGAGGTGACCTACGGTGTCGGAGTAAGCTCCAACATAACCAGAGCATCCGTAAGAGCTATATTCTCTGCAATCAACAGACTCGGTTTAGGTGCGTGATCATGACAAAGGTAATGGTGACCGGCTGTAACGGACAGCTGGGAAAAGCATTAAAAAAACTGTATGATGCCGATCCGGGATATACCTATCTCGGGACCGATGTCGGTGAACTGGATATCACCGACCTTAATGCAGTGACAGAATATGTAACTTCAGAAAAACCTGACGTGATAATAAACTGTGCGGCTGCCACCAATGTGGACGGCTGCGAGAAAGATACGGATCTGGCATACAGGATAAATGCCATAGGTCCCAGGAATCTTGCGATAGCCGCAAGCAAGAGCGGCGCCGAACTCGTGCATATTTCCACGGATTATGTTTTTTCTGGTGAGACTGCGGATGCACCGAGAAATGAATTTGATACGGTGGGTCCGAAGAGTGCCTACGGCAGGACCAAGCTTGCCGGAGAGGAATTCGTGCGTGCTTTTGCTGATAAGTATTACATCATACGTACCGCATGGCTTTACGGAGAGGGAAAGAATTTTGTGAAGACCATGCTGGCGATAGCCGAGAACCATGACCGTGTAAGCGTTGTGGATGACCAGCTCGGCAATCCCACTTCGGCAATGGAACTGGCAAGAGCCATCTATAAGCTGATACCTACCGGAGCCTATGGACTGTATCACGGTACCTGCGAAGGTATCTGCAGCTGGGCGGATTTTGCGGAAGAGATATTTAAGCTTGCGGGCAAGAATGTGAGCGTAGAACGCATCAGTTCCGAGGAATATAAAAAAAGATTCCCCGAATCTGCAAGCAGACCGGCTTATTCCGCATTGGACAATATGATGTTCAGACTGGGAACGGATATACGTTTTGCGGAGTGGAAAGATGCTCTGAGAGAATATCTCGTCGGCTTAGTAGGGTAATAAAACGTGGCATACGAGGAATGAGAAAAGTATGCCGATGGCAGCACCGACGAGTACCTGCAGCGGAGTGTGGCCGAGGAATTCCTTAAGCTTATCCTCTGCACTGATGTTATCTTCGCCGAGACGTTCAAAGCTGTCGATCATTTCGTTCAGGACTTTGGCCTGCTTGCCTGCCTGACGGCGTATGCCGAGAGCATCATACATGACTATGATGGCAAGAGCGGCAGCAAGTGCAAATTCAGTACTGCCGGGGCCTAAGCGTATGCATACGGCGCCTGCGAGACCGCAGACCGTAGCGGAATGGGAACTGGGCATACCGCCTGTACCCACAAGGCGTTCAGCGTTAAATTGTCTGGTGATAACGGTGTGCAGAACAGTCTTCATGACCTGTGCGAAAAGCCATGAAAGAACAGCTGACATAAGAACCGCATTTGTGATTATCTCATCGAGTGCACTCATGTAATTTATTATAAACGGAAGAAATAAAAAAAACAATATAAAAAATCAATACGGAGGCCAAACAGTTGGAAAAGTCAGATAAGATCTACGTTGCGGGACACCGCGGACTTGTAGGGAGCGCTATAGTAAGAAGCCTGAAACGCAGCGGATATGAGAATATCATCGGAAGGAGCCATAAAGAACTGGATCTGACCGAGCAGGCAGATGTAAGAAAATTCTTTGAAGAAGAAAGACCTGACATAGTAGTACTTGCAGCTGCAAAAGTAGGCGGTATCAATGCAAACAATACGAAGCCTGCGGAATTCGCTTACAGCAATATGCAGATACAGTGCAACGTGATCGAAGCCTGTCATCAGTATAAGGTTAAGAAACTCTTATTCCTCGGAAGTACCTGTATCTATCCGAGAATGGCACCCCAGCCAATTCCCGAGGATGCACTGCTTACGGGACCTCTGGAGGTTACCAACGAAGCTTACGCCATCGCAAAGATCGCAGGGCTTGAGATGTGCAAGTTTTATAAGAGACAGTACGGTGACAATTTCATAAGCTGCATGCCCACCAATCTTTACGGACCGCATGATAACTATGAACTTCAGGGTTCACATGTGCTGCCGGCAATGATAAGGAAATTCCATGAGGCTAAGATCAGCAATGCGACCACGGTTGAACTCTGGGGAACCGGATCACCCTTAAGAGAATTCCTCTATGTGGATGATATGGCGGATGCCTGCGTATTCCTGCTTGAGAATTATGACGGCGAACAGCATGTAAACATCGGAACCGGCAAGGAAGTGACCATCAAGCAGCTGGCAGAGATGATAAAAGAATGTGTCGGTTATGAGGGCGAGATCGTATGGAATAAGGATATGCCGGACGGAACACCGAGAAAGCTTACGGATGTAACAAAACTCCACGAACTCGGCTTCATGCATAAGGTGGAACTTGAAGAAGGCATAAAGCTTGCATATGACTGGTTTAAGGAAAATATAGACAGTGCCAGAAAATAAGAATGAAAAAGTAAGCGTGATCGTGCCCGTGCATAACGCGGAAAAGTATCTTGCGGAAACGATAAACTCAATACTTAAACAGAGTTATAAAAATCTCGAGATACTGCTGGTGGATGACGGGAGTACGGATCAGAGCATGAAGATTGCAGCATCCTTTGACGATGAGCGTATAAGACTGCTGAGCAATACCGGAAGACATTCTGCCGCAGATGCAAGGAATCTGGGGATAAAAGAATCCACCGGAAGGTATATAGCTTATCTGGATGCTGATGATATCTGGGATGAGAAAAAGATAGAAAAGACTCTCGGCTTTATGTGGAGAGAGAATGCGGCTTTCGTATATACCGCATATGAATTCGCGGATGAAAATGCCGCAGGGACCGGGAAGATAGTGCATGTCGAGGATAAACTGGATCATAAGCATGCGCTGTCGAGGACCATCATCTTTACTTCAACGGTCATGTTCGATATGACCAAGCTGAGTAAGGAACTGATATACATGCCGCACATAGAGAGTGAAGATACCGCCTCCTGGTGGAACATACTCAGGACCGGAGTAGTGGCAAGAGGGCTGGACGAAAGCCTGACGCTATACCGCAGACCTGCTTCTTCACTTTCCTCCAACAAGATAGTTGCGTTGCGGAGAATATGGAGACTGTACCGCGTCCATGAAAAAATGGGACTTCTGCACAGCTGCGTATGCTTTGTAAGCTGGGCGGTAAGAGCTGCGGTCAGAAGGATGTAATGAAAAAATTAGAGACTTCGAGACGAATCATAATACTGTTTCTGTCATTCCTGAGTATAGCCATTCAGGTAGCGGGTTTTACACTTGTTTGGTATCGTTTTTATAAACCCCTTTTAAAAACTAATTACGGCGTACAGTTCTGGATAAAGGGTGATATCCTCCTTATATCCGTCTATGCAGTACTGCTGATCCTGTTCTCGAGAATGTACGGCAGCAACCGTATAGGATATCTTAAAGCCTGGGAAGTCTTTCTCTCAGGCATGTTCGCGACTATCTTTGCAAATGCGATCATCTATGCCGTACTTGCCCTTATAGCAACAAAACTCATAACCTACAAATATATACTGATACTTACTGCAGCGGCGCTGGTATGGCATCTCTTATGGACTGCCATATCCCAGGGTATATACAGTATGCTCTTCCCTCCGAGAGACCTGCTGCTGGTCACCGGAGAGCGTCCTTCGGAAAATATACTTCAGAAATTTGCATCAAGACCGGACAAGTATAATATCTGCAAGACCATGAGCATAAGTGAAGGTGTGGAGAAGATCTGCGAAGAGATAGAGCACAGATATGACGGCATGGTCATCTGGGATCTGCCTGTGAAAGACAGGAACTTCCTGATGAAATACTGTTACGGTCGTTCCATACGTATGTATCTGATGCCCAAGATCCCCGATGTGCTGATGAAGGGTACCGAAGAGATGCATATCTTTGATACGCCCATATATCTGATCCGTGAATATGCCCTTTCCGTTGAACAGAGAGCAGCAAAGAGACTGATAGATATAATCTGTTCACTGATACTTATAGTTGTTCTTTCGCCTATCATGCTTATCACTGCGATACTGATCAGGCTGGGTGACAAGGGACCGGTGCTGTACAAACAGGTAAGATGTACCATAGGAGGAAAAGAGTTCAAGATACTGAAATTCAGGAGCATGAGAGTCGACGCCGAGAAAGACGGAGTCGCAAGGCTTGCATCCAAAGGGGACAGCCGCATCACTCCCATAGGCAAATTCATAAGGGCGGTGCGTATAGACGAGATCCCCCAGCTCTTCAATATACTTAAGGGAGATATGTCTTTCATAGGGCCGAGACCGGAAAGACCCGAGATAATAAAACAGTACGAAGAAGACATGCCTGAGTTTGCCTTCCGTATGAAGGTGAAAGCCGGACTTGCGGGTTATGCCCAGGTGTACGGAAAATACAATACCACGCCCTATGACAAGCTGAAACTTGATCTGACTTATATCGAGAATTACAGTGTATGGCTTGATCTGAAGCTGATGCTGTTAACACTTAAGACCCTGTTGAAACCCGAGAGTACCGAGGGTGTTGATCAGGGAAAGACAACAGCGGGGAAATAAAGGATGAACGAGAACACTGAGATCATGGACCTTAAGAGGTTCGTGCTCATCAGCAAAAAAAGAATATGGAAGGTCTTTGCCGCAACTGCAGTCAGCGCTGTGCTTTTCGCAGTCATCTATCTTCTGGTGACCTATGTCTTTGCCGGCAGTTTTCCTTACAGATGCAGTGCGCTCTATTACATCGACTTCGATCAGAGGACTGCAAGTGAGATCCAGCTTTATTACAACGATTACACCTGGAATGATGTACTCGATTCCGATAAGATAGCCGGCAGGGCTTCAGCTGTCTGCGGAGTGAGCAAGGAAGATATCGCTAAAGCTACAAGCATCCCAACTTCCTCGGATATCAGGATGATCAGGGTATATGTGGACATGGCTGATGCACAGACTTCCGAGAAGGTGCAGAGTGCCCTGGCAGAGGCGCTTTCCGGATTTGCTTCTGAGACTGAAGGCTTTGAAGCCATAGAACAGTGGGATCATGAAGATGTACAGGTATTAAGGCCCGTGAATCATTGTGTTAGATGGGCCGTGTTCGGAGCAGTGGCCGGTTTCATCGCAGGTCTGCTCATTCTTCTGTATGATGCCGCAACGGATGATTCGATCTATGTTGAAAGTGATGTGAAAAAATTCTGCTCACGCACGGCTGCGGCTGTTTTATACAAAGACGGAAGCGAGGATAAAGAAAAGATCCGCAGGCTGTTCGCAGAGATATTTAAAGAACGTAAAAGCATAGCACTTGAGTGTTTTGAAAAAGAAGACGAAGAGCTTGTGAACAGGCTTAAGGAGCTGTTGCCTGAAGGACTTGAGATAAGCGGGGATGCCGAGCTTAAACTTTTGATCGCAGAATGGGGAAGTAACGGCAGGAGGCTGAAGAAGTATACGGATGAGCTGGAACTGACAGGTAAGGAGAGTCTGACTGTCATTGCCGGTGCAGACAGGAAATTCTTCAGATCGTATTATGAAGCTTGAAACACTGATCTCTGCGGTGAATAAGGACAGCGGATTGCCTGCCGTCATGGGTGTGGAAGGCGATGCGGTGCTGATCAATCAGTGCGATCATGACTCCGAAGAAGTGGCAGACAGTGATAAGGCGCGTGTCCGTATATTTAACAGGAATGAAAGAGGCGTCGGAAAGAGCAGAAACCTTGCACTTGAGAAGGCTGAAGCCGATTTAATACTTTTTTCCGATGAGGATATAAGATACGAAGCCGGCTATGCCGGGAAGATCATCGAAGCCTTCGAACAGCATCCCGAAGCGGATGTGCTCTTCTTTAACGTAAAGGTCTGTGAGGAGAGGAGGACCTATCATACCGAGGAGGAAAAGAAGGTAGGCTATTTCAATCTCGGAAGATATCCTGCATATGCGGCTGCAATGCGGCGTGAAAAGATAATAAGCCGTGGCATAAGATATTCACTCCTTTTCGGGGGAGGGGCAAAATACAGCAACGGTGAAGACTCGCTGTTCTTTATGGATTGTGTGAGAGCGGGGCTTAAGCTTAAGGCACTGCCGACAGAGATTGGATACGAGGAGCCGAGAGAATCTACCTGGTTTTCCGGCTATCATGAGAAGTTTTTCTTCGACCGCGGAGTGCTCTATCATTTTCTGTACAGGCAGCTTGCCTGGCTGTGGGGAGCCAGGTTCATATTCAGCAAACGTAAAGTAATGTGCAGGGAAATAAAGGCTTTTGAAGCTTATAAGATATTACTTAAGGGTATTAAAGAAGGTAAAAGCATAGGGGAGGCATAACAGTTTGTTCGGAGTGATCCTGTATATCATGATAAGTCTTGCTGCTGTCATGATAGCCGGAAAAGTGAAGAACACCGCAGGATACGGGCATTATCCGGCCGGATCCAGACAGGGATATATCAACACGATCTGTCTGGCGGCGTTATTTTTCGTTCTCTTTATCCCCTCCGCATTACGCATACATACGGGTAATGATTATTTTACCTATATCATACGTTTTCATGATGCGTATACCGACAACCACATAGTTACCGAGCCCGGGTTTAACCTGATAGTTAAAGCAGTATACAGCTTTCTGGATACGGAGGCATTCCTTCTGATATTTGCCATATTTGCTTTTATCACGGTGTTTGCATTTGTCAGGGGAATGTATCTGCAGAGCAGTGACTTCGGAATGACGGTCTTTCTGTTCATGGCTTTCGGGCTGTATTTCCAGACCTATAATACCGTGCGGTATTACCTGGCGCTGGCCCTCCTTTTATGGAGCATGTATCATGTCATAAAAGGAAACTATGTGAAATTCGTACTGCTGGTCCTGCTGGCGGCTTTGTTCCATAAGACTGCCGTCTGTGTCCTGCTGTTCTATCCTTTCTGCAGACTGAAGTGGAACAGGATAGTGGTCGCTGTACTGGCAGTTGGAGGAGTGAGTGGACTGCTGTTTAAAGACAGCTATCTTGCGCTGTTTTTGAGGCTGTATCCTTCTTACGTTAATGAAGAAGAGTACCTTAACTCGGGAAGCATCAGCTGGGTGAACATACTCCGCTGTCTTGCGATACTGCTGCTTTGCATATATATGTATGCTGCGGTGATAAAAGAGAATGAGACTCTGAAGTTTTATATGAAGCTGAATGCCCTGGCGCTTATATTCTACGGCTGTTTCAGCTTTGTACCTTTTGCATCCAGGATAGGTTATTATCTCAACATATCACAGATACTGCTGTTGCCGGGGATCTGTGTATGCCTGGACGGAAAGAAGAAAAAGATTTTAAAGACCATGATACTTGCTGCCGGTGCCGTTTATTTTGCATTCTTTTTGTACAAAGCCTTCGGCGACGTGGTAAGAGTGCTGCCCTACAGTACCTGGCTGAATTATGACGGCAGCATGGACGGTTTAACATATGTAAAGGTGACGGGATGAAGATAAAGTTTTCTGTGATAGTGGTATGTTTAAATGCCGGAGATGAATTAAAGAAGACCGTGGACAGTATCCTTATGCAGAGATATCCTGCCTATGAGGTGATCGTGAAGGACGGCGGCTCCACCGACGGTTCTCTTGATGCTGTGATAAACGATGAAAGAATAAGGACCGTTGTACAGGAGGACAGTTCTATTTATGACGCCATGAACCAGGCAGTGGCACTGGCAAGAGGAGAGTATTGCATCTTTTTAAACTGCGGTGATTATTTCGTAAATGAACTGGTGCTTTCCAAAGTGGCGAAGGAAACCTTGAAATATAAAGCCGATATCTTTTACGGTGATCTGTACAGGAGAAAACTCGACAGCACTGATATATCTCCCGACAGAGTGACGGATTTCCTTCTGTTCAGGAACGTACCCTGTCATCAGGTATGTTTTTATAGCAGAAATCTCTTCGCGAAGCGCGGATATAAAGAAAAGTACAGGGTGCGTGCCGATTACGAGCATTTCCTCTGGAGCGTTAAGAGCGAAGGAGCTAAATGCAGACATATGAACATAACCGTCTGCTCCTATGAGGGAGAAGGGTTTTCGGAAACAGCGGAAAATAAGAAGCTTGCAAATGAAGAACACCGGGAGATAACGGAACTCTATCTCGGAAAGAAAGTATATCTTTACAGATTCCTTATGGCGATAACATTGCAGCCGGTAAGAGAGAAACTTGCCCAGTCACCGCTGTTCTCGTCAATTTATCATAAGCTGAAGGGCAGGCTTTATGGAAAAAAGTAAGAAAAAAGTATTGTGGGTCTGCAACCTGATGCCTGCATTTGTTGCAAGTGCGGCAGGTCTCGGCAGGGCACAGAATAAAGAGGGATGGATAAGCGGAGCTGCCGCCAAAGTAATGGAAGGCGAGGAGCTTAGCCTTGCTGTTGCTTTTCCGGTTAAGGGCGATGAGAAGATGAGCGGCAGTGCCGGACTCGTCCGTTATTTCAGTTTCTATGAAGATACGGATCATCCCGAAGAATACGATCCTTCTCTTGAAGCCTCGATAGGAAGGATCTGCGAAGAATTCAAGCCTGATGTCATACACTGTTTCGGAACCGAGTTTCCTCACTCCCTGGCACTGCAGAAATTAACGGAATGGAGAGATAAGGTCATAGTTCATATACAGGGTGTGATGCAAAGCTGTGCGGAACAGTATTACGGCGGACTGGATGAGTCTGTGACCGAGAGTGCCACCATACGTGATATCATACGCAGCGACAGCCTGTGGAAACAGAAAGAGAAATACGAAAAAAGAGCCGAAAGAGAGAAAAACGTTCTTTCCCTTGCGGCATATGCCTGCGGAAGAACAGCCTTTGACAAGGCGTATGTGGAAAGCATTAATCCTTCCTGTGCTTATTTTGCAATGAATGAAACATTGAGACCCGGATTCTATGGCAAACTGTGGGAGAGGGAAAACAGCGTAAAGCACAGGATATTCATGTCACAGGGCAATATCCCGCTTAAAGGTCTGCATGTGGCGATAGAAGCCCTGGCGCTGATCAAAGAAAAATATGAGGATGCACATATCGTGGTAGCCGGTGATGACATAGTCGGAAAACCTTTCTACAAGATACCGCGATACGGCAAGTATCTTAAATCCCTGACGGAAAAACTGCAGCTCAAAGACAGTGTGTCTTTTATGGGACAGTTAAATGAAACGGAAATGTGTCAGGAATATATGGAAGCCAATGTTTATGTCCTGGCTTCATATACAGAAAACTCACCCAACTCTCTCGGTGAAGCCATGCTGCTGGGTGTACCTTCGGTAGTATCAAGGGTGGGCGGTGTGCCTTCAATGGCAGAGGAAGATAAGGAAGTGCTTGCTTTTGATGCGGGCGATGCAAAAGGACTTGCGGAAAAGATATGCAGATTGTTTGACAGTGAGGAACTGCAGGATGAGCTGAGGCTTGCTGCGAGAAAGAGAGCAATGCTGACTCATGATGCCGAGGCAAATTACAAAATGCTTTTGTGGATCTACGACAGGATATGACTTTTGTTTTTCTGACAAATTATGTGACGCATCATCAGCTGCCTTTTTACAGGGAGCTAAGGGAGGTACTGGGTGAAGATCTTCATCTTATCGTGAGCGATAAGATGGAGGAAGAGCGCGTAAATATGGGCTGGTCCATTAACACCGAAGAGATACCCGGATACCTGTATCTGGAGGATGATGTCGAGAAGGCGGAAAGACTGATAAGAGAAAGCGACGTGGTGCTCTGCGGAGGAGCGGACGATTACTTCCTGCGTGAGAGACTGGATAAGAGAAAGTTTACGCTGAGATACTACGAAAGGCTTTTTAAAGATGGTTACTGGCATGCTTTTACGCCGAAGTCATTTACGAAGAACAGGAACAGACATGTAAGATTTAAAAACGATCCGGTATACCTGCTGTGTGCGGGAGCTTATGTTGCACATGACTTCAATCTGATAGGAGCTTATCCCGGAAAGAAATATAAGTGGGGATATTTTCCCGAGTTCATCGAATACAGCGAAGATGAGATGAAGAGAAAGTCCGGGAGCGAGATAAGGGTATTGTGGACCGGAAGGATGATAGACTGGAAGCATCCCGAACATGCGGTTGTAGCAGCAGCCAAATGTATAGAACAGGGTTTTGATATAAAACTTACGATGATAGGCGAAGGCGATCAGTCCGAAAATATTGACCGGATGATAAAGGAATACGGACTGGAAGGAACGGTGATAAGACGACCTTTCATAGCACCTTCGGAAGTAAGGGAAGAAATGCGCCGCAGTGATGTTTATCTCTGCACCAGTGATTTTAAGGAAGGCTGGGGAGCCGTGGTAAATGAGGCGATGAACGCAGGCTGCGCAGTGGTCGGATCCTCGGGAGCAGGCTCTGTTCCCTTCCTGTTAAAACATGAAGTGAACGGGATGGTATATCCTTCCGAAGAGAAAGGGATACTTGCAAATGCACTCTATGCCTTATGTGAAGATCCCACACTCCGGAAGAGATTCGGAAGGGAAGCATACAGGACCATCGCTTCGGAGTGGAATCCGAAAGAAGCCTGCAGAAGACTGCTGGCCTTCTGTGAAGCAGTGCTTGCGGGTAAGGAGTATGCAGAAGAAAGCGGGCCTATGTCAAAGGCGGAAATAATAAGACCGAAGAACGGGTGGATAAGTTGCTTATAACATTTGTATCAAATTATTTTAATCATCATCAGAGAGCTTTCTGTGACGCTATGAGCGCGATCCCTGAGGTTGAGTTCACTTTCATACAGATGGAAGATATGGAAGCCGAACGTGTAAGGATGGGATGGGCGCCGGATACCTCTGCTTTTCCTTATGTATTGAAATATAAAGGAAACGAAGAATATTGCAGAAAGCTTATGCTGGATTCCGATATGACGATCTTCGGCGGAGTGGATGAAACGCTTGCTTACGAAAGACAGGACATGGGCAAAGCCACACTCAGATACAGCGAACGCATCTATAAAGAGGGACAGTGGAAATTCATTTCCCCGAGAGGTCTGATAAAAAAGAACAGGGATCATACAAGATACAAAGGGATGCCCGTATACCTGCTGTGTGCGGGAGGCTATGTGGCTTCGGATTATTCACTGATAAAAGCCTATCCCGAAAAGAAATATGTATGGGGATATTTCCCCGAAGTAAAAGAGTACAGCATGGCTGAACTGCACTCACAGCGTGAGGATGACGGTACGATACGGCTGTTGTGGTGCGGAAGGATGATAGACTGGAAACATCCCGAGGCAGCGCTTGACGTATGCAGCTATCTCGATAAACGCGGGATAAAATGCATGCTCGACTTCGTGGGTGGCGGAGAACTTGAAGAGCGCATGAGAGAAGAAGCCATGAAGAAAGGCGTGCCGGGACTTACGCATTTTAACGGTTTCAAGACACCTGAAGAGACCAGGGAATATATGAGAAGGGCCGATATCTTCCTGTTTACCAGTGATCAGAAGGAAGGCTGGGGGGCTGTGCTGAATGAGGCCATGAACAGCGGCTGTGCGGTTGTGGCATCACATGCCATAGGAGCGGTTCCTTATATGCTCCGTCATAATGAGAACGGTTTCGTATACAGGAGCGGAAAT
Organism: Lachnospiraceae bacterium; assembly: GCA_024687205.1. Classification (GTDB taxonomy): domain Bacteria; phylum Bacillota; class Clostridia; order Lachnospirales; family Lachnospiraceae; genus NK4A136. The sequence goes on from JAILES010000098.1 coordinate 26,979, forward strand.
AACAATGAGGCCGGAGAATATGCATATAAGCTGGCTAAAGACAGACAGCTTCGTCAGAAATTCGGCTATGCCGCATATGATACGGTTTCAAAGTACTGGAATGCAGAGTATGCAGCGGAAAGACTTTATGGTTTCATAAGACGGGTGCTTTACGGAGAAGAGTGGGAGATCGAAGAAAGAACCGGACTTCCCCATCCGATGCAGAAAGCACCTGAGATAAGACCGGGGGAAGGCTACGGTTTTGTAAGAGGGAAATAAATATGAACGTGATAGCAACAGGCTTTGCTTTTTCCTTTGCCTATGATGAGAAATACGGGACATCGGCGCAGCTTTCCGGTGGAACGGATCTGGGAAGGCTTGAGATATACATGAAGAATATGATCGTCTCACTGATCTCCATAAAGAGACAGAATCCGGACGATGAAGTAATGCTGATAGTCAATACCGGTATACCTGAAGTATTTGAAAAGTATGCGAAGCTGCTGAAATACGGCGGGGTAGTGATAAGGACCGTAGAGTATGACTGCTTCAGATTTCCCGAAGATTTTCCCTGGTCACTGGCTGCCTTCAAGCTCTGTGTGCTGAAATATCTTTCGGAGCAGGAATATGAAAGGGCAATGATAATAGACTGCGATACCTATACAGTCCATCCTTATACGGAACTCTGGAAGGAAGCGGATCAGGGCCTGATGCTCTATAATCTCGGACATTCCTATGATCATGAAGAGAGAGTGATCATGAGAAAAACCTACGAGAGGCTTTATCCCGAAGGCAGGGATCATATCGTGCATTACGGCGGAGAGTTTATCTGCGGCAGGCGTGAAGATCTGAAGCTGTACGCAGACTGCTGCAAAGAAGTATACGACAGGATGGAAGAGACAGGCTTTGATGTTGATAAAGTAAGGACCAATGACGAGACCGTCATGGCCTTTGCTGCGGCTGAGTATAAAAAAACAAAGGCCGTGATAGAAAGCGGTGCATATATCTGCAGATACTGGACTGATAAAAAGTTTTACCTGGTATCCACCAATGCCTTCTATAATCCGGTATGCATATGGCATCTGCCGAGTGAGAAGAACAGGGGGCTGCTGATAATGTATGAGCAGTTTATCAGGAATAAGGCCTTTCCGGAAGTTGATAAGGCAGCAAAGATCTTCGGCATCGTAAAGGGGAAACGTCCCTATCCACTTGCTACCGCATATGCGCAGTGGGTAAGAGAGAGATCAAAAAAGTAACGGGGGTTTAGAATGATATCGGTCATCGTTCCGGTATACAACAAGGAAGAGTATCTGGGACGCTGTATAGACAGCGTACTCGGACAGACTTATGCCGATCTGGAGCTGATACTGGTAGACGACGGTTCAAAGGATAAGAGTGCGGATATATGCCGCGAGTATGTGAACAAAGATAAGAGGGTAAGGTTTTTTCAAAAAGAAAACGGCGGCGCATCAAGTGCGAGAAACTTCGGGATAAAGGAAGCAAAGGGCGAATACATAGGTTTTGTGGACGGTGATGACTGGATAGAAGAGGATATGTATGAGACCCTGTTTAGCGAACTTGATAAGTATAAAGATGCAAAGAACGGACCCTGTGCGGCACAATTGATGAGTGAAGATCATGCGCCGGATTTACGTCTTATAAAAGAAGCTGACCGTTCGGACGGCAGAGTGGAATTGAAGAAGAGGGATGATTATTTCCGTGAGCTGATCATGCATACGGGAGATTCTTCTTTCTGTACTAAGCTCTTCAGGGCAGACTTCATAAAGAAGTACAGCTTCCCTGAGGGCAAGAAGAATGAGGACTTTGCCCTGCTTGTTGAGATGATGCCGGAGCTGGAGGCAGGTATCATAACCATAGGAAGGATGGGCTATCACATCTATCACAGTGAGGAAAGTGCAACCCGCGGGTCCTATGACCAGAAGCTTTATGAGGATATGATGTATAATGCTTTCGGAGCATACAGATATGCCAGGGATCATTATCCCGAGTATATAAGTGAAGCCGCAAGGTTTAGACTGGTACAGGCCTATGATTTCCTTCTGCATATACCGGTAGAGAAGATGACAAAGGATAACGGCTTCTACATGCGCATAGTACGTTTTGTGAAAAGCGAGATGCGGGAGATCAAAAAGAATCCGTATCTGAAGAAAAAGGAAAGACTGGGACTGAAACTGTTATGCATTTCGCCTAAAGGGATACGGAGTGCACACAGGACATGGATGAAGGTAAGAGACAGATGAAAGACCGTATATATGTGTGCCATACTTTTTATCATGTATATATCACTTTTCTGAAGGAACTTGCTCTTCCCAAGGAGGAGCAGGGCGGTGCCACGCTGGTGCTGAGCCTTATGTCCAACAACTTCGGAGGTCTTAAGGAACGAATAGAGGCTCTTGGTTTTTTCGAAGAAGTGCTGGAGTATGATGAGAAGAGAGAGGAGTTCTTTCCGGAACTCGCAAAGTATAAAGTTGACAGAGGAAACATAATACTCAATATGCTTCAGCGGATAAGCTTTACTTCAAAGTTCGCAAAGCTGCAGGAAAAGTTTGTGCCGACTGATATGAAGCAGTATAAAGATATATATGTGTACTGTGACTCGGATCCCATAGGAGTGTATCTTAATAAGAAAAAGATCCGCTACCATGCAGTGGAAGACGGACTGGACTGCTTAAAGACCCTTGATTCGGCAAGAGTGTCCAATAAAGGACACTTTGAGATGAAAGCCAAATTCGCCAAATTCGGTCTGATACATATCGAGAACGGTTATTCTAAATACTGCATCGATATGGAAGTAAATGACAGAAGCGTGCTTAAGTACGACAATCCGAAATATAAGGAAGTGCCGCGAAAGCCACTGTATGACAGGCTTACGGAAGATGACAGACAATTGCTGTTAAAAGCTTTTGTGGAAGATAAGGAAGAAATAGAAGAAAGGATAAAGCAGGCAAAGGAATGTGGCCAGAAGACCGTACTGATACTGACGGATCCCTTATGCGATCTGGATACCAGAAAACGTATAACGGACGATCTGATGGAGACCTTCGGTCATGATGATCAGGGAAGAGAAGCGCTGGTCTTTATAAAACCTCATCCCAGGGATGTGCTGGATTATAAGAAGTATTATCCGGACTGTCCCTTCTTCCCGTCATCGGTGCCCATGGAGATATTGAACTTCTTCGAGGGAATGCATATCGATACGGTGGTATCGGTATATACCGAGCTGGGAGCGATCAGCTTTGCCGACGAAAAGGTGCGTCTCGGACACGACTTCATGGATAAGTATGAAGATCCCGATGTACACAGACATTTCGGAACATAAGTTATGATAAAGATAATTAAAAAACTCGGAGTATTACTGGATAAAAAACAGAAAGACTTTATGATCGTGCTGGTACTGATGATGCTTGTCGGTGCCCTTTTGGAGACCGCCAGCGTGGGTATCATCATCCCGGTGATGAAGCTGGTCATGGATCAGAATGCTGTAGAAGATAATGAAACGGTCAATGCCATATACACTCTTGTGGGCTCGCCCGGGATCAAGGCTTTTACCGTGATGATCATGTTCCTTCTGATCATGCTTTTTGTTGTAAAGAATCTCTTTCTCTATGTGCAGCAGAAAGTACTTTATAGATATATCTATACCAATCAGTTCAGAACTTCCGAACGTATGATGAAGAATTATATACGTAAGGATTACGAGTATTATCTTAATGCCGATACAGCCGTGATACAGAGGAACATCACTTCCGACGTGAACAATATGTACGCGATGATACTCTCCCTTCTTACTCTTGCTTCGGAAGCCGTGGTATTTGTATTCCTTGCAGTGGTACTCTTTGTCACCGAACCCATGATGACGATCATGATATCGGTACTGCTGATCATCACTCTCCTGGTGATCAAGAAGGTGCTTAAACCCGTGATGCATAAGGCAGGCAAGGATAACCAGGATTATTACAGCGGGCTCTTCAAGTGGATATCACAGACAGTGACCGGTATCAAGGAAGTAAAGACCACGGGACGCGAGATGTATTTTGTCGATGAGTATATCAAATGCGGCAGGGGCTACGTGGGAGCAGTTCAGAAATATACCCTGTTCAGTAATATCCCGAGACTCCTGATCGAGACCATATCCGTATGTGCAATGGTACTCTACCTTATGATACTGATCTTAAGCGGCCGTGATACCAGCGAGATGATGGCGATACTTGCGGCTTTCGGTGTGGCGGTGGTGCGTCTGATGCCCTGTGCCAACAGGATCAACAACCAGATCAATAACATAGCATATTTTGAACCGGCCTTCATGGGAGTATCGGATAATCTGCAGGATGAGGTCGACAGTGAAAATACCGATATGACAGACTTTACTCCTGTAAGGGAAAAACTTCCGGTCAATGAAGTGATAAGCCTTAAGGATATAACATACAAGTATCCGAACACGGATGTTTATATCTTTAACAAAGCATCTTTTGATATACATATTGGTGAGAGCGTAGGTATAGTAGGTTCCTCCGGTGCCGGCAAATCCACGGTAGTGGATATACTGCTGGGCCTGCTCAAACTTGAAGGAGGCAGCATAACGGCTGACGGCCGCAATGTCCTGGATAAAGAAAACTACCGCAAGTGGCTCAGAAATATAGGCTATATTCCCCAGAGCATATTTATGCTGGATGATACGATAAGGAAAAACGTTGCTTTCGGAATCTCGGAAGATGAACTCTCTGAAGAACGCATCTGGGAAGTGCTTAAGGAAGCCCAGCTTGATGAATTTGTAAAAGGCCTGCCTGAAGGACTTGATACCGGTATAGGTGAAAGAGGCGTAAGGCTTTCGGGAGGACAGAGGCAGAGGATAGGCATAGCCAGAGCGTTATATGCAGATCCCGAAGTACTGATACTGGACGAAGCGACCAGCGCCCTCGATAATGATACCGAAGCAGCGATAATGGATTCGATAAACAGATTTAAGGGAAAGAAGACTCTGATAATAATAGCGCACAGGCTGGAGACCATAAAGAAGTGCGATCATGTATACCGCGTCGAGAACGGCAGTATAACGAAAGAACGCTGATAAGATCTCTCAATCCTGTGCGGTGCAGAGTTTGTAGTAATAACCTTTCTTTGCCATGAGTTCGTCATGGGAACCGCTCTCCATTATCTTACCGTGATCTATATACATTATCCTGTCACAGTTTCTTATGGTCGATAATCTGTGAGCGATGATAAAGGAAGTACGTCCTTTGAGCATGGCATCAAGACCCTTCTGCAGTGCGGTCTCGGTGCGTACGTCTATGCTTGAGGTTGCTTCATCGAGTATGAGTATCGCGGGATCGGACAGCAGGGTCCTTGCAAAGGATATCAGCTGCTTCTGACCTTCGGAAAGAGCCGAACCCCTCTCTCTTACCTCAGTCTTATATTTATTCGGCATCTCGGAAATGAATTCATCCGCACACACACTTTTACTTGCTTTGATGATCTCTTCCTCGGTGGCATCAAGTTTTCCGTAACGTATATTGTCTTCGATGTTGCCGGAGAAGAGGAAGCTGTCCTGCATCATTATTCCCATCTGCGATCTTAAAGATTTAAGCGTCACCGCGGATATATCAGTACCGTCTATCTTGATGCGGCCGGAATCGATATTGTAGAAACGGCTCAGCAGATTGACTATCGTACTCTTACCTGCTCCGGTAGGGCCTACCAGGGCGATGGATTCTCCGGGTTTAACGGTAAAGGATACGTTATGCAGTACTTCTTTGGAAGTATCATAGGAAAAGCTGACATCTTCAAAAGTAACCTCTCCTTTGATCGGAGGGAGCTCCACAGCACCTTCGGCATCCTTGACTTCAACGGGTTCATCTATGGTCTCGAATATCCTTTCGAGATAAGCGATATTATTGATGAAGTTGTTGAAGATGTTACCGAGGTTCATTATCGGCTGCCAGAACATGGAAGCATAGCTTGAGATCGCCACGATGGTACCCAGGGATTTGCTGCCGCTGCCGAAGATGATCAGACCGAACACAAAGATGGCAGCGCGTACAAAGACCGATATGGTATCGATGCCGGGCCATACCAGGTTGGTATATCTTACGGCTGTGAACCAGGTGTTTCTGCAGTCTGCGGAAAGATGCTTAAAGGTTTCGGCATTTTCATCTTCTCTTGCGAATATCTGGGTGATACGTGCACCCACTATGTTTTCCTGAAGATAAGCATTCAGGTTGGAGTTCTTGTTTGATACTGCCTGCCATGCTTTGCGCTGCTTGTCCTTGATCCAAAGCATGAAGAAGGCGAGGATTGGAACACCGCACATGACCACCAGTGAAAGCTGTACGTCGATGACGAACATGAACACCACGATAAACAGCAGGTTGAAGGTCTCAAGGATGATGGAGATCAGTCCGTTGGAGAGCATGTCCGAAACCGAGTTTACGTAGTTTACGACTCTGATAAGTATCTTGCCGTGAGGCCTGTCATCATAATACTGGAAGGGAAGTTTCTGCAGATGTGCAAAGAGATCTTTCCTTATATCGTAGATGATATTCTGGCTGGCGTTTACCATCAGGCGGCTTCTTATGGTCGTAAAGATCACGCTGACTATATACACAAGAGCAAGGAGAATTACAAGGGTATAGAGCTGCTGTCTGTCCTTGTTCGGAACTGCAACGTCAAGTGCGCGTCTTGTGATAAAGGGAGCAAGATAACCGAAAGCTCCGCCGATACCGCTAAGGATAAGGGCGATAAGCATGTAACGCAGATATTTTTTTATATAGACTGATGCGCGGAGAAGATGCCGTATGTTAAAAGGCTCTTCAAGCTGCTCGTCCTGTTTGTAAGTATTACGTGCCATAAGCTTTACTCACTTATTCCTTTCTGGAGTCTGACCAGTTCACTGTAGTAACCGCCTTTTGCTACCAGTTCGTCGTGACTTCCTTCTTCAAGTATGCAGCCATCCTTAAGTATCATGATCCTGTCAGCCATACGGGAGGTGGATATCCTTTGGGCTATTATGATCTTGGTGCATTCAAAATCAAGATGAGCCAGAGCCTCCTGTATACGCTTCTCGGTTTCAAGATCCACTGCCGAGGTGGTATCATCCAGTATCAGTATCGAGGGTCTTACGGCCAGTGCTCTGGCCAGTGACAGTCTCTGCTTCTGACCTCCGGAAAGACCTACTCCGCGTTCACCTATGATCGTGTCATAGCCTTCAGGCATTTTTGCAATGAAATCGTCGGCAGCAGAATACCTTGCGAATTTGACCACTTCTTCAAGTTTGATATGTGAATCGCCGTAAGCGATGTTGCCTTCGATGCTGTCAGAGTAGAGCAGTACGTCCTGGGTTGCAAGGCCTATACTCTTACGAAGGTTAACAAGTTTTATCCTGTCTACGGGCATATCGTCAATAAGTATCTCACCCTCGGTAGGTTCATAGAAACGGGGAATAAGATGTATCAGCGAAGACTTGCCGCAGCCGGTCTCGCCCATGATGGCGATGGTCTCTCCGGGAGAAACCTTAAAAGAGATATTCTTAAGTACCGGCAGATTGCCGTCATGATACTGAAAAGAAACATTTTTAAATTCAATCTTGCCTTTAAGCCGTTCTTTCAGTTCGATGGCATCTTCGGCATCTTTTATCATGGGTTCGGAGTAGTAGATCTCCATGACCTTTGCGGAAGCAGCCTTGAAACGCTGGAATTCGTTCATGATATTTCCCATCATTCTCATGGGATTGGCAAGGGCCCAGATAAGGCCCGAGATCGATACGTACTGACCCATGGTAAGTTCTCCGCTTATAAGGAAGCCGCCGCCTACGAACAGCATTGTAAGGGGCATAAGGTTTGCGAAGCTTTCAACAAAGGGATAGTATTTGATCCATACCAGAGCGGTAGCTTTGTTGGTATCGCGATAGTCGCTGTTGGATACATCGAATTTTTCTATTTCATAATCTTCTCTCGTAAAGGCTTTGACCACGCGGTTTCCGGAGATGTTCTCCTGGGCGATGGTATTCATGCCTGCAAGCTTTTCACGGAGCTTTGCATGCATCGGTGCAACGCTCTTCCTGAAACGGAAGATGATGATGAACACGAAGGGGGCTATCACCAGGAGGCTTAAGGCCATCTTTACATTGACTATGAAAAAGTAGATCGCAACGGCACCGAAGAGAGAGAAGGATTCTATGATGACACGGATGACCCAGGCTATCATGTGCCTTACGGCATCCAGGTCGCCGGTTACTCTGGTCATGATATCGCCTGTTCTGAAACGTGAATAAAAAGTCATATCCTGACGCTGTATCTTGTTATAGAGGAAGTTTCTTACCTTATAGAGTACGGACTGTGATACATGCTCGTAGATCATCTGATCCGAGTAGACTATGATGACACGAAGCAGGGTGATGCCGACCATGGCAGCTATAAGTTTAAAGAAAAGATCACGGTGGAGCTGCAGGTTTTCCACTGCGTTTTCACCGGTAAGGAACATGTCTACGATCTTCCCGGAAGCCAGAGGAACCGTCAGCTGCATGGCATTGTAGGCAATGGTAAGTACAAGCCCCAGGGCATAGATGCCCCTGAAACCCTTCATGTTTTCCCACAGCCATACAAAGCGTGATGGTATCTTCTTTTCGGCAGCTGTCTGCGTCATAGCAAAAAAACCTCATTTTGGAATTTCACGTATTTATATCATATGGAAAAAGCAAATGCAATAAGATGACAAAAATAGACCAATAATTGACAAAATACGGGTATAGAGACAACGATAAAGCTTATCTGCGTTCTATATGGGCGCCGGTGAAAGTGACTGCGGCAATGTCGCGGCCGGTGTCGTCGCTGATCATCACCTCATAGAAGCAGTTGGTGCGGCCGTCTTTGATAAGCCTTGTATCCGCATAGAGTATGTTTCCCTTCGACATATTTAAGAAACTTGCCTGCCCCACCAGGCTCACGGTAGCCTTGTCTTTGCAGAAGTTGGAAGCAATGGCGAAGGCAAAATCGGCAAGGGTGTATATGGAACCGCCCATTATACCGCCGTAGGCGTTCCTGTGCTTATCTTCGATCTTCATGCTGCATCTTACGTGGTCTTCGCTTACTTCATCGATCTCAATGCCGCTCATTACGGCATAATTATCCTTATAAAAATATTCTTTTGCTTCTTCAAGGGTTCCCACGATCAATACCTCCTGATAACAGATACCCTGTTATTAAATCACAAAAAAAGGGAAATGTGAATAGCTTTCCCTGTTTATTGAAAAAATCGGCAGATTAACGTAGAATATAAGTCAGCGACAGGAGGAGCGGCTATGGACGGAACAGAAATGAGATATGATGCCTTTATCAGCTACAGACATTGTGAACCTGACAAGTATGTAGCTCTGGCTATACAGAAAAAATTAGAGAACTACAGGATTCCTTCCGATGTGGCGTCAAAGCTCGGGAAGAAGCGGCTGATGCGCGTTTTCAGGGACGAGTCGGAATTTGCGGTATCGGACGATCTGTCCGAGGCGATAATGGAAGCACTGAAACAGTCGGAATATCTGATAATTATCTGCACCCCTAGACTCAAAGAGTCGGAGTGGTGCAGGAAGGAGCTGGAAACTTTTCTTAAGCTCAGAGACAGAAAACATATCCTGCTGGTACTTGCCGGCGGCGAACCGGAGGAAGTATTTCCCGAGATATTGCTTTATGAGGAAGTATCCAGGACGGATATGTCCGGGAATGAGGTAATGATAAGGGAAAAAAGAGAACCGCTGGCTGCTGACTGCAGGGGTAAAACGGAAAAGGAACGAAAGCATAATATGGAGCTTTCGGTGATCCGTCTGGTTGCTTCGATCCTCGGGATAGGTTTTGACGATCTGGTACAGCGCCACAGGAGGCAGCGTATCTTCAGACGGAATCTTATAACGCTGGCAGTCGTTCTGATCATAACGTTTATCGCCGCCCAGGCGCTTTACTTTACCCATCGTATAAGTGAACAGAATCGTATCATAAGTGAAAAATATGCTGATATCATGGCGTCCACATCCGAACGTCTGCTGGCGGACGGAAGGCGTATGGATGCGATATATGCGGCAAGGAGCGTTTTGCCTGATAAAAAAGGGGAAGACGTAAATATTCATGCCTTCAGGGCGCTGGTGGATGCAGAGGGACTGTTCACTTCTCCGATGCAGTATTCCTGCAGTAATATTCTCAGCATTCCGACCAGTATCTTTACTGCGGAAATATCCGAGGACGCATCCCTTGTGGGACTGCTCGGATATAATGCATACCGGTATATAGTCGATACGGCTACGGGAGAGATGCTGTATTCATATGAGGATGAGATCAGTGTCGGCGGTATCATGGCCTTTGACGGAAGTAGCGGGATATATATGAGAAGACCTAACGGTCCGTTGTATTACAGGGATCTGAAGACCGGTGAAGAAACAAAGATAATTGACGGGGATGGCAGCGTATATTCGATCCCGGGAACTACAGGTGTGATCCTGCTGACCGAAAAAGGGGTGAGCCGCTATAAAGAGGGAGCTCTTGTGTATTTTGTCGATAACGAATCGCTGGGAAAGAAAAAAGAGCGTGGTTTTTTCGCTCAGAATCTCTATTTTTCATCTGACGGAAAACATGCTGCTGTTCATTTCCTTACCCTGGAAATGAAAGATTATGTGATACAGTTTAACGTGGAAAGCGGAGAAGCTGAAGCATATGCAGATGTCGGGAAGAGCATCGATGCGATGGCTATTGACGGCGAAACAATAGTCTATACGGTTTCATATGACGGAACATCTGAGGTCGGCTGCTATGATGTGGCTAAAAAAGAGATAAGCCTGAAGAAAGAAATAGACGGAATAGGTTATGTATATGCCTGCATCAACAAAGGTAATGCATTAGTGGCACGGGATGACATAGCTGTTTTACTGAATGTGCCGAAGGGAACGATGAGATCATTCGGTTTAAGGAGCGGCTGTATCCGTGTACTGCCTTATGAAGATCAGTTAATGCTGATCGACTATGGCGGAGACTACTATCTCTGTGATGATACAGATCAGAGATATTGTTCGCTTGATGATTCAGAAGAGAATGTTTTCAACTTTTTTGACTATAAGAACGGAAAGTTTTTTCTGGCAGTGAACGGAGAAAGCTATATTACAATATATGAAAGGATAAAAACGGAGTACTGCCGCAGTTATAATGAAGAAAGCAGCACGAACATCCCGAACGGGTTTGCCGACTCCGAAGCGACAGAAGCTTTCGAAAAAAGAATATGTGAAAAATACGGAGATATGGATGCTACCTACATTTATTCTTCCGGGATATCCACGGATAAAAAATACGGATATATCCAGACCTGGAACCGGCAGGTTAAGATCTATGATCTGGCGGATGCAGAGTTAAAGCAGACCTTATATGACTGCGACAGTTACATTTACGGCATGTACTATGAAGAAGAGACCGGACTGTATTATATAACATCATTTACGACCTTTGTGTGTGACAGTGAGATGAGGCATGTGATGACACTTCATGATGCTACGGTTGTCGCAACCATAGACGGAACAGGGGAGCTGCTGATCGAGGATGTCGACGGTAACAATTTTATCCTGAAACGAGTCAGTTATGAAGATGTCATAAAAGAGGCTGACCGCAGGCTTGACGCTTATGAGCCGGATGAAGCGGCCCGCGAAAAATACGGTTTTTAAGAGCAGATGTTAAGATACTGCGGCTTAAGAACGTTGCAGCAACCTACGGTAATGTGAGTTTCGCGGTGGGGGCAACTTATGTATCATAATGTGCAACTTACGCAGGAATGCATTGGCATTCCTTTTTTTATTTGCTATCGTAGGATCAGCGAAACCGAGGAAAGGAGACTATATCATGATAATAGGGTGCACTGACCTGAGAAAGAGTTATGCAGATAATGAAGTGATTAAGGGTATAAGTTTTGAGATAGAGAAAGGAAATATTTTCGGCCTGCTCGGACCGTCCGGGGCCGGAAAGACTACTTTGATAAAGATACTGACAGGACAGCTTGCTTATGAAAGCGGCAGTGTTACGGTGATGGGTAAAGAGCCGTTTCGTCTTTCGGGAAAGGAAAAGAAGAATTTCGGTATCATGATGGACAGTTTCGGATTGTATGAAAGATTTACCTGTGGTGAAAACCTCGCGGTATTTGCGGATATGTATTCAGTACCTCATAGCAGGGTTAAAGAAGTTTTAAGGGAAGTGGGACTTGAGGATGCATATAACAGGCCGGCAGCGGATCTGTCAAAAGGAATGAGAGCAAGACTGCAGCTGGCAAGGGCATTCATGCATTCACCGAAGATCATATTTCTGGACGAACCTACGAGCGGACTGGATCCGCAGAGCATGAAAGCGATACACAGGATGATACTTGATAAGAAAGAAGAGGGCTGCACGGTCTTTCTTACCACACATAACATGGAAGAGGCAGGCAGACTCTGTGATAAGATCATCCTTCTCAATGACGGAAAGGTAGTGGAAGAAGGAAAGCCTGAAGAGATCTGCAGAAGATATGATCATCACAAGAGGATAAAGATGCATCTTGCAGATGGGGAGGATATGGAATTTGAACGTGATGAGAAATATGCGGAGAGGATATTTGAATTACTGAAGCTCGGGATGGTAGAGACCATTCATTCAACCGAGCCCACACTGGAGTCGGTATTTCTGGAGCTGACGGGAAGAGAACTGGAGGAGGAGAGATAAATGCGGAATATAATCGTTATAATCAAAAAGCAGCTACGCGACACTGTGAAAAACAAGACCATACTGATACAGTTCATACTTTTTCCGATAATGACCCTGATAATGGAAAACCTTGTAAAGATCGATGACATGCCGGAAGGCTTTTTTGTAAAGATGTTTGCGGTGATGTATATAGGTATGGCGCCTCTTACAGCAGCTGCAGCAGTCATATCGGAAGAAAAGGAAAAGAATACGCTTCGTGTGCTGATGATGGCGGATATGAAACCGTGGCAGTATCTTATCGGAGTCGGGGTATACATATGGACCATATGTATGCTGGGAGCTGCGCTTATGTCCTCATGCCTCAAGGCTTCAGACCGCCCGTTTTTTATGGCTGTAATGGGGATGGGATTTATCATTTCGACAGCGGCAGGCTCATGCATAGGGATACTTTCAAAAAACCAGATGATGGCCACGTCTCTGAATCTTCCGTGCATGATGGTATTAAGCTTTGCTCCGATGCTTTCCATGTTCAATGAAAGCATAAAAAAGTTTTCGGCTGTTTTTTATACACAGCAGCTGAAGCTGGTTTTTGACGGTATGAGCTTTAAGAGTTTTTCCGGAAGCGGTATCGCCGTATTATTCGCGAATGCGGCTATATGTGCTATAATATTTGTTGTGGCATACCGTAAACGGGGATTGGAATAAATGAAGATAGAGATCGACATAAATGAAATATATCCGGATATAGGCGTGAAGATTACGGCTCCGGCCCTTACGCCGGAAATAGAAAGGATCATCGCACTCATGCGCATTATGGATATGCAGATACCTGTTAAGCGTGATGATGAGACGATCCTTTTGGATGCGGATAAGATACTGTATATAGAAGCCGTAGACAGAAATACCTTTGTATATACAAAAGACGAGACCTATGGATCGGATCTTAAGCTGTACGAATTTGAAGAGCAGTTTTCGGAACGGAATTTCATACGCATAAGTAAGCAGAGCATTGTCAATCTCAGGAAGGTAAAGAGCCTGAAGACCGAAATAAACAGAAAGATACGACTGACCCTGGTAAACGGGGAACAGATGATAGTTTCAAGAATGTATGCTGATGAACTCAGAAAGAGATTGGGTATAAAGTGATGGAAGAAAAGAAAACGGTTTTAAATTATCTGGCAGAATTGTTTGCTTCATTCGGGATCATAGTAGTTATACATATGATCATTGCCTTGGCAGTGGGAAATGAAGCAAAGGGTTATTCAAGTATATTTGAATTCGGAAACAGGGGCTTAAGTCTGTATACGCTTGCCGAGCTTTTCGGCCTGAATGTGGTCATACATGTTTTCAGTAACCTTCTTTTTTCCGACAGATGGATAAAGACGATGCCTATGATCGTACGCAACATCATATTTTTTGTGGCCGTAACGGTCACTATAATGATATTCGCCGTTCTTTTCGGCTGGTTTCCGATCGATGATATCCATGCCTGGGTCGGTTTCTTTGTATCATTTACAATCTGCTCGGCCGTAGCCGTGGTTTTGAGCAGGATAAAGGAGACTTCCGAGAACGAAAAAATGAACCGAGCACTCGAAAACTATATGAAAAATAAAATGACTGACGAGTAAGATTTAATTACAGTTTTACATTTTATGAAAATATAAAAAAAGTATATTGACTCTCACATTATGTGAGGGATTATCGTTGTAGTGAGCTCAAGAAAATACATCCATGGAGGTAGAAACAAATGCTTAAAATAGGCGAATTTTCAAAACTATCCAGAGTAAGCATCAGGATGTTA
>JAILES010000137.1 GCA_024687205.1 Lachnospiraceae bacterium
CAAGGACTTCGCTCTCGAACGCCGTCATTTTATCTCTCAGGTTCTTCAACTCTTCACAAGCCGCGTTGTAAGTTTCTCCTGTCCTTACAACACGTTCCTCTGCTTTCTTTATCTTTGCTTCCAGATTTTCTTTCTTCATACGTGCCATGATCATCATCCTCCGATCTTATCCGCTATCTTCAGCTGTTCACTGATCCGTTCTGCCCTTTTCTTTATATAGGCAGCATCTATACCAAAGGCGTTCAGTATCGTTTTCTGTGTCTTGGTAACCGCATGATCCAGACGATAGATCCTGTCACGGCCACGTATCATCTCTATCTTTTCAAGTTCACGTATTGCCGCGGGAACAGTCATATAATTAGGATTCTCATCGATCCTGTTAAGCTCTTCTTTCAGTTTCGTATATATCCTGTTCCGTACTATCAGAGCTACGAATTCGACAAATATCTTCGCTTCCGTTGATTCATTGTAATGCGTTCTCTCGCTCTTGTTTCCCAAATATGATTTATCACCTCTGAAAAGCTTTTCTGATGCATCCCTGCTGTAATACAGGTCCAGAGCTTCAGCCGCTGTCATCTTATCGGATGTTACTATGCAGAAGTATCCGCACAACTGCAGCGCCTGCTTTATTACATCATCTTTTTCTTTTACCAGTGTGAGTATACCTTTGCTGTCATAGAAAGTATCAAAGTATTCTTTTTCCGCATCACTCAGCTGGTAATCGGTCCCGTATTGGGCTTTTAACACTCTGCCCAGATGCTCCAGTATTTCTTCCAGCTCTTCCTTTTCACCGTGTTCCTTCCCGGTGCTGTGATATATATGAAAGTATCTATCCTTCTCATCGTCAAGATACAGCTTATCTTTTACTGTGAACCCATACACATGATGTTTACGTATGCTGTATCTTCTTTCCTCTTCAAACTTTCCTTTATTCTCAAGGACCAGACGGTTCACTAGCTTTGCCATTCCCTTGATCATGATAACAAAGCTGTATCCGTATTCATCCATCTTCCGGATGTTGCCTTTACTGAAATATCCTCTGTCAAGAATGAAGCCTATGTTCTTATATCCGTATCCTTTTGCTTTCCCGAGCATGTATTCCAGCTGCGATATATCCGCTATGCTGCCGGGATATGCTTCATAGAAAAGCGGTTTTGCATTCCTGGTATCATACGCTATGGAATAATTGAATATCGGAGTACCAACATCCACCTTGGCTTCTCCGAATTCCACCATCTCAATGTTCCCGGCTTCACTGTTCTTATTCGTAGAATCATAGGATATGTATATCTTTTCTCTATGATCACAGGAAGCGTTCCAGTCATTCAGAAATCCTACGCTCTCTTCCCCTGTCATACCGCATAGGAATTCCGATACCTTTGAATCGCTGTAGATACGCATCCCTTTCGTAAAGAGCGGATGGCCAAATGCATACATCGGATAATACTGGCCCGCATTATTTTCACAGGTAATAGTGTACGCCATAAGATCAAGGAACAGCCCAAGGTCCTTTTCTTCAAACTGTTCTCCCAACAGCTGTGGAAGTTTATACTCATCAAGGATCTTCTGGATTATTATGTAGGTTCCGATGCGGAGGCAGCTGCTGCGGTTAGAATTGAACTTTTCATCCGGCAGCTCTATCTCAGGAAAATACGTCAGGAAGTTCTGGTTCGGGACCATCATCTTCTTATCTGCTTTTGAAAGCTTCCCGATGGTCACTCTTTTCGGTATGGTGTACTTCCTGTCAGGATAATACTCCCTGCCTACTTCATAATTTACGTATACCGCATTTCCTTTTTCCTTAGTCGTTATCTTGCCCGGCACATCCGGTAATTCGATGAGAAAATCCAGGTACATTGCAGGCCTCCTTGTGATACTAATCATTTAGTGGTACTTTCTACTAAATATAGTATCATATTTTCTCATCAAATGCAAGCTTTTTTCGTCAGAAAACGTTGATTTTTCAGGCATGTCAGAGTTTTTAGCTCGGGTCGTTCACGCCGGATTTTGTTTAGTGGAACTTTCTACAGGAAGTTCACGCATTATTTGGCAAGAGAAAATATCTGCGGCATTTTCCTGCGGCAAACAGACGCGGCACCGCTTGCACCAGGGCTTCCCATCTGATACAATCTCTCACATGGTTTCGAGGAACGATATATCAAAAAAGCGCATAGTGCTCATAATGCTCGCACTGATGGCTCTGTCGGTACTGATGCGGCTCCCGCTGCACCGCTTTGTGCGTGACGCAGGCGGAGACCTCTGTATCGACAGCGACAGCGGCAGCATCTTTCTCACCGATCCTGATTCCTATTATCATCTGCGTATGACAAAGGATATACTGGAGCACGGCGAAGCCGGCGACACGATGAAAGACGGCATCCCCTGGGACAGCTTAAGTTCCGCACCGGAGGGCCGCTCTGCCGCAGGTTACCGTCCTCTCATGGCCGGCATATGCATCCTCGCATACCGCGTCGTTTCAGCTTTTACAGATGTAAGCCTTGAACAGACCGCATACTGGCTGAATGTTTTCATCTCGGCACTCACGCTCATCCCGGTATTTCTCTTAAGCCTTAAACTCAGCAGCACAACGGGAGCCGTTACCGCGGGGATCCTGGCGGTACTGAATTACGGATATTTTCTGCACAGCGCTCCCGGCTTTTACGATACCGATGCCGTGCTGTGCTGCCTGGCCTCATCCTTCTTATACAGCGGCTGCCTACTTATCGAAAAACTGAAGGATCTGAAGCATATAAAACCCTATGCCGCAGCCTTCTTCTGCCTGGGTATAATGCTGTATCAGTGCTGGTATGTCTACTACATCTTTGTGTTTATCATGGCCGCAGTATTTCTCGCAGCAGGCATAATAAAAAAAGACAAGC
Organism: Lachnospiraceae bacterium; assembly: GCA_024687205.1. Lineage (GTDB taxonomy): Bacteria > Bacillota > Clostridia > Lachnospirales > Lachnospiraceae > NK4A136. The sequence goes on from JAILES010000137.1 coordinate 2,880, forward strand.
TCGCGGCGGCCGCCTCTCCCCTGCTCATTGCCGCAGTATTTATCTTAGAGCCGCAACTCT
>JAILES010000016.1 GCA_024687205.1 Lachnospiraceae bacterium
CGGTCTGAAACCTGAGCGTTTTGTATATCGCGGATTGATACATTTTGTATCCGATCTTTGGGAAGATGAGGATATGTATCTTTACACCGCAGAGGGAGTGGATCTGCCTGCAACGGATGGGATTGCTTGCGATGAAGGAACGCTGTCGTGGATTCCAAAGACGGAGATACTGACCTTAAATCTGTGGGAAGGCGACAGATATTTCCTGGAGCTGATCGCGGGCGACTCGCCTTTTTTCGAGATGAAGCTTGTGTATAGGGGAGACACGCTTGTGGAGCATGAAGTCCGGAAAGGAGGTTTGAAATGGGAACATATTTGAATCCTGAAAACAGTGGATTCGCAGAGATACTGCAATCTGATTATGTAGATAAAACCGGACTGATAAGCTTGATAAACAGCACTATAGGCACAAAAAAGAAACTGACCTGTATCAGCAGACCCCGCAGATTTGGAAAATCATATGCAGCTCAGATGTTGAGTGCATATTATGTCAAGACCTGTGATTCACATGAATTGTTTTCAAAATACGAGATTGCGCAGGATGAGAGTTATGAGAAACATCTTAATAAATATCATGTGATCAGCCTGGATATTTCCGGTTTTATTTCCACGGCGGTACAGATGAAAAAATCCCTTTCGGATATACCGGCAACGATCAATAAATATCTGTTGGATGAATTGAAAGGTATATCTCCTGATCTGGCGGATGTTACAAACCTGAGTGACGGATTACTAAAGCTCGTACGAACCACAGGTTCAAAGATAGTTTTTATCATAGATGAATGGGACTCACTGATCCGCGAAGCGGCAGATGATCCGGACACACAGGAAGCATATCTGAATCTTCTCAGAGGCTGGTTTAAGAATAATAATTTTACACCGGAAGCGGTGGCGGCAGCGTATATGACCGGAATTTTGCCGATAAAAAAACAAAAGGGGCAATCAGCAGTATCGGATTTTGAGGAATATAGCGTTATCAAACCGGGAATATATGGGAAGTATGTTGGATTCACGGAGGAAGAGGTAAAAAAACTATGTGATCAGCATAACATCAGTTTTGAACCGATGAAGCAATGGTATGACGGCTATGAATTCAAAGATACGGGTGCGATATATAATCCCAATTCAGTAATAAAGGCTATAAGCCATCGTGATTTTGATTCCTATTGGCCGGAAAGTTCTGCAGCGGAAGGCTTGATGGAGTATATCAGCAAGCCCTATAACGGCTTGACAAAAACTATAGCGGAGCTTATCGGAGGTGTGGACGTTAAGGTTGATACCAAAGGTTTTGCAAATGATCTGGTTACATTTAGAGGGCAGGATGATGTTTTAACCCTGATGATCCATCTCGGCTATCTGGCTTATGATTCGGAAGCGGGAACTGTTCATATTCCGAATGAGGAGATCAAGCTTGAATTCCAGAAGGCGATCAAGTATGTGCATCACGAAGCTACTGTCAGGCGTCTGCAGGAGAGTAAGCAGCTTTTTTTAGATACCATCAACATGAATGAGGAAGCAGTGGCCGTTCAGATCGAAAAGATACACAGGGAAGAAACATCGCCTCTGCATTACAATAAAGAGGACAGCCTGCGCAGTGTGATAAAGCTCGCTTATTACACATACAGGGACAATTATCTGCAATGGGAGGAACTCCCTACAGGAGACGGCTTTGCAGACATAGTATACCTTCCCAAACGCGATTCGGACTGGCCGGTGCTTGTGATAGAACTGAAATGGAATAAGAGCGCCGAAGGGGCTATCGATCAGATCGTGTCAAAGCATTACCCTGATATACTAAAAGATTACGGAAGCGATATCCTGCTGGTAGGCATCAATTACGATAAGGATGCCCGTACCGGAGAGAAAAAGCATGAATGCAGGATAATTAAAATATAGATGAAAAAGACATCCAAAATTCACAGGGAGATTGGATGTCTTTTGTATTTTGCTTGATGATATGTCAAGGTTCCTGCAATGATAAAAGGTATATTTAAACTCTTTTTGCTGAGTAGTATCATAGAAAGGCAACGATATGAAATATGTTCAGCTTGCACAATTTTGTCACAAGAAGAGAAACCTGTTGGATTCAGGCGTTGATATATCTAAGGCAGTACAAATGCTAGCGGATGAGGAGAGCGGTGTGTTAAAAGATAAACTTAACAAAGCAGCGGCAAGCGTAAGAGGAGGTAACAGTCTCTCTGATGCTTTCAGACAGCAAAATCTCCCGGCAGAGATCATAAACCGTATCCGTGTGGGAGAAACATCGGGAGAGCTGGACAAAATGCTGGAACAGACCGCAGCGGGTTACAGGCTGGGATAAAACGAGATCTATCACAGCGAACTGTATTTTGAGTCGGCGGCTATGATCCCGGCGCTTATCACGGTGGGAAAGACTCTGGAATCTCTGTCTAAGGGGAGGACCACGGATGCTCTGAAGAATCTGATGAAGATGGCGCCGAAGACC
>JAILES010000021.1 GCA_024687205.1 Lachnospiraceae bacterium
ACAGCTGCAGAGAGCCTGTCTTTGCAGGGCGCTTATCAATCACCCGAAGGTGCTTTTTGCCGATGAACCTACAGGCGCGCTGAATTCCAAAGCAGCGGGCGAAGTGGTAAATGAACTGGTGAAGGTAAACAGGGACGGAACGGCTGTGATGATGGTCACGCACAGTGCCAGAGTAGCAGCAGCCAGCGATCGTGTGATATATCTGATCGACGGACATACAGAGGGAAGCCTGGAACTCGGAAAGCTTGAGGATGAGGCGGATATCACGCAGAGAGAGAGGCAGATAAACAAGTGGCTGATGGAACAGGGATTCTGAGATTTCGGGAGAGGATAAGAATGAATAAAAGAATGATAGGTTTATTTATTTTGCTGTTTCTTGCCGGCTGTGCTTCGGACGAACCGGACTATGCCGTACCGCCGGCAGTTGATATCGTAACGGAGCTTAAGCCGGTGGATACGACACTGGTCAATGAAAGCTACGAAGGCGTGGAAGCGAAAGAGGAAGATGCGCTTGAATCTTTCACTTCAAAGGACGGGCTGTGTGTGATAGAAAAGAAGCCGTCCTATTATGAAGTATGGCTGCATCATGACAAGGGCGATCCTTATAGCGTAGGCTGTGCGTATGGCGAAGTGATAAAGGATATGGGAACGGATTATGCGGAGATCCTCGAACCGTATCTGTATGAAAATATAGACAGTGCTTTTCCGAATCTGGACGGAGAATATACTCCGGTGATCGATCGCATTAACTTACTGAAACCGCAGATACCGCCGGAGTATCTGCAGGAACTGGATGGCTTTGCACAGACTCTGTCCGGCGGTTTAAAGGGAATGGACAGTGACGGAAAGCTCAGTTACGAAGAGCTGCTTCTGGCAAGCATGGTGCCGGACTGTCTGAGAGGTACCAACTGCAGTGCCCTGTCGGTATGGGGAGAAAAGTCTGCGAGCGGTGAGCGTATAGTGAGCCGTACCCTGGACTGGCCCATGGGAAGTACCAACCAGATGTGCAGTGCACAGGCAGTCACACACTTTGTGGAGGGGAAAGGAAAGAACAGCTACGCTTCATTCTCTGTGCTCGGGATGCTGGATGTGCTGAGCGGACTGAACGATAAGCTTGTATTTGCGGCAATGCTGGATGCGGGCAGCGGCTGTGATTATGTGTGCGAAGGAAAGAAATGCTACAGCTTTGAACTGAGGCACGCACTTGAAACCATGGACACAGCCCGCAGCCTCGGAGAATATATGGTTGCGGAGAGCAAGAACTTCACTTTTTCTCACAATATAATAGTCACGGATAAGGCTGACTGCTTCGTCGCAGAAGACTGCGTGGATGATACGGAAGACAGTACGGGACAGTCTATGCTGCGTGATAAGGATACTCCGCTGTTTGACGGTATAAGCTGGGATAATCCGGACAGTCTCTGCGTGGTAAATGCCTTCCAGTCCGAGGGAGCGGATGATGCCCTGACCGCAAACGGCGGCAATTATATACGTTTCTGCAAGTATAACAAGTGGGTCGGAGAAAAGGACAGACTCTCCACTGCGGATGTAAAGAGTATAGTTACAAGGGAAAGCACACAGAGAGACTCGGGCTGGCATGAGATATATTCCTATCTGACCTATCATGTGATCATTTTTGATTATGCCACGGGTGAGCTGGATATTGCCTTTACCGGTCCGGAGGGTGTGGTGGATCACCCTGTGTTTACAAGGGTTTTGTACTGAGTTGAAAAAACCGGGGACGGATGGTATCCTTATGAAAGATCCGCCGTCTGCAAAGGAACTGTTCGCAGCGGATGCGCTGACACGATACGATGAGGATGAACAGCAGCATGACAGATGTCCTGATAATAGAAGATGACGAAGAACTGCGGGGACTGCTCGCCGACTTTCTGGAAGCGGAAGGCTATAAGACCGCGGGAGCAGACAGTGCAGAGGATGGACTCGCTTTTCTCTTGAAGGAGAATGCACGGATCATCCTTCTTGATCTGATGCTGCCGGGTGCGGACGGCTTTACCGCATGCACCGCGATAAGAGAACGTAAGGATATCCCGATCATCATGATGAGCGCAAGGGATGATGAAGAAAGCAAGCTAACAGGTTACAGACTCGGAGCGGATGATTATATAGCAAAGCCGGTATCGGTGCAGATACTGACAGCCAAAGTAAAGGCTCTCCTTCACAGGAGTGAGGCAAATTCGGAAACAAGGGAAAACCTGAGCTGCGGCAGTATTTCCGTAGATACCGTGAAACGGCAGGCATATAAGAACGGCGAACCACTGGAGATAAGAGGAAAGCTTTATGACCTGCTCCTGTATATGATACGTAACAGCGACAGGCTGCTGCTCAAGGATGAGCTCTACGATGCCGTATGGGGAGATGCTTTCGTGGAACCGTCCACGCTGAATGTGCATATCAGATGGCTGAGGGAACGTCTCGAGGACGAGCCGGATTCTCCGCGTATGATAAAGACCGTATGGCGCAAGGGCTATATTTTTGGTGAAGACGATTGAAGAGCATAGTCAGGGTTATCGCTATAACAAGCCTTATTTTTCTTGCAGCGTCGCTGCTGATATTTCCTGCTATAAAAAAACATTATGATGATGAAAACGGCATGCGTAATATCGTGATCAACCGTATAACGATAGAAGCGGAAGAAGCCGCAGCCGCCGGGGGACGATACACTGCTGATATCGAAAGCCTTCGTGAAGAATACGGGAAAAGGGCGGTTCCGGATTCCATCGAGTATATCGCTGTAAGTGAACTGGCACTTTATGAGGAAGAACTGAAACGCGATGCTTTCGGTTCGGAATTTATCTGTCCGATAAAAGGGACAGACAAAACGCCGCAGGCTTTTCTGAAGCTCACATATTTATCGGGAGACGAAAACTTCACTTATCTCGTAACGGGAATGATACTGCTGGTATCATATATTGCAGCCATACTCGTCGTGATAATACTTTACAGGCTTATGGTCAGGCCGTTCAATACCCTGTCAGACTATCCCGAAAAGATAGCGAGGGGCAGGCTTACGGAAGGCTTGCCGCGTACAGGCTCAGGACTGTTTGGCAAATACATCTGGGGAATGAACATGCTCAGCGATGAACTGAAGCTTAAGGATAAAAACATAAATGCAATGGAAAGGGAGAAGCAGACGCTGATAGTATCCATTGCACACGGTATCAAGACACCACTGTCAAATATCAGGCTGTACGCGGAGGCAATAGAAAAAGGCATTTATCATAAAGATAAGAAGCCCGATGAGAAGGATGCGGAGACTGCCGGAAAGATCAGGCAGAACGTGGATAAAGTGGAGGCCCTTGTAAAAGAGATAATGGACAGCAGTACGGCAGCAACGGCCGAACACAGCGTTCATATCAGCTCCTTCTATCTAAGTGAACTGATGGATATCGTTAAAAAGGAATATACGGGAAGGATGGAATTGCTGCACATCCCCTTCGAGACGGTGTGCGAGAACGATCCTATCTTAAACAGTGACAGGGACGGCTTATACAAAGTGATATCACAGCTTCTTGACAATGCGATAAAGTACGGTTCCGGTCAGGGAATAAGCCTGTATATGGGCAGGCAGGACGAGGATGTGATCATCAGCGTTAAGAACAAAGGCAATGTGCTTTCGGAAGAAGAGACAGCTTATGTTTTCAAGAGTTTCTGGCGCGGTTCCAACGCGAAAGGGAAGGAAGGCCAGGGCATTGGTCTCTACGTCTCCAAAAAGATAGCGGAAAAACTCGGCGGCGACATTTTCATGAAGAGCTGGGAGGCGGAGGATACCACGGAGGTAACGCTGATCATCCCTATAGATGCAAACACCTGAAAATAATGGCTTGCAGAGATCATTGATTAATGGTATGATTTACATAATATGGCCAAACTGTTTTTTGAAAACCGCTTTATCCTGACGAAAAAGCTTCACAGGGAGTATTACAGGGAGCTGTACAGGAAGAACGGCAGGAGTATAAAGATCATCTCTGCAGTGCTGGCTTGCATCTTTGCAGCGGCTTTTTTGCTGTCGGTCATCTTGTTCAAGTCAACGCCTGCTGCTGTTCTTGCTCTTGTCCTGTGCATATATTTTGTCCTGATGATCCCCTTTGCTTATGTGTTCAGAGAGTGGATAGGATACAGAGGACTGAGGCGGGATCACCAAGCATCCGCGATCTTCGAAATAGTAAGTTTTTATCAGGACCGCATACATGTAAAGGTCAATAAAACAGAGTTCGATCTTAAGTATGACAGTCTGGACGGTCTTATGGAGACAAAGGAACTCTGGGTACTTTTGCTGAAGGGAAAGAGCGGTCTTAACAGTACGCAGCTTTTATGGAAGAAGGGCTTTACGGATAAGTCGGAGGCCGGATTAAAGGCATTCCGGGAATTTATCGATAATAAGAGTAAGAAGAGTATTTTCGGCGCCGGGGAGTGAGGGTTATGGCAGATAATACCGGAAAAGACCTGTTCGGAGAAGATATATTCAAGCTTCTTGCACAGGTACAGGAAGAACAGAACAGGGAATACAGGAAAAAGAAAGCTGCATCGGGAATGCAGGAAGAACCGGTGCAGAGTGCTTCTATTGCCGGTACTAATGCCTCTGAGTCAGCCGGTCCGGAAGCAGCCGTTGATGCAGTCAACGAAGTGCTTAACAGCATGAGCGTTGAAGAAGAAGTGGAAGCCATAGCAGCAAGGGCTGAGGCCGAGAGTTCGGCAAAGAAAAAATCTGTTGATGATTATGACAAGTCTGTATACGGTTATCCCCAGCTTGATGAGATAAAAAAAGGCATAGAGCACGGTGTGGACGTGAGTTTTTATGACGATGCGGGTCTTTCTTTCAGACAGATGCGTGAGATCCGCATCGGTCTTGAGATGGGACTGGATGTGACCTACTATGCCAATAAACTCTATAAAGATAAACAGATGCGGGAGATCCGTCTCGGGCTTATGGATGCCCTGGATGTCAGCGGATATGCCAGATTCATTTATTCCACTCCGGATATGGAAGAGCGCAGGATGAAACTCATCAAAGAAATTTATGAGAAGAATCCCCAGGCACTTGATACGGAAAGGTATGACAGAGATACGGGAATAAAGATCATTATCAGGGATGGGCAGATGAAAGCGTACATCCGCCTGACCAAAGCGCTTCCGGAGGATTTCAATGCCAACACGCTCGATCATCTCCTGGAACTTTATAATGTAGTAAAGGGCCTGAAGATCGATGATCTTTTTGAAGATGGGGAAGAACTTACAGTCGGCGAAGAATACCTTGTGGCCGAAGGCATAGAAGGCAAGCCGGGAACAGACGGATATTATGAATTTAAAGTGGACGGTCTTGAGCAGTCGGGACCGGTGTTCAGGGAAGACGGTAGCATAGATTACAGGGCAACGAGGCGTTATTCCTCCGTAAAGGCAGGGGATACCATTGCCATATATCATCCTGCACGGAGCGGAGAGCCCGGGAGTACTGTGACCGGGATCAGCATCGAATCCTCGAGAGGAGACGATATAACAAAATACAGGGTTGAGGGTATAAGGATACTTGAAGACGGTGTCAGCTATATAGCCCAGAAAGACGGGCTTGTTACCCTCAAGAACGATACCCTTTCCGTTCAGAAGCATCTGGAACTCCAGGGGGATGTGGCCTACGGAAGCGGCAATGTTTCCTATGACGGAACGATCTCCATTAACGGAAGCGTCAGGGACAATGTGGAGATAGAAGCCAGCGGAGATATCATGATAAACGGTTTCGTTGAGGGAGCACAGCTGAAGGCCGGCGGTAACATAGTGATCAGCAAGGGAGTGAACGGCAACGAAAAAGGCGTGATAGAAGCAGGCGGAAATCTGACCTGCGCATTTCTCGAGAACGTAAATGTTACGGCTGAGGGAGATATAGAGTGCGGATACATTCTGAACAGCAATGTCAGCAGTAAGGGAAAGATCAGGACCGAAGGCCGCAGATCGAGCATCTGCGGAGGAACCGTGATCGCCTTTACCGGAATAGAGACCGGCGTGTTAGGCTCCTCTGCGGGAGTGAAGACCGGTATCAGGCTTGGTGAAAAACTGAATTTTTCCGTAAGGCTTAATGAGGTGATAAAGAAGAGACGTGAAGTGGAAGCGGGCATGAACAAGGCAAGGACAGCCATGGCCGAGGTGCTGAAAAAACTGGGGCCCATGCAGGGCAGGCAGCATCCGGTATTCCTCAAATTCCAGGATGTGCTGGACAGGCAGCAGAAGGTTTATGAGCTGATAAAAGAAGAGCAGGCCGGGATAGAAAATGAAATGGCTGATGTCAGCAAGAAATATATAAATGTGGATCGTAAGGTATTCGGACATACCTATATGATGATAAACGGAGTCTCGAAGATATTTGAGACCGATGAACCCGGGGGCCGCTTTTATGAAGATGGCGGAGTCATACAGTGTTAAGGGGACGGGAAGATGGCAAGAACTACTATCTTGGTTGCCGATGATGACGGCGAAAACAGAGAGATGCTCAGAGGCTTTTTTGACAGCCGATATACGGTAGCTCTCGCGGAAAACGGAAAAGAAGCCATGGAATACATCATGGCGCATTACAGGGAGATCGCAATAGTGCTCCTTGATATGCACATGCCTGTGGTAGACGGACGTGCGCTTCTCAAAGTCCTTAAGATGAAGGGCGTGACCAAACGTATACCCATCGTAATGATGACCACCAAGCTGGATGAGGATCTGGTAAAGGAGTGCTATAATAACGGGGCTGCGGATTTCGTTCTCAAGCCTTTTGTGCCTTCGCTGGTAAGAGGCCGTATCAACAATACCATTGCAGTCTATCATCACAGGGAACAGCTGGAAGCGGTGGTGACCAAGCAGATCGCCGAGATAAAGGAAAAGAACGACGAACTCAATGCATATAACGACAGGCTCGTGGAAGTCATGAGTTCCCTGGTGGAATTCCGTAATCTGGAGTCAAACTATCATATAAAAAAGATAAAGGGCATAAGCCGTATACTCGCGGAGGTGCTGGGTGCACTGTATCCCGAGGATTACGATATGCCCAAGGAAAAGGTGGAGATGATAGAAAGTGCTTCCGCACTTCACGATATAGGAATGGTAGCCATTTCGGACACTATACTTTTAAAACCCGGAAAGCTCTCTGCGGATGAATTCGAAGTGATCAAATCACATACCACCCTGGGCTGTGAGATGCTGAAGCAGATAGAAGAACTGCAGAGCAATGACTTCATAAAAGTAGCACATAACATCGTACGCCATCATCATGAAAAGTATGACGGAGGCGGCTATCCGGACCATCTGGCAGGAGATGATATTCCCATTGAGGCCCAGATAGTATCGATGGCCGATGTCTACGATTCGCTGATAAGCGACAAGCCTTACCGTGATGCTTTTGACAAGAACAAGGCTTTCACGATGCTGACTACGGGAGAGGCTGGTGTGTTCAATGACAAACTGATCCAGGTATTTGTGAATTCCAGGAAACTGATAGAGGATCTCTGCAAAAAGTACGAATGATATCAGAATTCTTTGATCTGTATGTCTTTACGGGGCCTTCCGGATGAATGACCGGAGGGTCTTCTTTTCTGTACGGTGCTTTTTTTGGAAGATGCATCACGCTGTCCTCCCGGACGGCCGTGGTACTGCAGAGTATTTCCGGACTTGCGCCCGCTCCTGTGTCTGCTGCGGAAATCACGCCTTAAGGTGGAACGGGATTTAAGGACCTGGCCGCGGTGGCGCTTTATCTCATTCAGACGTTTCTTTCTTGCAAACAGAAGTCCCGCGATGCGCGCGGCTATGAAAAGGAAGGCAACGCCGGCTGCGAAGATGAGGATGAATTTAATCACTTTGTGGATGTTTATATAGGTCTTGTTTTCCGTATCGGCAACGGGAAGACCGCCGAGGATAAAGTTGACGTCGGCGGACTGGGTGGTATCCAGCAGTATGGAAGCCGAACCCATGGGCTGGTTCTGATAGCTGTAATCTATACGGGCTATGCAGTCTTCCGCGGTATCCTTATAGGACAGAGCAGAAGAGATCGCTGAAAACTGCAGTGTGTCGGGCAGGGTTATAAGTGCCTCGGGATCGATGGATATAAGGGGAGAAGAAGCGCCGAATAGATCACCTTCGGTCTCAAAAAAGTCTGAAGACTTTATGGTATAGGTGGTCTCGTTCTCTGCAGCGCTGATGTCATTGAAGTGTTCAAAACCGTAATTGAACAGGCTCACCGTGTCGGTGAACTGATAAGGGCTCTCTTCCATCATGATCACACAGATAAGCCGCATATTACCGCGCTGCGCACAGGAAACAAGCGTCTGGCGGGAATGACTGGTAAAGCCTGTCTTGGAACCTACGATACCGTCATAGGCGTAGTCGCCGCCGGCATAGAGCTTGTTTTTGGAATGGAGATGGTGCTCCAGATGGCTGTCGGTCTCGGGTATCACATATTTGGAAGTGCTTGCCATACGGCAGAGTATGTCATGCGAGAAGAAGGCTTTTCCTATAAGAGCCATGTCCCTGGCACAGGTGTAATGATCATCGTTGTGCAGACCGTTTATGGATACGAAATGTGTATGTTTGCAGCCCAGTTCCTCTGCACGTTTGTTCATCATCTCCACGTATTCTTCCATGGAACCTGCTATATGTTCGCCTATCACGTTGCAGGCTTCGTTGGCGGAGTTGATCAGCACTCCGTACAGCAGTTCCTCCATCGTGAGTTTTTCTCCGACCCTGAGTCCCATATTTGACCCGTCTGAAGAGTTGGCGGCGATGGCGGATTCGCTTGCGGTGAGCACTTCATCAAGCTTGCAGTTTTCTATAGCCACCAGGCAGCACATAAGCTTGGTGATGGAAGCGGGGAATAGTTCCTCGTCCGCGTTTTTCGAATAGAGGACGGCACCGGTGGTGGCATCCATAAGTATCGCTCCCTCGGCGCCGATCTTCGGCCCTTTTGGCCAGGAGGGGATCTCATTGGATTCCACGGTCTCCTCCTTACGCTCTTCAGCTTCCTTAAGCAGCTCTTCCTGGGTGGCAAGGGCTTTTAAAGGTATACAAAAAATAAGCGTCGGGATAAGACACAGGATAATCAGTATATGAAAAAATGTTTTGTGAGTTTTTTTCATTGTGATATACTATAACACAATGTGCGGTAAACATAAAGAAGAAAAGGGGAGAAGCCTTAAAGGAGAGAAAAATGAGATTAAAGAATATACCCGGGTCGAGAGAGACGATAGCGGCCAGTGAGCTGGTGATACATGAGCCGGAAAAGCTGAAGGGAAAATGGAGTGAAGAGTTTGGGCGGAAGGCTCCCCTTGCCATAGAGATAGGAATGGGTAAGGGAAGATTCCTGATGGGAATGGCTGAGCAAAATCCTGACACGGACTTTATAGGAATAGAAAAGTATTCCTCGGTGCTGCTGAGGGCCATTCAGAAGCTGGAGGCAAAGCCTCGGGATAATGTGAGGCTGGTACGCATGGATGCGGAATACATAACGGATGTGTTCGCGCCCGGAGAAGTCGATATCATATATCTTAATTTCTCGGATCCCTGGCCGAAGGACAGGCATGCAAAGCGCAGGCTGCCTTCAAGACAGTTTCTTGCCCGCTACGACAGCTTTCTTAAGCCGGGGGGCAGGATAGAGTTTAAGACCGATAACCGTGAGCTCTTTGATTTTGCCGTGGAAGAAGTGAATGAGAGCGTGTTTGAGATCAAAGCCATAAGTTATGATCTGCACGCGGACAGCGTGATGAGTGAAGGCAATATAATGACCGAGTACGAAGAAAAGTTCTCCGGACTCGGCAATCCTATTTATAAATATATACTTGAAAGGAAAAAGGCTTAAGCTTTAAGTACGGACTTTATAGCTGCAAGGAATTCATCATAGCTCTCAAGAGCCGGATACTGCGGATAGTCCTTCTTTATCGCATCCGTAGTCCTGAAGAGGAAACCGGCGCGGCTTGCTTCTATCATAGCCAGGTCATTGAAGGAATCTCCGGCAGCTATGGTATCGAAGCCCATGGACTGCAGCGCTTTTACCGTAGTGAGCTTGGATTTCTCACAGCGCATCTTAAATCCGGTGATCTCGCCGTTATCAGCCACTTCAAGAGTATTGCAGAAAATAGTAGGCCAGTCCAGCTTTTTCATCAGCGGCGTGGCGAACTGTGTAAAGGTGTCGGATATGATGATCGTCTGTGTTATTGAACGCAGTTCATCCAGGAACTCTTTGGCTCCGGGAAGAGGATCGATGGTGGCTATGGTATCCTGTATCTCCTTAAGACCCAGACCGTGCTCTTTCAGTATGCCGATACGCCATTTCATCAGCTTGTCATAGTCGGGCTCATCCCTGGTGGTACGCTTCAGTTCCGGTATGCCGCTGGCTTCGGAAAAAGCAATCCATATTTCGGGTACAAGCACACCTTCAAGATCAAGACAAACGATATCCATAGTTATTCTCCTTCATATTTACTCAGAACATTATAACCGAGGGCATTTTTGACGTCAATGATTAAAAAAAAGCCATGAAACCCCTTTGATTTTTGCATTTTCAGTGATAATATCTAAACTGGAGGCGAAAGTGTATGAAAAAGAAAAATAAAGGTGTTTCGCTGGTAGAAGTAATCATAGTAGTGGCTATAATGGCAATTCTTATTGGCATGGTTGCTGCAAATGTGGTAAGATATATAGAGAAGGCTCACGTATCCTCCGATCTGCGCCTGCTGGACGAGATATCGGCTGCCGTTACCTATGCGTTGATGGATCCCGCGGTCATAAAGGATCCTACATCAGATGTTCCGGTAGCGCTTATGGATGCAGCTACGACTTACGGGGTCAGCCTGTCACAGCTTGCGGATCCCGACGGTAACAAGGTGGCTGAGGAGGTAATGCTCACACTGGGCTGGAACAGCCTTGATCCAGGTGACTATATGAAGTATATCAAGAGTCAGCATACCGGAGCGAGCGATATCTATATTCAGCATAAAGGCGGTGCTTTTACTCCTTATGCGGTCTGGGTAACGTATACGGACAGCTCCGGAAGACGGGATTGCTCGGATGGGTCTACCACATGGGAAGGAATTGTAAAGTGCGTCTGCGCACAGTAAGCTTTAATGATAGCAAACATAGTATTTGATATAGGTATGGTACTGGCGGATTTCTGCTGGTATTCGTATATGACAGACAAGCTGGGCTTTTCGGAAGAAAGGGCCCGGCTTTTTGGTGAAAAAATAGTATTGACGGAGTTCTGGCACCAGCTGGACCTGGGGGTAAAGCCCGAAGCGGAAGTCTTTGCGGAAATGAAGGAGCAGGTGCCGGAGTTTGCAGAAGAAGCCGAAGCTTTTTTCTCCAATCTTGAATTTATAGTCAGGAATTACGATTACAGCCGCGATTGGATAGTATCGCTTAAAGAGCGCGGTTATAAGGTATATCTTTTATCTAATTATCCAAGGGGAACATTTACGCTGCATCACGAGAAAGTATTTGATTTTGTTGATGTGGCTGATGGGCGTGTGATCTCGGGCTTTGAAAAACTGACAAAACCCGACAGGCGCATCTATGAGCTTTTATGTAACAGGTACGGATTGAAACCGGAGGAGTGCGTATTTCTGGATGACCAGCAGGTCAATATCGATGCCGCAAGGGCTTACGGTATGAAGGGTGTGGTATTCAGATCATACGAACAGGCAAAAGAAGAACTGGAGGAGATATTAAAAGATGGGAATGCTTGCTGAGGTAAGAAGAGAACTGACGGAACACATCATACCTTTCTGGAAGGGACTTCGTGATGACGAATACGGCGGATATTACGGACTTCTGGATTACGGGCTTACGCTGGACAAAAAAGCCGTGAAAGGCTGCATACTCAATAACCGTATCATATGGTTTTTTTCCAATGCATATACTTATCTGAAAGATGAGAGCCTGCTGGATGAAGCAAGGCACGGCTACGAATTTCTGCGTGACTGCTGCATGGATAAGGAAAACGGCGGTGTGTACTGGTCCATGACTTATGACGGTAAGAAGGATGATACCACCAAGCATACCTATAACCAGGCGTTCTGCGTGTATGCACTGTCTTCCTATTATGAAGCTTCGGGGGACAGAGAAGCCCTGGACATGGCTTACGGGCTGTTCAGGATAATAGAAGGAAAATGCAGGGATGAGCTCGGATACATGGAGGCTTTTGACGAGCATTTTGAGATAACGGACAATGATAAGCTCTCGGAGAACGGTGTAATGGCCGACAAGACCATGAACACGCTGCTTCATGTGTTTGAGGCCTATACCGAGCTCTACAGGGTGGATCATAACGAAGAAGTGGGAAATAAGCTTAAATGGATGCTGGATGTTTTCGCGGAAAAGATCTATAATCCGGAACTTCACAGACAGGAGGTATTCTTTGACAGGGAATACAACAGTATTATAGATCTCTATTCCTACGGTCATGACATAGAGACATCCTGGCTGATAGACAGAGGACTTGAAGTGTTGGGGGATGAGGCATATAATAAAAAGATGCATCCCATCACAACGGATCTGGCATGTAATGTGAAAAAGGTCGCCTTTGACGGCCACAGCCTTGCCAACGAGTGTGATAAGGGAGTGGTCAACACCGACCGCATATGGTGGGTGCAGGCCGAGACTCTGATAGGTTTTATCAATGCATATCAGAAAGATCCGGCGCAGACCGGATTCCTTGAAGCAGCAAGGGAAGAATGGAAATTCATAAGGGACTTCGTGATAGATAAGCGCGAGGGCAGTGAATGGTTCAGCGCGGTAGGACCTAAGGGTGAAGAAGACAGGCTGAAACGCCCGATAGTCGAACCCTGGAAATGCCCTTACCATAACGGGCGTATGTGTCTGGAAGTCCTTAAGAGAGGAGTAGAATGATATGAAGGAACTGATGTTGGGAAACAAGGCGTTTGCCAGGGGACTGTATGAAGCAGGCTGCTGTTTTGTATCAAGTTATCCCGGAACACCGAGCACCGAAGTGACTGAGGAAGCCGCAAAGTACGATGAGATATACTGTGAATGGGCTCCCAATGAGAAGGTGGCCATGGAGGCGGCTTTCGGAGCTTCGCTTGCGGGAAAGAGAGCATTCTGCGGAATGAAGCACGTAGGACTTAATGTGGCAGCAGACCCGCTTTACACCATGTCTTACACAGGTGTGAACGGCGGCGTGGTGATCTGCGTGGCTGATGACCCCGGCATGCATTCATCCCAGAATGAGCAGGATTCAAGGCATCATGCCATAGCATCAAAAGTGCCCATGCTTGAGCCCTCGGATTCGGCAGAAGCACTGGAGTATGCAAAGCTTGCATTTAAACTTTCCGAGGATTTTGATACACCGGTGATCATGAAGATGTGCACCAGAGTGGCACATTCCCAGTCAGTGGTTGAAACTTCCGACAGGGTGGTACCTGCGGACAAGCCTTATGAAAAGAATATACCCAAGTATGTGATGATGCCCGGCAATGCCATAAGACGTCATCCTTTTGTTGAAGAGAGAACCGAGAAGCTCCGCGAATGGTCCGAGACTTCGGGCATCAACCGCGTGGAAATGGGAGGAACCGATATAGGTATCATCACTTCTTCAACATCGTACCAGTATGTTAAGGAAGTATTCGGTGATAAGGTATCGGTGCTAAAACTCGGCATGGTCAATCCCCTGCCGGTTAAGCAGATAAAGGATTTTGCGGCTAAGGTCGGTAAATTATATGTTGTAGAGGAACTGGATCCCATCATAGAGGATCATGTAAGAACTCTCGGACTTGAGGTTTCCGGCAAGGATAAGCTTTCACTTCTCGGTGAATTCTCACAGAATATGGTAAGGGAAGCTTTCGGTGAGGAAGCAAAGAAGGGGGTAAAGCTTGATGAGCAGATACCAATGCGCCCGCCTGTTATGTGCGCCGGCTGCCCTCACAGAGGACTTTTCTACACACTGAGCAAGAATAAATGTAACGTAATGGGTGATATAGGCTGCTACACCCTCGGAGCCGTAGCACCTCTCTCGGCCATAGACATGACGCTCTGCATGGGAGCATCCATCAGTGCGATCCACGGTTTCAACAAAGCAGGCGGCGGGGAGAATGCGTCCAAGACCGTAGCTGTTATAGGTGATTCCACCTTTATGCATTCCGGTATGACCGGACTTGCCAATGTGGCATATAACCAGTCGGATTCAACGATCATCATACTGGACAACTCCATAACCGGTATGACAGGACACCAGCAGAATCCCACTACGGGCTACAATATAAAAGGTGATCCCGCAGGCAAGATAGATCTGGAAGCTCTCTGCCGGGCTATGGGCTTTAACAGGGTCAGGGTAGTGGATCCCTATGATCTGAAAGCCTGTGACCAGGCGGTTAAAGAAGAACTGGCTGCAAAAGAGCCTTCGGTCATCATATCAAGAAGGCCCTGTGCGCTGCTTAAATACGTTAAGCATAAGGCACCCTTAAGCGTTAATACGGATAAATGCGTGGGCTGCAAGTCCTGTATGAAGATAGGCTGTCCCGCGATATCCATTAAAAACGGAAAGGCAGCCATTGACAATACACTCTGTGTAGGCTGCGGAGTATGTTCACAGCTGTGCCCTGTGGGTGCATTTGAAGAAGGGGAGGCCTGAATATGGAAACAAAGAATGTGATGATAGTAGGTGTAGGCGGACAGGGTTCCCTTCTTGCCAGCAAGCTTCTCGGAAGGCTTCTGCTGGATCAGGGCCTTGATGTTAAGGTGTCGGAAGTACACGGAATGAGCCAGAGAGGCGGAAGCGTTGTTACTTATGTAAGATACGGTGACAAGGTATATTCGCCTGTTATAGATAAGGGAGAGGCTGATTATATAGTTTCTTTCGAACTGCTGGAGGCTGCCAGATGGATGGAATATCTCAAGCCCGGCGGACAGATTGTGACCAATGTACAGCAGATCGATCCCATGCCGGTGATCACCGGAGCCATGGAATATCCCACGGAGCTGGTGGAAAAGATGAAAGCATCCGGCGTAAAGGTGGATGCCATAGACTGCCTTGAACTGGCAAGACAGGCCGGCAGTGCAAAGGCGGTGAACATAGTGCTCATGGGCAGGCTTTCACATTATTTTGACATGCCGGAAGAATCATGGTATAAAGCAATGGAGGCCATAGTTCCGGCTAAGTTCCTCGAAATGAATAAGAAAGCTTTTGAGCTTGGAAAGGATGCACAGTAAAAATGGAAAATTATTTTCAGAAAGAGATCGAATGCGCATCACGAGAAGAACTGACAAAGATCCAAAATGAGAAACTCAAAGAACAGGTAAAACATGTATGGGAGAACGTCCCGTACTACAGGAAGAAGATGGAGGAGAAGGGAGTGACTCCCGACGATATACAGTCGATCGATGACCTGCATAAGCTTCCCTTCCTTTCAAAGAAAGACTTAAGAGACGCATATCCTTACGGACTGCTGGGAGTGCCCCTTAAGGACTGTGTACGTATCCACTCTACTTCGGGAACCACGGGAAAACGTGTAGTGGCATTTTATACCCAGGGAGATATAGACCTCTGGGAAGACTGCTGTGCAAGAGCCCTTGCTGCAGCAGGCGCCACGGATGAGGATGTGTGCCAGGTTTCCTACGGTTTCGGACTTTTCACCGGCGGTGCCGGATTAAACGGCGGCTCCCATAAATTGGGCTGTCTTACAGTTCCCATATCTTCGGGTAATACCGAAAGACAGATCATGTTCATACAGGATCTGAACGCAACGGTTATCTGCTGTACACCCAGCTACGCCGCATACCTTGGCGAGAGTATGAAGGAAATGGGACTGACAGCCAAGGACATTCCCTTAAAGGCAGGTATCTTCGGTGCAGAGGCGTGGAGTGAGGAGATGCGTCACAGCATAGAAGAGATGATGGGTATCAAGGCTTATGATATCTACGGACTGACTGAACTTTCCGGCCCCGGCGTTGCTTTCGAGTGCAGCGAGCAGACCGGTATGCATATAAATGAAGACCATTTCATTGCAGAGATAATCGATCCGGTAACAGAGGAAGTACTTCCCGAGGGAAGCAAGGGAGAACTAGTATTTACCGCTATCGACAAGAAAGCATTCCCTATGATGAGATACCGTACAAGGGATATATGTATGTTCAGCAAGGAGAAATGCTCCTGCGGCCGTACATTTATAAAAATGGCTAAGCCCATGGGCAGATCCGACGATATGCTCATCATCAGAGGTGTCAACGTATTCCCTTCACAGATAGAGACAGTGCTGCTTGAGCACGGTTATCAGGCAAATTACCAGATAATCGTTGACAGAGTGAACAATACCGATACCCTGGATGTTCATGTGGAGATGACTCCGGAAATGTTCACCGATAACGTACAGGAGATCACCAAGAGACAGAACGATCTTGTTGCAGGACTCAAGTCCATGCTCGGTCTGAAGGCAAAGGTTACACTTGTTGCACCTAAGAGTATAACGAGAAGTGAAGGCAAGGCTGTCAGAGTCATAGACAACAGAAAAATATAAAAAAGGGGGTAGGGTTATGAGCGTAAAACAGATTTCTATATTTCTTGAGAACAAACCCGGCAAGATGTATGAGATGACGGAAGTTCTTGCTAAGAACGGTATAAATATGCGCGCACTTTCGCTTGCGGAAACCGAGGGTTTCGGCATAGTGCGTATCATAGTCAACGATGTATATGTTGCTACCACAGTGCTTAAGGATGCAGGTTATATCAACAAACTGACAAGCGTGGTCGTTGTGGAGATGCCTGACGTACCCGGTGGTTTACGCAAGATACTTAAGGTGTTTGCCGACAGTAATGTCAATCTTGAGTATATGTATGCGCTTGCGGCGGAAGCTTCAAGTGATAAAGCATACATGGTATTCCGTGTCGATGATCATAAAGAAGCGGCTGCAGCGCTTTCGCGTGCGGGCTTCCGTGTGATCAATCAGGAAGAGATAGCTGAACTTTGATGAACGGTTCTGAGGGGGCAGGAGCATAATACTTTAGGAGGTATTTTATGAGGACACTTAGCGGTTTTTTACACGGGGTCAATCTCGGAGGCTGGCTTTCGCAGTGCGACCACAGCAAAGAGCGGTATGAGAATTTTATCCATGAGGAAGATATCAAGAAGATCGCAGGCTGGGGGCTGGATCATATAAGAGTGCCGGTCGACTATGACCTGATAGAGACCAAAGAGGGCGAAAGAAAAGAAGAAGGCTTTGTTTATCTGGACAGAGCTGTGTCCTGGTGCCGGAAGTACGGACTTAACATGATACTGGATCTGCACAAGACTGCAGGGTTCTCCTTTGATGCGGGAGAGCAGGAAGCAGGATTTTTCGAAGATGAGAAGTATCAGGAGAGATTTTTCAGGATCTGGGATGAATTTGCGGAAAGATACGGCAGCGAATCCGGAATGCTGGCTTTCGAGCTGCTCAATGAGGTGACCGACAAGGCCTACTGTGCGAAATGGAATGAGCTGGCCGGAAAGTGCATAAAGCGCATCAGGGAGAAATGTCCCGACATTAAGATCCTCGTGGGCGGGTACTACAACAACAGTGTTATTGCCGTTCCCGATATAGATGTACCTTATGATGAAAATATAGTTTATAACTTCCACTGCTATGAGCCGCTGATCTTCACTCATCAGGGAGCAGCCTGGATAGCCGGTATGGATACGGAATTCAGGATAGGCATCAATGCCACCGTCGGTGAGATGAGAGAGGCTACGAGAACACAGTGTAACATGGATTTCACCGGGGATCTTGCCGATGATAAATTCATAGATGAAAACTATTTCGAGAAGCTTTTTAAGGATGCTGTTAAGACGGCCGATGAAAAGGACGTGTATCTGTATTGCGGCGAGTACGGTGTCATCGAGAAGTCTGATCCCGCGGAACAGCTCAAGTGGATGCAGACTATCAGCAATGTCTTCAATAAACACGGTATAGGAAGGGCAGTCTGGAGCTACAAAGAGATGGACTTCGGTATCATCGACAGCCGCCTGGACGCGGTAAGAAACAAACTGCTCGGATTGTTGTAAATGACCTGAGATACGATCGGGGGACGGCTTTTGCCGTCCCCTGTTTGTAAACTATTTTTTTTCAGCAAGCAGCGCTTTGAGCCTGTCAATTTCCTGCTGTTGCGCAGCTAAGGTCCGATCACGTTCAGCTAAGACCCGATCTTTTTCAGCTATTGCTTTGTTACGTATAGAAATCTCTTTATCCCGTTCTGCAATGGCCTTATCTCGCTCAGTAATACGGTCAGCCAGATCCTGCTCGCGCAGCAGATAATCTTCGCGAGCTTCACATTCCTGTTGTATGCGCTCGTCTTCAGACAGTTGGTACAAGGTTGCGGCTGCGCTGCTGATGTTTATATCCTGTGCAGCT
>JAILES010000114.1 GCA_024687205.1 Lachnospiraceae bacterium
GGTGAACGCAGAAGGCTCTTTCTGCTTAAGGTGCTGATGGGGGCACCCAATGTAATAGTCCTCGATGAGCCCACCAACGATCTTGATATAGCAACTCTGCGTGTACTGGAGGATTATCTGGATACCTTCGCCGGCATAGTGATAACCGTATCTCATGACCGCTACTTCCTTGACCGTGTGGTAACCACTGTCTTTTCATTTGAACACGATGGCAGCATTATACGCAGTGAAGGCGGATATTCAGATTATCTGGAAAAGCACAGGGCATCTAAGGAAACGGTTATGAAGCAGAAGGCAGAGAAGCAGACAGAAACAAAAGACCAGCGTAAGCCACGTGAAAAGAAAAAGCTTTCTTATAAAGAACAGTATGATTACGATCATATAGAAGAAGAGATAGAGGCTCTGGAGAAGCGAAGTGCCGAGCTTGATAAACAGATGGCCGGAGCGGCTTCGGATTATCCGAGGCTTCTGGAGCTGGGAAAAGAAAAAGAAGCAGTGGATCTTGAGATAGAGCGGAAGTTTGAACGTTTCATGGAACTGCAGGAACTGGTCGATAAGCTTAGTGGAAACGGTGATAACAATTAGTCTGATGAACACCGAAACCTTCGGGTAAATGGAAATGTCCTAATTGCAATACTGAAAACGAAGGGAAATTCTGTACTGAATGTGCAACAGCCAGACCCTGAGCGATATGATCAGAGAAAAGGAGATTTTGCAATGTTTGATATACCTGAGTATAAAAAGATAAGAGTTATAGTAGATACCGATGCCGCATGTGAAGCCGACGATCCCTATGCCATAGTACATGCGCTGTTAAGCCCCAAGCTGATAGTCAAAGGTATATGTGCGGAACACTTTGCACAGCCGGGCTCTATGGAACGCAGCTATGATGAGATAATGACCATCCTGAAAGCCATGGATATGGAAGTTCCCGTACTTAAAGGACAAAGGGGACCTTTGTCACAGGACGGAGAGATATCGGAGGCTTCATCGTTTATCATAAGCGAAGCGTTAAAGGAAGATGATAAGCCGCTGTTCGTACTCTGTCAGGGTGCGATCACTAATGTGGCAATGGCAGTAAAAAGCAATCCGGAAATAGTAAGCCGTATGACGATCATCTGGATAGGTACACACGGAACGAAATACGGACCTGTACCCTTCCGTGAGTTTAATGCAGGCAATGATGTTGAAGCAGCAAACCTTATTCTTGAAGAAGAAACACAGCTGTGGCTTGTACCGTCTTATGTTTATACAACGATAAATATCGGGATCGCCGAGATAAAGAGGCGGATCGCACCCTGCGGAAAGATAGGAGAACATCTGTATAATAACCTTATGGAATATAATCATTCGGAAGGCGCCGGATGGACACAGGGAGAAAGCTGGTCTTTAGGAGATTCACCGGCTATAGCCCTTGCGATAAATCCCGGATGCGGACGGTATGAAATTTCACCGGCACCGCATATAGAGGATGATACGGCATCAACGGAATGTCCGGATCATCGTAAGATACGGATTTATAAGGATGCTGATTCAAGATATATACTGGAAGATCTTATTGCTAAACTTGAATTGTTTACAGGAAAGTGATCAAACAGGCTGTAATCATATAAGAGTGATCCTTGAAACTGCAAAAGTAAAACCCATGCTGGACCAGCTTGAGCTGCATGTGGGATATATGCAGGAATATACCCTGGCATATCTTGCTAAGGAAGAGATCCTGCCCAGGCATGGAGTCCTATAGGAAGGGGCAGGCTTCCCGGCAACGGTGGAGTACGAGTAGGATTGCATCATTAAAAGTACGTATTTATGCCGGTTTTAGTGGGATGTCTCATCCGCTGACCGTGTAAAAAGATTATTATTGTTAATATACCGGTGCCCGGTCTCGGGCACCGGATATCTGTGAAATCTGATATGGTGCTTTTTGAAGTTTTCTGCACCGATATCCTTTTGAAATATGGATGCAGTCATTCGCATGATGGTATCTCTGACCTTGAAGCGATGATAAATGTAATAAAACCTGAAATAATTGCTTTTATTAGCGGAAGAAAGGCGGTGAGGCAATGAAAAGAACACAATAGCGAAAAATCATTGCTTAAAAAAGCGCGGAAGAAGAAAGAGGGCAATGGAAAACAGGAAATGCGTTGAAATCATTGCTTTTATTAGCGGAAGAAAGGCGGTGAGGCAATGAAAAGAACACAATAGCGAAAAATCATTGCTTTTAAGAGCGCGGAAGACAAAATAAAGCAATGGAAAACAAGATAAAGCGAAAAATCATTGCTTTAAAGAGCACGGAAGAAAAAATAGGGCAATGGAAAACAGGAAATGCATAGAAATAATTGCTTTCAGCATGCGGTCGAAAGGTAGTATAAAAGATCATGAAAGGAGAAACGAGGATGGTAAAAAAGAAATCTGTATCACTTTTGAAATGCACAGATCTTTATTGCGAAGCCCAAA
>JAILES010000132.1 GCA_024687205.1 Lachnospiraceae bacterium
AGACAATGGCGATACGGGAACAGATCAACAGCATTTGACGTTAAAAACAAAGGGATGTAAGATGGAAGGCGAATCAGGTCAGAAACATCCGGCCAAGAGCCAATCTCATTTCCATCAACTGTCGATACCTTTACGCCATCACATCACAGTGGTAAGCTTGCAGAAAAGGCCCCTCTTAGTTATAATGTAAATGTCAGATATATCATAAGGCGTTTATCCACACTAAGAGGGGCATTATAAAATGAAGGAAAAAAGCGTTATTGATAAGACTCTGCACTTTCTTGTTCATAACAGCAATATGGTGACGGCCGTATGTATTACGGTAAGCAGCATGGCAAGAATATAGTGATAGCTGAGGATGAGGGACTCATGGATGAACAGTGATGAAATGAGAGTCATTTTTCAGGAATATGCACAGCGTGCCTTTGATATAAGGAGGCTTTCTTCACCGTCGATAACGAAGGAAGATACAGCTGACAACTATTCCGAAAGACTGCAGGGGAATTTCAGAAAAATAGGGGAGCTGGCTGCGGTGAACCGCAGGATGCTTGACGAGCTTCTGTATCCGCTCCTTGAATCAGATGATGAACTGGATAAGGCTGTTGCGGAAGATCTCAACGAGCTTTCGGAAATGTTACTGAATATTGCATCCGTGAACGATGATTTTGAGAATCTCGATCTGCCTATAGCTTCACTTATAACAGGGAGGCTGCTTGCGGATGCCGAGAGAAAGAACGATATCAATGAACGCATAAAACGTATGGATGCGGAAATGGTCACCTGTTATTCGATGATGAATATGACTGACCGTATTTCCACGCAGCCGGCTTTTTCAAAAGTATATTTTGATAAAGGCATGGCTCTCGGAGAAGAGTTCATGCGTATGCTGGATAAAGATACCTTCCTTGGTATAACGGATCCGGAAATGCGGGAAATGGTACTTGTCAATGCACGTTTTACGGCATGCTTTTTCGATTCGTGCAAGGCTGATGATGAGATGAACCGCCTGAATCTGGAGATGCTTGATAAGACGATGGAAGTCGCTGATGATGAGTTCTATCATGAAGCGGTTCCCGATTTTGACTGGAATTATCACAGATTCCGCTGTCTTGAATACTATCTTCAGAGTGCGGAGGTAAATAATGCCAAGTGTTTCAGCATTGATCAGCTTGAGAAGATAGAAAAGCGAAGTCATGAAATGGAGGAACTTCTTAAGAGCAATCCGGAATACTTTAAGGAAATCCCCAGTTATCAGGTGTGTCCGCTTTATTACGCCCGTGCGCATTTCCTTGCGGGAAACACAGATAAAGAAGAATACAGGAAGGTCCTTACAGATATGTATGAGGCCAGGGATGATCATGATTTCGGCTTCGCCGGGACCGCCTTCAATGTGCTGATACCGCTGGAGCTTATGTGCCTTGTAGACAAGGAAAATATGAGTTCATGCGATATGCATATGCTGCGCGGACTATATCAGGATCTGGTCGCATATCTTTTTAGGGCACCGAATACAGGAACTCTGTCGTTCGTGTTGGAGTATTATTCACAGATCATAGACCGTTTCATAGATGTTCCCAGCGGCATAGATTTCGAGGATTTCGTGATGCAGTGCATAGCAGCGATCCATCCGCCTACCTATGTGCATTCGCACATGGAAGGACAGATATCAGAGTGTCTGTGTTATCATCTGCTGCGGACGGAGCCTGAGCGCTTCATAGGTTTTCCCGGCTGCGAGACTATCAATGACGTGCTCGCAAAAAAAGACGAAATTCTTCATTATACTTATCATGCGACACTCTGTCATGATTTCGGAAAGATCAAGATCATCGATACCATCTTCGTATACGGAAGGAAGCTCCTTGATCTGGAGTTCAATATCATACGTGCGCACCCGGTGATGGGGGCCGAGCTGCTGGCAGCCCATCAGGGCACAAGGACCTTTGCGGATGTGGCCCGCGGTCACCACAAATGGCACAACGATAAGGGCGGATACCCCGAAGATTTTAAGACTGTAGAAAGTCCGTACAAGATTATCCTTGATCTGGCACTCTGCGCGGACTGTATGGATGCCGCAACTGATGTGGTAGGACGTAGTTACAACAAGGGCAAGACCCTTCAGAATTACATCGATGAGCTTAAGGAAGGCGCGGGAACTCGATATGCAGCATGGCTTCCGGCACTGCTTGAGCGGAAAGAAGTATTTGAGGACGTGCAGTACCTGCTCACCAGGGGCCGTGAAGACAATTACAGGGATACTTACAGGCTGCTTCGCGGCGTACAGGAAAAAAGCATATAATAAACACAAAAAGTTCACAGAAATTGTTAGCACTCACCCTTGACGAGTGCTAACAACGGTGATATACTTACGTCAGTTCTTAAGAAAACATAGCGGGAGCGGACAGGACACAGGGTCCTGCAGACGCACCGGAAGATAAAGGAGGAATGACTTATGTATGCACCGAGTATTTTTGAAGACAGATTTATGAACAGTTTTCTCGATGATATGTTCGGGAAACCGGTAAGCGCTTTTAACCGTATGGCAAATCCCATGAGGACCGATATAGTGGAAAAAGACGGCACCTATTTCATGAAGGTGGATATGCCAGGCTATAAGAAGGAGGATATCAAGGCAGAACTTCACGACGGATATCTTACCATCAGCGCAGGCAGCGATACCACAGATGAGAAGAAGGATGAAGAAGGCAATGTGATCTACAGGGAGCGCCATTCGGGCGAGTGCAGAAGAAATTACTTTGTAGGCAAGCATCTTAGCGAGGAAGATATCAAAGCAAGCTTTGAGAACGGCGTACTGAGCATTGAATTCCCTTCAGAGGAGAAAAAGCCTCAGATAGAGGAAAAGAAAACCATCGCTATCGGATAAAATATGATATAATATCCGCATGAGCGAGATACTTATCATAGGAAAAAACGACAGCAATAACGAAATGATCAGGGATTATCTTGAAATGCATGACCATGACGTGACCATCGAGACTGATGAGAACACGGGGCTGGCAATGCTTAAGGAAAAAAGGTTCTCCCTGGTCATTTTTGAATGCGATAATGATATGATGGTTGCCAAATGCAGGCAGCGGACGAATATCCCGTTAATGGTGGTACTTCCGGATAACAGTGAGGCGGTAATGATAAAGTGCTTTAAGGCAGGCGCCGACGACTGTATGGCTGTGCCCCTCAGAATGGGTGAATTTACTGCAAGAGCGGAAGCCGGGCTGGCACAGTACAGGAGACTTACGGAACACAGGATCGGCAGGGATATCATCAGTATATCCGGCGTTAAGCTGGATATGAATACGCGGAATGTTGAGGTAAGGGGTGAAAAATGCCGGCTTACCAATAAGGAGTATGAGCTGCTTAAATATCTGATGCTCCACGCGGAAATGATGATCGACGGAAAGGTGCTGTATCGAGAGATCTGGGGAGACGATTATAACGGGAGCAAGGCTACTGTAGTGGTCCATGTGAGAAAACTCCGGGAAAAGATTGAGGAAAATCCTAAGCACCCGAGGATAATCGAAACCGGCTGGGGCGAAGGCTACTGTTTTAAAGACCTGCAGGATAAGGAATAAATGGACGGACGTATAGAGATAATCCATGAAGATGAACATATACTGGTCTGTCATAAGTATCCCGGCATAGCAGTGGAGAGCGCCTCGCTTTCACAAAAAGATATGATGGGAGAGCTCAGACGCTATCTGAAAGGCAGTGAACTGTATATGATACACCGCCTGGATCAGCCGGTGGAAGGTCTCGTGGTATTTGCGAAGGATAAAGCAACTGCCGGATTTTTAAGCAAAGCGGTATCAGGCGGGGGCATGAACAAGATATATCTCGCGGAAGTGTACGGTCATGTTCTTAAAGACAGAGGCAGACTGACAGATCATATGAAAAAAGACGGCAGCAGTAATCGTTCCGTGATCACTGATAAAGCTGCCGAGGGAGCAAAAGAAGCGAGACTGGATTATGAAGTTCTCGCCGAAAAAGATAAGACTTCATTAATAAAGATAAAGCTTGATACAGGCAGATATCACCAGATAAGACTGCAGCTGTCAAATGCCGGAGCTCCTATACTCGGAGACAGGAAATATGCTTCAGCTGAGGCTGTGGAATATTCGGAGGAACAGGGCATAAAGGATATAAGGCTGTGCGCATACAGACTAAAGTTCATCCATCCGGCTACCCGTAAGGAAATTGAATTCCGTATAGAGCCTTCGTGGTGCTTTACATATGAAGGAGTTAGTGATAAACTTTGAAATCGGCAGGATGCCGCAACAATAAAGAAAAGGAGCAGTTAAGATGGCACAGGTTAGTTTTGATCTTTCAAAAGCAGGATGTTTTATAGCTGATCATGAAGTAGAGCAGATGAAGAAACTTGCAGTTGATGCAAGCGAGCTTCTCGTTTCAAAGAAGGGACCCGGAAATGATTTCCTGGGATGGATAGATCTTCCCGTTGATTATGATAAGGAAGAGTTTGCAAGAATAAAGAAGGCAGCAGAGAAGATAAAATCAGACAGTGATGTTCTGGTAGTTATCGGTATCGGCGGTTCATACTTAGGAGCAAGAGCAGCGATAGAATTCCTGCGTCACAGCTTCTACAATGTACTTCCCAAGGAGCAGAGAAAGACACCGGAGATCTATTTCTGCGGTAACTCAATAAGTTCAACATATCTTACACATCTCGTGGAAGTGATAGGTGACAGGGATTTCTCTATCAATATGATCTCCAAGTCGGGAACTACTACAGAGCCTGCCATTGCTTTCCGTATCCTTAAGAAGAAACTGGAAGCAAAGTACGGTAAGGCTGAGGCAGCAAAGCGTATTTATGCAACGACAGATAAGGCAAGGGGATCACTCAAGAACCTTGCAACCGAAGAAGGTTATGAAAGCTTCGTTGTTCCGGATGATGTAGGAGGAAGATTCTCGGTACTTACCGCGGTAGGTCTGCTTCCCATCGCAGTATCAGGCGCAGATATCGATAAGCTGATGGAGGGCGCAGCTTCCGGAAGAAAGAAAGCTCTTGAGAATGATTTTGATAATAATGATGCTCTTAAGTATGCTGCAGTACGTAACATACTTTTAAGAAAAGGCAAATGCATAGAGATACTTGCAAACTATGAGCCCGCTCTTCACTTTGTTTCCGAGTGGTGGAAGCAGCTTTACGGAGAGAGCGAGGGCAAGGATCAGAGAGGTATCTTCCCAGCAAGCGTAGATCTTACAACGGACCTGCATTCTATGGGACAGTTTATCCAGGACGGTTCCAGAAATATCTTTGAGACTGTTATCAATGTTGAGACT
The DNA here is from genome assembly GCA_024687205.1 of Lachnospiraceae bacterium. Classification (GTDB taxonomy): domain Bacteria; phylum Bacillota; class Clostridia; order Lachnospirales; family Lachnospiraceae; genus NK4A136. Next base: position 5,314 of record JAILES010000132.1, read on the forward strand.
TCCAAGGAGACTCTTACTATAGAAGAAGAGCCTGTGGATCTTGACGGTCTTAATTACTTAAGCGGAAAGACTGTTGATTTTGTAAACAAGTCGGCAATGAACGGAACCGTGCTTGCACACACCGACGGACAGGTTCCCAACCTTATGATAAATGTTCCCGAGGTCAACGAGTTCTATCTCGGTGAACTGTTCTACTTCTTCGAGTTCGCCTGCGGCGTCAGCGGATACATACTCGGCGTGAATCCTTTCAATCAGCCCGGTGTGGAGAGCTACAAGAAGAACATGTTCGCACTCCTTGGCAAGCCCGGATACGAAGAACAGCGTGAAGCGCTGCTGAAGAGATTAGGATAAGAAAGGGAGGGGGTGGCAAAAGCCGCCCCCTTTTAGATTAATAAGGTGAGTATATGAAGATAGTCATTTTGGAAAGAAACACGGTCGGAGCAGATGTGGATGTGTCAGCTATGGAGCAGTTCGGTGAGGTGGCGGTATATACCGATACAACGCCGGAGACCGTGGCAGAGAGAGTAAAAGATGCTGATATAATCGTCGCCAACAAAATGCCGCTTAATGAAAATACCCTGAAGGATGCGGCAAACGTAAAGCTCATAGAAGAGTTTGCGACCGGTTATGACAATATAGATATCGAATACTGCAGATCCAGAAATATCGCGGTATGCAATGTCAGCAATTATTCGACGGATTCGGTTGTGCAGCATACCTTTGCGATGGCACTTTCGCTGATGGAAAGCCTGCCCTGGTATGACAACTTTGTAAAAAGCGGAGGCTACAGTGCATCGGGTATCTTCACATATTTCGGAAAAGAATTTTCACAGTTATCTTCTCTTACCTGGGGTGTTGCGGGCATGGGAAATATCGGTAAGAAAGTTGCGCTCGTGGCAAGAGCTTTCGGTGCCGAGGTAGTATGTTATTCAACTTCGGGAGTAAACAATGTGATAGGATATAAGTTTCTTGACAAGGAGGCTTTTTTCTCACAGTGCGATATCATCTCGCTTCACTGTCCGCTGAATGACAGGACGAGACATCTGGTAAATGAGAAGACCTTAAGTCTGATGAAACCCTCTGCGATACTGATCAATGTGGCAAGAGGTGCTGTAGTCGACAGCGCGAGCCTTGCAAATGCACTTGATGAAGGAATGATAGCTGCAGCAGGTGTTGATGTGATGGAGAAGGAACCCATAGCTGCCGATGATCCGCTCATGCATGTGAAAAACAAGGAAAGACTCCTGCTTACTCCGCATATGGCGTGGGCTTCCAGGGAAGCCAGGCAGAAGGTGGTAAGTGAAGCCTGTAAGAATATAGAAGCATATCTTGCCGGAGAAGAGAGGAACAGGATAGTCTGATAATGCCAGCAAAAGAAAGAAAAAAACATCATAAGACTTTTGACCGCCGCAGGGCGAGATACCACGGTCTGTTCAGAGCGTTTACAGTGATAATGGTCCTGTTCTTTCAGGTCATGTTCATAATGGCACTGACCATCTGGCTCAGGGAGTATTCTGTTAAGATCTACCTCGCAATCCAGATACTTTCCTCTTTCATCGTCTTTGCTCTGGTAAGTAATAACGAATATAATCAGAAATTCTGGATAGCTATTATCGTGGCTCTCCCGGGTTTTGGATTTATACTGTATTTCTTCTGGGGGAGTACAAGAAAGAATTTCACGGTTAATGAAAAACTCAGGGAAAGCGAAGACGAGATGAAAGGCAAGCTTCCCGAAAACGAGGAAGAACTGGAAATACTTTCAGCGGTACATCCTAACAAGATACAGATAGCAAGATATCTGGCAAGAGATGGCTTTCCCGTATATAAATATACATCCATGAAGTATTATCCGGTCGGTGATGAACTGGAAGCGGATTTCCTTGAGGATCTCAGGAGAGCAAAAAAGAGCATTTTCATGGAATACTTCATCATCTATAACGGAGAGTGGTGGAAAGAGATAGAAGAGATACTGATACAGAAAGCGGCCGAGGGAGTGGATGTAAGGGTACTGATCGATGATTTCGGAAGTCTCTACATGGATCCGATAGAGATGAAAAAGAATCTCGGAAGCAACAATATAAAAGTGGGATCATATGAACCGATAGGAAAAAGGATAACTTCCCTTTCCTTTAACTACAGGAATCATCAGAAGATATGTATCATTGACTCAACGATAGGATACACGGGCGGCATAAACATCGCTGATGAATATCTTAATAAGATAGTACGTTTCGGACACTGGCTGGATACCGCGATACGTCTTGAAGGAAGAGCGGTGATGTCTCTTTCGGCTACTTTTCTGACCATGTGGGAGCAGGTGGTAAAAGAGGATTGCTCCGGACAGGACATCGAACCTGAATGGGACGGCAGGGACGAAGGTTATGTACAGCCTTTTGCAGGCGGTCCCCACAGAGCACCGCATAACCCGGTAGAAGGTGTATATTCCAGAATGATCAACAAGGCGCGGGATTATGTTTATATAACCACACCCTACCTTATCCTGGATGAAAGAATGGCCGGTGATCTGATAAGTGCAGCCATGAGCGGTGTTGATGTAAGGATAATAACCCCGAGGATATACGATAAGTGGGCGGTATACATGGTAACGGTCAAAAACTACGGAAGGCTTTTGAAGAACGGTGTGAAGATCTATGAATATGTTCCGGGTTTCATTCATGAAAAAGATGCAGTCAGTGATGATGAATGTGCGATCTGCGGTACCATCAATCTGGACTACCGGAGCATGTACATACATCATGAGAACGGAGTGTTCGTCGCAGACAGCCATATTGTCGGTGATATAAAGCAGAACATATTGAAGACTCTGGAGAGATCTGAGGAGATAACTTACGATAAATGGAAGAAGAGACCTGTCGGGCAAAGGATCATACAGAATGCACTTTACATACTTTCCCCGCTTTTCTAGCCTTTCTTGACAATACTGACAGATTTTTGATAATATCGTAATTTGTAGGTGTTTTGTTCGGAGGATAACAGTATTATTATGGAAGAAGCAGTTTACAGGATAGGTATTGATGTGGGCTCCACGACCACCAAGATCGCGCTTTTGAAGGACGGAGAACTGTCATTTTATAAATACATAAGACATTTTGCAAAACAGAGAGATTCGATAACAGGTCTTTTGGACTGTGTAAAGGAAGAACTTAAAGGCAGTAAAGTAAAGATATGTCTTACGGGATCGGGAGCAAGGATCATTGCCGACAGACTGGCTCTTCCTTTTACCCAGGAAGTAGTTGCCAATTCCCTGGCTCTCAGAAAAGAATACCATAAGATAGGAACTGCGATAGAACTCGGAGGACAGGATGCCAAGATCATCTTCTTCAGGGAAGATGATAAGGGTGAGTCCCAGGTTTTTGATATGCGTATGAACGGAAGCTGCGCAGGAGGTACCGGAGCTTTTATAGATGAAGTGGCAACGGTGCTCGGTGTTGATGCTCCCGAGATGAGAAAGATGGCAGATGAGGGAGAGAGCGTTTACGATATCTCCGGACGCTGCGGTGTGTTTGCCAAGACGGATATACAGGCACTTTTAAACCAGGGTGTAAAGAAAAGCGATATAGCCTTATCGAGCTATCACGCAATAGCCAAGCAGACCATAGGAGGTCTTTCACAGGGCTTGGATATCAAGCCGCCTGTAGCTTTTGAAGGCGGACCGCTTACTTTCCATCCCAGGCTTTGTGAAGTATTTAAGGAAAGACTGGAGCTGGATGATAAGGATGTGATCGTACCCACGCATCCGGAGATGATGGTTGCTTACGGTGCGGCATTAAGTATAGAAGAACTTCATGTGGAAGCGAAAGAGTATTCCGTTGAAGAATTGATAGAAATGGTATCTTCCTTAAGCGGTGTTGACGAAGCTGAGACCGAAGTGGGACAGCTGTATTTTGAAACGAAGGAAGAGTTTGAAGATTTCAAAAAACGCCATCCCAAGAAGGAAGCTCCGGATTATAAGCCTCATGAGGGCGAGACGGTAAATGCATATCTCGGAATAGATTCGGGATCGACAACGACCAAACTCGTTCTGATGAATGAAAAGGAGGAGATCATTGACTCCTGGTATTCGTCAAACGGAGGCAATCCTCTTGACGTGGCTAAAAAAGCGCTTCTTGGCATGTATAAAAAATATAAAGATGCAGGAGCAACTTTGAACATACTTGCTGCAGCATCTACAGGTTACGGTGAGTTTCTGTTCAACAAGGCTTTTCGTACGGAGACGCACGTGGTCGAGACGGTGGCACATTCACTTGCATCGGCAAAGTACGTTGATGATCCCAGCTTTATACTTGATATAGGCGGACAGGACATGAAGGCCATCTGGCTTGAAGGCGGTATCATCACCAACATAGTGGTCAATGAAGCCTGCTCTTCGGGCTGCGGATCCTTCCTTGAGAATTTTGCACGTACGCTGCAGATAGAAACTAAGGAAATAGCTGAACGTGCCTTTGCTTCGGAGAATCCGGCAAAGCTTGGCAGCAGATGTACCGTATTCATGAACAGCTCGATAATCACCGAGCAGAGAAACGGTAAACAGCCGAACGACATAATGGCCGGTCTTTGCAGATCCATCATAGAAAACGTATTTACAAAAGTCATACGTGTACCCAATATCGATTCCCTCGGGAAGAAGATAGTGGTACAGGGCGGAACTTTCCAGAATGATGCGGTACTGCGTGCCATGGAGCAGTATGTGGGATGTGAAGTCATAAGAGCGCCCTATGCGGGCCTGATGGGAGCCATAGGTTCGGCTCTGAGAGCTAAAGAAAGAACTCAGGAACCGGGATTTGAAAAGAGTTTCATCTCGTATGAAGAACTTGAGGCTTTCACTTATACACAGCAGGCCAATTCTCCCTGCCCTTACTGCACCAACCATTGTAACAGGGCGATACTTACTTTCTCCACGGGAGATTCCTGGGTTACCAACAACCGCTGCGAGAAGGGTGAAGTGATCGGAGATCCCAAGGATAAAGATACGATAAAGAAGATAAAAGAATTAAACGAGAAAAAGGATAAACCTGCAAATCTTTATGAGATCAGGAAAAAACTTCAGATGAAGGACTATCCTTTTGAGACCTTCTGTGAAGACAGAGGCATCAACATAGGAATACCGAGAGTACTCAACTTCTGGGAGGGTATGCCGTTCTGGAAATCCTTCTTCAGATCCCTTGGCTTTGGTTTTACGACTACGCCGGAAAGCAACCGTAAGATATATGAGAACGGTATACATGCGGTACCTTCCGATACCGAGTGTTTCCCTGCAAAGCTGGTACACGGACATATACGTGAACTGGTGAAGTCCGGAGTTGACCGTATATTCATGCCTGAGATAGTAGTAATGCCTTCCGAGAATAAGGAAGAGACCAGTTTCTCAAGATGTGCTCTGGTCAAAGGCTATCCCATAGTGATCAAGAATTCCGATAATCCGTTTACAAAGTACGGTGTTCCCTTTGATTCACCGTATTTCTACTGGTATTCGGAAGAAGACCGTGAGAAGCAGCTTGCGGATTATATGTATGAGACTTATGACATAGACAGGGATACGACGATAAAAGCAGTACGTCAGTCCGCGCAGATACAGAGAGACTACGATCGTGAATTAAAAGAAAACGGAAAGAGGGTTCTGGATGAGGTGACGGCTAAGGACAGCTTTGCCGTTGTTCTTGCAGGTCGTCCTTATCATAATGATCCGCTGATCAATCATGAGCTTCCGGAACTGCTGGTATCCATGGGTGTTCCGGTGGTCACTGCAGATTCGCTTCCCGATCTTCCGGAAGTGGAACTCAGAAATTCCAGGATAGACATAGTCAATAATTTCCATGCACGTATGCTCGGTTCATCCATACTGGCTGCCAAGAACGAACATCTGGAATACATACAGATAGTAAGTTTCGGCTGCGGACATGATGCGGTGCTGTCCGACGAGATAGTGCGTATGATGAAGGAGATAAGCAATAAAGCTCCTCTGATACTTAAGGTGGACGAGTCCGATGCACAGGGACCTCTGCGTATAAGGGTACGTTCCTTTATAGAGACGATACAGAGAAAACGGAGCATGAAGCTGAAGAGGGATGTAAAAGAACTCCCCGATCCTTATCCCGTGAAGTTTACAAAGAAAGAAGTGAAGGAGAAGATCGTACTTGTTCCGAATTCCTCGCATGCTTTCTGCCAGATAATGAGTGCTGCATTTAAGGGACAGAAGCTCAGAACCGTTCCGCTTAATGTCGGAAGGGAAGAAGCAATACGTCTTGGTAAGAGATATACGCATAACGACATCTGTTTTCCGGCTCAGATAGTTATCGGCGAGATACTTGCCGAGCTGATGAGCGGGAAATATGACAGCAACGACGTATCCGTTGCTATGGCCAAGTATCTCGGATGCTGCCGTCTGCCGCATTATGCGACGATACTCAGAAAGGCTCTTGACGATGCAGGCTTTGCGCATGTTGCCATTGTTACCAATGATGATGTGGATCTTCATGACATGCATCCCGGATTCAAGATGAATGCCAGATCGCTGCTCCGCGTATCCATGTGTCTGCCTATAATCGATACACTGGAAGAAGTACTGAGAAAGATCAGACCTTATGAACTTATAAAAGGCAGTGCGGATGCGGCTTTTGAAAAAGGTATGGATCTGCTTGTAAAGGGACTTGAGAAATCCGGTATCATCGGTGCTATCAACGGTTTCAAGAAGGCGCTCAAGTGTCTTACCGAAGTAAAATATGATGACAGTGTCAAGAAGCCTACGGTGCTGATCGTCGGAGAATACCTGTTGAACTTCCATCCCGGTGCAAACCATGATATAGAAAAGTATCTGGAAGACAACGGCTTTGAAATAATAGAAGCAAAGATGACCGACGTTATCCAGAAGTCATATTTCTGCCAGCATAAACAGATAGAAGAGTTCGGGGTAAAGAGAGATAAGGCTACAAAGTTCTGGTCAAAGATAGCCAATATTTTCTTTACCTATGCGCACAAAGCGATAGACCGTATCGCCAGAAATGTTAAGCTTCATGATAAGGCAGTGCTGATGGAAGATCTGGGCAAAGTCAGTGATGATGTGATACATCATACTTTTGATACCGGTGAAGGTATACTGATACCTGCGGAGATCATGCATTACGCGAGCCACGGCTGCAGAAACTTTGTAATACTTCAGCCCTTCGGCTGCCTTCCCAATCATGTGATAGGACGAGGCGTGTGCAAGAAGCTGAAAGAAATGTATCCCGATATAGAATTGCTGCCGCTGGATTATGATCCGGATGTAAGCTTTGCTAATATAGAAAACCGTCTGCAGATGCTGATAATGAACCAGCAGCAGATAAGTGTAAAGGCAAAAGAAGATATCGGCACAAGGTAAAAAGAAAGACAGTGAGGAGGAAGTAAGATGTTATCACAGCATTATAAAGATATGTGCAACAGTGCATCGGTAATAAGGGCTCTTTCGGTATATGCTACCGAAAGGGGAAAAGAGATAGGATATGAAAACGTGTTTGACTATACGCTCGGCAATCCTTCGGTACCCGTGCCTGATGCATTTAATGATGCGATCATAGATATACTTAAGACTAAATCTTCTGCGGAAGCTCACGGCTACAGTCCCAACCCCGGCAATCCCGAGGTGAGGAGCATCGTTGCGGATTCTTTAAAAAGAAGGTTCGGACTTCCTTATGAGCAGAAGCATATATTCATGACTTCCGCTGCTGCATCAGCTATAGCACATGCAGTGAGATGCGTTGCAGCACCCGGTGATGAAGTGCTTACTTTCGCACCGCATTTTCCCGAGTATTATCCTTATATAAATGAAACCGGTGCGATTCTCAGAACCGTGCCCGCACAGACTGAGGATTTTCAGATCAATTTTGAAGAGTTTGAAAAAATGATGAATCCGAAAGTGCAGGCTGTTCTGATCAACACTCCGAACAACCCCACCGGTGCGGCGTACTCTGCAGAAACACTGAAAAAACTGGCAGCTGTCTTACTTGCAAAGCAGGATGAGTACGGTCACGAGATCTTTATAATATCGGATGAACCCTACAGGGAGATAGTATTTGATAATGCTGAAACACCGTATGTTTCCGCTTTCTATGATAATACACTCTCATGCTATTCGTTCTCGAAATCACTTTCGATACCCGGTGAACGTATCGGTTATCTTGCTGTCAATCCGAAGGCAAAGGATGCGGATATGATAGTGCCTATGTGTGTGCAGATATCAAGAGGAACCGGACACAACTGTCCTTCTTCAGTGATACAGCAGGCTGTGGGAAGATGCATAGATATGACCAGTGATCTGAAAGTTTATGAGAAAAACATGAACATACTTTATGATGAACTGAAGGCTCTCGGTTTTGAGGTGGTAAGACCTTCGGGAACGTTTTACATCTTCCCCAGGGCACTTGAAGATGATGCAAATGCATTCTGCGAAAAGGCAAAGAAGTATGATCTGATAATGGTTCCTTCCGACAGCTTCGGGGTAAAGGGGTATTTCCGCATGGCATATTGCATTGAAACTGAAAAGGTTGAGCGCAGCATACCCGTGCTCAGAAGATTTGTAGAGGAGACATACCGTTGATAGAGATATTAAAAGCTATACTTTTCGGCATAGTTGAAGGGATCACCGAATGGATCCCCGTCAGTTCCACAGGACATCTGATACTTTTAAACGAATGGGTCAAATTCAATCTTGAACCTGAAAGGGAAGCGGCGTTCATGGAAATGTACGACGTGGTGATACAGCTGGGTGCGATACTTGCAGTGGTGCTTTTAAGCTGGAAAGTGATATGGCCTTTCGGGATCGCGAAAAAAGAGAGTGAAAAAAAAGCCGCAAAAAAAGGAAGCGAAGACAGCTGGAAGCTTTTTGGTCAGGTCATTGCAAAAAAGAAAACCATATTCATGTGGCTGAAGATAGCACTGGCATGCGTACCGGGTCTGCTTTACGGTTTTCTGCTTGATGATATGGTGGAAGAGATAACCAAGCCATATAAGGCATACATAGTCGCGGTGATGCTCATACTTGTAGGTCTTCTGTTTATCATCATTGAAAAAAAGAACGAGGATAAAAGACCGAAGATAAAAACCATACCGGAACTGACCTGGCAGATAGCTCTTATAATAGGGATCTCACAGCTTGTTGCTGCAGCGTTGCCGGGCACCAGCAGATCCGGTGCTACCATACTTGTCGGTATCATGCTTGGACTCTCCAGAAGTGTAGCCACACAGTTTACCTTCTTTCTTGCCATACCGACGATGTTCGGGGCAAGTCTTATCAAGTTTATAAAGTATATGAAAGACGGGATGACGATGAACGGCAGCGAGGCGGCTATACTCGGTGTAAGCTTCTTTACGGCTTTTATCGTATCCGTATTTACCGTGCAGTTCCTGACAATATATATCAGCAAGAACAAAGGATTTAAACCTTTCGGATTCTACCGTATAGTACTGGGAGCAGTTGTTCTTGCGTATTTTGTGATCGGAGGAATGATATGATAGATGCAGGTCTGATACTTGAAGGCGGTGGGATGCGCGGACTGTATACCGCAGGTGTACTGGATTTCTTTCTGGAAAAGAACCTTGAATTTTCGGCATGTTACGGAGTGAGTGCCGGCGCCTGCCATCTGACAAGTTATATGTCAAAACAAAAAGGAAGAGCTTTCAATATAAGCACGAAGTATCTGAAAGAAAGAGAATACTGCAGTGCATATACTTTTCTGCGGACCGGAGATCTGTTCGGTGTGAAGATGTGTTATGACAAAATACCGAATGTACTGGATCCTTACGATTACGATGAGGCCATGAATTATCCCGGGAAGTGTTTTGCGGTGGCTACCAATCTGGAGACAGGACGTGCAGAGTATTTAAAACTGCATGACCTGCATCATGATATCACGGCAGTACAGGCCTCGGCTTCGCTGCCGCTCCTCTCACGTAATGTGGAATATGAAGGCAGGATCTATCTGGACGGAGGGATCGCCGACTCGATCCCGGTTAAGAGATCTATAAAAACGGGGAACAGTAAAAATGTAGTGATACTCACCAGACCTGCAGGCTACAGAAAGAAGCCAATATCCAAAGCCAGCGAAATGATGATGAGGAAGGTATACAGGAAATATCCCCGTATTGTCAGGGCTATGAAATGCAGACATATAAAATATAATTCAACACTGGATTTCATAGAGCAGGAAGAGAAAGCAGGCAGGCTGTTTGTACTGAGGCCGGAACCGATAATAAAGATCGAACGTATCGAAAAGGATGCGAGGAAATTAAAGGTACTTTATCTTCAGGGATATCATGATGCTGCACAGAGTTATGAGGCAATGATGAAATACCTTGAAAGCTGAACTTGTATTTTGACTTTTTTATACTGTTGTGATACCATGAAAATAATTTCCATATACCAATTGAAAGATTGAGAGGACAGGATCAATGGCATCAAAGAAAAATGATAAAGCTATTATCAAACCCTTAGCAGCTGCGTTCCTTACAAAAGCACCCGAGGAGATAGCGGCTGAAGAAAAGAAAGAAGAAGAGAAAAGCGCTCACGCTGCAAAGAAGTCTTCCAAAAAGGCTCAGGCTGCGAAAAATGACGGATTATCCAAGGAACAGACGAGAGTTCTTCTAAAAGAACAGTTATTGGCAAAGGAAGAAGAGAAGGATATGGAAGTAAAGAAGACAGCTAAGAAAGATGCTAAAAAGGAAGTAAAGAAAGAAGTCAAAAAAGAAGTGAAAAAGGAAACCAAGGCCGTGAAGAAAGAAGAAAACACGAAAAAAGCGGTTGCACCGAAGAAGGCAGAAGCGCCCAAGAAAGCTGTTACGGTAAAGGCTGAAGCAAAGAAAGCTCCGGCAAAGAAGGCAGCCGAAAAGAAGGCGCCTGAGAAGAAAGTAGTTGATAAGAAGGCTGCGGTAAAGAAGCCTGTTGAGAAAAAGCCCGCAGAGAAGAAAGCTCCCGTAAAAAAAGCGGAGGAGAAAAAAGCCGTTGAGAAGAAAGTTGAAAAAGACGGACTGAAGGCAGAGGTATTTGTTGAGTACGCAGGCAGATCATATGAAAAAGAAGCGATCATCGAAGCTGCTTATTCTGTATGGGGCAAGAAGCTTAAGAGAGGCCGCAAGGATCTCAAGGAGATGGAGCTTTACGTAAAGCCTGAAGAGGAAGTTGTTTACTACGTATTCAATAAGACAAGAAAAGGCAACTTCAACATCTGAGCTTCTGAATTAAATCTATAAAGTATTAAAGGTTCTGCACCGGCCGGAGGCACGGGCAGAACCTTTTGAAATTAAGGGTAGTATTTACATAAGATGAAAATACCGTAAACCCAGTATTTTAGCTGAAAACTTTTTTGAAAAATTTTAAAAAAGTTATTGACAGCATCCCTTAAAAGTGGTAGTTTATATAAGCCGCTTGTGAGCGAGCGGCGCAGAACCTTGATAATTATACAACAATGCAATCCCTGAAGAATTCTAATGAAGAATAATTCAGAACGGTTTAAACAAACCAACAGTAAACGGATTTTTAGCCAGTTTAGAACTGGCTGGGAATACAAACTTTTTTAGAGAGTTTGATCCTGGCTCAGGATGAACGCTGGCGGCGTGCTTAACACATGCAAGTCGAACGAAGCTCTTGGAACTGAGGATTCGTCTGAAGTGAAGAGATGACTTAGTGGCGGACGGGTGAGTAACGCGTGGGGAATCTGCCCCGTACCGGGGGATAACACTTAGAAATAGGTGCTAATACCGCATAAGCGCACGGTGCCGCATGGCACAGTGTGAAAAACTCCGGTGGTACGGGATGATCCCGCGTCTGATTAGCCAGTTGGCAGGGTAACGGCCTACCAAAGCGACGATCAGTAGCCGGCCTGAGAGGGTGAACGGCCACATTGGGACTGAGACACGGCCCAAAC
>JAILES010000024.1 GCA_024687205.1 Lachnospiraceae bacterium
TTTTGAGTTTTTCACAATTGCCCAGTTCCTTTTCCTTACTGAAAGCCCCTGAAACCCTTGAATTTAAGCGAAAAAATACCCCTGATGATCTCTCATTAGGGGCTTTTCCTTCGCAGCGCTACAAGGATTCGAACCTTGAAATGACGGAGTCAGAGTCCGTTGCCTTACCGTTTGGAACCCCTTATTTATCAAGGCTTATACATCGTATACTTCATTTATATACTAATTTATATACTAATTTGTAAAAATCAAAGCATTATTCCAATAAAAAACCAAATCTTATCCAACTCTATCTATTCATACCGGGAAAACTTCAGAAAAATATTATTTTTCATATATTACTGAGCAGATATTCCTGTAGATGAGATTTATATATCGGACAGAGTATTTGAATGTCTGAAATCTATCTACCACATAAATATTATACCACGCTGCTCCAAAAATTTCAAGGAGGACACCCATATGGTATCAGGATCAGAGCACGAAAACAACACAAACGAGAAACGCATCCTTAAAGTACCCGGTCTCATGGAGTACCTCAGTATAGGCAGGGATCAGGCTTATGCTCTCATGAGATCAAAAACTTTTCCGTCCACAAAGCTCGGGAATTCATATTTTGTGTATATTCCGGAGCTTGAGAAATGGCTGGAACGCAGCGCCGGCCGTGAAATCGAATTATAAAAAAATAGGAGGTGATCCAAATGAAAGAAAAACACACACGAAGAAAAAACGGGATGGGATCTATCAAACCCCTCCCCAACGGAAAATGTCAGTTAAAGCAGCAGCATGGGTATAACCGTAATGGAAACCCCCGGATCCTTACCGCCACCGGAACATCAGAAAATGACTGCAGAAAAATAATGCGCAAAAAGATCTATGAGGTTGAAAACGCTGCTCCGAATGCCGGAAATATCAGCAAAAAGAGCCTTACTGAGCTCTGCTACGACCATCTCGAGCATCATCTAAGCAGGAAGGACATGCTCAAGCCGAAGGGTGCCGACCGGAGAGAATCTACTATAAGGAACCAGATCGAACCTTACGATATTGGAAAACTCCCTGCCAGCTCCGTGACTTCCAACGACATCGAAGATCATATCGAGATGCTCATAAGCAGCACAACTCTATCCATATCCTCGATAAGAAAGGCTCTGGATGTGATCAACTCAGCGTACAAGTGGGCAATAGGTCGGCAGTATCTTACCTATAACCCGTGTACCGATAAGGTCAAAGATCTCAAAAAACGCCTTAACAAGCTGGATGAGCGTAATAGCTCAGATGGTGTCATCGTAGTACTGTCCGACTCCCAGTGCAGCACCCTGGAAAACTATGTTTGGAACGCTTACGGTAATCAGGCCTTATATAATGACATCCTGGGACTTTCTGTTCTCTTTCTCTTGTACACTGGTATAAGAGTAGGAGAGCTCTGTGCACTGAGATGGTCAGATTACTCTCCTGTTACAAAGACTCTCGATATAACAAAAACCCGGAATGTGTCTAAAAATCGCTCCAATGACACTTCTAAATCTTACACCCCGCAGGAAAACCCTGTAAAGAATCTGCACAGTCGTACTATAGTGCTCAGCGATAAGGCGATAAATGTTCTGGAGACTCTCCGGCGCATCTCGCCTAAAACCGAAAAGGATGATTATATCATGATCAGCCGCTGTTTCGGTCCTTCGAATCCGTCAAACTATGACTATGTTCTCAATAAGCTTTACAAAAAAGCCGGATTCACTGCTGAAGTCAGCGGCGCCCATGTCCTCCGTCGTACTTTCGCTACAAAGCTGTACGACGAAGGTCTCCGTGTCGAAAAGATTGCTAATTATGTAGGAGATACTGTTCCTACTGTCATCAAGCATTACATTTCACCTACTAAACGTTTATTCACAGACGGTTCTGTCAAAAATGCCGTTAGCTTAGATTAAGGGGGTAAATAATTATGACTGATAAAAACAAAACAAAGACAGTTACAACCATGGAGGATAACTCCTCCGCCAAAAGCACTAAAACCGATCTTATGAAGACGAACATCCGTAAGTACTCGGAGGACGAACTTATTGAGATGGTAAACTCAGCAGAAAAAGGAAAATTTGCTGTCCAGAATCCCGAAGCCACATTCGATCTGGATCAGGCCAAATATTTCCTGAAGACAGAATATCACAGGTTCTATCTGACTGGCCTTATCGTCCCCCGCCCCTGCACAAAAGACGAAGTATTCCGCCTCATTGAAGCGGCTGACAAAGATGCTATTAGTGATGCTCAGAAAGCATCAAAGAAAGCATCTGTTAAAGAATCAGATATTCGTATTCTCTCTTATGACATGAGTCTTGACACTCAACACCCGTCCATAACAATCTCCTCTGATACCTGGAAGAAATGGCATACGTTTCTGGAGGAACATCATGTAAAAAAGGGGATGGTTCAGGCGTACAACGCCATGGCTTTCGAGTTACTGATGGAAGAGATCAACAGCGGCAAGCTCAAAATCGTTATGGGCTAAAAGGCAAAAGATCAAATTAAGAACAAACAATTATCGAGCTTTAGCTTTCATATAGCTTACATGTGATTCGGTGTCTCAACTCATCACTTCTTACCCTGTATGAAGGCATAAAGTTCAAGCAGCCATATAGAAAAGGAGGAAAAAAATATGGCAAACATAAAGAAAGTATTCTTATTAAAAGAAGCCATGCGTGTAGCTCAGGAAGGTCACCGTACTCTTCCCGGCTATACAAATGACCCGAATGACCTTAAGGAACGCTACTGCGTACTCAATCCGGAGAAAACACCGGACAACATCTGCCTGCTTGATCGTGACTTCATGAATGTCCTGCCGGGAAGCAAAAATCAGGCAAGAGGTCTTGCCGAATACTATAAAACCCGTTTCGGTAAGTACCCTCGCACAGACGCAAAAGTTATCCTTGCCAATCTTGCTCTTCCCCGTACATATATGAATCTCGGTTCCGACTTCCACCTTACTGACCAGGAATATGCCAGCCTTCGCCTGGATGTTGAAGGACATAAAGTAGATGATCCTGAGGTACTTGAAAGTGCCAAGAAAAAAGTCCTTTCAAAAGACTATACAGATGCTGAAAAAGATGCAATAAAAGACTTCTTTAAAAAGGCGTTCCGCATCATGTGTATGGTATACGGCATCAAGGAAGATGATGTACTCTATGCAATCGTACATATGGATGAGACGATTCCGCACATTCATATGGCTTTTCTTCCGGCTGTTTATGTGCAGGATAAGACAACCTGGGCCGATTATCAGGAACGCAGAAAGGAGGGTGACAAGAAGCATGGCGTTTACGGTGATATGAACCGTGAAATCGGTCCGGATGAAATCCCTGTCGCCTGCAATAACCAGCGTCTCAATAGGTACTTTTTAAAATTTAAGCATCATCAGAATCTTGAGGCTGGCTTCAAAGAACTCTATAACATGGATGTGAAGCTTACTACTGGAAAGGGCCATATCAATGATGTACAGGAAACGGATAAGGCACATAGGAAATATTACGCCGAAGCCCGGGCACTTGAAGAAGAAGCAAAGCGCCGTAAAGCTGATATGGAAACTCAGATCAGTGCCATGCAGGCAGAATTCGATGAGCAGTATAGCAGGGACCAGTCCATCCTGAGCGCCCAGAAGGCAGAAAATATGGAACTCAAGCAGGGAATAGCCTCTTTAAAGGGTACCATTACAGAGCACAAAAAGCAGCTCAAAAAGCTTCGTTCAGCCATCAAAGCGGCAACAACTGAACTCAAAGAAATCCGCACATCTGTCAGCGACCTGATCCAGAACGGGATTCGTACAATCAAGCGTGCTTTCCTCAACAATGATAAGAAAAAAGCCAAAGATCTTATGGATGAAGCAACCGAATCCCTGTTGACGATTCAGAGTAAAGTCGATAGTCATCTCGCTGACTTCGCCAATCTTCTTGATGACGATGATGCCAAAGATGAAGAGATGAGCGATCTGGATCAGGAACTTGCTTCCGATGAATATTTGGAAGACGATTACGAGTAACTCATCAACCATTCCCCGGCTCTTCGCCTAAACAGGCAGGGCTGGGGAACCAGCAAAAATTATGATCGATATATAAAAGAATTCTCCCCTAAAGAATATACTATGAAATAAAAGTATTTAAATGGAAGAAGCACCCGCTAATTCGGATGCTCTTTCCTATTCTCTGCATATATACCAGCTGTTCACAGTGTGAACTTGCATTTGGGGATTCATACCAGCATATCCGGCTCAACTGATACTTCATCCGCCAATGCATATGGGGTGGCTGATTTACACCCCATACGGCAGAGCTCTACTCCGCCGTATCCGGATCACATAATTCACCAAGTAATTCCATCCCATCATGAAGTATGTTCATAGCAGCTGCAAGATCGTCATTACATCGATATTCGCACCTGTCACACTTAAACAGATGCTTTGATTGGATTCGGTTTGATCCTGATAAGTACGGATATCCTGTCTTGGATATGGATAACGAGCTCAGATCACTATACAAGATTAGGGATAACGCCGAATACAAAGCTGGCCGTATACATGAAAACACCGGCAATGAAATGGAATTAGAATAACATAGCACAATAATATATAATAAGAGGAGCACACTCGATGCTCCTCTTATATACCCGCCCCAATACTATTGATAAAGTATTCCACCTACTTTACTTTTATTTTTGTCTCGTAGTCTATACCCTTCACAGTCATGATCAGCTTTGTAGCCCCTTTGCTTACGCCTGTTACTACACCCTGCTTATCTACCGTTGCTATGGCCTCATTTTCTGTTCTGTAGGTGATATCATCAGTGTCAGCATTCTTAACGGCAGTATTAACCGTCTTACCAACCTTTACAGTATATGTGCTCTTCTTAAACTGAGGCATCTTTATCTTCAGCTTGATAGTAAGCGTCTTGGCTTTCATGCCTTTCTCTGCCGGGAAGGTAACTGATATTTTAACTGTTCCGCTCTTCTTTATCTTCAGCAGTCCGTTAGCATCAACATCTGCCACCTTCTTATTTAACGACTTCCACTTGGAAGGCTTTACAGAAGAGATGATATATTTATTCAGGTCAATATTTCCTCTTCTGTTTATCTCTGTATTAGAAGCAGTGTTATTCTTTGGTACTATCATACTGACGTCTTTTTTCGCAAGCGGAGTACCATTATTGTCATAAGCTTCTACCGTAACCACGCCGTCCTTAAGAACAGTAAGCGTACTGCCTTTAATCTTCGCCGCCGTAACATCACCATCAACAACCTTGAAAGTTTTTGCTCCTTCCACATCCGCAAAAAGTGTTTTCTTAAGATTTATGCTCTTAACCGCTATGGTAGATTTATCCGCTGTATACTGACTCTGATCTGCTTCTGTAGGCCCAAGCGGCGACTCCGGCTCTTTGGGCTCATCCGGATTCTCAGGTACTGGCGTAGGCTCAGACGGCGTATCCGGATCCTGAGGTTCCTCAGGATTATCAGGTACAGGTGTAGGTTCATCTGTATCTTTTATCTCCGTAACATCAGGATATATATCCATATTGCTCATTATCGCCATATCCTTACCAAAGTCCTTATTTACTCCACCCTCTGTATAATACCAGCCGTTAAAGCTAAATCCTGCAGGTGCATAAGTCGGAACCTTTGATAC
>JAILES010000027.1 GCA_024687205.1 Lachnospiraceae bacterium
ACATTAAATCACTTGATACCAGAGATTTTAAGAAGAGCCTTGAGAAGGGCGGCTGCGGCGAGTGCCAGACATCCTGCCAGTCAGCATGCAAGACCTCCTGCACGGTAGGAAATCAGAGCTGCGAGCAGGTTAAGAAGGACAAGTAATGTTATTCTAAACAGTAAGAAGGGGACAGCGGTCCGAGTTTTGGATCGCTGTTTGTTGTGCGTATGATACATCTTTACCAGAGCAACGGATATAACATAGTCTTGGACGTCAACAGCGGCAGTGTGCACGTGGTTGACGAGCTTTGCTATGGGCTGATACCCGCTGTGGAAGAGGCAGTGAACGCAGGAAAGAGCGATGAAGAGATAATCGCAGAGCTCGGCGGCGGACTGGCTGATATAGAAAAGAAGGAAGCCGTATCCGAGATACTGGAGCTGAAGAACGCGGGACGTCTTTTTGCAAAGGACGATTATGAGGATCATATAGAGAACTTCATGCAGAGGGAGACCGTGGTCAAGGCAATGTGCCTTCACATAGCCCATGCCTGCAACTTAAGCTGTAAATACTGTTTTGCCGGGGAAGGCGAGTACTTCGGGCCCTGCGGCCTGATGAGCTTTGAGACCGGTAAAGCGGCGCTGGATTATCTCGTGGCACATTCCGGTAACAGGAAGAATCTGGAAGTGGATTTCTTCGGCGGAGAACCGCTGCTTAACTGGGAAGTGGTAAAACAGCTGGTGGAATACGGACGTTCCATAGAGAAGGAAGCCGGGAAGAATTTCCGCTTCACCCTGACCACCAACGGTACGCTTCTTAATGATGAGATAATGGAATTCGTCAATAAGGAGATGAGCAATCTGGTGCTGTCCATAGACGGCCGTAAGGAAGTGCATGACCGCATGCGCCCTTACCGCGACGGAAAGGGCAGCTATGACGAGATAGTGCCGAAGTACATAAAGGCCGCGGAAAGCCGTAACCAGATGAATTACTATGTGCGCGGCACCTATACCCACTTCAACAGGGATTTCGCACAGGATGTGATGCATATGGCGGATCTCGGTTTTGAACAGATTTCGGTGGAGCCCGTGGTGGCAGAGCCTTCCATGGACTACGCTCTTACGGAAGACGACATAAGTTATTTATGTGAACAGTACGATATACTTGCGGCAGATATGCTGAAGAGAAGAAGGGAAGGCAGGCCCTACAACTTCTTCCA
The DNA here is from genome assembly GCA_024687205.1 of Lachnospiraceae bacterium. Taxonomy (GTDB): domain Bacteria; phylum Bacillota; class Clostridia; order Lachnospirales; family Lachnospiraceae; genus NK4A136. The sequence continues at coordinate 1,199 of JAILES010000027.1, forward strand.
CTTCATGATCGACTTAAGCTGCGGACCCTGTGTATATAAGAGGCTTTCGGGCTGCGGTGCGGGCTGCGAGTATGTATCGGTAACGCCCTGGGGAGATATTTATCCCTGCCACCAGTTTGTGGGACAGGAAGAGTACAAGCTGGGTGATGTATTCACGGGCATAAAGAACGAGGAACTTGTGAAGCGTTTCCACGACTGCAACGTATATTCAAAGAAGGAATGCAGGGAGTGCTTTGCCAGATATTACTGCAGCGGCGGCTGCATGGCGAACTCTCAGCATTTCACCGGAGATATCTACGGCGCATACAAGGTGGGATGCGAGCTTGAAAGAAAACGTGTGGAATGCGCTGTTATGCTGAAAGTGGCAGAGAGCGAGGAAGAGTAAGGAGGAATTAAAGACATGAAGAAGTCAACAGGCGTCATTACCTTACTGGTGATGATACTGGCACTGGCGGGATGTGCTTATCTCGTGATGAACGGTGTCGGTGAGAATGGCGCGGGTGCGGCTAAGAACACCAAGCTGGGTCTGGACCTGGCCGGAGGTGTCAGCATCACCTACGAAGTAGTGGGAGACGAGGCCCCTTCCAAGGCGGATCTGGATGATACGGTCTTCAAACTGAGAAAGAGGATCGACCAGTACTCAACGGAAGCTAACGTTTATCCCGAAGGCAGCAATCGTATAAGCATTGAGATCCCCGGTGTTACGGATGCCAATGCCATACTGAAAGACCTGGGTTCACCCGGATCGCTGTATTTCATACAGGCTACTTCACCGGTGACCGGCGAGATGAACTATGAAGCAAAGAAGACCGCAGACGGGAACAGCGTGTTCAAAGGCGATGACGGCCTCTTTGTCATGGTAGGCAATGTTGCGTATGTTTATGATAAGGATACCAACGATGCCGCTGTCGATTCGAGCGGAGCAAAGATTCCTTTTACCGGCGATACAGCTACCGGCAAAACCTATTATGCTCTGACAAGACCCATCGAGGATATAGTAGCGGACGGAAGTGCGGTACTTTCCGGAACCGATGTGGCTACATCTCAGGCAGCTTCGCATAAGGATGATTACGAGAACATAGAGTATGCCGTAGACCTTACCTTCACGGAAGTGGGAGCAGGGATCTTTGCTGAGGCTACGGGCAATGCGGTGGGCAAGCCGGGACTTAACGGGACCATCGCTATCTACTATGATAATGAAATCTTAAGTGTCCCCACGGTTAATGAGAAGATCTCCGGCGGACGTGCACAGATCTCCGGCGGCATGGCTGATTTCAAGGAAGCCGAGATACTGGCACAGAGCATAAGGATAGGTGGTCTGAAGCTGGAACTTCAGGAACTCAGGTCCAACGTGGTCGGCGCACAGTTAGGCTCCGATGCGATACAGAAATCACTGGTCGCAGGCCTTATCGGTCTGGCACTGGTGGTGCTCTTCATGATCGTAGTATACAGACTGCCCGGTTTCTGCAGCTCCGTTGCCTTGGTGCTCTACTGTATGCTGGTAATACTCTGCATCAATATGTTTGAGATGACGCTGACACTTCCCGGTATCGCAGGTTTCATCCTGTCGGTAGGTATGGCCGTGGATGCGAACGTCATCATATTCGCGAGAATAAAAGAGGAACTGAGGGCCGGAGCAAAAGTCAGCGAAGCCATCAAGGCAGGTTTTGAAAAAGCTCTTTCAGCCATCATCGACGGTAACGTGACAACCCTTATAGCAGCGATCGTGCTCATGATCATGGGCAGCGGTACCATCAAAGGCTTCGCCTACACACTGGCAGTCGGTATCGTGCTCTCCATGTTCACCGCACTGTTCATCACCAAGTCACTGGTGAATGCCTTCTATGCCCTTGGCCTGCAGAAGCCCGGTTTCTACGGCTTCAGTGAAAAGGATGCACAGAAGCCTCAGAAGATGATACCTTTCCTTCAGAAGAAAAAGATATTCTTTGCTTTATCACTCACGGTAATAGCCATAGGCATAATAGCAATGATAGTCGGAAAGGTGAGGACAGGAGATATCTTGAACTACAGCCTTGAATTCAAGGGTGGTACCGCAACAACGGTTGCCTTCAACGAGGCCAAGACACGTGAGGAGATCGAGGCACAGGTGGTTCCCGAACTGGAGCACATAACCGGTGATGCCAATGTACAGTGGCAGACCGTTAACGACACCAATGAAGTCATCTTCAAGACCAGAGCACTGAACGTGGATGAGAGGCAGAAACTCCTCGATACCATGGAAAGCAAGTTCGGTATCGGAGAATCACAGATCACCGAGGAGACCATAGGATCCACGATCTCAGGCGAGATGAAGAAGGAATCCCTCACCGCCGTGCTCGTTGCCACACTCTGCATGCTGATCTACATCTGGTTCAGATTTAGCGATATACGTTTCGGTGCCAGCGCCGTATGTGCCCTGGTCCATGACGTGCTGGTGGTCATCACCTTCTATGCGATCGTACGGCTGAGCGTCAGCTCCACCTTTATCGCATGTATGCTGACGATAGTCGGTTACTCCATCAACGCCACCATAGTCATCTTCGACCGTGTGAGAGAAAACCTGAGGGCTATGAACGAGAAGCGGAAAAAGACCAAGGAAGACACTCTGGAGAACTGCGTAAACTTAAGCGTAAGCCAGACACTCTCAAGAAGTATCTTCACATCCCTGACTACGGTCATCATGGTCGTGATGCTCTACATCAACGGTGTATCATCCATCAGGGAATTTGCACTGCCGCTGATCATCGGTATCGTCTGCGGTACCTACTCATCAGTCTGCGTCACCGGCGCACTGTGGTTCGTGCTCAGGGAGAAGTTCCCGCCTTCGGAAGAGGACGATTAAAGATAAGCTAAAGACTTGAAGGGCTGCCGCTTTGCGGCAGCCTTTTTTCCGGGCCATGACACATATGTACGCACAGGACCCGCTTCCGCTTGGGATACAGGCAGAGCATAAATATGCTCTGCCTGTATCGGTTTGCCACTATGCAAAATTTGCTTCGCAAATAGTGGCAAACCTGCTGTTGAACCCATTCGACAGGGGAAACATTTCCGTATGTAGGACGTCACAGCGGTGCTAAACATATGTGTCAGGTCCGGCTTAAGAATAAGTATTCGCAAGTTATATTTGCCTTCTGTTGCGAGTGATCAAGTATTCATGAATTCCGGAATATAGGAACTCTTTTACTATGCAGATGACAAAAATAACACGTAAATAAGAAAATATGCTGATGTACGTGTCAGTACGGAAGATGGAAATTGGAGAGCAGACACGCAAATCGGAGAGAGTAGAAACGTGCGTGTCAGGGGCAAATGAGGTCAGCATGCAGAATAGAGTATTGTGAGCTTTTACGTGTTACCCGGATTGAAGGCTAAACATGGAAAAAAGGTAATAGTGTCGGATACGTGTCGATAGAAAGAAATCCAGCTGAAGGGCTGACACGCAAAAGAGAATGAATTTCATATATGATTGTGTTAGAATGATTTCGTATCGGATAATTGATTCAAGGAGTGATTCCATGATAAACAAAAAAAGAATAAAAAAGAACATGAGTACAAGAGCACTTGCGTTTTTGATGACGATCATCATGGCCGGGACGTATCTGGCAGATGGAGCTAAAGCAGTTGCTGAAGGACTTTCGGAAACTGTGACTGAAGAAGCGGCGTCAGTTGATTATTCCGAATATACGGCTGTACATAACCGTGAAGAACTGAGAGCGATCGCTCAATATCCTGACAGGAAATACTATCTTGCCAATGATATAGATCTGGCGGGAGAAGAGTGGGAACCTATCGGCCGTTATACGGATGAGTACGGTTATGAGCGTACCATCGCATTCTGCGGAGTGTTTGACGGAAGAGGACACGTGATACGGAACATGACAAATCATCGTGCGGTATCCTGTGCGCTGTTTGAAAGAGTGGATACAAATACAGGTTATGATACGGTGATACGTAACCTAAAAATCGAAAATGTGCAGTTTGAAGTGGAAGATACGGAGTTTCCTGAGGATGAACCTTGTAAGCGGGCCGGATTGGCTGTTTATCTGGACAATATGAGCTATGGTGCAAAATCAGAAGGTTTGATCATTCAGGATATTTCCATATCAGGCGTTATAGAAGGACAGGTCTGTGGAGGTTTTTTCGTATACGGACCGGGCGGTTATGAACCCCGTGAATCCCTGGTTATTGAACGATGTTTTAATAATGCGAATATCGTCGGGGAATCTGCCGCAGGAATAGCCGCAAATATGACTGCTAAGCTGAAAGGCTGTGCCAACCACGGAAAGATAGTACAGCATAAATATGGTGATGAATATACAGGTACAGTAGGCGGATTGGTGGCACGCGCTGAAGGATCTTCTTTCATCGACTGTATAAATACCGGGGATATAGAGGTTTATACCAATGACGTCGGGGGTATCGCATCAAGCGTGTCAACACGCAAGGGAAGCGCTATATCTTTTGTTAACTGCGAGAACCGCGGAAATATCACGTTGAAAACGCCGGAAAACGGACGTAACAGTTCAGAGTCAGCCGGAGGTATCGTTGGCTGGCTTTCAATGGGATCAGAACGGGTCATTAATGATTATTGCCGTATAAGTAACTGTACCAATAATGGTGATATAATCCAGGATTTTTCTGATAACGGTAACATTGAGGCAGGAGGTATAGCAGGCGACTTTTGCGGGGTGATTGAGAACTGCCTGAACAATGGAAGGATAGCACTACCTGGAATGAGCTGCGGCGGTATAGCGGGCTGGTTTTTGGGAACTATTGAGAACTGTCAGAATACAGGCGAAATTAACGGAGGACTGACCGGCGGGATAGTTGCATATGGGGATTCTTACAGCGATCATGTTACATTGAAATCCTGTGTTAATACAGGAAACCTGCAGGGGACAGAAGTCGGAGGGATCATAGGAAAAGGGACTGTGAATATGATCGTTGACTGCAGAAACGAGGGCGATGTTTCCGGCGGAGGAAAAAGCGAAATATATATAGGGGGCATAGCCGGTACAGTATACTTTAGGGATGTTGAGAAAGGAACTGCTAATATAGCCCGTTGTGAAAATCTGGGAAAGATCAGTATGAGTTATATAACTGCGGTAACGCTTGCCGGCGGCATAGCCGGGGCGGTTGGAGCAGGCTGCATCGTAGAGGATTGTATAAATACCGGGGAGATAGTTAATGGTGCGGGTATCATAGGAATTATCAAGGAAAACTATGAGTCGTATGTTGAGTCGATGATAAGGGGGTGTATCAATACAGGAAATGTAAGTGGGGAAACAATAGGTGCAGGGATAGTGGCTTGGGGGCATGCCACTACATTTCTTGATTGTGTTAATGAAGGAAATGTAAGCTTAAGCGAAGGCGCGGCAGGTATTGTAATACTAGGTGCGCGTGAAATAAAAAATTGTGTAAACAGAGGGGATATCTCGCTAATCTCAAAGGATGATGGCCAGATGGCAGTATATACCAGCATAGGAGGTATTCTCGGAGAAGGAGAAGGTTGGGAGGATAAGGAAAACTGGCGGTGTACGATAATTTCAGAATGTACGAACAGTGGGATGATATCAGGAGGACATCCAGCAGGCGGTATCGCCGGATGTATGGCTGATTTATATAGATGCCACAACAGTGGTATAGTATGCGGAAGTTGGGCAGGAGGAATCATAGGTGAAACGATAAATGTCTCTAATGAAATTTCGGAGTGCTCTAACAACGGGAACGTAATAACGAACTCGTCCGGAGGTGGAATAGTAGGATATGTTATGAGTGGACTTCAGCTGTCCTCCAGCGTCAACAATGGGACGGTATCCGTTGCAAGTACAGGAACCGAAGCGGTTTCAGCAGGAGGTATTATTGGCCGTATTGATGGCAATATGATAGAAGAATTCTGTGTAAAAGACTGTTACAATACGGGAAATGTGTCAACCGCAGTGGTGGGAGATGGTGAGAGCGGATATCCGGTTGGTATCAATGCGGGGGGAATAGCCGGGAGTATAGACTTTGACTGTGAAACAGAGATCCAAAACTCGTATTCGGTAGGGAAAATTAGTGCAGGTCCAGGATTCAGGGGAAAAATCTGTGCAGCCGGGATAGTAGGAAGAAATGAAGTCAGTAGCCGGGAGATCAATAGCTCGATTATTTCCTGCGTCACACTATGCTCTTCAATAGATGCCGACTGGCAAAACGGTATCTTTGGTGATGAGGATAATTACAACAGCGCCAATGCAATCGCAAACGGCGGTATCAGCGATGATTGTAAGGATAATCGCTGGAGATCGGACGGTATCACCCAGCATGACGGCCTGATAGGGAGCGGAGTGTATGCGGATAACTTCTATCAGCAGAGTGCTTATACTGAGATAGGCTGGGATTTTGAAAATGTATGGGAGATCGCTTCCGGCGGAGGACTTCCTGTGCTCCGCTGGCAGGGACTTGCCGAAGGACCGAGGATGGAGGAGATCACCGAGGGCGGAAGCAGCAGTTATGTGGCGATGGGAAAAAGCGGAGATATAAGCTGGGGTGTATACAGGCAGGTGAATGGCGGCGGTACATCCGGCTATCGGCTTATCATCAGCGGAGACGGAGATATTCCTGATTATGAGGAGGGAGAACAGCCCTGGAAAGATTATAATGACAGAATCACTATGGTAGAGTTTTCAAAAGCCGGGATAAAAAAGATCGGTAAATTTGCATTTTCCGATATGTCGAAGCTGATCTTTATCAAGATCCCTGCATCTGTCTCCGTTATAGACGAAGGTGCTTTTAAAAATGATGTGTTCATCGGCGAACTGAAACTGATGGATAGTGTCAAAACCATAGGAGCTGATGCTTTTTCAGGCTGTACGGGGCTGACGATACTGTGTAACAGAGGGTCGACAGCACATATTTATGCGGAGGCAAACAATATACCTTTTGTCCTGCCGGGGACACCGGACGGCGTTGACGTTTTATATGACAGACTCTATGAGCTTCCGGTGCATTTCCAAAGGTTTGATTCCAATGAGAATCCCTTCTATATCAAATGGAAAATGGGGGATCTGCTTGATAATTCGGCGGTATATCACCATCGTCTTGCGATAGCGGGGCTTGTTCTGAGTGCGGCAGCCAACAATACGCAGGCGCGTGCGGAGGATACTTTTTACCGGCTGGGCTTTGACAGGGAGAAGATGGAGTCATTCTTCTACGGGGGTGACTGGGAATTAAGCAAACCTTCGATGACCTGTGCTTCCAGAAAGATAACCGTTAAGGGAAAGGATAAATATATTATCGGTGTTGTGATCCGGGGAACAACGGATGCCGGGGATATTTTAACAGATATCGGTGCTGTGAATCACGGTTTTTCAGTTGCTGCTGAGAATACCGGGACTAAGCTCAGGGAGTATCTGGAGTCCAAATGGCACGGTGCATGCACGAAGGATAATACCTATTTCTTCATTTGCGGTCACAGCTACGGAGCTGCGACGGCGTCTGTTATGGCTGAAGGGCTCGGTGATATAGCCTATGCGGATCATATTAATGCATATGTATATGCACCTCCCGGATACGATACAATTCAAGCATATACAGGATATATAAAAACTTTTATCAATGAGGATGACTCGGTTCCCAATATGGTGCTGACAAAGTGGCATAACGGTGAGATCATTAGATTTAATCGGGAAGATGAGTCGCTGAATTTCGAACTTGCATACAAGATGTTAAGCGGGAGCGACAAAGGCTATGATGAGTTAATGGATGTGCGCGAATTCCTAGCGTCGTTGCCGGTCGCACATCTCGGAGAAAATCTTTTCCTTTTCGCCGGTAATACTAAGGCAGCTTTGGCACATTCGGTTGAGGTTTATATGGCCTTTCTCATGAATCATGGAAGGGCTGGAGCAATCTCCAGACGATATTCCAAAATTGTAAGAGTGGAATGTCCCGTGGATGTGACTGTCTTTGACAGTGAAGGAAATTATGCCGGAAGCGTGAGCGGGAATATGGTTTCGTATCCGGAATATACGGATATCGTCATAGTCACGGACGGCGATAAGAAATACATTATGATGCCTTACGGAAGTGAGTATGAGCTGCAGCTGACCGGGACGGACAGCGGAACCATGACCTATACAACGGAGGTCTATGATGTGGGACATGATGAGACCGTTTCCAAAAAGGTATTCAGGAATGTGGCGCTGACGGCCGGAAAGACGATGGAGAGCAGTACGATGGAAGATAATACTGCTTCGGATGTGCGGCTCTATATCATGAATGAAAACGGAGAAAGAGTAAAAGAGATAGGGACTGACGGAACGGAAGGTGAGATAGGGCAGGTAATAAGTGAGATTGAGACAACGGAGCCCGAGAAGGATCCTGAACAGCAGGAAACAGAGCAGGAGCAGGAAAAGGAGCCTGAACAGAAGCCCGGACCGGAACAAAAGCCTGAACCGGAGCAGAAACCCGAGGAGGAGCCGCAGTACGAAACAGTTCCCGAGGGAATCTTCCTTGCTGTAAAGCAGAGGCGTGATATAAGCAAGGATTTCATAAACGGAGGGTATAGAAAATATACTGTCGATCAGAAGAAACTGGCTTCCGTGAATTCCAAGGGAATCCTTACTGCGAAGAAGCCGGGCAAAGTGACCGTGACAGGTTTGATCAAAACAGGTAAAAAGTGGGTAGCTGATACTGCAAATGCTATCGAGATCACTATCGAAGCACCGAAGTTTACGGAGAGTAAGATGGATGCAACACGCACCGGTGCGGTTATAGACGGTGCCGCTCTTCTGAAGGGAAATACGGTGAAGCCTTCCGACTGGAAGAGTTCCAAGCCGAAAGTTGCTGCAGTTGATCCTGCTACGGGACAGATCACCACAAAGGCTAAAGGAACGACGACTATCACCGCTTTGTTCGGAGAAGGTAAAATGGCTGCTAAGGTATCCTTCAAGCTGAAGGTGGTGGTACCGGTCATCAGTAAGAGTAAGCTTTCACTTCAGACAGGGCAGACAGTAAAGCTTAAACTGAAGAATACAAAGCTCACCCCGACCTGGAGCAGTATGGATGAAGCCTGTGTGAAAGCAGACGGGAACGGCAAAGTGACGGCGCTTAGCGCGACTGAGGGCTTAAAAGGGGAAAGCCTGACTATCTCAGGAAATACTTTTGTGATAGTATCTGCGGTGGTTGACGGCGTTCCCTATACCTGCGAGGTCACGGTCAAGCCGCCGAAGATAAATAAGCCGGCACAGCTTGTGGCTGCCGGTAAGACAGCAAAAGTAGCGCTTAAAAATACTAAGCTTAAGGATATCAAATGGTTCAGTTCGGATGAGACGCTGGCAACGGTGGATGGGAACGGCCTTGTCACCGTAAATGGCAATGCAGCTTCGGGAAGCAAAGTCACCATATACACAGAAGCCGGGGGAGTCAGAAATGAATGCGTGCTGACTGTGAAGTGAGCCGGAGTATATTACGGGGCATCCTCGAAGGGGATGCCGGATTCGGAATCTAAGATGTTCTGCTGATTGCTGCGGGCCGTGTCATCAAGTTTCTCTTCGAGGCCGCTCAGGGCTTCGAAGGGAGCGAACTGGGCGGCGCGCTTCTCAAGCGGCATACGGGGATGACGTTTTGAAACGGGGTGCGGCAGATCAATTATATCGGAGTAATCGTTCATGGTTTTATTCTCCCTGCGGGGCAGATGGAATATTATAAAGCTATTATATATGCAAAGAGTCCGGGCTGTCTATAGCCCGGACTCTTATCAGCTTAAGCTTTAGTTTTATCAGTCTGTTATCTTTACTACGTCGCAGAGGTATTCGCAGACCTTGTCGTCGAGAACGCTCTGGGCGATGTAGCCGTAGCCGTAGGTGGAAACAGCTTCCTTGAAGGCTTCGTCGTTACCGGTATATCCGGCTTTCTCCTGGAGTTCTTCCTTGGTGATGGAAAGACCTGCGTGCTTGAAGACATACTGGAGGCTTAAGAGCTTCTGGGTCTTGTTCTGGGCACGCTCGATAAGGAGAGCGTCATATTCATCCTGGCTGGATACGCCGTACATATCAAAGACGGTGCCGTACATTGACTGACCTGTGTACTGCATATACATCTGGTTGTAATAATCAAGGTTTTCTTCATCCTGGGCAGCAAGCACCTTGGTCTGGTAATCCATGAACTTCTTGGGATAAGCGGTGTAAACGGTGTTCATGGAGATGGTGGAAGAGATCTTGCTCTTTAAGCTGCTGCGGAATCTCTCGCTGCGTACGGATTCACGGAACTCGGCAACGGTGCTGCCGCGCTCGGGATAGTTGGCTGCAACGAAAGCATCATCGAAGATGGGAGCTTCATAGACACCCTTGAAGTTTACCTCGTAGCTTACAGTCTTACCGGCGAGTTTTTCGTCATCAGCGTCTTCATCGTAAGTCACATCAACGGTGAAGCTGTCTCCGGCTTTGTGGCCGATCAGGGCTTTATCAAAAGCAGCGTCTATCTCTTCGCTGCCGATCTCGTATTTGTACTCGCTGTCTTCACCGACGGTTTCCTGTACTTCACCGTCTATTCTGGAAGTGTAGGAGATGCCTACGGTATCATCTTCGTCTGCGATCCTTCCGGTATCTGTTGAAAGTGTGGTATGATCTTCGATCGCCTGGGTGATCTCAGATTCTATGACTGATTCGGAAGGCTCCAGCTCGGCGCGGGAGAAGCTCATATTCTCGTAATCCACGGTCGCATATTTGTCGATATCGATGTTAGCTATGGTTCCGTCATCATTTAAGTATTTGGAATAGTTGAGCTGGTTAGCTTTGTTGATCACTACGAGAGCAACAATAAAGCCTACGATCAGAACGGGGATCAGCACCGACCACATTGCGGTCATGACCTTTTTGTGGCGCTGCGCTTCACGTGCCTTGCTTTCGGCGATTCGCTTCTGTTTCGACTTGCTCATTTCATTATTATTTGTTGATTCACTCATGGTCTTTCTCCTTTTGTAATGATTCCAAAGAGAGAGTATATATCAAAATCAAAAAAAAATAAAGTGAAATTATGGTGAACGTTTTGATTTTTGTGTTATACTGTATGAGGACGAAATATTCTTATTTCGCATCTTGTATATGAGGGGAGTTACCGGGGTGGCAGAATGGACTCTGATCAGGAAAGGCGGAGACTATGTAGAAACAGGCAGGAAGTATGGGATCTCGCCTGTTATTGCCAGACTTCTTAAAAACAGGGGTGTGGAGGATGAATTCATACCCGTTTTCTTAAGTGAAGACGGAGCGGCTCTGTCTTCGCCCGACTCTCTGCCGGATATGGAAAAAGCATACCGGGTCATAAAAGATACGACGGATAAAAAAGAAAAGATAAGGGTGATCGGCGACTATGATATAGACGGCGTATGTTCTACGGCTATATTACTGAAGGGCTTAAAGCATCTGGGTGTCGATGCGGATCATGCCATACCCCACAGGATAAATGACGGCTACGGCATGAACCCCGGAATGGTGGAAGATGCCAATGCCGCAGGCATAAAGCTGATACTGACCTGTGATAACGGCATAGCTGCCATCGAGGAATGCAGGCTGGCTAAGGAACTGGGCATCGGAGTGGTGGTGACCGATCATCATGAGATCAGATATGAGGAAGAAGACGGAAAACGCAGATATATACTTCCGGAAGCTTTGGCTGTGATAGACCCGAAAAGAGAGGATAACCTCTATCCCCAGCCCGGGATCTGCGGAGCCGTGGTGGCTTACCAGCTGATCAGATATATAATGAAAAGGGAAGATCCGGCTTTTGAAGGAAGTGCACTGGACCGGGAGCTGATGCAGCTGGCCGCTTTTGCGACAGTCGGGGATATAATGGAGCTGAGCGGGGAAAACCGCGGGCTGGTCAAGCGCGGGCTTAAGAGCATGAGCAGCGAACCCTGCAGGGGCATAGAGGCACTGAAAAAAGCGGCGGGACTCGACGGTGAGATAAATGCTTTCCATCTCGGCTTTGTGCTGGGACCCATGGTGAATGCAGGAGGCAGGCTTGACAGTGCCGACAGGGCGCTGGATCTGTTCATGAGTGAAGACAGCATCACCGCGATGAAAAAGGCCGAAGAACTCAAAGAACTTAACGAAAGCAGAAAGAGCATGACCGAGAAAGCCGTTTCCGATGCCGAAGAGATCATGCTTAAGGAAGGTCTTGATAAGGACAGGGTGCTGGTGGTCTATCTGCCGGAATGCCATGAGAGCATTGCCGGGATAGTAGCCGGAAGACTCAGGGAAAAATATATAAAACCCGTACTGGTAGTGACAAAGGGCCGGGAAGAACTCAAAGGCTCGGCCAGATCGATACCGGCTTATCACATATTTGATGCGATGCTGGAGGTGGAGGATATTTTCATCAAATTCGGCGGGCATTCCCAGGCGGCAGGCTTTTCACTTCCGGTTGAAAAGCTGGGCGAGCTGAGGGAAAGACTGAATAAGAACTGCAGACTGGAAAGCAAGGATTTTAAGGAAGTATTGAAGGTGGATATGGAACTGCCGCTTTCCTATGCGGACGGCGGGCTCGCGGATGCGCTGGAGGAACTGGAGCCTTACGGTGAAGGTAACGAGAAAGCCCTGTTCGGAAGAATGGGAGTGGAGATAAAGGGAATAAAGAATATCGGAGTCAGCGGAAAGGTGATAAAGCTGGATGCTGCGGACGGCGGTGAAGCGGAACTGACGATGTTCGGCATTAACAGGATCTTTAAGGAAGAACTTGCGAAAAGATACGGCGAGGAGCGGCTGAATGCCCTGTATGCCGGAAAGGGCAGGGGAATAAAGATCAATATAGTGTACAGCGTCGGCTGGAACGTATATAATGGAAGTAAAAGATTACAGATTGTAGTGGAGGATTACAAGTGGGCAGATTGAACAGTCTCAGCGAGAGAAAAAAGAGACATCTGGAACTGTATGCCGGACTGTGGGTGATAATGTATCTGGTGGTGACCTGCGGGATATATCCCGGCAAGATGCGTTACCCGGTGCAGCTTGGCATGGTGCCCGTAGTGTTCTCGCTTATCGGTCTTAAACTCATGCATATGGATGAGGCGGAGGAAGATACCTGTGATATCAAAAGTGCGGCCAAGGGACTGCTTTTGCCCTATCTCTGGTTCTCACTTGCGGGACTGGTGATCTATTCCGCAGCTGTGATGCTGGATCTGGAAGGCTATACTGCCGGGGGCCTGCTTGAGAATGTGGAAAATGCCCTTACCTTATACGGCAACAACGGCCTGTGGATACTGCCTGCCGCTTTTCTTACCATTGCGGTGCGTTCCTTCGTGAAAAAGAACGGCATGCCCTTTAAGGTGCGCGGAACCATTGTTACGATAATGTTTGCGGCCTTCTGCGGCATACTGTATTTTACCGGATATAATAACGGAAGGATTTTTGATGTGGGAAGTGCCGGAGCAGCCGGTGTCTTCATAAGGATAGCTACGGTGGTATGGCGCGGCATGATGGGAGCCTTCTTCTGCTTTATCGGTGAGCTGCTCTATGGCATGTTTGACAGGATCAGAAAGAAGAAACTGCTGTATGTGATACTTGCTTTTCTGCTGATCGCAGCAGGTACGGCCCTTGCCATATATACCGGAGAGATGAGCTGGGAAGATTTCAGTTTCGGGAAGCCTCTGATCACGGTACCCGCGGCTATAGCGGTGACTACGGCATTATATATACTCAGTGTATGGGTAGATACCATACCTCCGGTGGATTTCGTGGGCAGACATGCCATCATCATATATATCTGCGCTTATGAGTTCGGTGCGGTATGGCTGGCATACAATGCCTATGTATTTGTTCTTTCGAAGCTGGCCAACAGATTTGCCGCCAGCTGTGTCCATGCATTGGTACTGGTCGCAGTGATCTTCGTCCTGGTATTGATATTCAGGAGAAAAGAGCTGTCATTCCTTTTCGGTTACAGGACTTTTGAAAAGCCTATGGTGGAGGAAGATTATGATACTTACGATTAGCCTCAATCCTGCAATTGATAAAACAGCCATATGTGAGAGACTGATGCCGGGCCAGCTGAACCGCCTGTCCGGGATACAGATATGCCCGGGAGGCAAAGGGATAAACGTAAGCCGTGCCCTTAACTGCCTGGGTGAGAAGGTCTGCGCCATGGGATTCATCGGCGGTGGAAACGGCGAGTACATAAAAAAAGAACTGGAGAAGTCCGGCATACGCACGGCTTTTACGAATACGGGCAGGGGAACCAGGATTAATCTGAACGTTATCTCGGAGGACGGATTTGTTACCGAGATACTTGAACCCGGGCCTGCACCCGATGTGCTCTGCATAGAAGATTTTCTGGGAAAATATAAGAAGGAGCTTAAAAAAACTTCGCTGGTGGTGATATCGGGCTCCCTGCCGGAGGGCATGGATAACGGCTTTTATGCAAAGCTGATCACCATGGCGGCAGAAGAAAAAAAGCGGGTGATACTGGATTCTTCGGGAGAGCCGGAGAGATGCGGTGTGGAGGCCATCCCCTATATGATCAAGCCCAATCTGAGGGAATTTGAATATATACTGGGCCGTCATTTCTATGAACCCGAGGATATCGCCAGAGCGGCAGGCGAACTGGTAAGAAGAGGCATAGAACGCGTAGCTGTGTCCCTGGGATCCAGGGGAATGGTATATGTCACCCCGGAAGTGAGCCTGTATGCCCAGGCCCCCAGACTGAATGCGATAAATACCGTAAGCTGCGGAGATGCGGCAGTGGCAGGTTTTGCCTATTCACTGGTCAGGAACTTAAAGGATGAGGAAGCACTGATCAAAGCCGTGGCTGTTTCCGCGGCAGCGGCCCTTTCACAGGAGAGCGGCCTGTTCCTGCCGGATGACGAGTCGAGGTTCGCAGGCAGGATCACGGTGAGCGAATGTACCTGAATTAAAACATACATTTCAAAAATAGTACACAAAATAGACACAATTATGTTTTATACTCATATCAGATAGTGAATTACTTTATTACTATCTCCCCCTCATATAAGCGGTGCGCTACGCGCACCGCTTTCATATTTTCTGAAAGAAAATATGAAAGCGGTCAATCCAGGCAATTAAAGGGCCATTATATTTGCATTTAACAAGCGGCTATGGTAAAATATCTTGTTATGTTTGATGTGTTTTTATACGTATGTAAAACAGGAATGGCCAATATCATCAGGACTTTAAGGGAGATGGATTACCTTCATCTTCTTTTGGTGTGCCTGATCGTCGGTGTTTTCCTGGCCATGCTGATCAGATTCTTCCGTTATGCCTTTGAGAAAAGGGTGAGGATAGTATGGGCACTTATGGCCATGATGTGCGCAGGCGTGGCTCTCTTTATGTGCGTTATCGCATCTGCCGCAGGTACCCTGGTATTTGAACCGGACAGCAAGCCCGAGGATGTGGTCAGGGTATTTCTGGATTCCTATATTCAGGGGAATATAGAAGAGGCAAAGACTTATCTTGCCCCCGGCATAGTACTTCCGGAGACGGCAGAGGGCGAGGATGAACTCAAAGACAGATTTCATGAAGCCTTATTAAACAGCTATTCTTATGAGATAACGGGTGAGACAGACATGCAGGATACACATGCGGTCGTCCCCGTTTCTTTTACTTATCTGGATATGCAGGCCCTGATCCCGGATATCTCAGAGGAGCTGACCCCGCTGCTGGAATACGGCGTTGAGAACCGCGGCAGGAACGAGGTCTTTGACGAAGAGAAGAATTACAGGCATGAATTCCTTGATGAGATCTACACCATGTCGGTTGATACCGGACTGATGAAGGCCGAAGAACACTACGTGACAGAGGAGTATCAGATTGAACTTGATTATTTAGACGGCGAGTGGAAGACCTATCCGGGCGCGGGCCTCATGAATGCCTTCAGGGGCGGCGTCAGGGCAGGAGAGGATTTTGCAAACAATGCCAAGAGCGAGGTGCTGGCAGGGCTTGCTTATATACCGAAGATCTACACTATCGCCGAAGATGCCACCGTAGCACCGGCTCCGATAAGGGAAGCTTACGGCCAGACGGATGATCCTGCCGTGATCAGCGCGCTTTTCGACGAGTATTCCGAACTGGTGGGAGACGAAAAGAGAGTATGGAGCGGAGAAGGAGATTTCAAAGGCGGGGACTTCAGGTATTATGCCGATGAGACCATCCTCTTCGTATCATGGAAAGAGATATATGAGAATCATTACTGTGCCTTCGCCGAAGTGTTTGTGGCAGACGGTTCACAGTTCAGAAGAAAGCTGGCAGAGGATACCTACGGATCCGCCATACAGAAATCGGCATCCCAGCTGGCCAACGAGGCAAACGCCGTCATAGCCATGAACGGGGATTATTACAAATTCCGGACAGAAGGCGTGACTGTATATAACCGCGAGCTGTACCGCTTTAAGCCGTACAAGCTTGAGCTCTGCCATGTGGATTCCAACGGTGATCTGAAGTTCACCTACGCAGGGGAACTTGAAGATGAAGACATGGCAAGGAAATACGTGAGTGATAACGATGTTCTCTTTACCCTGGCTTTCGGTCCGGTGCTGGTGGCTGACGGAGTGAAAAGGGAAACCGGCGGAACATATCTCCTGGGGCAGGTAAACGAGAATTATTCCAGATCTGCCATAGGGCAGCTGGGGGAGCATCACTATCTGATGATGAACCTGAATTACGGTTATAATACCGGGGGAGCTACCATAAGCGAGACGGCGAACATCATGTATGACAAGGGCTGCAGACAGGCTTACGCGCTGGACGGCGGCCAGACGGCGGAAATGGTGATAGACAATAAAGTGTATAATGCCATAGATTACGGCAACGAGCGTATGGTGAGTGACATTATCTACTTTGCAACGGCACTGCCGGAGGATGGCGAAAGATGATGGAGACAGCCTCGATAATCATAGGCGGCTACATAGTGCCGTGGACCCTGACCATCATGATACTGGCTATCCTCAGCTGGTTCTTCTTAAGCTACGCCATCTATACGGCCAACGGCGGAAGAAGGATAGCCATGTGGGTATTCTTCCTGCCGGCGGTATTCTTTTCGGTACTCTTCTCAAGGATAATTTACTGGTACTGTCACAGCGAACAGTATGACGGCCTGACGGGAGCCCTTACGGATATGAGTGTGGACGGCTTCGCCATGCTGGGTATCATTCCCGGAGTGGTACTGGCAGCGGCACTGGTCACGGCGCTCAAGCTGGATAAGAGTTTCCTCGGAATGCTGGACGGACTTTCCACAGGCGCCGGGGTAGGTATGGGCATACTTTATCTGACAGCGCTTTTCAATGCAGGCTGCAGGGGTAAGGTAGTGGTATCCAATCCCGAATACCAGCACCTTCCTTTTTCATCACCCATCACAGCGGCAGGAGGAGTCACCGAATACAGATTTGCGACTTTCTTCTTCTCCTTCCTGGTGATGTTCTTCATCAGCGGTATCTGCATGGAGTATTACTTTAACAGGAAAGAACATAAGGGTTCCACTTCCATGCTGTTCCTCATATCCTTCTGCTCCGCGGAATTCGTCCTGGATTCGACGAGATATGATGCGGGCTTTTTCCGGTTTAACGGTTTTGTCAGCGTGCTGCAGATATTCGCCGGCATAGTGTTTATACTGATCTGCGTGATCTGCGGAATACTTGCCGTAAAGAGGAACGGCTTCAAATGGTACTACCTGCTGCTCTGGGTACTGCTGTTCGCAGCGGAAGGTATCACCGGTTATCTTGAATATCTGGTACAGAGACACGGCGATATGTATGTCGAGATATATACGGGCATGATCATCAGCAGCCTGTGCACAGGGATATTTGCTTATCTCTGCTATCGTACGGGACGGAAGAAAGAAACTGAGGTCAGCGAAGAAAAAGAAGAGCATAAGGAGCTGCGGGTCAGAAGCGATGAGGATCTCTTTGATGTGGAAGAGGAAGATGAGAGTGAAGCCGGGATAAGGAAAAGAAAAAAGCACGGTACCGTTGTTTCGCTGATACTGACCATAGCTGCCGCGGTCATGGCAGTGGTGGGCTTTGTGACACTGCTTTTATCAAGAAAGGGGAAGAAGAGCTGATATGTTTGAGATAAGAGAACTCTTAAACGGCTGCAATTATGAAGTGATCTGCGGAAACGACAGCGCCCCGGTAAGCGATGCCGTATGCGATACGAGAAAGACCGAAGAAGGCTGCCTGTTCATCTGCATCAAGGGAAGCGGCTTCGATGCCCATGATGCGGTGGAAGAAGTGATGGAAAAAGGCGCTGCGGCCGTCATAGGAGATAATGAAGAAAAGCTCCGCTCTTACGAAGATAAGGCCAAAGAAAAAGGCGTGAGCCTCCTCTTATGTAAGGATTCAAGGGAGGCGGCAGCCTATGCCGCCTGCGCAAGATGCGCTCATCCTGCGGAAAAACTCTTTACCATAGGTGTGACCGGTACAAAAGGAAAGAGCACGACAGTTACTCTGATACGTTCGGCCCTTGAGGAATGCGGCATTAAAACCGGCCTTGTGGGAACCATAGAGATATATGACGGAAAAGCTTCCGAAGCAAGCCTTAACACTACACCGGATGCCTTCAAGCTGCAGGAAGCTTTTGCGCGGATGGCGGAAAACGGCTGCAGGGCGGTGGTAATGGAAGTATCAAGCCAGGGCCTGATGATGAAGAGGGTAGCGGGTTTTAACTTTGATGCGGGTATATTCACCAATCTTTCACCCGATCACATAGGAACCAATGAACACAAGGATTTCGAAGATTATTTAAGCTGCAAGAAGATACTGTTTTCACAGTGCAGAAAAGGATATTACAATGCGGACGATACCTATGCGGGTCGCATAACCGAAGGCAATAAATGCGAAGAGATCAGAGGCTTCGGACAAAACGCCGACATAAGCTTTGCGGAGCAGAAGCTGGAGAATGAAGGCGGAAAGCTGGGTGTAAGCTTCCTGCTTAAAGATGGCAATGTGAGTGAACGTGTAAGCTTCATGCAGCCGGGAACTTTCTCAATCTATAATGCCCTTGCGGCATACAGCGGCGTGGCAGCAGCGTTGGAAGCATTAAATGCCGGGGGTGCGGAGAGCGTTAAGAAGATCTTTGAAGGATTCAACAAAGCATGGGTAAAGGGCAGGATCGAGATGCTGCCCGTATCCGATGATTATACGATGATGATCGACTATGCCCATAATGCCATGGCACTGAAAAGCCTGCTCACGACCATCAGGGAATACGAGCCCGGAAGAGTGGTGACGCTTTTCGGCTGCGGCGGGAACAGGGCTAAATCCAGACGTTATGAGATGGGTGAGGAATCGGGAAAACTTTCCGACCTTACCGTTATAACTTCCGATAATCCGAGAAACGAAGAACCCATGGATATCATCAATGACATAGTAAGCGGTATCGAAAAGACCGAGGGTAAATATGTGACGATCCCGGACAGAAAAGAAGCGATAAGATACTGCTACGAGAACGCGGGTAAGGGTGACGTGATAATACTTGCGGGTAAAGGCCATGAGGATTATCAGGAGATAAAGGGCGTAAAGCATCATATGGATGAGCGTGAACTGGTAATGGACATACTCGAAGAAGCCGGGGATACAAAAGCTCTTCGCAGGATGGAGGAAAGCTATCCCGGAGCGCGTAAATGAGCAAAGAAAGATTTGCGCTGGTAATAATCGATATCTCCCACGAACGCCTTGACAGGCCTTTTGAATACAGGGTGCCCGAAAGTCTCCTCGATGCGGTAAGCGAAGGAGCGGAGGTGCGCATCCCCTTCGGAAAAGGCAATAAGGAGAGGCGCGGCTATGTGGTGGGACTTAAGGATGAGCCTTCCTTTGACAGGGATAAGATCAAGGATATCCTCGGTATAGTTGAAAGTTCTGTCGGAATAGAGAGCAGGATGCTGAGGCTGGCCGTATGGATGAAGAAGAGGTACGGCGGTACCCTTGTGGGAGCCATGCGTACCGTACTTCCCGTAAAGGATAAGGTAAAGGCAAAGGTATACAGATGCATAAGCAGAAAGGTCAGCATAGAGCAGCTGAATGAGGAAGCGGGAAGGCTGAATCCCGTGAGATTCTCGGCAAGGATAAGACTGCTGAAGGCAGTCTCCGAAGTGGAGGAGATGCCGCTGGAATTCGCTACCGATAAGCTTAACGTATCCAAGGCAGTGATAGCAACAGCCGTAAAGCAGGGACTCATAAGCCTGCGGGAGGATACGGAATACAGGAACCCGGTGGCGGAAAAAAATACCCGTTATGACCGCAGGGCCGAACTCAATGATGAGCAGCAGGCAGCGGTTGATGCGATACTTAAGGAGGCGGAAGCTGAGAGAAAACCTGTACTGATAGAAGGCATAACCGGGAGCGGCAAGACCGAAGTATATATCGAAGCTATAGCGAAAACCGTGGAAAGCGGTAAGCAGGCCATAGTGCTGATACCCGAGATAGCACTTACTTTCCAGACACTGATGCGTTTTTATGCGCGTTTTAAGGACAGGGTGAGCGTGCTGCATTCCAAACTGTCGGAGGGTGAGAAATACGACCAGTTCGTAAGAGCCGAAAAGGGTGAGCTGGATGTGATAATAGGACCGAGATCCGCGCTCTTCATACCTTTCAATAAGCTTGGCATGGTGGTGATAGACGAAGAGCATGAGAGCAGCTACAAGAGCCAGAACATGCCCAAATACCATGCAAGGGAAGTGGCGGAAGAACTCTGCAGGATGAGCGGAGCCCAGCTGGTACTTGGTTCCGCGACACCATCGATGGAAGCTTCATACAACGCCGAATGCGGGCAGTATCTTAAGCTGAAACTGAATAAGAGGTACGGCGAGGCAAGGCTTCCGAAGGTCACCATCGCAGATATGCGAGAGGAACTGAAGGCCGGGAACAAGAGCTTCTTCTCAAGGGTACTGGCAGAGAAGATAACGGAGAGACTGGTAAAAGGCGAGCAGATAATGCTCTTTATAAACAGAAGGGGCCGGGCAGGCTTTGTATCCTGCAGGAGCTGCGGGCATGTGATAAAGTGTCCCCACTGTGATGTGTCCCTGAGTGAACATACAGGCGGCAGGCTTCTGTGCCATTACTGCGGATATGCAGCGGTAATGCCGAAGAACTGTCCCGAGTGTTCATCAAAGTATATTGCGGGCTTCAGAGCGGGTACCGAGAAGATCGAAGAAGAGATAGCAAAGGCATATCCTTCCGCCAGAGTAATAAGGATGGACGGGGATACCACGAAACAGAAGGATGCCCACGAGAAGATACTTCAGACCTTTGCTGCCGGAGATGCGGATATAATGGTGGGTACCCAGATGATAGTGAAGGGACATGACTTTCCCAACGTCACACTTGTGGGAGCCATAGCCGCTGACATGTCACTGAATGCGGCAGATTATCATGCCACGGAAAGAACCTTTTCGCTGCTGGCACAGGCGGCGGGCAGAGCGGGCAGGGGAGACAGACCCGGAGAAGTGGTGATCCAGACCTACAAGCCCGAACACTACAGCATACAGGC
Organism: Lachnospiraceae bacterium; assembly: GCA_024687205.1. Lineage (GTDB taxonomy): Bacteria > Bacillota > Clostridia > Lachnospirales > Lachnospiraceae > NK4A136. The sequence goes on from JAILES010000027.1 coordinate 22,663, forward strand.
TGCGGCAGCCCAGGACTATGAGTATTTTTACAAAATGGAAAAAGCTTTCAGGGAGATGGCTGACTACCCACCCTTCACCCATATGATGGCGCTGCAGTATTTCTCGGCGGATCAGAAGGCGGCTTTTGAGAGGGCCGAAAATGCGGCTTCGGCCATAAAGGACAAGGCCGGAGATACCGCGGAAGTAATGGGGCCTTTCCAGGCTTCCATCGCAAAGATAAGGGATATATACCGCGTAGTGGTCTATATAAGAAGCAGAAACGAAGAAGCCCTGACACAGGCAAAGGATATTGCCGAAAAGCTGCAGGACGAAAACAGGGATTCCGGAAAGAAGGAAGTAACGCTGCAGACCGACAGGGACCCTGTTTCAACATTATAAAAGATCCCCATGATACAGGCCGGGGATCCGTGAAGGAGGATAAATATGGCTATCAGAAAAATACGTGAACTGGGCGATGAGGTGCTGAACGCCAAGTGCCGGGAAGTAAGCAAGATGACTGCACACACCGGTGAACTCATCGACGACATGTTTGAAACCATGTACAACGAAGGCGGAGTCGGACTGGCGGCGCCGCAGGTAGGAGTGCTCAAGAGGATAGCCGTTATAGATGTGACCGGCGAAGATCCTTATGTGCTGATCAATCCCGTGATAGTAAAGACGGACGGGGAACAGACCGGTTGGGAGGGCTGCCTTTCGGTACCCAACAAAACCGGTATCGTAACGAGACCGAACCACGTGGTGGTAAAGGCACTGAACCGTGATATGGAGGAGTACACGGTGGAAGGGACCGAACTGCTGGCCAGAGCTCTCTGCCATGAGATAGACCATCTGGACGGCGTCATGTATACGACCCTTGTGGAAGGTGAGCTCAAGGACTTAAGGGCAATGGATGATGATGAGGACGACGAGGAGGAAGATGAATGAAACTCGTTTACATGGGAACACCCGATTACGCGGTGGCGCCACTGAAGGCGCTTTACAATGCGGGATATGAGATAAGCGCCGTGGTGACCCAGCCGGATAAACCTGTAGGCAGAGGCAGGAAGATACAGGAATGCCCGGTCAAGATCCTTGCAAAAGAACTGGGACTTCCGGTTTTTACACCCGAGCGTATCAAAAGGCCCGAAGCCGTGGAGGAACTGAAAAAGTTTGAGGCTGATATCTTTGTGGTGGCGGCTTTCGGACAGATACTTTCTAAAGAGATACTGATGATGCCGAAGTACGGCTGCGTGAATATCCATGCGTCCCTGCTTCCCAGATACAGGGGAGCTTCACCCATACAGACTGCGGTGTTGAACGGGGATGAATTCAGCGGTGTCACCATCATGCAGATGGATGAAGGGATAGATACCGGCGATATCATTTCACAGAAGAGCATAAAACTGGATGAGGACGAGACCGGCGGAAGCCTTTTTGACAAGCTGGCAGAGCTCGGAGCTGAGCTGATATGCGAAGTCCTTCCCGAGATAGAGAAGGGCAATATTTCACCCGTAAGGCAGGATAATGAAAAAGCCAGCCATACAAGGATGATCAGCAAAGAGGAAGGCAGGATCAGCTTTTCAAAAGATGCGCTGAGCATAGAAAGGCAGATAAGGGCCATGAATCCCTGGCCCAGCGCTTATACGACGATGGACGGAAAACAGCTGAAGATCTGGGCTGCAAAGGCAATGGAAGAACAGTCGGATGCAGCTTTCGGAACGGTACTTACGGTACAGAAGGACTATTTCACCGTAGCCTGCGGCGAAGGCTCGCTTAAGATCCTCGAACTGCAGCTGGAAGGAAAGAAAAGGATGGGGGCCGGAGACTTCTTAAGAGGAGTGAAGCTGGAACCCGGGGACAGACTGGGATAAAAAGCCATGAAAAAAGCTACCGCGGGCAGACGTCTCACACTGGATATATTGCTTGCTGTCGAGAATGACGGCGGAAAAGCCGATGCGCTGATCCGCAATGCCCTGAACAAGGATTTTGATATGAGTGACCGTGACAGGGCCTTTGTTTCAAGGCTCTCCCGGGGCTGCATCGAGAAGCGCATATTCCTTGACTATGCGGCGGATCTTTTTGCGTCCAAGAAGACGGCTAAGATGAAACCGGTGATCAGAAATGTGATACGCATGGGCATTTACCAGCTGCTGTTCATGGACAGCGTGCCCGATGCCACTGCATGCAACGAAGCAGTGATGCTTGCCGAAGAGCGGGGCTTTAAGGGACTCACCGGCTTTGTGAACGGGGTGCTCAGGAACATAGCAAGGAACAAGGAGATTGAGCTTCCTGACGAAAGCAATATACTTAAACATCTGAGCATAAAATATGCTATGCCGGAGGATCTATGCGGGATCTATCTGGAACGCTTCGGAAGGGAACGCTGCGAAAGGCTGCTGGCGGCCTGTGATACGGAAAGACCTTTAAGCGTAAGATTTATCTGTGAGGATAAGACTGCGGAAAAGATCGCGGCAGAAAACTGGAAGGCCGCGGCGGTGGATGTGGAATATAGCCCCTATCTGGAGCATATGTATTTCCTGAAAAATGTTCACGGGGTTGAACTGCTGCACGGATACGATGAAGGACTCTTTATGGTCATCGATACCTCATCTGCCCTGGCGGCGATCTGCGCCGATGTGCATAAAGGGGATCTGGTGGTCGATCTCTGTGCTGCCCCCGGAGGCAAGAGCATGATACTGGCTGAGGCAGCAGGGAATCAGGGAAAGGTGCTCGCCTTTGATATAAGTGAGGATAAATGCTCGCTGATAGATGAGAATGCGGGGAGGCTTAAGCTTAACAATATAGAGAGCGCTGTCAGGAATGCCACCGTATTCAATGATGAACTGGAGGGCAAGGCCGATGTGGTTATGGCTGATCTGCCCTGTTCAGGTCTGGGCGTCATGGGACGCAAATGCGATATACGCCATAATGTGGACAGTTCAAAGATCGAAGAACTGGCCGCTCTTCAGAGAAAAATACTTGCAAATGCAGTCAGATATTTAAAGAGCGGAGGAACGCTGATCTTCAGCACCTGCACCGTAAACATTAAGGAGAATGAGGAAAACGCGGACTTCCTCATTAAAGAAGCCGGCCTGAAAGCAGATCCTCTTGAAGGATATCTGCCTAAGCAGCTTAAGTATCTGGAAAAGGAAACGGGCAGGGTACAGCTGCTCTGCGGCGAACCTGAAGGGCTGCCGCTTACGGATTCGTTTTTTATCTCGAGATTTAAAAAGCCATGAGTACAAAGGACAGCAGAAGAAATATCAGAGAACTGGATTATGAGGGAATAAAAGCCCTGGTGGAAAGCCTGGGTGAGAAAAGCTTCCGTGCAAAACAGTTATATGACTGGCTGCATGTGAAGTGTGCGGACGGTTTCGGGGAAATGACCGACTTAAGCCTGTCCCTCAGACAGAAGCTGGAGGCGGCTTACGATGCGTCCCTTCCCGAGGCTGTTAAGATACAGGAATCAAAGCTGGACGGCACGAAGAAATATCTCTTTGCGCTGAAGGACGGACAGCTGATAGAAGCCGTAAAGATGGAATATCACCACGGAGTCAGCGTATGCATATCAACACAGGTGGGCTGCAGGATGGGCTGCGCCTTCTGTGCTTCGACTCTCGGAGGACTGGTAAGGAATTTAAGCAGGGCAGAGATGCTCTCTGAGATATATGCCATAACAAGACTGGAAGGAAAGCGGATTTCCAACATAGTAATGATGGGTATAGGCGAACCTCTGGATAATTATGATGAGGCTGTCGCCTTTCTGCATATGATAAGTGATGAGCGCGGGATGAACATCAGTCCCAGGAATATCACGATCTCGACCTGCGGCCTGGTGCCCGGGATAATGAAACTGGCTGAGGAAAAACTGCCGGTGACCCTGGCCCTGTCCCTGCATGCCGCCGACGATGAGAAGAGAAAGAAGATAATGCCGGTGGCTAAGAGCTATTCGATAGCCGAGCTTATGGAAGCCTGCGACAGCTATTTCGAAAAGACAGGCCGGAGGATCAGTTTTGAGTATGCCCTTATAAAAGGGGAGAACGACAGTGACGAAGATGCGGCCCGGCTGGCAGGACTCGCCGCTAAAAGAAGGGTACATGTGAACCTGATACCGGTAAACCCTGTCACGGAGAGAGGACTGACCCAGCCCGACGGGGCAGCAGTCAGGGCTTTCCTTAAGAAACTTCAGGATAAAAATGTCACGGCAACCGTAAGAAGGGAGCTCGGAAGGGATATAGACGGTGCCTGTGGACAATTAAGAAGAAAGAGTTTATAATATACCGCATGAAACTTTCAGCTTATTCCGTTACGGATATCGGAAGAACGAGAAAACTGAATCAGGACTATGTGTTCACGTCACAGATGCCCATAGGCCAGCTGCCGAACCTTTTCATAGTAGCAGACGGCATGGGCGGCCACAAAGCCGGGGAGTATGCTTCCAAATGCGCGGTGGATACGGTGGTGGAAAAGGTAAGCCTTTCAAAGGAAAAGGGAACCATACGTATACTGTCGAAGGCGATACGGCAGGCCAACACCAGGATAAGAGAAAAGGCAGCAAGTGACGAGAACTTTCAGGGAATGGGGACGACGCTTGTGGCGGCGTCTTTTGATGAGGAAGAACTGACCGTGGCCAATGTGGGCGACAGCAGGCTGTACCTCTTCAAGGACGGAAAGCTCAAGCAGATCACTACGGATCATTCCCTTGTGGAAGAGATGATACGCATGGGTGAACTGGAAAGAAAGGATGCCAGACTGCACCCGGATAAGAATATCATCACCAGGGCCATAGGGGCAGCAGATGAAGTGGATGTGGATTTCTTCGAAGTGGACGGCATAGAAGAGGGCGATATGATCCTGATGTGCACGGACGGACTCAGCAACATGCTTGATGATAAGGAAATCGAAGGAATGATGAACAGCGGCGATGATGTTGAGGAAACAGCAAGGAGACTTGTGAATGCCGCTAATATGAACGGAGGCCGTGACAACATCGGAGTTGTACTGGTCAGAGTGACGGAGAAGTAGAGGAGTAAAGATGGTCAAGATCGGAATGATGATCGCTGAGCGCTACGAGGTGCTGGAAAAGATCGGCACCGGCGGAATGAGTGATGTATACCGCGCCAAGGATCATAAACTGAATCGATATGTAGCTATAAAGGTGCTGAAACAGGAGTTTTCGGAGAATAAGGATTTTGTATCCAAGTTCCGTGTGGAAGCTCAGGCTGCGGCAGGACTTATGCATCCCAATATCGTTAACGTATACGATGTCGGGGAGGAGAGCGGTTTCCATTATATAGTGATGGAGCTGGTAGAGGGTATCACCCTTAAGAAGTATATCGAGAAGAAGGCAAGGCTTTCCGTTAAGGAAGCCGTCAGCATAGCCATACAGGTGGCTATGGGTATAGAAGCAGCACATAACAACCATATCATACACAGGGATATCAAGCCCCAGAATATCATCATCAGTAAAGAAGGAAAAGTTAAGGTTACGGATTTCGGTATAGCCAAGGCTGCAACCAGCAATACCATTACCTCAAATGTAATGGGAAGCGTGCATTATACTTCTCCGGAGCAGGTGAGGGGCGGTTTTTCGGATGAGAAGAGCGACATCTACTCCCTGGGTATCACCCTCTTCGAGATGCTGACCGGAAGGGTGCCTTTCAACGGAGAGACCACAGTGGCAGTGGCCATAAAGCATATACAGGAACCCATGCCGACACCGAGGAATTACGTGCCTGAGATACCCGTATCGGTGGAGCAGATAGTTCTTAAGTGTACACAGAAGAGCCCGGACCGCAGATACCAGTCGGCGCCGGAACTCATCGAGGATCTGAAGCGTTCGCTTATCAGCCCCAATGAGAATTTTGTAAAGATCGAGAGTACGGACAGTTCGGGGGCAACCAAGGAAATAGAGCCCCAGGATCTGAAGAAGATAAAACAGCAGGTACGTGCACGTGACGATTATGATGCCCATTTTGCGGGCCGTGACGATGCTGACGGAAGCGAGAAAGGAAAACTGAAGAAATACAAGGGAACCGATACTTCCGAAATATATGACGATTACGATCCTGAGACAGGGGAAGGCTACGGACCGGAGGACGGATATTATCAGGATGAGAATTATGAAGAGCCTTATCCCGAGGACTATCCCGAAGAGTATCCGGAAGATTATCCCGAGGAGCAGTATCCCCAAGATGAGCTTCCTGCGGGTGGCTATGTCATAGAAGAAATGATCCCCCCCAGAAACCCGAGAAAGAACAGGGATGATGCAGGGGCAAGACAGAACGGCAAGAGCCAGAAGAAGGGACAGCCCGCTGCCAAGAACGGCAAGAAGAGCCAGGGCAAGAGTGCTTCTTCCAAGAATGTGCCGGCAAAGAATTCCCAGGCTGCGGCCAGACAGAGAAGACGTACCACCGAGAGTTATGAGGATGAGTACGATTCAAAGATGGAAGTACTGACGACGGCTCTCATTGTTATAGCTGCTCTGGTAGTCGGTATTATACTGCTCTATATAGTTGCCAGTGCAATGGGCATTTTCGATAAACGTGATAACCCGCTGGGAGAAATGCAGGAGAAGGGCGTTGTGGAGATGCCTGACGTGACCAATCTGACCAGCAGGGAAGCCCAGGAGAAACTGGAAGATCTGGGACTGATGGTGAATCTGGTACCGGAAGCTTCGATAGAAGTTGAAAACGGTAAGGTCATACGTACGTCCATAAGCGCAGGCGAGAAGGTGACGGCGCTGGAGGCAGTGACCATCTACTATTCCACCGGCGGTGACGGAACCAGCGTGCCCAACGTGACCGGCAAGTCAAGGGCGGAAGCCGTATCGATACTTGAGGCCGAAGGCTTCATAGTCAATGTAAGTACCGAGAACTCCGATGAGGTGGAAAAGGATCAGGTAATAAGACAGGATCCCGAAGGCGAAAGCCGTACTTCAAGAGGCGGAGAGATAAGCATAGTGATCAGCGCAGGTAAAGCAGGAGTGTCGGTTCCGATGCCCAAGCTGATAGGTCTGGAAGCTGACGAAGCAGTGGCACTGCTGGTGGAAAAAGGCCTGATAGCAGTGGAAGGCGATGCCGTATTCAGCGATGAGTATGAGGAAGGCATAGTTGCAGAGCAGAACGTTCCCGAGGGACGTACGGTGAACAGCGGCACGGAGATCACTTATAAGCTGAGCAAAGGTCCGGAGCCCGCATTTTACAGTGTTTATTATACGATAGATACACCTCCCGGATACAATTCGGGCGGCGGAGATGCCGAGATACTGCTGGAAGCAGCTGACGGTACTCAGATATATACGAACAAGACTTCAAATTTCCCCGTGGTCATCAATGTGACCGGGATACATCAGATAAGCGGAGGGGAGCTTTCGCTGTCCTACCCGGTATGGCAGGAAGAAGTGCGTGACGATGCCGGAAACATCATATCCGAAGGCGGATGGATCACCATGTATACGCCCAAGGTTCATATTGATTTCGAAAAGCAATGAGAAATTTGCACGGCAGGATAGTCAAGGGGCTCGGCGGCTTCTATTATGTTGATACGGGAGCGGACGGGATATACGAATGCAGGGGCAGGGGTATATTCAGAAAGGACAATACCAAGCTCCTGATAGGCGATATCGTTGATCTTGAGGTGACTCATGATAAGGATATGGAGGGCAGCATCACCAAACTCTATCCGAGAAAGTGCTGTTTAAGACGCCCTGAGGTATCCAATGTGGACCAGGCTATCGTGGTCTTTGCCATACATGAACCGGAACCCAATCATGTATTGCTGGACCGTTTTCTGATCACAATGAAAAAGCTGGATATCGAGACCATACTGGTCTGGAACAAGGCTGATCTGGCGGCGGAAGCCGAACTTGATGAAGAGAAAAAAGCCTACCGTGACGCGGTAAGCTCTGTAAATGTGATAAGTGCCAAAGGCAATTCGGGCATGGATGAACTCAAGGCACTGCTGGAAGGAAAGATAAGCCTGATAGCGGGACCTTCCGGAGTGGGGAAGTCCACGATGCTGAATGCCCTCTGTCCCGGAGCCAACGCAGGTACCGGAGAGATAAGCAGGAAGATGAAGAGAGGCAAGCATACCACCAGGCATGCGGAACTCTTCGGACTCGGAAACGATACCTACCTTTTGGATACGCCGGGATTCACGGCGCTGGATCTGGAAGATATGGATCAGGAAGAAGTGAAGGCCTACTATCCCGAGTTTTATCCTTATGAGGGAAAGTGCAGGTTCAATCCCTGTTCCCATACCCATGAACCGAGCTGCGCAGTAAGGGAAGCCGCCGAATGCGGCGATATCCCTGTAATAAGATACGATAACTATAAGCAGATCTATACCAAGCAGAAAGAGATCAGGAGATATTAGGACTATGGAATACATTCTGTCCCCCTCCATACTGGCGGCGGATTTCGCTGTATTAAAAGAGCAGATAAAGGCAGCGGAAAAAGGCGGAGCACAGTGGCTGCATTTTGACGTGATGGACGGAAGCTTCGTGCCGTCAATATCCTTCGGCATGCCGGTGCTTGAGAGTGTGCGCAGGATCACGGACATGTTCCTGGACGTTCATCTGATGATCGTGGATCCCGGACGATATGCCGAAGAATTTGCGCGCCTCGGGGCAGATATGGTCAGCTTCCACTATGAAGCAGCAGGAAGTGAGGCAGCCGCAATCGCGGAAAAGCTTCATTTGCTCGGCAAAAAGGCCGGCATAGTCATCAGTCCCGATACTCCGGCTGAGAGTATCAGACAACTCCTGCCCCTTTTTGATATGGTGCTTGTAATGACTGTTGTTCCCGGAGCGGGCGGACAGACTTTCATACCTTCATGTCTGGATAAGGTAAGAAAGATAAGAAGCTGGATAAACGAGGGTGGTCTTGACTGTTATGTGGAAGTGGACGGCGGCGTCCGCAGCGATAATATCGCAGAAATGAAAGAAGCCGGCGCAAATGTCATAGTTGCCGGCTCAGCGGTGTTCAGGGGCGATCCCGAAAAGAACGCAGCTGAACTTCTTAAGCTCATAAGCTGAATTCTTCTTTGAATCTGTTGTAGTATTCCTGGAATTCCGGTCCGCGCTTTGTGCGGATGTTATTGAGATACTCGTGGGTATCGAAAGAATCGTCTCCGAGTTCTATCATCGCCACGGCTATGTTCGAGCAGTGGTCCGAAACTCTTTCACAGACAGTGATGATATCGTTGAAGATAAAGCCCTGGGTGATGGTGCATTCTTCACGCTGCAGGCGGTTTATGTGGTTAAGCTTCATCTGGTCGCAGAGGTTATCGATCAGCTCTTCGAGAGGCTCGACCTGTTCCGCAAGTGAAAGGTCGTTTTCGGTGAAGGCATCCACTGCGATGTTTACGACTTTTCTTAAGGCGCTTCCGAGTACGGCCAGTTCATTCTTGGCATTGTCGGAAAAGCTGAGGGCTTTATCATGGATTTCCTTTGCGCTTTCCGCAAGGTTCAGCGCATGGTCGGAGATACGTTCGAAGTCCGAAAGGGTATGCAGGAATTTGGAGATCTCCTCGTTCTGATCGCGGTTCATTTCCTGACCGGTCAGCTTAACAAGATAGGAACCCAGTGCATCTTCGTAACCGTCTACCACGTTTTCGAGAGAGCGGACATGTTCCTCCTTCTCTTCCGAATAATCATCAAAGAGAGCGAAGGCCTCGCCCAGTGCGTTCATAGCCGTCCGGGCCATATCGTTAATGGTGATGCGGCTCTGCTCTATGGCAAGGGCGGGATGATGTATGAAACGTTCCTCAAGCCTGAAGCCGGGAGCTGCAGCCTTGTTTTCTTTTATCAGGGCATTGATCAGTGCCTCTATTATATCCGTGAAAGGATAGAGGAGGAGGAGCATCGCAAGTCGGAGCACAGTATTGACCAGCGCCAGAGAGAAGGGATTCATCACGTTGTAAAAGAAGGGGAAGCGGATGATGGCTTCCGCTATGTAAAAGAGCGAAGCGGCAAACATGGACCCCAATGCCGTAGATATGGGATAGGACCAGGCAGTGCGCTTTCCGCTGGTGTTGGCACCTACGGAAGAAAGCAGTACCGGAACGGCAGCACCGGTGGTGATACCGATGAGCACAGGGAAGGCACTGTCAAAGGTGATGGCCCCCGTTACGGAAAGAGCCTGTAATATACCTACGGAAGCTGAAGCCGACTGCAGCAGAGCCGTAAACGCCACGCCTATAAGTATGCCGATAAAGGGACTGGACAGGGAAGTGAGGATGCCGGTGAACCAGGGCTGTTTGCCGAGGCTTGATACAGAGCCGCTCATCTTGCTCATGCCCACCATCAGTATCGCGAAGCCGAGCATTATATCGCCTATGTTTTTGGTATGTGATTTCTTGCCTATCATGCGGCAGAGTATGCCGGCTACGGCGACGGTACCCGTCAGCGTAGCGGTGGAAAGGATGCTGGCTATGCCGCCGCCTCCTTCGATGTAGCTTAAACAGATGACCCAGCCGGTGATGCTGGTGCCGAGGACGGCTCCGATGATGACATTGATACCTCTGGTCACGTTCATCATGCCGGAGTTGACAAAGCCCACGACCATAACGGCTGTGGCGCTGGAAGACTGGATCACGGCGGTAACGCCGGTCCCGAGGAGCATTCCCCTTAATTTGGTACTGGATAATTTATAAAGGATAAGTTCGAGTTTATTACCTGAGGCTTTTTTCAGACCGTCACCCATAAGGGACATGCCGAAAAGGAAGAAAGCAAGTCCGCATAGCAGGTCTATGATCTCTGATATCTGCATAAAAACCTCCGTGATTTTTTGTTACATCTTAACACAATTCTGATTATATGCTATAATGCAGTTGTTGGCAATATATCGTAATTCCGATTATTAGCCTGTTTTTCATCATTTTTTTGTGAGGTTTTCAGAATGACCAGAAAAATTTTTATCAATTCTTTTCTGCTGGGCTTATCTGTACTCGTGCTGTGTCTGGCTTTATTCTTCGGCATGCGATACACGCAGACCATAGAGGAAGGCTATGACAGGCTTAAGGGCGAGGCCGAATATGCACGCAGCGGTCTGCAGATGGGAGGCCTTGATTATCTTAAGTCCCTCGGCAATACCAATCACATCACCTGGCTGGATGCAGAGGGAAAAGTACTCTACGACAATTACAATCAGGATCTCTCGGTTTCTTATGCGGAACGCGAGGAATTCAAGGCTGCAAGGCAGACCGGCGAGGGCAAGGGTATAATGAAGAATGGAGGCGGAAACGAGAGCGTGATGAGTTATGCCATGCTCTGCACAGACGGAACGGTGCTTCGGCTGTCTTCGCATCTTTCGGTGGTATCCAATGTGCTGAAGGCTGTAAGCCCCATCATGTGGGTGTTTTCCCTCGTGCTGATCATCTCGGGTATAATCGCTTTCCGTATGGCAAACCAGATACTGAAGCCGGTAAACGGCATAGACCCGGACAATCCGGATCTGTCGGATGAATATACCGAGTTAAAGCCTTTGATAGAAAGGCTGCAGGAACAGAAGCTGACCATCCAGGACCAGATCGATGAGCTGAGCTACCGCCAGAAGGAATTCGCAGCTCTGACCGAAGGTATGGAAGAGGGCTTCCTGATAGCGGATAAAAGAGGCGTGATACTTTCCGCCAACGGTGCGGCGCTGCGTCATACCAGGGCCTGCAAGATCGGCGAGGAACTGAAGTTCATCGATGACGGTTTTACCAAGGCAAAGGAACTGGCTCTGTCCGGGGAAAAGACCGAACAGCTCATAGAGATAGACGGCAGGAATTACAGACTCATAACCACACCGGTGGTAAGTCATAAGAGAGTAAGCGGTGCGGTCTTTATCATCATGGATGTTACCGAGAAGGAGCAGAGGGATATGCTGAGGCGTGAATTCTCCGCTAATGTGTCAAAGGAACTGACAGGCCCCGTGGAGATCATTGCGGAAGCTTCATCAAAGATGTGCAAGAAGAAGACCACCCCTGAAGAAGCGCGCAAATATGCCGAAGACATCAATAAGGAATCAAAACGTCTGATGGCACTGCTCGGAGATATCATCAGGCTTTCAAAGCTTGATAACGGCGAGATAACCGAGAAGAAGGAAAAAGTAGACGTATATAAGCTGTCCGAGACAGTGATCAAAGAACTGAAAGAGCAGGCTGAAGAGAAGGAAGTAGCGCTTAAGATTGAAGGTGAGACCGCCTATGTGAACGGCGTGGAACAGGTGCTTAAGGAGATGTTCTTCAATCTGCTGGAGAATGCCATAAAGTATAACCGCAAAGGCGGCGAAGCCGTGATAAGCATTAAGGAAAAGAACGAGCATGTGACGGTGACCGTTAAGGATACGGGTATAGGTATTCCTTACGGCGACCAGAGCCGTGTGTTTGAGAGATTCTTCCGCGTGGACAAGACCCATTCAAACAGCCTGGGCGGAACAGGTCTCGGACTTTCCATAGTCAAGCACGGGGCCCAGTTCCATGATGCGGATGTAAATCTTTATTCGGTACCCGGCGAAGGTACACAGATAAGTATAAGGTTCTGAGATGGAGACGGTATATCTTTACAGCCTGAAAGCCGGAGAACTGAAGATACCCGAAAAAGATGTTTACAGGTATCTCGGCTATATGGGACATGTACCGGATGCGGAGGATGCACAGCGCATTGCGGATGGCATCAGAAAAACCGAGGCCGAAGCAGCACCGAAGGCCTGCTACGGTTTTTACGATATAGAGATAAAGGGCGAAAACGTAGTGCTTCCCTATGGTGAGGTACATTCAAAATCGCTTTCTGCCTGGATAGAAGACTGCAGCAAAGCCTATATCTTTGCTGCGACAGTCGGAGCCGGTGTGGACAGGATGATAAAGACCGCCGCCTTCAGGTCCATGTCCGAAGGGGCGATACTTCAAGCCTGCGGAGCCGCGGCAGTTGAGGAATTCTGTAACATACTCAATGAGAGACTGAACAGGGAAGCGGAAGAAAAAGGCTTCACCTATGTAAGAAGATACAGTCCCGGCTATGGGGACCTGGAACTTGAAGAAAACCAAAGGGGAGTTTTTTCGGTACTTAATCCCGGGAAACATATAGGACTCAGTCTGATGGATACCTGCATCATGAGTCCGGAGAAATCCGTAACTGCCATCATAGGTGTTAAGGAGAAGCGCTGATGAACAGGGATGATTTTTTACAGGGAGCATACAGACGCGGATACAGGAACGATCCGATGCCGCTGCTGGAAGCGTTATATGATGCGGGGGAAGGTCTGGGCGCGGATCATCCCTATCATAAGCTGATGGAAGATCTGAGGCAGGGAAAAGCACCCGGAGAAGAATTTGCGGATATCAGTTCCGGCGACCATCCCTACCTTGTGACGGAAGAGATACTTAAGGCCGTAAACGCCGAGCTTAAGGGAATGGATGCAAGCGGGCCTGTAATAAAAGCAAAACAGCTGACGGAAGGATATTTCGAACCCTGGATGCAGGAGCATGCCAGCAGGGAAAGGGAAGAGCTTCCGCTGTGGAGAGCTTATGAAAAGCTGGACAAAGGCAGTCTCGAAGAAGCCGCCGGGATAGCAGAGGAAATGAAGGCAGACGGAAATGTAGCCGGCAGAAAAGATTCGGAAGAATTCAGGAATATGACCGCAGCCATAGAAGACTTTGCCGCTTCGAAGACCGGAGCCGTATACGGGAGCGTGCTGGGAGAAGTGCTGCGTGAAAAGATGGCGGCCATGGGGGCGGCAATAGAAAGCTTTATCGAATCCGAAAAAGCAAATGAGAAGAATCCCAACGTGACACTGGCTGTCACAGCTTTAAGAATGGCAGATCCGGCCAGAGCCGCAAAATTTGACAGACTGAAAACAAGAAGCAGGATAAGTCTGGATATGCTTGATGGTGAGAAAGAGAGGAAACCCGCATTTAAGAGAGAACATGCGGAAAACGCCGCACCCGTTCTTCATGGAAGGACAAAGCAGTAAGGCACGGCCCGGCGACAAAGTGGAAAGTGTTGACAGTATGGAAAAACTGTGTTAATTTACAACAGATGAAAAATTACAGCGTAAAAGACAACGGCACATTTAAGTTCTTCCGCACCTGCGAGTTTTTTGCAGGTTCATTTTGGTTCGCCTTTAGTAAGCTAAATAAGGGGATGTAAGCGGAGAACGGGTTGGCATAAACTAAACGACTGAAAAAAAAATCCTGTCCTGCGCGGACAGGATTTTTGATTTTAAGGAGGAAAAATCATGAAGATAGCATTCAGCGGAGTAAAAGGAGCATATGCCCATATAGCGGGGGAGAAGATATTTCCCGGAAGCGAGTGCATGCCCTATCCCTCATTCGGTAACGTATATGAGGCGGTGAGAAAGGGAGAATGCGACTACGGCGTGCTGCCCGTGGAAAACAGTTTTGCGGGGGACGTGGCCCAGGTGATGGATCTGCTCTATTTCGGAGAACTCTATATCGCAGGTGTTTACGAGATGCCGATAGTCCATAATCTGCTGGGAGTAAAGGGGGCTGAGAAAGAAGATATAACGAGGGTATACAGCCATCCCCAGGCTCTGGACCAGTGTGCCGGATATATACGCGAAAAAGGTTTTGAGCAGTGTGCGGCCACCAATACGGCCATGGCGGCAAGGGACGTGGCAGCAGCCGGTGACAAACAGGCGGCAGCCATAGCAGGCAGGGAAGCCGCACAGATCTACGGACTTGAGATACTCGAAGAGCGGATCAATGAAAAGGATGATAATATGACACGATTTGTGGTAATATCAAGGGAGGAGGAACCGCTGCTTAAAGAGAGGCAGGCTTTTTCCATGATATTTACCGTGAACAATGAGGCCGGGGCACTGGCTAAGGCGGTGACCACCATAGGAATGAACGGCTTTAACTTAAAGGCCATAAGGAGCCGGCCCGCAAGGGAACTCGCCTGGAATTACTATTTCTACATCGAAGGCGAGGGGGATATAAAGAGCAATGCCGGTAACAGGATGATAGCGGAACTGAAGTGGAACTGCGATGTGATAAGGGTACTGGGAAATTATCATGAGGTAATAACCCTGGACTGAGATCATAAACAGGACAGGGATTTTCGGAGGATATGAAAAATGGGAATGGAATTTGAACGCAAGCTGACCATACCGGCGGAAGTAAAGGAGATGTATCCTTTAACGCTTAAGATGAGTGAGACCATAGAAAAGAGAAATGCGCAGATCAAGCGTATCTTTGAAGGAGAGGATAAGAGGCTGCTGCTGATCATCGGTCCCTGCAGCGCGGACAACGAAGACAGCGTCATCGATTATACACTGCGTCTCAGGAAGATGCAGGAGAAGGTGGAAGAAAAGATCTTTATAGTGCCGAGGATCTATACCAACAAACCGCGCACCACAGGTGCCGGCTACAAGGGAATGCTGCATCAGCCCGATCCCAATGAAAAGCCGGATATGTTCAAAGGCATCATAGCCACGAGACATATGCATATGCGCGCCGTCGAAGAAACGGGTTTTTCCTGTGCGGACGAGATGCTCTATCCCGAAAACTACCGCTATCTGAATGACCTGCTGGGTTATGTGGCTGTGGGAGCCAGAAGCGTGGAAGACCAGCAGCACCGTCTGGTTGCCAGCGGCATCAGCGTGCCGGTGGGCATGAAGAATCCCACAGGCGGGGATAATTCCATAATGATGAATGCGATACAGGCAGCCCAGCACCGTCATACCTTCATATACAGAGGCTGGGAAGTCCACTCGGACGGAAATATGCATACCCATGCGATCCTCAGGGGCTATACCAACAAGCACGGTCAGTCGCTGCCCAACTACCATTACGAAGATCTGATAAGACTATACGAAGACTATCAGAAGGGAGAATACGCAAATCCCGGAGTCATCATAGATACCAATCACGCCAACTCGGGAAAGAATCCTTTCGAGCAGCCACGCATCATCAAAGAGGTGCTCTATGCCTGCAGACATAACCCGAATATAGACGGACTGGTAAAAGGTTTCATGGTGGAAAGCTATATAGAAGACGGCAACCAGAAGATAGGTGAAGGCGTTTACGGAAAGTCAATAACGGATGCCTGCCTCGGCTGGGAGAAAACAGAGAAGCTTATACTGGAGATAGCAGAGCTGCTGTAAGAGAAAGGGTAGATAATGGAACATATTCTCAGATATGCAAAAGAGGCGGAGAATTTCAATGAGGCGCTGCCCATAGGAAACGGGCGTATCGGCGGCATGGTATACGGAAGGCCGCAGAAGGAACTGGTAGGCTTAAACGAAGATTCCGTATGGTCCGGAGGACTGCGCAGGCGTGTGAATCCGGATGCTAAGGAAGGACTCAGGGAAGTCAGGGAATTGCTGAAAGCCGGAGATATACCGGGCGCTGAAAAAGCGGCATTTGAAAAAATGCAGGGGATCAATCCCAACAGCAGACATTATATGCCTCTCGGAGATCTGAACATCGAATTCTTCCATGAGAACGAAGAAATAAGCGCATACGAAAGGATACTTGATCTCTCTGAAGCGGTGGCAGGCATAAGCTATAAGGCGGGGGATGTCACTTATAAAAGGGAGTACTTTGTATCCGCTCCGGCAAACGCACTGGCAGTGCATATTGCGGCCGACAGGCCAGGTATGATAAATCTTGATGCAGGCATAGACGGACGGGATGACTATTACGACAATAACCGTCCCTGCGCGGAGAATATGATACTCTTTACCGGCGGCATGGGTTCGAAAGACGGCATCTTTTTTGCGGCAGTCCTCACAGGCGCCGCAAAGGGCGGCAGCATGCGGACCGTGGGAAAGAAGCTGAGGATAAGAAATGCCGATGAAGTAACTCTGGTTGTTACGGCCCGCACAAGCTTCTATGAGTGCAGCATTAAAGGCCTTGAGCCTTCGGAACGCAGCTATGAAGAAAAGGCGGTGGAAGATGCCAAAGCAGCTGCGGCAAAAGAATATGAGAGCATAAGGAAGGAACATGTCACCGACTACGCTTCGCTGTATGAGCGGGTGGAACTTAAGCTTGGCGGTGAAAAGAGTGCTGAGGAACTGACAACCGATGAGAGGCTTCAGCGTTTTAAGAATGAGGCAAACCGCGATAACGGCCTGATGGAGCTGTATTTCAACTTCGGAAGATATCTGATGATCTCCGGCAGCAGACCGGGCACGCAGCCGTTAAACCTGCAGGGCATATGGAATAAGGATATGTGGCCTGCCTGGGGCAGCAAGTTCACGGTCAATATAAATACCGAGATGAATTACTGGCCTGCGGAAAGCTGCAATTTAAGTGAATGCCATGAGCCTTTATTTGATCTGCTGGAGCGCATATGCGTAAACGGGCGCGCTGTGGCAAAGGAAATGTACGGCATAGACAAGGGCTTTGTATGTCATCATAACACGGATATATGGGGAGACTGTGCACCCCAGGATGAATGGATACCAGCAACCCTCTGGCCCATGAGCGGAGCCTGGCTTGCGCTGCACGTATACCAGCATTATGAATATACGAAAGATATCGGATTCCTTAAGGAAAAATATCATCTGCTGAAAGAGGCGGCGGAATTCTTTACGGAGTTCCTGACGGAAGATGAAGAAGGAAGGCTGGTGACAGCACCTTCAGTATCCCCCGAGAATACTTATAAAACCGAAAAGGGTGTGACAGGCTGTCTGTGCATAGGGCCTTCAATGGATTCCCAGATCATCACCGTGCTGTTTAACGAGGTGATAGAGAGTGCCGGAATACTCGGTGTGGATGAGGCTTTTGCGGAAGAATTAAAGGAACTGCTTAAGAGGATACCGTCACCTGAGATCGGAAAATACGGTCAGATAAAGGAATGGGCCGTTGATTATGACGAAGTGGAACCGGGACACAGGCATATTTCCCAGCTCTTTGCCCTGCATCCCGCGGAACTGATAACACCGAAGAAAACACCGGAACTGGCAAAAGCCGCAAGGGCAACGCTGGAGCGCAGGCTCAGCCACGGCGGAGGACATACAGGCTGGAGCAGGGCCTGGATAGCGAATATGTGGGCAAGGCTCTATGACAGCGAAAAGCTTTATGAGAACCTGCATAAACTTCTCGGAATATCAACGAATCCGAATATGTTTGATAATCACCCGCCTTTCCAGATAGACGGTAACTTCGGCGGCACCGCTGCTATAGCGGAAGCTCTGCTGCAGTGCACGGGAGGGGAGATCATACTCCTGCCGGCACTTCCTAAGGAGTGGAAAGACGGCGAAGTGAAGGGCCTCAGGGCCAAAGGCGGAGTGAGCATCGATATCAGCTGGAAGGACGGAAAGCTCGTAAGTGCCTGTATCACTTCCGATAAGGGCGGGGAGTACAGAGTAAGATATAAGGATGAGCTGAAGTTTGTTGCTGCGCCGGCGGGCATCCGGACCGGGTGGTTTTGACTATATTTTGCTATTTACCTGAGATACTGAAATGTGGTAATATACTGATATGCAAAGAGGCAGACATGTTGTGACCTGAGGGATACAGTTCACACATGGCTGCTTTTTTTGTACTAAGGGCAAATGGGTACAAGCAGCTCTGCTGCTTGTATATGTGGTTCAACAAACCGTCCCGGCAAGCTCGCTTGCAGGAGCGGTTTGGGGTACCACATGTACATACGATCGAAGATCGTATGCCCATTTGACCTCGGAATCATAGCATTGATCATGGAGGGCATAGTATGAAGAAAGAGAAAAAAGGCAAGCTGATATGGTACATAGTTTTTATCGCACTGCTGGGTCTGGTGTTGGTGTCCATCGCGCTGATAATCTCGGCAAGAGCTTCCATCACAGTGGGCTATCATGAGATGGGCGAGCAGGTAATGCAGATGTCCTGTCAGGAATTCCAGCAACTGGTGGATGATATCTATCCGGGCAACTGGCATATGGAGAACGGTGTGCTGTGGAAGGGAGAGTATGATCTCCAGAACGTAGAAAATTTCCAGAAGGTCATGGATGACATGAAAGCCGGAACCGGACTGGACTTCACGCTGATCATGGATAAGACCCGTATCATAACCACCATCGACGGCATGGCGGGTAAAGAGATCGGCGATGACGTATATGAAGCCTTGAAGAAGGGCCAGACTTTTAAAAATTTCAATACGGTGATCAACGGCACAAAGTATTTTGTATTTTATACACCCGAGATCGAAAACGGCAAATATGTGGGAGCCTTCTTCGCGGGGCGTCCTTCCTCGGAGGTGGAAAAGATAATAAACAAGGCGGTGGGAACCCTTGTTCTTATTTCAGTTATCATCACGATAATATTCCTGATAATAGGCAGCCTGGTATCCAATAAGTATTCCAAGAAGCTGACGGCCATCGCCGGCTATGTCAAAGATATATGCGACGGAAGCCTGTCGGTGGAGGTAAGCGATGAGCTGCAGAACCGTAGCGATGAACTGGGTGTCATAGCCGAGGGTGTGGAGCAGCTGAGTGAGAGATTAAGGGATGTTATAAGCAGGTCCCAGACAGCATCCGAAAAGCTTGACAGCCAGGCAAGGGAACTGGCAGAGTCTTCGAGCCAGGCGACGGAAGCGTCCGGAATGGTCACCGATGCGGTGAACGGTATCAGCAAGGGTGCTGCATCCCAGGCGGAAAGCGTGGAGAACGCAGCCGCAGATACCGACGATATCGGTAAAAACATCGAGAATATCAACGGCAATGTGAACGATATGGACCGCTATGCCGAGGAAATGAAGGAAGCCTGTGACAAGGCCATGGAGGCACTGGACCGCCTTATAAAGCAGAGCGGGGAAGTGACCGTTTCCGTAAAGGAGATAGGTGATACCATCCGTTCCACCAACGAATCCGCCAGGTCCATATCCGAGTTCACCCAGGCGATAACCGACATAGCAACCCAGACCAATCTGCTTTCCCTCAATGCTTCCATAGAGGCGGCGAGAGCCGGAGATGCAGGCCGCGGGTTTGCCGTTGTGGCAGATGAGATAAGAGCGCTGGCCGATCAGTCTTCAAGCAGCGCTGATGAGATCAAAGGCATAGTTGAAAGGCTGCTTGCGGATGCAGCTTCATCAGTAGCCGTTATGGAGAAACTGAATGAAGCCTTCGGAATGCAGGCAACGCAGCTGGATGCCACCAGGGATAATATGGTCACGATGAACGGCAACGTGGCAAATGTAAAGGATACTTCGGCAAATATCACCCTGCAGATAGCACAGCTGAATGAGGCTAAGAACGGGCTGATGGAGATCATCTCGGATCTGTCCGCGGTATCCGAGGAAAATGCAGCTTCAACTGAGCAGACCACAGCCTCGATGGAGGAACTGAATGCGACATTTACGATCATAAACGAAGCAGCCGGAACGCTTCAGAATCTTGCGGGAGAAATGGCGGACAGCATCAGTTATTTCAGGATATAAAAAAGCGCTTCTTTGAGCAAAATACACTATTTTCGCTGGACATGAGGGGAATTTTATAGTAAAATTAATCAGCGGGTGGGCAGGCATCTGCCCATCCGTTTTTTTCACTCCAAATATGTAATGTATAGAAGGAGGGTTAGAATGAAGTGGTTAAATAATATCAGTGTAAGGGCTAAACTTCTGATAATCTCCGTGCCTCTTGCGATCGCACTTCTGGTATCCGTGATCGTTATGGCTTCAGAGATGAAACAGGTAGAGAAGCAGGTAACGGAAATTTATTATGATGTCCTTTATACAGCATCTTCGGCTCTTCTTAACGGGGACAGGGATTTCTATCAGTCACTTCTCGGTGCCACGGGCTATCGTGAACTCCGGAATATGGAAGGCATAGATAAGTCAATCGTCGACGGTTATCTTAATGATTATTATGATAATTCCGCCCAGGTACTTGAGCGTGTGGATGTAGCCGTGGAGGCAGCCTCAAGGGATGAGAAGCTCTTTAAGGAGATGAAGACTTCTTCGGGGAACACCTTTGAACAGACGGCAGCCTTGTTCAAGCAGGATTTCGAAACCTGGGGAACTTCCTACAATGTGGCAGCCGGTGTCGGCGACTGGACCAACTTCAATCTGACTTTCGATAATGCGAGAGACCGCATCAATGATATGCAGGAACTCGTTGAAGTATGGGCAGAGGAAGAGTATGCACATCTGCAGAAGGTAATAGCAAACAAGGTGTTCCTGGTATCACTGATATTCGGTATATTCATGGTCCTGATAGCAGTTATCGTGGTAATCGCCATCAGAATGCTCCGCATAGGCATAAAGACAGTCACCAACAATCTTGATGAACTGGCAGGCGGTAATCTGAATGTTTCCTTCCCCGATGACAGTGAGATAGGAAAGGATGATGTGGGCACGATTACAAAGAGCGCTAAGCTGCTTTCCGACAAGATGAACGAGGTAATGAGGAAGTCCAATGAAATGGCTGCTGAACTTACCTCCGCAGGTACTGAGCTGGCGGATTCCGCTGAACAGGCCGTAATGGCTTCCGAGCAGGTAACGGATGCGGTAACCGAGATATCAAAGGGTGCTGTTTCCCAGGCGGAGAGTGTGGAGAGCGCAGCCGGAGATACCGATGACATAGGAAGAAATATCGAGAACATAGCAGGCAACGTACAGGAAATGGACCGCTATTCGGAAGAGATGAAAGATGCCTGCGACAAGGCAATGGATGCTCTGGACAGATTGATAAAGCAGAGCGAGGAAGTGACCGTTTCCGTAAAGGATATAGGCGACACGATCCGTTCCACCAACGAATCGGCAAGGTCCATATCCGAGTTTACCCAGGCTATAACCGATATAGCAACCCAGACCAACCTTCTTTCTCTCAATGCTTCGATAGAGGCAGCAAGAGCAGGAGATGCGGGACGCGGTTTCGCGGTTGTTGCCGATGAGATAAGGGCGCTTGCTGACCAGTCTTCAAAGAGCGCAGACGAGATAAAATCCATCGTTGACAGATTGCTGGCTGATGCGGCTTCATCGGTAGCAGTCATGGAGAAGCTGAACGATTCCTTCGGAGTACAGGCTAAGCAGCTCGATGATACAAGATCCAATATGGAAAGCATGAGCGGTAATGTGGAGAAGGTTAAGAATACCTCTGCGGACATCACCGGACGTGTGGCGGAACTCACCGAAGAGAAGAACAAGCTGATGGAGATCATCTCGGATCTGTCGGCTATCTCGGAAGAGAATGCAGCCTCCACGGAAGAGACAAATGCTTCAATGGAAGAACTGAACGCGACCTTCACGATGATAAGCGAATCGGCTACAAAGCTGCAGGCGCTGGCAGGAGATCTGACGGATACGATCAGTTATTTCAGAGTATAAGGGGGAGAAGCCTTAGAGGAGGATGGCGGCGGAGAAAGCTATGATCACAATTGCAGTAGACGATAAACTGACTATCGCAAAGGAAACGGCAAAGCTGATGACGGAGATAGAGCCGGAAGGTGAACATCTGGCTGTGAAAGATCCGGAAGAGGCGCTGAAGCTCATAGACGAAAAGCATCCCGAGATCGTATGGCTCGATATCGAAATGCCCAAGATCAACGGTCTCGAGATGGCAATGAAGATAAAGACCATCTCGCCAAGCAGCAATATAGTCTTTGTGACGGGACATTCGGAATATGCGCTGGATGCGCACCAGCTGCATGTGAGCGGCTTCGTCCTGAAACCCGCAAGTGTGGAGAAGCTGCAGGCCGAGATAGACAACTTAAGGACACCCATGGTGCCGAGAAGGAAGAGCAGACTCAGCGTACAGTGCTTCGGAAATTTTGAGGCTTTTAACGAAAAGGGTGAACCGATACATTTCTCCAGACAGAAAGCAAAAGAAACCCTGGCATATCTTGTGGACAGACGCGGGGCCGGGGTGAGCGTGAATGAACTGTGCACTGCACTGTGGGAAGAAAGAGAGGCTGATACAGGTCTCAAGGCACAGTGCAGGGCGCTTCTGCGCAGCCTCAAACTGGATCTCAGAAAAGAGGGAGTAGAGGATGTTATACGTAAGGACTGGAACTCCTGGAGTGTGGACCAGTCCAAGATAGACTGTGATTATTATGATTTCCTGAAAGGAAGCCCTGCGGCGGTCAATCTGTTCCAGGGGGAATACATGACCCAGTATTACTGGGCGGAGATGCGCATAGGCAATCTCTATGATATGTCCGAAGATTATATTGAAGCGGGCAGAGGAGGAGACTGGTGAAGCGTGTCAACAAAAAGACGCTGAAGAATCTGACGAGCCTCATGCTGATATGCTTTGTGAGCTCGTTAGCTTTTTTTGTTGTGACAAACGGTATGGATCTGTTCCTTAAAGAGCCTAAGCTGCGGAGCATAGTGTGCTCTCTTCTTTTTTCTGCGGATATGCTCTTCCTTGTGCTTTTCATGAGCTGTGTATACGGTATAAGAGCCTTACATGAGGATTTCGGGACCGTATGGCTGCTTTTGTTTTTCAGGATACTGCTGATATTCGGCGGCATGGTCATGAGTGAACTGAAACATCTGTCAGAGCTCTCCGCCTGGAGCGGAATGATGCAGTCCTGCTCATATCTGATGGAGTACGCAGCGCTGCTGTGTTTTGTTATAGCATATAAGGTAATGATAGGCGGCTTTGCACAGCTTCTGGAAAAAACGGGAATGGAAAAGCAGGCCGCAAATTACAGAAAAGGTTCCATAATGTATCTGTCGATAGGAATATCCGCGGTGATGTTCTGCGTGGCTACCGTATTCGTACCGGCTGAAGGCAGAAGCCGCATAATAGCAGGCATACTGAAGACTGCAGCCATGGTGATGAGACTGATAGTCATACTTCTTAATATGCCGATATTCTTTGCACTGCGTGATGCGATCGGAAATATCTGGAGGAACAGAGTGGAGAGAGCACAGGAAGGGAGGCGTATCAGGTGAACGGACTGCTTCTTTTCAATACCGCCGCTACTTTTCTGTCGGCCGTGCTGCTGGTGTTTCTTATACTTGCTTCCTTCGGGCACAGAAGGGAATCTGAACTGATAAGTTATTTCCACTCGGGGCTTCTTTTCCTGCTGCTGGCGCTCTTCATTGGTGAGTGCGGAGAATTCCTGACAAATGATTTCTGCGAGCAGAGGCTCATTGATAAAGAGACCTCGCTGCTGATGACACGCCTTCTGTCCGGTATATTTGTTTCGATGTCGAATATCGCCTTCAGCTTTTATCTCTGCGGAGGAACGGATAAAAAAGGCGCGGCCGGACTGCCGGTGGCCCTGATCGCTGCACTTACGCTGATCTACATACCGGTGGAGATCATACTTAATACTGATGCAGGTATATATCCGGTATTCGGGTCAATGCAACTGATCATTTCATTTTTCTATATCATCTTCAGCCTCGGACTTGAGAACAGGCGGCTCTGGCTGGGAGCTGCGGTAATGCTGCCCATCTCACTGCACGTGCTGGAAATGGTCATACCTTATCTCAGACTTACGGGTTTCGGAATGACGCTGATGTACCAGATAGCTTATATGAACTACCAGGTACAGACAGAGAACGAACTGATGCAGAGGGATATAGAACTGGCCGATACGAAGGTAAGGCTTCTGATGCAGCAGATCTCGCCGCACTTTATCTTTAACTCGCTGCAGGTGATACAGGGACTCTGCGATGAGGAACCCGAAAAAGTGAAACCTGCGATAGCGCATTTTTCCGAGTATCTTCGAGGCAATCTTGAATCCCTTACAGCCAATGAGCTGATACCTTTCAAGCGGGAGCTGGAGCATACAGGCGAATATATAAAGCTGGAACAGCTCAGCGAGGGAAGGGAATTTGAGGTTGAATACCGACTCGGGGCGGAGGATTTTCTAATGCCGCCGCTGATACTCCAGCCCATAGTGGAAAACGCCATCAGATACGGTATCGGCACCCATTCGGTGGGAGGACGCATAGTGGTGGAGTCCGAGGAGGATGCTTATCAGGTTGTGATCAGGGTAAGCGATGACGGACAGGGAGATGACCACTCCACCGAAAAACAGAAGAACAGGCAGAGTGTGGGACTGAAAAATATAAGAGGAAGACTGCAGGCCCAGTGCGGAGGCAGGCTTATCATAGACAAAAGAGAGGACGGCACCACAGTAAGTGTGATCATGCCGAAGAAAAGATGATCTGCTTCACTTTTGTTACACTCCGGATGATAGAATGCGTATAATCCGGATAAGATATATAAACAGGAGGAATAGACATGTCTGAACCCGGAAATATCAAAATAGGAGAGAAGGAATATACAGAAGAGGAATTTCATAAGAAACTTGCGGAAAACAACTGGTCCGATGAAACAGACGGATCTGTTATTACCGCACTCTTTAACAGTTTCCTGAAAGCCCAGACGGCCAATGAACGGGCGAGAACCTACGAGACGAGATCGGAGCTCAAGCGAGGTACGGAATTATATGAGATGCTGCTTGATACCCCTATGCCGGGAGAAAGGCCGGGGAGGCAGAAACGCGATATGCTGAGGGAACTCGTCAAGTGGGAGAATATTGACGGACAGGAGAGAAGCGCCATTGACGAATATCTGAATTTCCTGGCTTACACGGTCATGCGTGAAAGACATGAGGCCGATAAGGAAGGTTTCGTCGAGAGTATGAAATGGGGCGGCTGGGACAGACCGGGAGATAAAGAATTCCTGGAAAGACTGTATGACCAGAGGCTGGATAAGGAAGGAAACATCGTTAAGGAATTTGATGCATTTATATCCGGGCTTGACAAAGAGACCGGAGGACAGGCAGAAAACAGGGTGAAGTCCCTGAAAGAACTCAAAGAATTATTGGAGAAAATACCCGGAGAGAAGATCACGGAGGAGCAGAAAAAACTGCTTGCCGATGCTGATGCCGGGATTGACCAAACGGAGTAACGGATGGATATAAGAGAAACAGGGGGACAAAGCTCTTACAGGAGCGAATACGAGAGAGAGTATCTGCTCGGGCTGAATATGAGGCGCATGGACGGCCTCATAGACGACGCGTGGAGTGCGGAGCATACTGCCCTCAGAAACGCGATGATCGGTCTGCAGGATTGTGAGCAGGGCACTCCCGAGTGGAGCAGGGCGGCGGCCGTACTTGACAACAGTATAGGGATTTATCTCGAAAGCCCCATGGCGGAGCATGTTAATGAACTGAAGGGCATCAGCGAAGTGATACGCCGGGAAGAGGTATATGCTAAAAGGGGACTTACGGATGATGCCGGCCTTAAGACCATGGGTGAAGAGGAATGCGAAGCGGAACTTAAGGACGTGGGTAAAAAGCTGGAAGCCCTGGATATGCTGGAAGAACTGATGCAGGACGGACAGGACAGACTGGCGGATTACTCCTACATGCTTGAAGATACGGAAAGCTACGGCTGGAAGGGCGATGATTACAGAAAGCTGCGAGATGATGTCCACGGATTCTTAAGGGCTGATGTCAGCATGACTGCGGAACAGGTGGCCGATGCGGCGGGAGCGCTTAAGGACAGCGCGGAAGCTTTTGCAAGGACTACGGGAAGCAAAGAGATCAAAGAACTGGCGGGCTTTGCGGCGGAACTGAAGCAGGGTATCGATGAAAAGCAAAAGAGCCTGGGCGGAAGGGAAGCCCTTGATGAGATGCAGGGAAGGCTGGATGCCAGGATGGAGGAGCTCATAGATGTATCCGAACGCCACAGGGTTAAGAAAGCTGAGACAAGGAAAAAAGTCAGCTTCAGTGACTTAAGGGCGATGGAAGATTCGGGAAAACCGAAACGGAGAGAGATACACAGGGAAGCAAGACAGGCAGAACATGAAGTGAAACGGTCAAAAGACAGTTTTATGGGGAAACTTTAAAGGGGGAGAAGTATGTTCAGCGAAAAAATGGATTTTTTTCTTCATGACGTATTTATGGAGATCATGAGTAACATGGACAGCCTGGAAGACTATGCGGAAACCATAGATGCCCTTGCGGAAGGCTGCCTGCTGACCATCTCGGCAGACGGAGAGACCGAGGAAGAACGGGTTGAACGTCTGAGAATCGAAGAGGAGAGAAGAAAGCAGCTTAAGAAGGAGCTGGAGCAGGCGGAAAAAGATAAGGAGCGTGAAGCAATAGAAAGGCGCATACGTCTGCTGGATCTCATAAAGGAATTCATGGTACTGAACGGCGTAAGCTCGGTGCCCGGGATAAGCATCGGACTGGATGCCTTCATGTTCGTGCCGCTTAAAGCCGTGACAGCTGCGGTACGCAAGCGTCATCCGGGGGAAAAGGATGCTGAGATAGAATTTGACAAGGAAGACAGGATGCTGGTAAAGGCAGAGCTCAGCCGTGTGAGAAACCGTATGGAGAATGACGGGGACAGCCTTAAGAAGGATGCACATGCGAGGAGAGAAGCCTTAAGAAAAGAAAGGCAGGAAGTTTTGGAACATCCTGCCAGAGTGAAAACTTTATAAGGAGAGGCCGCCTTTTTCCTGCTCTTTTTCCAGGACCTTCTCACGGCGTTTCTGTGTACGCTGTTTTTGACGGTCTTTCGGAAGAAGAACACCTTCGCCGTCTTCGAGTACGGGACCTGACTTGACATCGGCCGCAGCGAGTTCCTTAAGTTTGTCCTGTTTTTTGCTGTGACGCGCCGTCTCTTTTTTCTCCTGACGGCTCAGTTCCTCAAAGCTGATCTTCTTACGTACTTCGGAAGAAGCTTCCCTGAAGTTTTCGGCCTCTTTAGACATGCTCTCCTGCAGGTTCATTACATTGTCGAGCAGGCGGCTGACCTCTTTTCTTACGGCGTTTACCTCGGGACTGCTCTCATCGGTCATGATGCGGTCCATCATTCCGGGATCGAGAGTGGCAAGATAAGCATCGAGCCTTTCGGCTTCCTTTACGATCTGCTTTTCTTTTTCGAGAAGCTGCTTTAAGGGAAGTTTGATATCGGGATTGCTTTGTTTTTTCCTGGCTGCGGGCATGATGTCACCTCCTTGATATTATTTTTTAAAAGTATAACATTTTTGCTTCACTTTTGCTACGCCTTATGTTGTATGATCGTTGTCAGAATGGAAAAGCTTTTTGATGAATGAGTCATAAAAAGGAGAGAAAGATATGAAATTCAAGGATATCCTGAACTTTAAGAAAGATCTGCTGAAGCTGGCCGAACTTGATAAGACGGGAGAAACCGAAAGAATATACCGTGAATTCCTGGAAGATGAGGAAAACAGGACATTTTTTGAAATGAGCGAGGAGGAGGCCGAAGAGCTGGATCCCGAAAAGCTTGCAAAGGGAACAGAAGCCGCAGCCGGACTGGCTGACAGGATAGCTAAGCACAGTGAAGAACTGAATGACAACGAGATCACCGAATACCGCGATCTTATGAAAGAACATGCGAAGAAGCTTCAGGATGCCGTTGAGGATGAGGGCTTTGAGTACGAAGGAGATGAATTCGTAGTCGTAAAAGAGGAAGAGGCAGAGGCTGAGATAGAGATAGAAAAAGAGCCGGAGGCAAAGGCCGAGAACGAGGCGGAAAAGGAAGATGAGTACGAGATCGAGCCGATGACCGAGGAGGAATATAACAAGAGCATCGACAATCTGGACGGCGGATTGGCGAACGTTGAAGAACTGGCGGAAATGAATGTCGGGATGAAGGAACTGGGCAGTCAGCTTCGAAAGAAGGATCCCGTAAGAGATAATGATACATATAACGTCATGATGGCTCTCAGGGAATGCGAACAGCTGGGAGAAGAAGGCACGATCTCTGAGATGAA
The DNA here is from genome assembly GCA_024687205.1 of Lachnospiraceae bacterium. Lineage (GTDB taxonomy): Bacteria > Bacillota > Clostridia > Lachnospirales > Lachnospiraceae > NK4A136. The sequence continues at coordinate 51,283 of JAILES010000027.1, forward strand.
AGCCGCCTACGGCAAGCTGTCCGTTGAGATAGATAATTATCTCAGGAAGATGGACAGGAACGAATATAAGAATCCCAAGAATACCGAACTGCGGGAGATGTTCGAAAGTATCGGTGAAAGGGCAAAAGAATACTTTAAGGATATCGATGAAAAGTCGATGCTCGGGGACAGCGAAGATACGCTGGATTACAGCAAGCCTCTTTCACAGCTGAAAAAGGAACTGCAGGAAGAAAGGGATGCCCTTGAGAACGACTATACAGCTTACCGGGGAAAGAAAAAGAAAAAGGCTGCAAAGAATGAGACAGTCAATGAGATAAAAGAGGAAGAGCCCGAGAAGACGGGCGAAGAGAAAAAGGACGAACCTAAGAAAGAAGATATAAAGAAAGAAGAGAAGAAAGAGATACCCGGCAAGGAAGAAGAAAACTACAGATATGCGAAAAACATGGAAGGCTGGGGTAAGGAACACTTTATATACGAGTCAAAATATACAAAGAAGACCAATGTGGAGACGCTGAAAAAGGAAGAACAGCAGCAGAACAAAGAACAGCCCAAACCCGATTACAGTAAACTAAGGATGTCCAAGGGGAGCAGCTTTGAGATCAAGGCTGAGAATAACGAAGTGATGGATAATAACAAGCCCATACTCCCCAAAAAGAAATGACATATAATTTGTGGCTTTGGGGTTTACAAAACACATTATGTTGCGTTATAATTTTTGCTGTATTATGTAAATAGTGGGTTTTTATGTGAACAAGGAGAGAGATACTTGGAAGAGGAATACACAAGACTCATAATGGAGACTGCCGACGGCGAAGAAATAGCCTTTCGTCCGGTGCTGACGCTGGCCCTGGAGGGAAAGGAATATATCGTGCTGCAGCCCGAACGTGAAGGCGGAAGAGAAGAACTTACCATCTTCGGCTGTCACGGAGATGCAGAAGGCAAGCTGGTACTCGACGAGATCGAAAGTGAGGAAGAGTATGAGGAAGTGGCACGGGCCGCGGAAGGCATACTCAACGGAGAGACCGTGACAGAGGAGTATATCATGGATGACGGCTCCCTGCCTGAGGAAGAGATGTCAAAGCTTCGCGAAGATGTACTCGGGGCGGAAGATGAAGATGAATGCTACGAGGATGAACAGGGCAGACTTTTCATTTTCTCGGATGAGGGCAAGCCGGTGTATCTGGACGAAGACGGCATACCCATGTATGAGGATGAAAACGGAGAACGTATCTACAAAGGAAAAGACGGGATCTGGTATTATCTTGACGAAAAGGGAGACAAGATATATCAGGCGGAAGACGGAGAGTGGTACTATTACGACGAGGAGTAAGCCGGAAGGCTGACAATGAAAACCAAAACGAAGGAGAAAAAACAATGAGCGAAACGATCTACAAAACCGAGAAGAGGATTGACATCAAGACCGCACCCAAGCTGGAAGCTGAGCTTAAGGCTTTTGCAGAAGCAGGGAATTACGATCTGGTGATCGATATGGAGGAGACCACATATATCTCATCCGTAGGCCTCAGGGCTCTTCTTTCCATGCAGAAGGAAGTTAATAAACATTCCGGAACAATGCTCATAAGAAACGTATCCGAAGCCGTAAGAGATGTATTTGATGTTACGGGCTTCTCGGGACTGCTTACCATAGAGGAATAACAGAGGGCAGCGCAGATGGCAGGCGGGAGTACTAAAAACCTCAGCACACAGCAGAAGATATGGGTGTATACCGGCTGCTTCCTGAGAGCGCTTGCGCCTCTTGCGCTGTATGCATTTCTGCCGGCCCTGTTCCTGGCCATAGGCTATGTGTTCGGGCATTCGGATATGACGATGGAAGAGTTCTTCGCATACGGAGCCAACTTCTATTCGTCACTGGGCATATTTGTATCCCTGTTCATCTTTCACAGAAGGTCAAAGAAGAGAGGGTCTACGCTTACCGAGGATGCTACACTGTATTTCAGGGAAATGAAGCCTGCAAAAGCCATCGGTTTCTTTATCTTCGGCTTTGCATCCGCAACGGCGGTATCGGCGCTGATAACACTGCTTCCCGAGTTTATTCTTACCAGATCTTATCATTCGTCGATCACAAGGATGTACCTCGGACGGGATTTTCTGCTGACACTGGTGACTATAATGTTTACCGCGCCGGTGACCGAAGAGATCATATTCAGGGGTTACATGCTGAACACCCTGCTTGAAAGATTGCCGGAAAATATTGCGATAACGGTCAGCAGCGTGATATTTGCCCTGCTCCATGGCAGTTTCATATGGATGCTGTACGCTTTCCTTCTCGGACAGATACTGGCAAAGACATCCATGAAGGAAGACAATATCGCATACGGAGTTCTGTTACATATCGGTTTTAATTCGACTTCGATAGTCAACCTGCTCATAACCGAGAGCGAAAGCCTGAACGGGATAGTGTTCGGCAGCAAAGCCCTGATAGCCCTGTACGGGGTGCTGGGACTGCTTGCAAGTGTAGTGCTCGCGGGAATTTATACCGGGCGCATTGAAAGGAGAAAAAGATGAAGGATTGGTTTGAGGAAAACGGAAAGAAGCTGCTCATCTATCTGATAGCTTTCTTGCTGATAGCCATGATATGCGGAGCAGCCATAAACATGGCCATATATCATTATATAGGTTTTGATGGGCAGAAGAGCGAAACGTTCTTCCAGCTCGGAGTTCTTCTGAAAAAAGAAACCTATATTTACGGTCTGGTCCTTGAAATCTTCCTTATAGTCCTTTATTTCGCAGCCGGAAACGGAACTCCCGGAAAGAATGCGGGCAAGATGCTCAAGAGCAAAGTTCAGGGTGTCGAAGGAAACCTTGAAAATTCAAGATTCCTGACAGACAAGGAAAAAGACGATCTGTTCCCGAAAAAGCGTTACAACGCTCTGGGGGAGGAGAAGAAAGACGGTATAGCGGTATATGCCGTATATAACCAGAAGAAAAAGGATATGGACATCAACCTGATGAGTCCCTGCCACGGTATCATCATAGGTGCTACCGGTTCCGGTAAGACCACCACCTTCGTTAATCCCGTTATACAGATACTGGGTCATGCATCCGCAGGTTCTTCGATGATCTGTACCGACCCCAAGGGAGAACTTTTCCAGATGCATTCCAAGATGCTGAAAGAGCACGGCTATAACTGTATGGTGCTCGACCTTCGTGATCCCTATTCATCATTCAGATGGAATCCTCTGGGATCGATCTATGATGCTTATCAGGAATACTTAAGAGTAGGTGAAGAAATATACGAAAACAGCTATCCCATAGAAGAAGCCGAAGATCTGGAACTGGTCAATGACAAGTCCCAGTACGGTGAAGTATGGTATGAATATGAAGGCAAAGCCTATGCTATCCGCAAGGAACTCATAGGCATAATCAGAGTGCAGAAGCAGAAGGTATATGATGAGATGTATGAAGACTTGAACGACCTCATCAGCGTTATCTGCCCCATAGAATCTAAGGATGATCCCGTCTGGGAAAAAGGTGCAAGGTCCATCATAATGGCTACCTGCCTTGCAATGCTTGAAGATTCCGAGAATCCCGAGCTTGAGATGACCAAGGAGAAGTTCTGCTTCTACAATATCAGTAAGGCAATAATGAACTCGGAAGACGAGTTTGCGGCACTTAAGGATTACTTCAAGGGACGCGACAAGCTGTCAAAGGCCGTCGGTCTTTCAAGACAGGTGCTTTCTGCTGCGGATCAGACCCTTTCATCTTACATGTCAATAGCATTCGATAAACTGAGTATGTTCAACGACGAAGGTCTGTGCGCACTGACCAGTGCAACGGACATCCAGCCGGAGCAGTTCGCATTTGCTCCCACGGCGCTGTTCCTTAAGATACCCGATGAGAAGGATACCAGACATGCACTTGCTGCAGTGTTCATCCTCTGTATCTACAAGGCGCTGATCAAAGTGGCCAGCTCACGTGAAGATCTGTCACTTCCGAGAAACGTATACTTCATTCTCGATGAGTTCGGTAACATGCCCAAGATCGATAAGTTCGATAAGATGATCACCGTCGGACGTTCAAGAAAGATATGGTTCCACATGATCATCCAGTCCTTTGCACAGCTCAACAATGTTTACGGTGAGACAGTCGCAGATATCGTTAAAGGTAACTGCGGTATAAAGATGTTCATCGGTTCCAACGATATCGGTACCTGCGAGGAATTCTCGAAACTCTGCGGTAATATGACCGTCAGAGGTACATCGGTATCCGGCTCCACCGGAGATAAGGGAGACCAGGTCAACTTCTCCAACCAGCTGACCAGCAGACCTCTGATCTATCCTTCGGAGCTGATGAAGCTGAACAACAAGTACTCAACAGGTAACTCCATCATAGTTACCTTCGGTAATAACCCCTTGAAGACACAGTTCACACCCAGCTACAAATGCCCGCTGTACGAATTCGGTACCATGGACATGACGGATGTGAGAAACAACGTCTTCTACGGAGATGAGGTCTTCTATGATCTGGAAGAAAGAAACTATCTGATACTGGATGCGGCTAATGAAGAAGCTGCCGGTGCGTCCGGAGACGAAGACGCAGCGGAAGCCGAATATGCCGAAGAGGAGTAAGTAAAAGATGAAATCGAAAGTTTTGAGAAATGTATTCAGGATCCTGACCGGAATGAGCCTGTCGATAGCGCTGCTGGCATCACCTGCGGTGTCGGCACCGATGAGTGTGTATGCGACGGATGACGGTGAAGATGAGACCCAGAAGGATGAGCTGGAAAAACTCAGGAGACTCGGGGATTATGCCGGTACCGAGGATCTCAGGGAACAGGTCAGAAATTCGGGCTTTAACACCCAGACCACAGGAACGGCTTCAAAGCCGGACAGCTCATCTCCCACAAGTCCTGTTTCAGGCCCGGGAAGCGGCAAGGTCACGACCGGAGTGGATCCCACTACCGGCATGAAGACGGTTACCACCGAAGCCAGCTTAAGTGAGACTTATCATCAGGATTATGATACCTACGAACTCAGTATCAACGGAAGATTCTTCTTCTACAGCAATGTGGGTAACGGTGATATTACCTCCGAAGCAGTAACACTGGAGATGCCTGCAAACATCTTCTTTACCTGTGAAAAAGACGGCGTGCCCTATTCGGTACAGAGCGGCAAGCGCATTACCGAAAAAGGCACATATGTGCTGAACCTTACGGCAACCGAAACACAGGTTGATACAATTTATATCTATACGGCGGTTTACCGCTTCCGTATAGCCGAAAGGGCTGCCGGAACAGGTAACGGAGACGGGATGTCAACGGATGTGCCTTATGATATAGACGAAGAACCCGGACTGCTGGATCCCCAGGTCCCTGAAACACAGGCCGAGGAAGAGTTTTCTGCTCCGGATGAAGAGTTTGAAGATTCGGGGCTTACGGATGAAGAGAAAGCGGCACTTAACGAGATACTGAAAGAGGACGATGCAGATGACGGCTTAGATGATATCCCGGAGATCATGGCCGATGACGGCAGCATAAACATGGAGGATCTGAGCAAGGAGCTGAACGCCGACGGTATATACACTACCGAGGGGATAAACAAAGCCACGGGTATGGCAAGCAGTTACGATTATACGACCGGATACTATAAGAATACGCTCCGTAACAGCATGAGTTTTTATTCGGACGTTCCCAACGGAATGGTGACAAAACGTGAAGTTACGCTGCGAAGCACCGATGATCTTACGTTCACGGTATATAAGGACGGTGTGCCTTATGAATTCGATCCCGAGAAGAAGATCAATGAACTCGGCAGTTATACGGTGATACCGGTAGCGGAAGATGTGGTTTATTACGATGCATACCAGAGCGAGACCCCCGTATTCTCCTTCAGGATCATAGGGGATGCGGTAAATGACCTGTCGGTATATCGTGCACCGGAAGGCTTCAAGATAGATAAGATACTGGTGGACGGACTGGAAACAGAATCGGTAAAGATGATGGGTCAGGATGCGGCTCTGCTCAGGGAAGACGGCAGATACAAAGTGACCATAACCGACGGCGACAGGTACATCGATCTGGATTTCCTGCTTGACAGGGTGAGACCCAGATTCTACGTAAGCGTCGAAAAGAATAAAGCATCCATGTACTATAAGTCCACTGACGTAAGAGAGACCGTTATATACAAAGACGGTGAACTGATCTCCAGCGGTTCCATACAGAATCAGGTAAAGAAGCCCGGTAATTATGAGGTCATTGCTTACGACAGAGCAGGCAATAAAGGTACCAGCATCTTTAAGGTTAAATACGGTTTCAATTCAGGTGCCATAGTTGCGATCGTACTTGTGATCGCGGCAGCGGCGGGTATCATAGCCTATATAAGATATATCAATTCAAAGATCAAGGTGAGGTAAATCGTGCAACCGGTAAGTTTGGGAATTCTTGACGGAATACAGAAAGTGTTACAGTGGGTCTTTAACGAGATCTTTGTTCCGATACTCAAAGACGTGTTCAATATCGTGTTCTACATGATAAAGGATATGCTCGGCGATCTGTTCGGAGGTCTCCTGCTGCAGGCCTGGGTAGCATTGCTTAAGCTGATCAATTTCCTCGAGGCCATATTCAATATCTTTTCCGGATATACCGTGGTAACGGTGGATGATGTTTCCAGCAATCAGGGTATACTGCAGTATCTTTTCGGATTGCCGGTGATACAGAGGGGCATGCTCATGATCACAGCCATCTCCTTCGTGCTGGCAGTGCTGACCACGGGTATCGCAGTGATACAGTCCATGGGAGACAGCATTGCGGAAAATAAACGTCCCATAAGTGTGGTACTCAGGGAGGCGCTGAAGACGGCTGTCACCTTCATGCTGATACCTTTTGCCTGTGTATTCGCGGTTGAGATGGTAACCCAGATACTGGTACAGATCCATCATGCCATGGCTCTCGGGAGCAGTAATACTTCGCTGGGAGATACCATATTCTATACGATAGCCCAGGATCATGCGCTGCTTGACAATGCACCGGAATTTGCCGCGAACAATAAATTTGAAAATATCGGTCAGGTACAGACGGTATCTGATTACAAGAAGTTTGATTTCCTGATAGCCATAATAGTAACCGTATTCCTGATGATGATACTGGTAACTACGATAGTACAGTTCATACAGAGACTCTTTATGCTGCTGATCCTTTATATCATAAGCCCGATTTTCGCAGCATGGATGCCTCTCGACAACGGCAAGAGTTTCAAGCAGTGGAAGGACGCTTTTGTGGCCTTCATGATAAGTGCCTTCTCTCCGATCGTGGCAATGCGGCTGTATATGGCAACCCTGCCGATACTGCTGGGATCGGATATGGTGATAGGTACGAATGTGGAGCCGATGCTGATGAAACTGCTCCTGGTACTGGGAGGATCCTTTGCAATCTATACCAGCAGAAATATGCTGGTCAAGCTGTACAACCCTTCACTGGGTGAGCAGCTGGATGCCAACAGCTTCCTTATGAACTTTGTAGCGGGAAGCATTGTGGGCAGGATCCAGCAGGCTATAAGGACCCCGTCACCGAAGAAGGACAAAAAAGAAGATAAGAAAGACGATAACAAAGGCGAAGAGAAGTAATAAAGAAAGTGTAGGATGATGGAACAGGTATATCTCGGATTTCTTGCCGACCTCTTCAACAAAATATTTAAGAAGATCATTCAGCCGGTGCTGTCTTTCCTCAGCGACGTACTGGAGACCATTTTCTCGTGGGTATTTGATAACATCTTAAAACCGCTGCTTATCAATTTCATCATACCCGTGCTGAAGGGCTTCGTAGAGATCATCTTTGAGATGCTTGCTGCCCTGATATACAGTATCTATGTGCTGCTTCTCAAACTGCTGGATACTGCCCAGACTCTGTTCAATGTCTTCGGCGGCATAGAAAACGTGGTATATAAGAATGAGTCAAGAAACATACTCGATGTATTCTTCAGACAGAAGTTTGTGCAGAATGCCGCATGGATCCTTATAGGCATATCCGTAGTACTGCTCATAGCTGCCGCTGTGGTGGCAGTACTTAAATCCATGAGCGATCTGGGAGATGAACAGAGACCGGTTACCAAGGTACTGCATGCCACCTTCCAGGGCTTTTTGAAACTGATAACGATACCCTTAGTATGTTTGTTTTTGATCACCCTGTCTTCAGTGGTGCTCTCTGCGGTGAATACCGCCATCACTACGGCACAGACCGGTGAAACCAAGACAACGACAGTTGCCAGGACACTGTTCGTAATGACTACCTTTAATGCGGCAGTTAAAGATGAATGGAATGCAAAGACGGCTCCGGCCGGTACCAAGATAGGCGTGGATGACGGACTCAGGGCCAAATACTATTATAAAGAAGCTGAGGGTGCCGTCAGTTATGCGGATGCCGAGACCGTGGAGGCCGACTTTAAGTACAGCAAGATAGATTATCTGGTGGGTTTCGGTGCGGGACTCCTGCTGCTTTACATCCTCTGCTCGGGTGTTTTCAAATTCATCAACCGTATGTACAACATACTGATACTGTTTATACTCGCACCTTTCTTTGCGGCTTCCCAGCCCCTGGATGACGGTGAAAAGTTTAAAGCATGGAAGGATCTGTTCGTGGGGCAGCTCTTCTCGGCCTACGGTTCCATAATCGCAATGCAGATATATCTTCTGATCATGCCTACGGTGCTGGCAGGAAAGCTGGGATTCGGGCTGAGTACGGAAGGCGATTATGTAATAAAGATCTTATTCCTTCTCGGCGGTGCATTTGCCATGAAGAGTGCCGGACCTATGATAACCGGGCTTGTGGATTCCACCTCCGCTTCAATGGAAAGAGCGCAGGATATGGCTTTCTTCGGTGCAATGAAATCTACCTACGGATGGGGAAGGACTATACAAGCCGGTATACAGGCGCGTAACAGACTGGCTAAGCAGAGTAAGCTCCAGGCTCTCCAGCAGGGCGGCGCAGGCGGTGCCGGAGGAGCAGGAGGTGCCGGCGGCGCAGGAGGTGCCGGCGGCAAAGGCGGCATCGGCGGCGGTAAAGGCGGAGCTCCCGGACTTCCGGGCAGCGGCGGCGGAAGCGGCAATAAGAGTAATACCAGACCTAAACAGACTAATGCCAAGGATGTCCAGAAAGCAGCCCAGGCAGCGGCAATTAAGAAGGCTAAGGATGAGGCTATCAAGAAAGGCACCTATAAACCGCCTACGAAGGCAGATAAGCCCAAGGGACGTGTTAATGCCAAATTCTTCGGCGGCCTGATCACCAGTGAGACCTCGGCTAACGGCACGAAGGGCATGATGGGCATCAATTTCGGCAAATATTTCCGGTCGGGAATGCAGAAAGACGGTACCTACAAGTATAATTTCTTCGGCTTTGGCGGGAAATATGATAAAGACGGTAATCTTACCGAGATCAAGTATCCTTTTGTAAGAATGACCAAGGATGCGGACGGTAAGTTCAAGGTATCCAAGATCAAACTGTCCAAGGGCATACAGTTTAAGAAGGCTGAAACCTTAAGCTATGATGCTAACGGAAATGTGACCGGAAGGAAGCAGGGAGACTGGTACTTCAAGGACTTTTCGCCGCTGAACATACACAGTACCTTCGATCAGTCCACAGGTAAGGTGGAAGTACTCTCCGCAGGCTGGATGAAATATGCGAGAGTCGAGAACGAGGACGGTTCCGTTAAGTATGTCAGGAATGAAAGAAGCCTCTTCGGACATACCCTCGATAAGTGGGATGTTGACAAGGACGGCAATGAATATAAATCCTATGACTGGGGGTTATTATCCGATAAGACTTACGGTATCGATCCCGAAACGGGAGAGAGGGTACTTACCAAGGTGACCAGCTTAGGCGGACGTTCGCTGTATGAACGTGAACTGCCGGAGGAAGGCCCGGGACTGGAGATATCACACGGAGCAGGATTTAACATCGAAGGCGAGAAGCCGGACAGCTCCTTCTCCAGCAGCTCAGGTGCAAGCTTCAGCATTCAGGGACTTGAGGTACCTGACGACTTCCACAGCTCTGCAAGCGGTATGGAACAGAGACCTTTCAGTCCGTACAGCGGAGATCCGATGCCGAGGAACCAGGAAGCTGTACCCGTTCATCAGGAAGCACAGTTTAACTTTGATCCCGGTACTATTCCGGGGCATGGCACGATAGTGGATACGGGACTTGGCGATCAGCCGGAACTGCACGATATCGATCACTTGCCGGCACAGGATATCCAGCCCCAGCACGTAGCACAGGATATCCAGCCCCAGCATGCAGCGCAGGTAGACTTGGGACTCGATGATCAGCCTGAGATGCACGACATACCGCATAGGCAGGCTGAACAGCCGGTGCAGGTAGACTTGGGACTCGGTGATCAGCCTGAGATGCACGACATACCGCACAGGCAGGAAGAACAGGCAGCACAGCACGAAGCGGTACGGGAACAGGTGGTGCAGGATCTTGGAGAAAAGGTCGGAGATGCCATAGATTCGGTTCTCGGTCCCAAGAAGAATGATTAAGAAACTTCTGCAGATAAAAAATATATGGAGGAATTCAAAAAATGAGGGTAATACCCAAAAGAACAAAGGTAAGACTGGAATTATTCAAGGGCGTTGAGGTAATAGATGTCCTTGTAGGCTCAGCCGGTCTGGCACTGGCAGTTTCGGTCTTCCTGTCCAACCTTCCCGGACACTTCCTGCTGTCAATGATAATCGCTATCCTTACAGTGGGTATGGTCATCCCCCTGGGAGATGACAAGGGTTATCTGTTCCTGTTCTATCTGCTGAAATACCTGGGCAGAAAGAGAGTGTTCAAAAAGAAGAACGCGAAGGATGACGGTACCCCAAAGAAAAAAGGGATCCTGGATGCGATCCTGCCCAGCGCGGATTTTTCCATAGAAGATATCACACCCTTTACCGGTATAGACGGGAAGTTCATCGAATACGGTTCGGCATACAGTGCCGTGGTACTCAGCATTCCTTCCGTGGAGTTCCGTTTCTTCAGTGAAATGAGACAGGATTCCGTAATAGACCGTTGTTTTGCAGCCGTACTCCGTACGGCTTCACTTGATGAAATGATAAATCTTGTAAAGATAGACAGACCTGTCATTTACGATGACTTCATCAAGAATGAGCACAAGAAGATCAATGACCTGAAGGAAGCATATCTGAACGGACTGCTTGAAGAAGAGGAACTGACCATCAGAGTCGGTATAATCTATGACCGTATCGCCCAGCTGGAGACTTTTGATTATAAGGAAAAGATATACCAGCCCCAGCATTATCTGATGTTCTGCTATAAGGACAGGGATTTCATACAGTCACAGATCGAAAATGCGATCCAGACATTTGCTACCAACAATATGGAATGCAAGCAGCTGGAAGGCAAGGAACTGGCAGTATTCCTGAAATATCAGTATGATATGGTGTTTGATGAGAGAGAAGTGGAAAAACTGGATCCTTCAGAGTGGATGGACTGGATACTTCCCGATACGATCAAATTCACTACCCGTACGGTTCAGTTTGATGATCTGATCACACATAATTTCCGCTTCAGGGATTATCCTACGATAGTAAGCAATGCCTGGGGTGCAGGTTTCTTTAACAAGATCGGTACCAGAGTGGTAATGAAGATGACACCGATCGAGAGATATAAGGCGGTACGCCAGATCGACCAGTCCATCGATGAACTGAGGGAACAGGAATCAAGTACCGGCAAGACTTCCAAGATAATGGAAGTGGGAACCCATATAGATACGCTGGCTGAAGTGCTGCGCCTCTTACAGGGTGAGAATGAAATACTCTTTAATGTATGTACCTTCGTACAGGCAAGGGATTATGAGCTTTCGGAGCACATGGCCGATGTGGAAGCCGGGAGAGCAGCTAAGGCGAAGGGATCTTCCTTCGGTTTCAAGAAGGAAGTGAGAAGGGAACTCGCCGAGGAAGGTTTCAAAGTAACGGATAATATGCTGCAGCAGTTTGAAGCCTATGCCTCAGCCATGCCCTCGGCTTATGATGCTTTCAAGAAATATCAGCGAGGTATCCATTCATCCTCGGTGGCTGCCGTATTCCCCTATGTTTACAAGGCACTCTGTGATGCCAACGGACTCTTTGTGGGACAGAGCGGAGGAGTACCGGTATTCATAGACTTCTTCAGAAGAGACAGTGAGAGAGTCAACTCCAATACCGTCATCATCGGTAAGTCAGGTTCCGGTAAATCATATGCGACCAAGACCATACTTACCCAGCTGGCTGCGGAGAACAGTAAGATATTCATTCTCGACCCCGAGAATGAGTATACCAAGCTGGCAGCGAATATGGACGGTAAGATCATAGATGTTGGTACAGCTACCCAGGGACGTCTTAATCCCTTCCATGTCATAACCGGACTTGCAGATGACGAGGGCAACGATGAAGAGGCAGCTGCCAACAGCTTCTCCACCCACCTGCAGTTCCTTGAGGAGTTCTACAGACAGATACTTCCCGGACTGGACGGGGAAATGCTGGAACTTCTGAACAACGTGACCACCCATGTATACCTTGACAGAAATATTGACAGTGATACGGATCTGAGCAAGCTGACGGCGGCGGATTTCCCGACCTTTGATGACCTGCATGAAAGAGTCCTGGATGAATACCAGACTACCGGAGAAGGTCACAGGAAGGAGCTGCTGGGTAAGCTGATAACGCATGTGAGCAAGTTTGCTACCGGAGGAAGAAACTCCGCACTCTGGAACGGTGAAGCTACCATTTCCACAAAAGAGAACTTTATCGTGTTCAACTTCCAGTCACTGCTTGCAAACAAGAACGGCACCATTGCCAATGCACAGATGCTTCTGGTGCTCAAATGGCTGGATAACGAGATAATAAAGAACAGGGAATACAATATGCGCTATAACGCACAGCGTAAGATAGTAATAGTCATCGACGAGGCGCATGTATTCATTGATTCCAAGTATCCTATAGCCCTTGACTTCATGTTCCAGCTGGCTAAGCGTATCCGTAAGTATAACGGTATGCAGATAGTCATTACCCAGAACATCAAGGACTTTGTAGGAACCGAAGAACTGGCAAGAAAGTCAACAGCCATTATCAATGCCAGCCAGTACAGCTTCATCTTCCCGCTGGCACCCAACGATATGGACGACCTCTGCAAGCTCTATGAAAAGGCCGGAGCCATCAATGAGAGTGAGCAGGAAGATATCATTAATAACGGACGAGGACGTGCGTTTGTGATCACTTCACCTCAGGAGAGGACCACGGTGAACATCGTGGCTGCCAAGGGTATTGAAGATCTGTTCACGATGACTTAAGCAAGTATAAATTTGAGAGGAACATTATCATGAAAAGGAAATCAGTAGCAATGTTGATCATGGCCGGAGCACTAACGCTTACTGCCTGCGGCGGCGGGGGCCAGACAGCCACGGGAGGCGCAGGAAGCGTTCTAGCCGACGGAGTGCTTACGGTGGGTATAGCCTGCGGCGGAGACCGCAGCTGTTTCAGGGCAACCGATTCGGAGGGTAATCCCGTATATGCCGGCTGGGAGTGTGAGGTACTTAACGTACTTCCCGAGTATCTTCCGGAAAATGTGCAGATAGATTATGTTTATGCATCCGATCAGAAAGAGCTTACGACCATGCTGGCCGAAGGCAGGGTAGATCTGGCGGCAGGCGGATATACGAGACTGGACACCTATTCCAGCCAGTATCTGGTATCGGATAATTACGGTTACGGCAGCCTGTATCTTGTAAATGCAAAGAATGCATATCTGGATAATCTGGCGGCTTACAAGGATGAGAATATCGGTGTGTCCAATTCAATACCCGTGAACAATCTTGCCGAGATCCCGGGTATTGACGGTGTGATACAGTCCGCCTACATTGATATGTCGCTTATGAGCATTGATATAAGGGCAGACGTGGTGGATGCCGGGATCTGTACCGAAAGAGAAGCAGTGCAGCTGATGAGCGATGCGGAGCTCAATATACAGGAACTCAGAAGCGGTCCCCAGATAGGGCTGGTATTCCTGGTTCCCGGCGGCCAGACCGAACTTTTAGGCTATGTGAATGCAGCTATAAGCAAGCATTATGACGAGCTTGCGGAAGCGGGATCGGCTCCTTATTCCACGCAGCAGTAAAAAATTATTTTTGCTTCACTTTTGCATCACATGAAGGAGTATAATCAGATTAAACTTAGCGAAACAGACTGAGAGGTGCGAAAAATGGCATATTTTGACAGCCCCAAGAACAAAGCTATATGGAAAAAAGAGCTTGAAGGCTTGAGAGCCGAAAGAGCCAGAAGAGAAGAAAACGGTTTCAGACCCGAAACTGTCGAAAAGGCCGAAGTGCAGAAGAGTGCCGACCGGCCGGGAAGAAGAAGGATCAATCTGGAACAGCTGGAAGCTATAGAGAGAGAGGCCGGCGGAATCCGCAGAGTGAGACGTCCGGTAAGAGAACGCAGCAAGACAATGGAAAAACAGGCTGTAAATCAGGCCGAGAAGAGCGGAAGGACGATGTGAGAACAAGATCGGGATATCAGATGATCATACTGTTTGCGGCGGTGCTGACATGGTTCCTGAGCTGGGCAGCCGTCAGAGCCGAGGAGACAGATCCGATACTGACAGGCGGTGACAAGGACAGTGGTTATACCTATCTGATACCGGGAGTCGGAACATTCGAGACCAACTGTAAGAACGGCGGCAGCGCTTCATTCGTATATATTGACCACGAAGATTCTGTCAGGATAAGCGAAGTCAGAAGAGACGGGGCCGAATATGACGGGAGCGACGGTATCTACCTTGATAAAGGCTATTACGAAGTAACGATAGGAAATGAAAGCGGTCAGGGAGTGTTCAGGTTCAGCGTTTCCGATGAAGGCAGCTCCATAATAATGAGCCTGAGTGCAAACAATGCGGACATAGAGATAGTCCGTGAACCGGAGATGGAACTTACGGGCAGCAACGGATACTTCAGATATACACTTCCCGACGGGGAATGGATAGAGGCAAATGTTCCGCAGGGGGCATACACCAGAGGAGTTGTTGAACTTTCATCTTCCGGGGGACTGACCAGTATGTCAGGCTATCTGGATGGGGAACTCATATCCGGAGAGGATAAAAGCTTCAGGCAGGAGGGCAGTTACATCATAACCTTCTGGGATCTGGACAGGGCAGAACAGGAAAGTGAGGCTTACAGGGTTGATTATTGTTTCAGGATATTCAGAGATACGACGATGAACCTGAGTGTAGTCACGGCACCGAAGGGAATGAGGATAGCCTACGTCAGGAAAGACGGGGATGCATTTCCCACAGCGGATCAGAACCGCTTACTTGCGAACAGAGACGGAGACTATGAGATACTGTTCTGCGGAACGGAAGATCAAAGCTTAAGTTATTCGATGAGCTTTACGAGAGATACGGTACCGCCGAGACTCAGCTTCAGACCGGAGTTTAAGAACGGAGACGTGATCGAAGAACCGCTGTACTTTTCCGGAAACGCAGATGTGGCGGAGCTCAGGATAGTAAGAGACGGAGCAGAAGTGGCTGCCGCAGAAGGCTGCATAAAGGTAAACGGAAGATATACACTGCAAGTTGCCGACAGGGCAGGAAACCGGAGGAAATACGATTTCACGCTGAAGAACGGGATTCCCTTACCGGTCGAAAGAATGGTTATTATACCTGTAATACTTATCATAGTAGGGGGAGTGATCCTCGTACATTCGAGAAAGAATATGCAGGTATTATAATAGAAAATTAAAAAGATCAAATCTTTTATAAAAAGGAGGAAACAAAAATGTTACTTGCAAAAATGTTACTTGATGGCTCAAGTACCACAAACACCACGGAAAGCAATCCGTTTATGGCGGCAGCCAAGCCGATCATAACCCTGATCAACAATGCTACGGGTCCGCTTCTCGCAGTAGTCGTAGCTCTGGGTGCGATCTACGCCATCTTCCTTGGCGTTAAGCTTGCAAAGGCTGAGGAGCCCCAGGACAAGATGAAGGCAAAGGGACAGCTTAAGAATGCTATCATAGGCTTTATCCTTATCTTCGTACTCATCCTCGTACTTAACGTTGCTACCGGCCCGCTGCTTGACTGGGTTAACACGTCGGCAGGTACGACTATCGTTACAATGCCCAATGCGTCAAACTAATACTGTTAAAAACAACAGAATAAAGCGGTGCAGTTCCCTCAGGGGACTGCGCCGTCTTATATCAGTCATCATGCTGATGTCATTACTGCTTACAGGCTGCAAGTCTATCCTTGTCAGCGGGGATCTGAGTTTCCAGGCTAATGAGCCTGTTTCCCCCATGGGAGCAGCAGAGGGTATCCATGAGGTTTTATTGGAGACCGTTGATTTCGCAAAGTATGATATAGACGGGGAATCTGCATTTTGGATGATGCCCGGTCATCTTAATCCCGTTTATCTCGGTTTTGATATGGAGAAAGAGACCGATGATATCATGCTGGCCGATTTTAAGGCAATAGGTTACAGCGAGATCAAAAACAGGTTTGTTTATGCATATCTGACACCTATTTTCAGTTCAAAGGAATATCCGATCAAAAATCTGACAGGTCTGACTGTCCCAAAGACCGGAAATGCGGGTGAGTACACCATACCCGATCCGCCGGCAAATTTAAGTGCCCAAAGCCCTTATGTAATGGTGCTCATGAGCTATGAGCCCGCAACAAAAGATTATAATGTCTTTTTCTGTAAATATATTTCTTATGTATATTATTCGGAAAAGCAGCCGGTCCTGATGGCAGGGAAGGTTGCCGGTTCCGATCTCTATTATATATTTGATCCGACAACTATGACCGTTGAAATCTACGATATAGACGGTAATATGAGGTCAGGGCGTTCATACATGCCTGAAATAATGTCCGCGATCAAAGAGGTTCTCAACATACCCACAAGATGGAATATATGGCGTCTCTGGCTTTACAATTGGTATCACTGGCGCTATTCCATCACCGATGTACAGGTGGATGACGAGATGAGCGTGTACTTAAATGTCCAGGTGGAAGTGTCGGAAAAGCCCTTCAATGACGAGTCCATGAAGCATCTGCTGGATGAAAATGATGACAATTACGATGACGACCAGAGCACCGAAGATTATGACCAGTCAAATAATGTGGTTTATTATAATGCTGCGGTCGCTACCTATTCCCTCAATCTCGGCGGCGAAAATCCCACGATCAAATTCACTTCAAATATCAAGGATGATGTTAAAACCTTCTGTGAGGAGAGTACGAAGCTGGCACCGGTTTATATCGATCTGACAGATGATATCATTGAAGAGGCAAAGAAAAAGTATATCGAATCCCTGGGAGAAGGGGCAGATGAGAATACCAAGGTACCTGACAATGTAATCCTGGAGTATGCAAAATCGACCAGCGGATACAACAGCCTGATCTCCTCCGGAGTGCAGAAAAACGAAAGCAGTCTTTACGATGAGTATTATAAGAAAGTAAAAGATGCACTTAGTGACGGTTATCACGAATTTGATACTTCGGATATGGTGGACCAGGGGATAAATCTTTATTATGCCCTTGCAGGTATACCAGATCTTAAAAACATGAGGATAAAGACTCCTGATTGCGGGGAGAATGAGTCGGAAGAAGTAAAGGATCCAAGGTCCAACTGCGAGTTTATATATGATTCCCTTGATGAAACCTATGAACATGGAACCTATGGACTTGGCGGAAACACGACGCAAACGGCCTTGTCCCGTGAGTATACCTTAGTTGCCAGTTTCCTGGCTTCCAGGACTTTCGGCCCCAAAAAGGGCAAGGATATCCCGGACTGGATGCTGGAGTATTA
>JAILES010000073.1 GCA_024687205.1 Lachnospiraceae bacterium
ATTTCAACAAGTACCGCCAGGACCGTGACCAGCGCGCAGAGGAAGAGTATCCCCGCTTCGGTCTTCCTATCCAGCCTGACACTGTTGATCGCAAGATAAAACAGGAAAAAGATATACATCATGGAAATGATATGCGGCGTAAATGCCAGCGGCCCGCGGCCTATATCTCCGTTTTCCTTATAGAAAAAGACTATGTCGGAAAACAGACAGGGCAGGATTATCAGCGCATTAAGCACCGCCGGTATATATGTCACCTTTGTAAAAACCTTTTTTGTGATCTGCCTGCCATAGGCTATGTTGATCAGGCCTACCATTAAGAAGATACGGATATCGTATCCCAGCATGGCAAAAAGCCTGTGCCAGAACTCCGGTATCGATGAATCATATGCGTAATAATCCAGATTATCCATTACAATAAGAGATAAAAGAAGGATCACACAGGGCACCATCTGTTTAGCCAGATGCTGCTCGAACTTGAAATTCACATTTATAAAAAACAGCAGAAAAACGGTGATGAGCACCGGGATAAAATTGATCTGTACTAATGTCTGTAAATACTGATTTGTAAGCACGCTTGTAAGTTCCCCCTAAAGTATATCAACTTTAAGGATAACATAAAATGGCGTTCTTTTCAATTCAAAAAGCCCCGCCCTTCAGCCACAATATACAGTATGCATTTATCGGGGAAATGTCATATATGGGTATTATGCCCAGTTCTTCATAGGCGCTGATGCTCTCATATTCAGTCCCGCTTCTCGCAATGCCGCAGAGATATACAGTGACAGCTCTCTCCCGGGCTTGGGCCATAAAGCAGCCAAGTTCATCATTAATGCCTATAGTTCCGGAATGATAGCTCCCCAGAAGAACAGCTTTTACCTTATCTCCTATCTCAGGGTAAGCCATGCCGGGGTAAGGTTCGATCCTTAATATACAGCCCGGATCCCCGATAAGCCGAGGGACGCTGCCGTCATACGCTTTCCGATCCTCAGGAGAAGCAGTCTGCACATACCCTGCCGTCTCCATGTCCTCATTATCACTGTAGTACCCGAAACACTTATCATTAACGCTCCTTAGTCTGTCCGAAAACGGTTCATGCGGGAGCAATGCAGATCCCCGGTGGATCTTTACGGCTTCACCATCATTTTTGTAACACACAAAAACACCACTGCCTCTTCTTTCCTTAATGAAGCGCTGCGAAAAATACAGATTGACTTTCCCGTTTGACCGTGCATCCGTCAGCACGTAATTTGCAGCCACAAGAACTATCGGGATACCGGCGCCGCCGAATATATTATCCAGCATTGCCGCAGTGTATTGAAGGGTATCACTGCCATGTGTAATGATGATACCTTCACTAAGTCCTTCCTTTAACACTTCTGCTGTTTCTTTGATCAGAATGTTTATATGTTTTCCGTCAAGGTTTTCACTCTGGATATTATAAGGGATGCGTACCTTCGCATCTGTACCGATAAGCGCGCTCAGATCCGCATCCGGATGAGCGATCCCATCTGCACCTATGCTGCTTCCGATAGTTCCGCCTGTAAGTATGTATGTGATCATGCCTCCAGATACCTCTTAAGTTCTATCAGTCTGTCACGCATTTCTGCTGCCACTTCGAAGTTAAGTTCCGCAGCCGCCTTGCGCATCTGTTTCTCCGTATCGGCTATAACTTTCTTAAGCTCTTTCTCATCCATAGATTCGGGATCTTTTTCAAGAGCCTTCTGCGTATTGGCTATGGTCTTACTGATCGCGATAACATCCCTCACAGCCTTCTTGATAGTCGTAGGCGTAATTCCGTGTTCCTCGTTATACTTCATCTGTATGCCACGGCGGCGGTTCGTTTCTTCTATACATATCTTCATTGAATCCGTCATGCTGTCGGCATACATGATAACATGCCCTTCACTGTTACGTGCTGCACGGCCTACAGTCTGTATCAATGCTGTCGCGCTACGCAGAAAACCTTCCTTATCAGCATCCAGGATCGCCACCAGCGTAACTTCAGGTATATCAAGACCTTCACGCAGCAGATTAATACCGACGATCACATCAAATACATCCAATCGAAGATCCCTTATTATCTCTGCTCTCTCAAGAGTATCTATGTCAGAATGAAGATACTTGACCCTTACGCCCACATCATGCAGATAATCCGTCAGATCCTCAGCCATGCGCTTGGTAAGAGTCGTGATCATCACCTTATTTTTCTTTGCGGTTTCTTTTCTGATCTCTCCCAGAAGATCGTCTATCTGGCCTTCCACCGGGCGCACACTTATCTCCGGATCAAGAAGTCCCGTAGGTCTTATGATCTGTTCCGCACGCAGGAGCTCATGTTCTTCCTCGTACTGTGCAGGCGTTGCAGATACAAACATCATCTGATCTATATAACCTTCAAATTCAGAGAAGTTAAGCGGTCTGTTGTCCAATGCAGAAGGCAGGCGGAATCCGTAATCCACCAGCGTTGTTTTTCTGGACCTGTCGCCGTTATACATGCCTCGTACCTGCGGTATGGTCATATGTGACTCATCGACTATCATCAAAAAATCATCCTTAAAGAAATCCAGCAGACAGAAAGGGTGCGCTCCCGCAGGCAGGCCTGTCAGATGTCTGGAATAATTCTCTATACCTGAACATACTCCGGTCTCACGCAGCATCTCCACATCAAAACTGGTACGTTCGAATATACGCTGCGCTTCTATCAATTTATCCTCGCGCTTAAAATATGCCACTCTTTCACGCGCTTCTTCCTCTATGGCATCACAGGCTTTAAGAAGTTTCTCCTGCGCCACTACATAATGCGACGCAGGGAATATGCTCACATGCTCCAGCGTGCATACCGGTCTCATTGTAACATTATCAACCTGTGTGATACGGTCGATCTCATCTCCGAAAAACTCTATACGATATATCTTATCGCCCTGCTCCGCAGGATTTATCTCCAGCACATCCCCTCTTACCCTGAAACAGCCGCGGTTAAGATCCATATCGTTCCTGTCATACTGTATCGCCACCAGCTCCCGAATAACATCATCCCTGTCCTTCTGCTGCCCGGGTCTTAACGATACCGTCAGATCCGTAAATTCATCAGGACTTCCCAGACCATAAATACAGGATACAGATGCAACCACGATAACATCACGTCTCTCTGTCAGAGACGCCGTCGCAGAAAGACGCAGCTTATCTATCTCATCATTTACATCCGAATCCTTCTCGATATATGTATCCGTAGATGGTACATATGCCTCCGGCTGGTAGTAATCGTAATAGGATACAAAGTATTCTACTGCGTTTTCAGGGAAAAATTCTCGAAACTCGGAGTATAGTTGGGCCGCCAACGTTTTATTGTGCGCCAGGACCAGTGTCGGCTTGTTCAGCTGCTCGATCACGTTGGCCATGGTGAAGGTCTTACCGGAACCTGTAACCCCTAGTAAAGTCTGGAATTGATTGCCTTTTTTGAATCCGTCTACTAACTGTTTGATAGCCTGCGGCTGGTCGCCGGTGGGCTTGTATTCAGAGTGTAATTTGAAATCCATAGGGCTAAAATCCTCAAAAAGTTGTAGTAAAAAAGTGATACTATAGGCCCGATTTTCGTACCCATAACCATTGTGCAATTTTCACAAAAGGGCTAAAGTACGAATAAAAGTCCCCAAAACATATATCAGCATATCACACTGCCCTACAAAAGTACATAAAAAAGAGCTGTCATCATGGCAGCCCTTTCAATCATCCATCAGCTACCGTGAAACTTAAATGTCTGCCTGCTGTCTGTTCTTCCCGTTACAAGCAACAAAAAAGCGGTTACAAGATTTATCTCATAACCGCTGACTCACTGTATATAATTGATACCGTTATATTTTTATACCGCTTTAGGTCTTGCCAATTCATCTTAAGCCCGAAGCGCCGCAATCTTTTCTTTTACGAACAACTTCTTCTCGTCATCACTAAGCTCAGAAATCTTCACTCCCTTTTTATTTGCGTACTCTACTGCTCCGTGCATGTCAAAGATCACATTGGGTATTATTGGCTCTTCCATGCCTTCTAAGCTTTTAAGATATCTCTCATAATTCTTCATCTGTCCATTCATAATCATACACCTCCCGTATCCTTCGTGCTGCTTCTCCATATACTCCAATCTGATACTCATGAATAACTCTTATAGGATCCGCACCATAAACTCGAACAAAATGATCCATAATCTCCTTATTTCTGCAGAATCCGGTAACATCTCCATTATAGCCAAGCTGCTCCGATCTCTCGATGGCTATAGCCATCAAATGTCCTCCTACCCCTGTGAACTTTTTCACTTCAACTATTTCAGGGTTATTCTGGGGTGCAGCAACAGCCCATGATAAATAAACTGCACCATAATCCTTATTATCTTCCAATGCAATGAGTCCTTGTATATCAACAGATCCCTTTACAACTAATGCATACACCTCGTTGTTCTTCAGGAGTTCCTGCCAATTCACATACCATCCATTCTTTTTGTTAAACTTGCTAAGAAAGGATTTACGCCTAATTCGTATAACTTCTGTTTCAACAGTCTCACCTGTACTTAAATCCTTTAAACAAGGTGTTAATTCATCAACATCTATACAAATCACAGCCCATTTCCTCCGTATATTATAGCAAAATTAGTCTTACAAAACAAGCTGAAGCCCTCAGCTTCAGAAGCTTTCCGGGCCGCTGTAGTTATACTTTCCTTTAATGACCTTCCCAGCCACCTTCTCTCCCTTTTTATTCACTTTGATCAGCGTAGTATCCGCGATCGTCGTATCACCGCTCAGTTTGATATTTCCGGTGAAAGTCATGCTGTGCCCGTCTCCATTGATGCTTATGCTGCCATAGCCTTTCTCCGGCAACTTAAAGCCGCCTTTAAGATCCACGTTTTCTTTCAGCGCCACATTAAGAGACAGTGAAGACTTGGCACCGCCCGCAGCCTTTATATCCCCATTCATGGCTGCCACCGCATCCTTCCACAGCGCATAGCTGTTCCCGTTGTAATCGATCGACTCTCCGAAGATACAGACCTTGCCGCTGCTGAAGTAGTACAGATGTGTCTTTGTCGCATTCTCGGTAATGGCACTTACATCAAAAGTCTCTTTTAAGCTTTCTGCCGAAATTTTCTTAGCTGACGCCTTGAAGATCTGCGTCCCATCCTTCTGAAGACTTCCGCCGATCGCCACGTTCCCCTCAACCTTCCCGCCAAGGGTTATGGGCTTGTTGAAGCCTTCCGTCAGTTCTATACTGCCGCCATTCCCCTTTAGTACGCTTTTTACACTTATCTTACTGTCTTTAGACGCCTTAAGGACTCCGTCGTCATTCAGGATCAGTTCCTTACAGCTTAAACTGTTGGCAGACAGGCTTCCGTTCAGTGTAAGCGTTGTGGTGTTCACGCTAAGCTTTGTCGTATCAAAGCTCATCTCCGTCCCGATGGTCAGTCCTTTCTTTGCGTTCAGCGTAAATTTCGCCGCTGTCCCTTTCTTTGTCACCGCCTTAAAACTCACATCCTCCAGTGCCAGCGGTGCATTGGCCGTCAGCTTTGTTCCGGCGATCTCGATCACATGGCCGTTCCCCTTAATGGTCACGGACTTTGCTTTTTTCGGTATAGTCAGATTTTTCTCTTCCTTCACATCACTGCCCAGTTCCAGCACATAATCCGTGTTCTTATCCTTCATGCTCTTGAAAGCAGCTTTCAGGGATGTGACCTGCTCCCCGTTCAGTGTGATCTCGCCACTGACGGGCTCGGGATCTTCCTTGCCGCCACCACCACCGTTAGTCTTGCGGGTGAGGGTAATACTGTATGAAAGATGAGGGAGTTCGGTGTACTCTTTTCCGTCAGCATCACAGAATACAACTGTTTTTCCCCTCACATCAACAAATTCTCTGCTGATCCCGGCCGGAAGGTTCAGCGGGGTTTTTATGCTTATCAGGTCTACCACCGCTACATAAGAAACACTAATACTGTCTCTCATTTCCGAAAGGTCCAGTCCGCTGAAATCGACAGTCTGAAGCGTCCCAGCCGCAAATCCGAAATCCCCTTCGTATCGTACTCCGTCCAGCACAGATAGGCTTTTTGCTATGTTGCTAATAAAAAGGAAGTCTTTTATCCGCACATCACAGGCCTCTCCGCCGATGATTGCCTTTCCTTTTATCACACAATCCTCAGGTGAAAAATACCATTTCCTTTCTATCCAAATGCCACCGTTCAAAGCAAAATATCTCGCTTGCAGGCTCCTGGTGATATAGATCTTCCCCTCAGCGGGTTCGCTGTACTCATAATCCGCAAGCCACGCGTTGCCATCCGCCTCAGCAGCTGTCAGGGCAATGCTCTGTGCCGAATGCGGCAGCTCAGCGTATTCATTACCGTTACTGTCCTTATATACATAGGGAAGTCTGCAGTTTACAGAAACACTTTTACCATATTCGGTTTTTATCTCTCCAGGCAGATTCCGGGGTGTATGCAAAGTCTTCAGGCTTACACACCATGAACTATCCTTACTGCAGCCGAATATCTTTTCCGTTTCTTTAGTCAACGATGACAGGTCAAAACCGCTGAGATCCAGTGCGGTCAGATGCGTGCAGCCGCTGAACATGCTTTCCACATCTGTCACAGCCGCGGTATCAAAGCTGCTGATATCCAGCTTTTTCAGGCTGTAACAGTTCTGAAACATTGCAGCCATATCGGTCACTCCGGAAGTATTGAAATGACTGAGATCAAGTTCTGTCAATCTGCGACAGTTCTGAAACATACCGTAAAGCCCCAGGGAAGACTGATAAACAAGTCTCATCTCATATTTACCCGGAACGCCCGTTTCCATTGTATACTGCAGATCCGGCTCTTTAATCCCGGAGGTATCAAAGTGTCCTATTTTCAGATTTTTCAAACTCTCACAACCTGAGAATATTCTATGCAAGCCGGTGACACCAACGCATAGATTAGCAAACACGATCGGTTCCGTAACGACCGAAGATGTTTTGAAATGCTCCAGATCCAGCGCCTCCAGATTGGTGCAATCGAAGAACATTTCCGCCATATCCTTCACATTGGAGGTATCAAAGCTGCTCAGATCAAGGCTCTTCAGCAGCTCACAGCCGTAAAACATTCCACGCATACCGCCAGGTTTTTTCGCACTTTTCATAACAGGAGGTAAACTTCCATAGACCTCCTTCCAGTAAAATGACGAATCTCCCTTTCCTACTTTTGAAGTATCAAACCCGGAAAGATCCAGTTCCTTCAGGCTTTTGCAATTCCCGAACATATAGTCCATACTGACCACACTGGAAGTATCAAGACCTGAAAGATCGATTTCCTTCAGCTCCGCACAACCATAGAACATATAGTCCATACGTGTAACATCCGACGTCTTGCATTCCAGGAACTCCACCTTTTGAAGCGGATGAGAATTCACACTGCTGGCTGGGAAAAACATCCCGCCCATATCAGGGACACCGGAAAAATCCACATGATCAAAGACAACTTCCACCGGCCCCCAAGTTGTCCCTACACAAGCCTGCCCTCCTCCTTCCGTAACATTCTGAGTAGCAAAAAGATTCCTGCAGCTGTTATTATAGAACGCAACACCAGATTTAAGCCGGATATGAATCTTGGTATCATTATTTCTCGTCCAATCCGCAGTCATTTTATTTAACAGATACCAATGAGGCTTAAGAACTACCTGGTACTCCTTGCCCTCGACTGTTGCGGTTCCGGGTATCGTACAATACCCGTCCTTAATATCGGGGTATGTAGAATTCTGGATCACCTGGTCGCAGATATCAGTCACCGCATTTTCCAGTATGATCCGGTTCCCGCTCAAGCTATACTTATAGCGTGTATACCAGTCCGCAGCCGGCGTCTTCCAGGGATCGTCAGCCCCTTCCGGCTCAACAGCCTCTGTCTCCTCTGTTTCCGGCAGAACAATGTACTCCCCGGAGCTTTCTACCGCTTCCGCCGGTTCTTCTGAAGTATCAGCGGACTCGTCGGGAGCTGTCTCCATGATCACTTCATTCTCTTCCGTATCCTCTTCCGCAGATAAAATCTCCTCCGTAACACCTTCTACCTCGCTATTATCCCCGGCGAACGCGCGTCCGCTTTCCGCGCAAACCGGTAACGCTTCCCCTGCCAGCATCACCAGACTAGCCAGCATAGCCAGCGTTTTCGTCAAAGCTCTTTTCTTCATACCTTTCTCCCTTCGCAGTTTTCGCGGCTCCGCCGCACATAAAAAAAGATCATATACCCCACCTTCTTCTTTGTCAATCTCTCTGACGCGATGGCATCCGTAATAAGGGAATCCTGTTACTATTCCCCCCCAGACAAGCCGATTGTATTCCAAGAAGGCCGCATCTTATATGCGGCCTGCCAGTAACTATACTATTGACAACAAATATATATTAGCGTATCCAGTCTCGGGAAATTAAATCCCTCTCCTATCTTCTGTCCCGTTGCTATCAGAATAAGTGTTTCATTCAAAGAAACACTAAACATCCGGTCTTTAATATCCTGATTCTGTTTCATCGTCTGACCACCATAT
>JAILES010000042.1 GCA_024687205.1 Lachnospiraceae bacterium
AGACAATGGCGATACGGGAACAGATCAACAGCATTTGACGTTAAAAACAAAGGGATGTAAGATGGAAGGCGAATCAGGTCAGAAACATCCGGCCAAGAGCCAATCTCATTTCCATCAACTGTCGATACCTTTACGCCATCATAATAAGGCAAAGGCATTGATATAATCGGTCTGAGATGGTAAAATCAAAAGCATGAAAAAGATAATGATGATCATGCTGATAACGGTCCTCATGCTGGCATTTACGGCCTGCGGTAACGAGATACCCGAACTCAGCGACGAAGAACTGTATATGGTCGAAGAGTACGCGGCAAAACTGCTGCTTAAGTATGATGCCAATTATCAGGGCACCACGCTTTCGGATGAGGAGATCGAGGAGCAGAGAGCCGAAGCGGAAAGAAGGGCTGATGTACAGGCCAAAGCTGAAGCAGAAAGAAAGTTAAGAGAGCAGAAGAAAGCCGAAAAGGAAGCTGAGAAGGCGAAGGAAGACAGCGGAGAAGGAAATAAGGGTGACAAAGCTGAGGTGCCGGAGAAAGAGTATGCCGATATAGCAGCCTTTCTCGGATTGGACGGTATATCGATCGAATATGCCGGACTTACTTTCAGTGAAGTATATCCCATGGACAGTGAGGTGACACAGGGACTTGCTCATGCACCTTCGGGAAAGACTTTCATGGTACTGGCGTTCAAGATGACCAATACTTCCGGAGATGAAAAAGCGATAGACATGAATCAGATCAATCCCTCATTTACCATAGTTCTGGGGGCCGGAGTAAAGAAGAGTGCCCAGCCTTCCATGCGCGGTGACAATCTGCTGGGATACACAGGTACGCTCGCAGCGGGAGAGACAAAGGACGTACAGCTTTTCATAGAGGTCAATGCCAATACGGAAGCGCCGAAAGGGGCGACCATGAACATAAGACGGGATGGCGAAAGTGCCGAAGCTATGCTGTTTCAGGAATAACAATATACTGGACTTTTAGTACGGAAAGTGTATAATAAAATCGTGGGTTTATTGCAAACTGATGAAGGAACAATAATTTAGAGCGAGGTGGGTTATGGATTCAAAGATCTTACTTGAGAATGGAACAAATGAACTTGAGGTTTTGGAATTTACGCTTGCAGGAAATTCTTACGGCATCAACGTTGCGAAGATCCGTGAGATCATTCAGTATCAGCCGGTGACACCGGTACCCAATGCTCATCCCAGCGTGGAAGGTATTTTTATGCCGCGTGAGACGATGATCACTGCCATAGATCTGAAGAACTGTCTTCAGAGAGGACAGTCCGAGCCTCAGGGCTTATTCATCATCACGAATTTCAATACGCTGGATATCGCTTTCCATGTGGATACCGTGGTAGGAATACACCGTGTATCATGGAGAGAGATAATAAAGCCGGATACCACCGTTTCGAATGCAGAAGACGGCATATCAACAGGTATCATCAAGAAAAACGACAAGCTCATAATCATACTTGATTTTGAGAAGATAATATCGGATATCAATCCCGAGACGGGACTTAAGGTTCAGGATATCGATGAGATGGGACCCAGGAGCAGAAACGATACTCCGATCCTTATCGCAGAGGATTCGGCACTGCTGAACAAACTGATCGTTGAATCCCTTCAGAAAGCAGGATATGTGAACCTTACCCATACGGAGAACGGACAGGAAGCCTGGGATACCCTTTCACAGTGGAAGATAGAAGGCAATCTTGACAGCAAAGTACAGTGTATCATAACTGATATCGAGATGCCCCAGATGGACGGCCACAGGCTTACCAAGCTTGTTAAAGAAGATGAGGTACTCAAAAAGATCCCCATCATCATCTTTTCTTCGCTGATCAACACCGAGATGAGAAGAAAAGGAGAACAGCTGGGAGCAGATGCGCAGCTCACCAAACCGGAGATCGGTAATCTTGTCAGGACCATTGACAGTATACTCGGAATCGACGGGGGAGCGGAAGGCTGATCGTGATTTAGAAGATCTTTTGAAGAGTGCCGCAGGTTAACGGCACTCTTTTTAAGAAAAGAGAAGAAGGCATGAAGGACGAAGAGGAATATTTAGACAGACTGCTGCAAGCGGCGTTGAATAAGGGAAAGGCTGCTGAGCCCGAAGAACCTGAGCCTGATGAGGCTGAGGCTCTTTTCGGTGCGTCAAAGAGTCTGAGAAACCTTGCTTCGGAGACGCCGAAAAAGGATATAGGAAGCGGCGCTTTACCCAGTTTCAGACAGGTGGTTGATGCTGAAGAAAAAGGGGAAGATCTGTCGGAGAGTTTCAAACAGCCGGAAGAGATGCAGGCAGCTGCAGAGATACCGGAGCTTAATGATGTTTCGGATGTCATGAACCTGTTCGGGGATGCGGAGGGAGCAGCCGAAGAGATACCCGAAGAGACTGAGGTAGTTGATCTGTCCGAGTTCAGGGCAATGCATGATGAAGAAGAGCCGGTTTATGATAATCCCGAACCTGAACTGACAGCCGATGAGATAGCAGCAATGTATGCCGCTGAGCCTGTCATGTACGGAGAAGAAACAGAAGACGCGCCGGTTGAAGAAGAGCCGGTATATGAGGATGTTCCCGCAGAAGAAGAGGCATTATACGAAGAACCTGCAGTCGAAGAAGAACCTATACATGAAGAGCAGCCTGTAATTGAAGAAGAACCCGTATATGAGGATACGCCGGTAACGGATGATGATCCTAACCGTCAGCTTTCTCCCGAAGAGATAGCAGCTATGTTCGGTTCTGCACTGCCGGAAGAAGAAGCGGTATATGAAGAAGAGCCGCTTGCAGAAGAAGCTGTATATGAGGATGCTCCGGCAGTTGAAGAAGAGCCTGTATACGAGGAACAGCCTGTAATTGAGGAAGAGCCTGTTTACGAAGAAGAACCCGCAGCTGAAGAAGAGCCGGTATATGAAGAAATGCCGGCAGTTGATGATGACCCGAACCGTCAGCTCTCGCCCGAAGAGATAGCGGCGATGTTTGATGCGGGTGCAGGAGAAGATCCCAGAGATATTCCGGCTGATCCCGAAAAATCCGATGATGATATGGCAGATGAACTTATGGCATTGCTTGGTGAAGCGGATGCCATAGAAGCGGCCCCCGAAGTTGAGGAAATGCCTGCAGCGGAGGCAGAGTTCCCTGCAGCGGAAGCTGCTCTGTCTGATGATATAGGACTTGATGATCTTTCACTTGATGATATAGAAAGCCGTATGAAAGAAGCGGAAGCAGCCAGCGAGGAAGCAGATCCTCTGGCGGCAGCCGAAGACGATGCGGATGTGACCGCTCTTCTTGAGAGTCTCGGCAGCGATGACATGGATCTTTCCGACATAGGTGATATCCTGAAGAAATCCGACAATAACGAGATAGTAGACCAGAGCATTACCGAACAGCCCGATGCGGAAATGCCCGAGGATCCTCTTGGTGAAGAAACTTCTGAAGAAGCTGAAGAAGAGGGAGGCAAAAAGAAGAAAAAGAAGCTTTTCGGAAAGAAAAAGAAAAAGGGAGAGGGCGAAGACAGCGAAGAAGGCGAAGAGGGAAAGAAGGAAAAGAAGCCCGGCTTCTTTACGAAGCTTCTTGATATGCTCATAAAAGAAGAGGATGAGGATCCGGTACCCGAATCCCAGTCCCTGAGATTAAGTGACGAAAACAAGGCCATCCTTGACGAGCTTGACAAGGAAGCCGAAGAGGGCGGTAAGGGCAAAAAGAAAAAAGAGAAGAACCACAAGAAAGAAAAGCCCAAGAAGGAAAAGAAACCGAAGCCCAAGAAAGAAAAGAAGGTTAAGCCGAAGGTTGAGGAAAACACCAGGAAGATACCGAAGAAATATGTGAGAAGGACTTTCCTGCTTGCAGCCTCAATACTGGTAGCACTTCTTCTGGTAACGCTCTATCTTCCCGGTATGAAGACCATGGAAGATGCAAGAAAGGCATTCTATGAAAATAAGGATTACAAGACCGTATTCCTGACCTTCTACGGAAAAGAACTGAGCGAGAGCGACATGAAGATATACAGGCAGTCAAGGATGGTGGTACTGCTTGACAGAAAATACGAATCCTATGAGAACTATAAGCGCATGAACATGCAGGAAGAAGCACTGGATGCGCTGCTGCAGGGCTTAAAGCGTTATGATGACCTGCAGGAAGAAGCGATAGAACTCGGTATGGGTTCTGAGATCATAGGGGTAAGAGGAAATATACTTGCCGCATTATACAGTGATTACGGCATAGATGAGCAGACAGCCTATGAGATACTCGGATACTCGAACCTTGATTACAGCGGAAAGATCAAGGCTACGGTCAAGGGCCAGCCTTATATAAAGATCGAAGATGAGATGAGGCAGAAGTACGGCCTCTCTGAGCCGGTGCAGGAAACCGTACAGGAAGAGGTGCCGGAACCGCAGCCCGGAGTATTACCGGATATGCTTCCCGAGGAGCAGCAGTATCTTGAACAGAAGGATGCGGAGCCTGAAGCAGAAGAAGCACCGCAGGACAGACCGCTGCCCGCAGAGGCTGATACCGACGGCAGGGATGTGCCGGTAGAGATAAACAGCGATCAGTTTTAAGGAGAAACAGATTGATAGCGATAATTGATTACGATGCAGGAAATATCAGAAGCGTTGAAAAGGCTTTTGCGGCTATAGGCGAGCAGACCGTTCTGACAAGGGATGAAAAGCTGATCCGTGAGGCTGACAAGGTGGTGCTCCCGGGAGTGGGAGTCTTCGGTGACGCCGCGAAAAAGATAAGAGATTACGGACTGGAAAACGTAGTAAAGGAAACGGCAGGATCGGGCAAGCCGTTTCTTGCTATCTGTGTGGGTCTGCAGCTGCTCTTTGATGAGAGCGAGGAATCGCCCGGTGCAAAGGGGCTTTCGATAATGAAAGGAAAGATCTTAAGGATACCCGATGACAGAGGGCTTACGGTGCCTCAGATAGGCTGGAACTCACTGCATAAGACAAGAGAGTCCAGACTCCTTAAGGGAATAGATGAAGGTGCTTTCGTATACTTTGTGCATTCCTATTATCTTAAGGCCGAGGAAGCTGAGGTAGTGACGGCTACGGTGGATTACGGTGTGGAGATACATGCAGCGGTAGAGAGAGGAAATGTTTTTGCAACACAGTTCCATCCGGAGAAAAGTTCGAAAACGGGTCTTAAGATACTGAAGAACTTTTGTGAGATATGATTACAGGTGGTGAGGACTATGCACACTAAACGTATAATACCCTGTCTCGATGTGAACAGGGGCAGAGTAGTAAAAGGAATCAATTTCGTGAACCTGGTGGATGCGGGAGATCCCGTGGAAACTGCCAAGGCTTATGACACTGCAGGCGCAGATGAACTGGTATTTCTGGATATCACGGCATCCTCGGACGGAAGGGATACAGTGGTAGATATGGTACGCCGTGTGGCGGAGCAGGTCTTTATACCTTTTACAGTGGGCGGCGGCATACGCAGCGTGGATGATTTCAGAAAGCTTTTGAGGGAAGGTGCTGACAAGGTGGCTGTTAACAGCGCAGCTATCATGAATCCTGCTCTCATAGCCGATGCAGCCGACAAGTTCGGTTCCCAGTGTGTTGTGCTTGCGATAGATGCAAAACGCAGGGAAGACGGCGGCTGGAATATATTTAAAAACGGCGGAAGAGTCGATATGGGCATTGATGCAGTCGAATGGGCCATAAAGGGAGTGGAACTCGGAGCCGGTGAAATACTGCTTACCAGCATGGATTGTGACGGTACCAAAGAAGGTTATGATCTGGAGCTTACAAGGAAGATCGCTGACAGCGTCGGCGTTCCCGTGATAGCTTCGGGGGGAGCCGGAAAGAAGGAGCATTTCTATGATGCCCTGACGGAAGGCGGTGCTGATGCTGCACTCGCAGCCTCACTTTTCCACTTTAAGGAACTTGAGATAAATGAGGTGAAGGAATACCTGAAAGGACGCGGTGTTGCAGTGCGTATGCAGGAGGCTGTGGAACTGTGAGCGCATTGACCGGAGACTGGGCGGAAGCCCTGGACGGAGAATTCAGGAAGCCTTATTACAAAAAGCTTTATGAGACGGTAAAACAGGAGTACAGGACTACCAAGGTTTTCCCGCCTTCTTCGGAGCTTTTTAATGCCATGCATCTGACACCGCTTCATGAAGTGAAGGCAGTCATACTGGGGCAGGATCCCTATCATAACGACGGTCAGGCCCACGGTCTGTGTTTTTCTGTAAGAAGGGGAGTGGAGATACCGCCGTCGCTTGTGAACATATATAAGGAACTGCATGACGATCTCGGTGTGAAGATCCCCGAACACGGAGATCTTACCAAATGGGCAAAGGAAGGTGTACTCCTGCTCAATACCGTGTTAACGGTAAGGGCGCATCAGGCCAACTCCCATCAGCATATCGGCTGGCTTACGTTTACGGACGCCGTGATAAGGAAAGTAGCGGAAGAAGACAGACCCATAGTGTTCATACTCTGGGGGGCACCCGCGCAGCGTAAAGCCGAGCTCATACATAATCCGAAACATCTGGTCTTAAAGGCACCCCATCCCAGCCCCCTTTCAGCTTACAGAGGGTTTTTCGGATGCAGGCATTTTTCAAAGACCAATGAATTCCTGAAAGAAAACGGAGTCGCTCCCATAGACTGGGAGATCGACTAAAAGGAGGATATATTATGAAAAAAGCGTTTGTAACAAAGGAAATGGTGGAGGAAGCGGTAAAGAAATACCCCACACCCTTCCACATCTATGATGAAGCAGGCATAAAGGAAAATGCCCGTAAACTCAAGCAGGCTTTTTCATGGAACAAGGGATACAAGGAGTATTTTGCGGTAAAGGCAACTCCGAATCCTTTTATCATAGAGATACTTAAAGATCTGGGCTGCGGCACCGACTGCTCCAGCTATACCGAGCTGATGCTATCTGAGGCTATGGGACTTTCAGGCTCTGATATCATGTTTTCTTCCAACGATACTCCTGCAGAGGAATTCGTGTATGCTGCAAAGCTCGGAGCCACCATCAATCTTGACGACATCACTCATATAGAGTTTCTTGAGAAGGCCATCGGCAAGCTGCCGGAAACCCTGAGTTTAAGATACAATCCCGGAGGAGTATTCAAGATAAGCACGGATATCATGGACAAGCCCGGAGACGCTAAATACGGACTGACCAGAGAACAGCTTTTTGAAGCATACGGGATACTTAAGGAAAAAGGCGTAAAACGTTTCGGTATGCATGCCTTCCTTGCAAGTAATACAGTGACCAATGAGTATTATCCCACGCTGGCAAGGGAACTGTTCACCACGGCAGTGGAGATTAAGGAAAAGCTGGGTGTAGAACTTTCCTTCATCAATCTGTCGGGAGGTATAGGCATCCCTTATACTCCGGACCAGGAACCCAATGACATAATGCTGATCGGAAGCAGGGTAAAGGAAGTGTATGACGAAGTACTTGTACCCGCAGGCCTTAAAGACGTGGCGATATTTACCGAGCTGGGAAGGTTTATGTTAGGCCCCTTCGGTATGCTGATCACAAAGGCTATACATGAAAAGCACACACATAAGGAGTACATCGGTGTGGATGCCTGTGCGGTCAATCTGATGAGGCCTGCGATGTACGGCGCTTATCACCATATCACGGTTCTCGGCAAAGAGAATGAGAAGGCGGATCATATGTATGACGTAACGGGTTCGCTCTGTGAGAACAATGATAAATTTGCCATTGACAGAATGCTTCCCGAGATAGAGATCGGAGATTATATAGCGATCCATGATACGGGGGCACACGGTTATGCCATGGGATATAACTATAACGGCAAACTCAAATCAGCGGAACTCCTTTTAAAGGAGGACGGCAGTATCCAGCTCATAAGACGTGCCGAAAGACCTTCCGATTATTTTGCGACATTTGACTGTTTTGAAAAATATGCCGCATTGGCAAAGAAAGAATCCTGATCATGGAAGAGGGTATCAGACTCAATAAATATCTGGCTTCCTGCGGAGTGGCATCGAGACGCGGTGCCGATAAACTGATCGAAGAAGGAAGAGTGACCATAGAAGGCCGCATTGCACGTCCCGGTGATATCCGGAAGGAAGGGGCGGAAGTAATGGTGGATGGGCATATAGTAAGTATGCAGGAAAAAGTTGTGCTTGCATATTACAAGCCCGCCGGTGTGCTGGTAAGTGAGGATGATCCTCATGCCGAAGAGACGCTTAAGGATCTGATCGATTATCCGGTGAGGGTCACATATGCGGGACGGCTGGATAAGGATTCTGAAGGGCTTCTGATACTTACCAATGACGGGGATCTGATACATGCGATGATGCACGGCTCCCACGGGCATGAAAAGGAGTATATAGTCCATCTGAACAAGGAACCTGACAATGCAGTTATAGAGAAACTCAGGGGAGGCGTCTATCTGAAGGAGCCGGGAGTGAAGACCAGACCCTGCCGGATCGAAAAGATAAGCAGGAATGCGGTAAGGATGGTACTTACCGAAGGGATCAACAGGCAGATACGGCGTATGTGGTCCCAGGAAGGCTACCATGTAAAAGCTCTCAAGCGTGTGCGTATAATGGGTATAAGCCTGGGCAATCTGATGCCGGGAGAATACAGCGAGCTTACAAAAAAAGAGATGGAAAGCCTGTACAGACAGGCGGGACTTGCAGGATGAAGATAGGAATGTTTGATTCGGGCATAGGCGGACTGACGCTTTTAAAGGAAGCCTTAAGACAGCTGCCTGATGAAGAGTATCATTACTATGCCGATACGGATCATGTGCCTTACGGTGAACACAGTGTTGAAGAGATAAGAGCTTATTCGGATGAAGCGGCCGGCTTCCTGCTGGGAAAAGGCTGTGACGCGATAGTCGTGGCCTGCAATACGGCCACAAGCGCGGCAGTCGGCATGCTGAGGGAAAAGTACAAAGTTCCCGTGATAGGCATAGAACCTGCCGTAAAACCGGCTCTCAAACTGCGTGAGGACAAGCGCATACTGGTGATCGCAACGCCGGTGACCGTAAGGGAGAAGAAGCTTCATGATCTGATAGAGAGGGAAGACATCCGGCACCGGGTGGATATGCTGGCGCTGCCGGGACTGGTAGGTTTCGCCGAGAAAGGTGATTTTGCATCCCCGGGGGTTAAGGAATATCTGGATAAGGAATTCGGGGAAATTGATACGAGCAGGTATTCGGTACTGGTACTCGGCTGCACCCACTTCAATCATTTCCAGGACATACTGAAAAGCTATTTTGAAAATGATATCTGCATAACCGACGGCAAAGAAGGCACCATAAGACATCTTGAAAATGTGCTCAGGGAAAAGGGCTGTATCAGCGAAGGAAAGTGCAGCATAAGCTATTACGAAAGCGGAAGAGAAGTAAGGGATAAAGAGCGTCTTGACTTTTATGATATGCTTATGAAACATCTCGAAAAGGTGCAGGACAAAGGGTAAAAAAATTCTTGCAATTTCCGTTTATATAGGTTATAGTGATACGGTATTATTTTGTGACGTAAAATTCAGGAGGATATAAAGGATGATATCAGCAGGTGATTTCAGGAACGGTATGACTATCGAGCTGGATAACAGTGTGTATCAGATAGTTGAATTCCAGCATGTTAAGCCGGGTAAAGGCGCTGCTTTCGTAAGAACAAAGCTTAAAGATGTAAAGAACGGAGGCGTGGTAGAGCGTACATTCAGACCTACCGAGAAGTGCCCTCCTGCAAGAATAGATCGTAAGGATATGCAGTATCTGTATTCCGACGGAGACCTCTTCAATTTCATGGACACCGAGAATTATGAGCAGATAGCGCTGAACAGCGATGCAGTAGGTGATGCGCTTAAGTTCGTTAAAGAGAACGACATGGTTAAGATCTGCTCACATAACGGTAACGTATTTGCAATCGAGCCTCCTCTGTTCGTAGAGCTTGAGATAACCGATACAGAGCCCGGCTTCAAGGGTGATACAGCTACAGGAGCTTCCAAGCCCGCAACTGTTGAGACCGGAGCTACCGTACAGGTTCCTCTGTTTGTAAATACCGGAGACAAGATAAAGATCGATACACGTACAGGCGAGTACTTAAGCCGCGTATAAATCCGATTTTTAACGAAGAACTGTAAGACAACCGTAGAACATTACGGTTGTCTTTTTGATTTTACGGAAAACGCGGTTTCCGGCAGAGTATCAGATGAATATAAAAAAGCAAAAAGGAGAATAATGAATGACGATAGATGAATTTGCAATGAAGGTAAAGAATGCCCTTTTTAAGGAAGGCGAAGAAAGAGAGATAAAGATTAACAAGGTACTGAAGAACAACGGCATATGCCTCACGGGAATATGCATCCCCGATGAGGAGCATAAAATGACACCTACCGTGTATCTTGATGAGTATCTTGCGGAATATGAGGAAGGAACGCCCTTTGCCACAGTCATAAGAGAGATCAAAAGACTGGCCAGCTATCATGATGATGATATCAGCTTTGACCTTAAATCCTTTACCAGCTTCAGCACGGCAAGGGACAGGATAGTTTATAAGCTGATAAATGCACGGATGAATGAACAGCTGCTTAAGGAAGTACCCCATGAGACATATCTTGATATGGCTAAAGTTTTTTACTATGTGCTCAGCGACCAGGGGGAGAAGCAGGCTTCGATACTGATCTATAACGGACATATGGCAGGCTGGGGCATAGATACTGCTACGCTTTCAGAGTATGCGAATGTCAATACCCCCAGGCTGCTCCCCGGCAATATCTGTTCCATGAACGAGCTGATAAGTAAAATGGTTCCGGGACAGGCAGCCTGTGTGCCGCTTTTAAGAGAGGAAGATGACCTCATGTATGTGCTGACCAACGTAAGAAAGTATTTCGGTGCGGCCTGCATGCTGTATGAAGGGGTACTCGGGGAGTTTGCGGACAGGATAGGAGGGAGTTTCTATATACTGCCTTCATCCGTACATGAGGTGATCCTTTTGAGGGAGACCGGAGATGAGGATCCTTATGAGCTGGTACATATGGTGAATGAGGTAAATGAAAGCCAGGTGGCAGCCGATGAAGTACTGAGCGGAAGCGTATACAGATATGACCGGAAAACCGCGGAAATATCCGTGTTTGACAGGAATCCGGCAGAGGCGTGCTCATATAGCTGACACTGGACAAATACACTTTCATGTGCTAAGATATATCGGTATGTGCACCCGTAGTCTAATGGATAGGACGAAGGCCTCCGACGCTTTTAATGCAGGTTCGATTCCTGTCGGGTGTAGTACCGATATTATCAGGACGAAAAGGTTTTTTATGGCTAAAAGAAGAAAGAGAAAACCGAATACTGCACAGGCAGATGTTAAGAAGATCATCAGTTCCGCTTTTGATTCCGAGGCCCTCGAAGAGACTGAGAAGACTGAAGAGGAGAACAACACAGCAGAGTTTTCGGAAGAGAATGAAGCAGTGGAGGAAGCCGGGAAGGAAGAAATGACAGCTGAGCCTGAGGAAGAAGCCACAGAGCTTGTCAGCGAAAGCGTTACCGAGCCGGAAGAAATTGCGGATGAAGATATAGAGCTGCTTCACGAAGACGATGAAGAAAGGCATTTCCTCTTTAATGATATGGAGTCGCTGGATCTGACGGATGATGAAGCTGTCGATGAGGAGATCAAAAAGGAAAAGGCAGCAAGAAAGAGCAAAGAGAGCAGTTCCAAAGACAGAAAGTCAGGCAGGAAAAGCGGAAAGAGAAAGGAAACAAGTTCCGACCTCGGAGTATATATAAAGGATATCTTTTATGCCATAGGCGACTGGATCTCCGTCAACAGAGTTAAGCTCTGCCGTTTCCTTGTGGTACTGATCCTCGCCATCATTGCTTTCGCAGCCATCAGAGGCATGAGCAAAGCAAGACAGCGTCAGGCTCAGGAAGGAGACCAGGTTGATCTTGATGCACTTTCGGGAGACGTGATCCCCATACCGGTGGATGCGATGAAGAAGGATGCATACCCCGAATTGAACGAACTGGTAAAGAACTATTTTACCGCAATGCAGGACAACGATCTATATACTTATACCCAGCTCCGCAGCCAGACCGATGCACTTGAGGAAGCAAAACTCGGAGCCAAGAGTGAGTATATAGAATCATATGATAATATCTGCTGCTATACCAAGGCAGGTCCCTATACCGATTCCTATATGGTATATGTCACCTATGACCTGAAACTTAAAGACTGGGACAAGACAGCACCTGCACTGGTAACTCTTGTAGTATGTACCAATGAAAAGGGTGAACTCTATGTATACAGCGGCAGCTTTGAAGAAAACGTTGCCGAGTACATCAAAGGCATAACGAGTCAGGAAGATGTAGTGGAACTGTACAACAGTGTTGAGCAGGAATATAAGGAAGTAGTGGAAGCTGATCCCGCATTCAGGGAATATATGTCCGCACTTAACCAGCTGATCAAGGACGGTGTGGGTGAGCGTGTGGCTGCCGCAAGAGAACAGGCTGCAGCAGAAGAGCCCGATGAAACCGGTGAAAGCGGGAACGAGGGTAACAGCGATGAGACCGCTAATACGGATACCACCACCGCTACAGAAGAAGGGAACGGAACCGATGAACAGACCACCGAGCCCGAGAAGCCCACGGAGATCATAGTTGAGGCTACGGCCAATGTTAACGTACGTTCTTCGGACAGCGAGAATGCCGACAAGCTGGGCAGGGTGTCCGAAGGTACACAGCTTACCTGTACAGAGCAGCTTCAGAACGGCTGGAGCAAGGTGCAGTATGAAGGCAAGGATGCTTTCATCAAGACGGAGTTCTTAAAGGTTATAGGGGCAAATGCCGAAGATGCCACGGGCATGAGCGTTGTCGGAAGCGTAACGGCAAAGGAAAATGTCAATGTACGTGTGACTGCCGAGACCGACGGAGAGAAGCTTGGTGTG
This sequence comes from Lachnospiraceae bacterium, assembly GCA_024687205.1. Lineage (GTDB taxonomy): Bacteria > Bacillota > Clostridia > Lachnospirales > Lachnospiraceae > NK4A136. Next base: position 12,894 of record JAILES010000042.1, read on the forward strand.
GTTAATTCCGGTGATAAGCTGGAAGTTCTTGAGAAAGACAAGAACGGCTGGACCAAGGTCAAATACAAAGGAAAGGTCGGATACGTCAAGACGGAATTCGTAAAGTGAGTTATTTAAGCTCTTCAAGACGCTGATCGATATATTGAAGGATCTTTTGCGGACGCAGATAGTATAAGATACTGTCGCGTCCGTATTGTTCTATAAGGGCATCAGTCGATTCATAGCCTTCTGCCTCAGCCATTTCTGCTATCTCGGTCTCTGTCACATCTCCTATGGTATCAGTGAGCATGGCTTCGGTCATCTCCAGATCGGCTACATAGTGATAGGCGGTCTGCATCCTGCCGCTTAAGAATTCATCGGTGGTCGTACCGGATTCCGTAAAGTACTGCGGTAAGGAAATCCCTTCATAGCCTTTTATATACTCGGCCAGGTTCTCAAGGTCTTTCTTATAAAGTGCCTGTACATGTTTCTCATCAACGTCAAAGACCGCATAGCCGTCATACAGCCAGGCTTTAAAGTCATCCTCGGTCTTTACGGCGGCTTTAAGCACTTCGTCGTCCCGATAATTATTGATATAGACGCTGGCACCGTTCGAGGATTTCAGCAGTATCATGGAGCCTTCCTTTACGGCGGCTTCACAGTCGCTTCGGTACATACCGTTATAGGAGACCGTATCCGGCATTGAAGGGACGAGGGAGAAGACAAGGGCATTTTCCTCATCGGTGGTATCTACTTCTTTGTCGGTTTCTTCAGCCACTGGAGCGTTCTGCTTTTCACGCTGCGCGGCAATAACGGCTGCAACTATGATGAAGGCTACAGCCGCCAGTATGAATATCAGTTTTATGACTATATGTTTTTTATCGTTTGTTTCGTCCATGTTTATACTCCGCAGTATCTGTCATGCTAACATATAGGAAGATAGCCGTCAATAAGACGCTTTCTTATGTTTAAAATATCCTTGTTTATTTAGGCGTATTGTGGTATCATATCCTTCGTGTAAAGGCACGGGCCGGCGTGTCGGAATGGCAGACGATGCAGACTCAAAATCTGTTGTGGGTAACCACGTGTGGGTTCAAGTCCCACCGCCGGCATTATAGGATAAACAGCATAACTACTTAAGAGAAAGCCCTTGAAGATCAAGGGCTTTTCCTAAAAGAAGGCAGGAAGGTGCGTTTTATGAAAAAACTGGTACTTATAGACGGACACAGTATTTTAAACAGGGCGTTTTACGGACTGCCTGATCTCACCAACAGCGAAGGAAAGCATACGGGAGCCGTATACGGGTTTCTGAATATCATGTTCAGGATCATTGAGGATGAAAAGCCGGATCATCTTATGGTGGCTTTTGACGAGCATGCACCGACTTTTAGGCATGAGATGTATAAAGAATACAAGGGAACCAGAAAACCCATGCCTGAGGAACTCAGGGAGCAGGTACCGCTTATGCGTGAGATGCTCACGGCAATGAATATCAGGACTCTGTCCATACCAGGGCTGGAGGCTGATGATATCCTCGGGACCGCCGCAAAGAGAGCAGAGGAAGCAGGAAGTGAAGTAGCCCTGATCTCCGGGGACAGGGATCTGCTGCAGATAGCTTCGGAGCATATTAAGATCAGGATCCCGAAGACTAAAAGGGGCGGCACCGAGATAGAGGATTATTATGAGAAAGACGTTAAGGCTGCTTACGGTCTGACACCCCTGCAGTTCATAGAGCTCAAAGCGCTTATGGGAGATACAGCGGATAATATACCCGGTGTGCCAAAGGTAGGTGAGAAGACCGCTCTTTCACTTATGCAGGAATACGGATCCATCGACAATATCTATGCTCATATAGAAGATATATCCAAGAATGCCATAAGGGAAAGTCTAAGGGAAAACAGGGAACTGGCTGATCTAAGTCTTAAGCTGGCTACGATAAATACGGCCTGTGATCTGGGCATTAAACTTGAAGAGGATACGGTATATGAGGATCCCTATACGGCTGAAGCATACGAACTCTGCAAGAGACTTGATTTTAAGGCTATGCTTTCAAAGTTTGAAAATAAGGGGACGGCGGTTACGGCATTGGAATATGCCTTCAGATCCGTGGGCGAGGCTGATTTCATAAAAGTCGTTAATGATGCTGAAGGGCTTGATCTGATGATCTACCCTCTTAGCGGGGACAGAATTATCGCTGTGCTGGGTACGGGCGAAGATACAGCCATAGGTCTTGAAACAACAGCGGTATCCGCAGCAGCCGAAGCGATACGAAGCTCCGTTTTCGCAGGGAAGAAGACCGTTACGAGTGAGGTTAAGAGACTATACAGCCTGCTTTACGGCCGCACGGCAGCGCCGGTAATGAGCTGTGTCGGAGAGCAGATGAGCTTCGAGCAGCTGCTTAATCCGGAGGAACCCGTGGAAGAGGGATACGCACTGAAATTGTCCCGGGAAGCAGCTGCAAATATCAGGGACGTGCTTATAGAAGCTTACCTTCTTAATCCCCTTAAGAGCGATATGCAGATCGCCGATATGATAAAGAGCCATACGGGAGGCAATCCCGAAAGCTATGATACCTTATTCGGAAAGAAGAGTTTTGAAGAAGCATTAAATGCAGATAAGGAAAGGTTTCTGAAATATGCGGCAATGGAGGCTTCGTCTCTTTCTTCCCTCGACAGGGTGATGAGCGAAAGACTCACGGAACAGGGGATGGACAGGATCTTTGAAGATATGGAGATGCCCTTATCCTATGTACTCTACTGCATGGAGAGAGAAGGCATACAGGCATCATCTTCAGCCTTAAAGGAATACGGAAAGGAACTCAAGGACAGGCTGGATGAGCTGGAAAAGAAGATATACGAGGCAGCCGGCGAGGAATTCAACATCAATTCGCCCAAGCAGCTGGCTGTGATCCTTTTTGAAAAGATGGGACTTCAGGGCGGAAAGAAGACCAAGACAGGCTATTCTACCTCTGCTGATGTGCTGGAAAAGCTGGCGGGAGATGTGCCTTTTGTACGGGATATACTGGAATACAGGACCTACGCAAAGCTTAAATCAACCTACGCTGACGGACTGGACAGCTTTATAGCAGCTGACGGCAGGATACATACGAAGTTTAATCAGACGGTAACGGCTACCGGGCGATTAAGCTCGACAGACCCGAACCTTCAGAACATCCCCATGAGGACGGAACTGGGACGTCGTATCAGAAAGGTATTCACGCCGAAAGAAGGCTGTATATTTACGGATGCTGATTATTCCCAGATAGAGCTGAGGATACTTGCTTCACTGGCAGGAGATGAAGGACTTATAGAAGCATATAAGGAAGGCAGGGATATACACAGGATTACGGCCGCCAAAGTGTTTGGCGTACCTTTTGAAGAAGTAACGGATCTGCAGCGCCGCAACGCCAAAGCCGTTAATTTCGGTATCGTTTACGGTATATCATCCTTCGGGCTTTCACAGGATCTGTCAATCAGCAGGAGTGAGGCCAAGGAGTACATAGAGCAGTATTTTATCACCTATCCCGGTATAAAGGCTTATCTGGACCGGGTAAAGGAAGAAGCTAAGGAGAAAGGTTACTCTGTAACTTATTTCGGACGCCGCAGGCCCATACCGGAACTTGCAAGCAACAACTTCATGCAGAGGCAGTTCGGCGAAAGAGTGGCAATGAATGCCCCGGTACAGGGAACTGCCGCAGATATAATGAAGATCGCCATGATAAACGTATTTGACAGGATAGTCAGGGAAGGACTCAGATCCAGGCTGCTTTTACAGATACATGACGAACTGCTGATCGAGACATATGAGGATGAGAAAGCTGCGGTGACAGCCATACTCAGCGAGGAAATGAAGAAAGCCGCAGACTTACCTGTGGAACTGGAAACAGATGTGCATACCGGAACGGACTGGTACGAGGCAAAGTGATGAAGACGATAGGTATAACCGGTGGAGTGGGCTCGGGAAAGAGTCTGGTACTTGATTATCTGAAAGAAAGATACGGTGCGGCTGTCATAGTCGCGGACAGGCTTGCCCATGAGCTGGAGCAGCCCGGAGAGGCCTGTTACTCCAAGCTGGTAGAGGAATTCGGAGAGAATATACTTGACGAAAACCGTTATATTGATAAAATAAGGTTTGCTGCCATGATCTTTTCAGACAAAGAGGCTCTGGAAAAGACCAATGAGATCATACACCCTGCAGTGAAGGAAGAGATCTTGAAAAGAATAAGTCTTGAAGAAGAAGCGGGGACGGAACTGTTCGTAGTGGAAGCCGCGCTGCTCATTGAAGAGGGCTATGACAAGATCCTCTCGGAGTTATGGTATATCCACGCAAAAAACAGCGTACGCCGCAGAAGGCTTAAGGAAAGCAGGGGGTACAGCGAAGAAAAGATCGACAGTATAATGGCACAGCAAAAAAGCGAAGAAGAATTCAGACAGAGTTGCAGACGGATTATTGATAACAGCGAAGATACTGGATCTACCTACGCTCAAATAGACAGGATCATGGAAGAACTTGGGATCAAGTCTTCCCCGATTTGATTTGGAGGTAGAAAGAATGAGTAAAGTCAAAGATTTTCTGAAAAAGAAGGATATCGAGATCTCTTTAAAGAGATATGGTGTGGATGCTCTCGGAGCCATGGCTCAGGGACTTTTCTGTTCACTTCTGATCGGTACCATAATCAACACCATCGGTACACAGTTTAAGATCGGTTTCCTCACACAGACAGTAGCTACAATTTCAGGCATCGAGTACACGGTCGGCGGACTGGCTACGGCAATGAGCGGTCCTGCGATGGCAGCAGCTATCGCCTATGCGCTTAAGTGCCCGCCCCTGGTATTGTTCTCGATGATCAGCGTGGGTTTCGCATCAAACGCCCTTGGCGGAGCGGGTGGCCCTCTTGCGGTTCTTATCGTTGCCATAATCGCATCGGAATGCGGCAAGGCCGTATCCAAAGAAACTAAAGTAGACATACTTGTAACACCCCTTGTGACCATCGGTGTGGGCGTACTGCTTTCGGCACTGATAGCCCCGGGACTTGGTAAGATAGCCATGAAGACCGGTGACCTGATCATGTGGGCAACTAACCAGCAGCCTTTCATCATGGGCATACTTGTTTCGGTGCTCGTGGGTATAGCCCTTACACTGCCCATATCCTCGGCAGCGATCTGCGCTGCTCTGGGACTTACCGGACTGGCCGGCGGAGCAGCTGTTGCAGGCTGCTGTGCACAGATGGTCGGTTTTGCAGTCATTTCCTTTAAGGAAAATAAATGGGGCGGCCTGGTATCACAGGGTATAGGAACCTCAATGCTCCAGATGGGCAATATCGTTAAGAACCCGAGGATCTGGATCGCACCCATAATCGCATCTGCCATAACAGGTCCGATCGCAACCTGTATATTCAAGCTTGAAATGAACGGCGCACCCGTATCCTCAGGTATGGGAACCTGCGGTCTGGTAGGTCAGATAGGTGTATATACCGGCTGGGTCAAGGACGTGGCGGAAGGTACCAAGGCAGCTGTCACGGGATTTGACTGGATAGGACTGGTGCTTATATCATTCATACTGCCCGCAGTCTTTGCCCTTATTATCAATGCAGGGCTTAAGAAGCTTGGCTGGGTTAAAGAAGGAGATATGAAACTGTGAAGATATCCGAAATATTAAAACAGGGGCCGACTTTATCGCTGGAGGTATTTCCTCCCAAGACGAGTGAAGTCTATGAAAGCGTTGAAAAGGCTACAAATGAGATAGCTGCGCTTCACCCTGATTTTATGAGCGTGACCTACGGGGCAGGCGGATCCACCAGGACCTATACGACGGCCATCGCCTCGAATGTGGAAAGGGCCGGTGTTACCGCTCTTGCACATCTGACCTGTGTTAACGCTTCGGAAGAGACGATAAAGGATCAGCTGGAAAAGCTGAAAGCAGCAGGGGTCGAGAATATACTCGCACTAAGGGGCGATCTGCCCGAAGGGGTGGAGAGCACCGATGACTGGATCTACAGGCATGCGAGCGAGCTCATCCCCGTGATAAAGAAATACGGTGATTTCTGCATAGGCGGAGCCTGCTATCCGGAAAAGCATCCGGAGGCAGACACCCTTGCAGCGGACATAATCAATATGAAGCGCAAACAGGATGCGGGCTGTGAGTTTCTGACCACACAGATGTTTTTTGACAACGACATCCTGTATAACTATCTGTACAGACTGAGAGATGCGGGAGTGACGATACCCGTTGTCGCAGGAATAATGCCGGTGACCAATGCCAAGCAGATGGCAAGGATAATCAAGCTTTCTCAGGCATTTATACCCAGACGCTATGTGGCGCTGCTTGACCGCTTCGGAGACAAGCCGGTAGCACTTAAGCAGGCAGCCATCGCATACGCCACCGATCAGGTGATGGATCTCCTTGCTAACGGAGTAGAGCATATACACATTTACACCATGAACAAACCCGATGTTGCAGCTAAAATACAGGAGAATTTATCAGAGATAATAAGTTCCTGCAAAAGGTGAAAGGAGTTTTTCATGAATAAGGATACCGTGTGTTCACTTAATGAGGCTATAGACATCCTCAATGAGAAGATCGATGCGCTTCTGATCGTCGATGCATCCGCAGACAGTTATAAGACTCTTTCAAAAAAGGGCATGTTTAACGACTTTCTGGATGACAGCGGCAGCTACAAAGAGCTCATAGAAAAGCTGTGGTTCCATTTCAATGATACCATGGACAAGATCACCGAGGATTATCAGGTGTTCATTCCCACCTTCGGTAAATTCACCGGAAAATACAGCCGCCGTCTCAAGGTGCTGGTGAATGAGGTTCCTCATGCCATTCAGATGACGATCTATCCCATAGATGAGAATAATTATATCATCATACTTGATGAGCTTGATAACAGTGAGTACATGAAAGACTTCTTTACCAGTGAGAAAGTTACTACCATACAGAACACATATCTGTTCTCCATGTATATAGATCTGTTCAGGGACACCACCAGCAGTTTGAGCATCACCGAGATATCTGACGAAACGGTGCATTCCAGTGTGAAGTATTCAGAGTGGAGACATATGATCGTAAATATGATCTGGCCCGATGACCAGGCCCTGTTCATGGAAAGGACCGATCCCGAATATCTGAAAAAGAACATCATGCCCGGACGTACTTCGTCATTTGACTGCCTTATGCAGAATCTTGAAGGCAAATACATCTGGGTCAAACTGATATTCTCACGTTCCGAGACCAATAACAGTGAAGAGGATTTCCGCTATGTCTTTATGGTACAGGATATACACGAGAATTCCGTTCAGCTGATGTCCACCCTGAAGAAATACGAGGAGCTGGCTTCAAAGGATGCCCTTACGGATGTGTTCAATCACGGAAGGATCGAGACGGAACTGTATAACGCGGTTGAGATAGCCGGACGTACTGACAGAGCCGTTTCGATGATAATGTTTGACATAGACTATTTCAAAAACGTCAATGATACTTACGGGCATGCAGTCGGGGATATGACCCTCAAGCATTTTGCTTATATGCTCGGGAAACATTTTAAAAAGAAAAACTCCGTTATCGGAAGATGGGGCGGAGAGGAATTCGTCGCAGTCTGCTACGATGCGGATGAACAGAAAGCCTTTGCTTATGCCGAAGAGTTCAGGCTTGCAATGGAAAAGGAAGAATGCAAAGTTGCAGGGACGGTGACCTGCAGCGCCGGCGTCACGCAGATTAAAAAAGGCGATGATTTCGGCAAAGCATTCGACCGGATGGACAAAGCCTTATATAACGCAAAATCGGTAGGAAGGAATTGCGTAAGATCGTTGTAAGGATGAGTGATGCAGTTCTTTATGACAAAGATATCAGAGAGCCGCTGTTTGATTTCCTCGAGGAAAGCTACGGCAGAATCAGGATACTCGAAGAGATGCCCATAGGAAAAGCCAGGGCAGATGTCGTGATGATAACCACCGACAAGCTGTACGGTATTGAGATCAAGAGCGATGCTGATACTTATGTCAGACTTAAGAAGCAGGTCAGATATTATGATAAGTATTACGACCGGAATATCATCGTAACAGGAAGCAGACATGCAATGCATGTGAAAGAGCATGTTCCGGCATACTGGGGGATCATAAGCGTTGAGCTGCTGGAAAACGGTTGCGTGGATTTCTATATCATCCGTGAAGCGGAAGAGAATCCGAAGGTAAAGGATGAATATAAAATGTCTATACTCTGGCGCAGTGAGCTGGATCATCTTATGCAAATGCATAAACTCCCGAAGTACAGGAATAAAAATAAGGCCTTTCTCAGAGAAAAACTGCTGGAAAAAGTGCCGGCCGAAGAACTGTGGCCTGAGGTATGCAACGAACTGTTTGAGAGGGATTACAATCACGGGGACGGTTCTCTGATTGATTGTTAACAATTACGGGGACGGTTCTCTGATTGATTTTTGATCCACATATCGACATGGCCGCAGATGGCTCCATCCTCATGGCAAAGCCGTTTCGCACTAAGGCCATGAGTTCGGAACCATTCTGCGGCATTGTGTTATCTGAATAATAGACAATCAGAGAACCGTCTTTGTTCAGGCGGGATTTTCGGCGCGACAGTAAAATCAAGACGAATGAGGGAAAATACGGCCGAATGAAATTGGAGCAGGTTTAGTTATCGGGCTGTTTTCGTAAAGAGGCGGCCTGACTTTTTAAAACCTGCCCTTTAGTACGTAGCGGAATTATTCTGCTTTTGATATAATAAAACGGATTATGAGGAGAATCCCGTAGAGAGGGAGCAAAGATAACAGGATACAGGAGAAAAGAAGTATGAAAAAATGAAAAGACTATAAATCCATATTCGCTGATATTCGGGAAAGAGCCTAAGCAGATGATCTCACGTAAAGCGGCCGAATCGGAGATCATAGAAACATTTTGCGAAGACGATCCATCACAGCAGATATTCATGATCACCGGAGTAAGAGGAAGCGG
>JAILES010000052.1 GCA_024687205.1 Lachnospiraceae bacterium
AAAAGGGCCTTTCTTTAATGATCTTGCCATGATTTTTCCTCCTTACCTTTCCCGTTACTTGATAGCCTTGCCGTCACGTCTTCTGACGATGAGCTTGTTGCTGTTCTTGTTTCTCTTCCTGGTCTTCAATCCCAGTGCGGGTTTACCCCAGGGAGTTGAAGGTCCGGGACGGCCGATACTACATTTACCTTCACCACCACCATGAGGATGGTCGTTGGGGTTCATAACGGAACCGCGGACGGTAGGACGGACACCCATGTGACGCTTGCGGCCTGCCTTACCTATGTTTACAAGGTTGTGGTCGCCGTTTCCGAGTACTCCGATGGAAGCACGGCACTCGATGGGAACCATTCTCATCTCGCCTGAAGGAAGACGGAGTGTTGCGTACTTTCCTTCCTTAGCCATGAGCTGTGCAGAGTTGCCGGCAGCTCTTACCATCTGGCCGCCCTTGCCCGGAAGCAGTTCGATGTTGTGTACCAGTGTACCAACGGGAACAGCTGAAAGCGGGAGGCAGTTGCCCGGTCTTACTTCGGCATTGGGTCCGTTCACGATCTTCATGCCGACCTTGAGTCCTGCGGGCGCCAGTATGTATGCCTTCTCACCGTCTGCATAAGCGATGAGTGCAATGTTTGCGGTTCTGTTGGGATCGTACTCGATGCCCACCACCTTAGCGGGGATGTCATCCTTATTTCTCTTGAAATCCACGATCCTGTATTTCTGTCTGTTTCCGCCACCGTGATGACGTACTGTTATCTTACCCTGATTATTTCTTCCGGCTGTTTTCTCTTTCTTTGCAAGCAGGCTCTTCTCGGGAGCTGACTTGGTTATCTCAGAGAAATCGGAACCCGTCATGTTACGTCTTGACGGTGTATAGGGATTATACTTTTTGATTCCCATTATTGCTTTCTCCTTTACTGTTTATTATCACACTTCACTGTGTATACTTGACTGAATTACAGTCCTGCAAAGATCTCTATGTCCTTGCTGTCCTCGGTAAGCTGCACGATCGCTTTCTTTCTCTGTGCTGTCTTACCCTGAACAAGACCGCGGCGTCTTTTCTTTCCTTCAAGGTTCATGGTGTTTACTTTCTTAACCTTTACACCGTCGAACATCTTCTCAACCGCATCCTTTATCATGGTCTTGTTTGCATCCGGATGAACGAGGAAAGTATATTTCTTGTCGCCCATACTCTCCATACTTTTCTCAGTGACCATGGGCTTGTCGATCACATCATAATATAATACGCTTGCCATTATGCATACACCTCCTCGATGTTAGCGACTGCATCCTTGGTGAGTACCACGGTGCCGGCGTTCATCACGTCGTACACATTGATGGTTCCCGCAAGAGCTGTCTTGGTGTCCGGAATGTTTCTTGCGGACAGGATCACGTTCTCATCCTTCTCGTTCATAACAACCAGTGCCTTCTCAGCCTTGATGTTGTTAAGGATCTCAACAAATCTCTTTGTCTTGATCTCGTCAAGCTTCAGTTCGTCAACAACGATCAGCTTGCTGTCCTGAACCTTGCTTGTAAGCGCGCTCTTAAGAGCTGCTCTCTTCTCTTTCTTGTTAAGCTTGAAAGAGTAATCCCTGGGTACGGGTGCGAATACAACTCCGCCGCCTTTCCACTGAGGTGAACGGGTTGAACCCTGACGGGCATGTCCTGTTCCCTTCTGTCTCCAGGGCTTTCTTCCGCCGCCGGATACCTCCGCGCGGGTCTTTGCCTTCTGTGTTCCCTGCCTTAAATTTGCAAGCTGCTGTACCACCGCAAGGTGTACGAGATGCTCATTCACCTCCACACCGAAGATTGCATCGCTTAAGTCGATGGTGCCCACTTCCTTGCCTTCCATATTAACAACAGATACTGTAGCCATTCGTGTTCATCCTCCTTTCTTAAGCTTCCGCTTTGGTAGTCTCTTTGATGGTGATCAGAGCCTTCTTTGCTCCGGGTACCGCACCCTTTACAAGCAGCAGATTCTTCTCTGCATCTACTCTTACCACTTCGAGATTCTTAACGGTAACAGCCACACTGCCCATGTGTCCGGGCATATGCTTTCCTTTAAATACGCGGCTCGGTGAAGAACATGCACCGTTGGAACCTGCATGTCTGTGATACTTTGAACCGTGAGCCATGGGTCCTCTGGACTGGCCGTGACGCTTGATCGCGCCCTGGAATCCTTTTCCCTTTGAGATCGCGGAAGCGTCTACCTTATCGCCTTCTGCAAAGATGTCTGCTTTGATCTCCTGAGCAAGTGCGTATTCATCAGCGTTCTCGAACTTAAACTCTCTTAAGTATCTCTTTGCACTTACGCCTGCCTTCTTGAAATGTCCCTGCAGGGGCTTGTTTACGCCGTGGCGGTGAACAACTTCCTTCCTGCCTGACTTGTCCTTGTTAACGATCTTTTCTTTCTTCTCTGCGAAGCCTACCTGTACTGCGCTGTAGCCGTCGTTCTCAACAGTCTTGATCTGCGTTACTACGCAGGGGCCTGCTTCCAGAACGGTTACGGGGATCAGGCTTCCGTCTTCTTTGAAGATCTGTGTCATACCGATCTTTGTTGCCAGTATCGCTTTTTTCATATTTTAGATTACCTCCTTATTATTTCTACTAAAGCGGTACCCTTGGGTACATAAAGTTAGTAGAGGTTTTTGATTTACTTATTTCATCTTCACATCTACGTATACGCCTGCGGGCAGTTCCATCTTCTGCAGTGCTTCTACGATCTTCTGTGAGGGATTCAGGATGTCGATCAGTCTCTTGTGGGTTCTCTGCTCGAACTGCTCTCTGGAATCCTTATACTTGTGTACCGCACGAAGGATCGTTACTACTTCCTTCTTGGTAGGCAGGGGAACGGGGCCGCTCACCTCTGCGCCGTTCTTCTTTGCGGTATCGATGATCTTCTTTGCTGATGCGTCTACCAGCTGATGATCATATGCCTTAAGTGTTACGCGCATTTTCTGTGCTGTCATAAAAAAAGTCTCCTCTCTGTTTTTCTTTCACAAGCGGCGACTGTACACTCTCCCGTGTGTGTCCATCCTCTTCTAATCAAAAGCTTCGATATCTCGAAGCTGTGCATGTCCACTCACGTCGTTTCTGCCCTTCGGCAGACTGTTTCGTATGGTACAGTGACTTGTCGTCATTTTTAACTGACATTCGCTCCACGGAAAACCGGCCTTTTCGGCCGCAACCTCACGCTTCACAGCTATCATGTCACAGCGAAAGCAATAATATCACAGTTATTTCCCAAATGCAAGCACTTTTTACAAAATTTCCAAAAAAACTTCTACATCGCTCCGCTCCGGGCCTTTTCCATTGCCCGCCTCCGCTTCCCCACGGCTTTCCGGCAATGATTTCTTCCGTTTTTTTCTTTTCCATTGCCCGCTTCCGCTTCCTCACAACTTTCCGGCAATGATTTCTTCCGTTTTTTTCTTTTCCATTGCCCGCTTCCGCTTCCTCACGGCTTTCAGGCAATGATTTCTTCCGTTTTTTTCTTTTCCATTGCTCCGCGGAATCATCTTGCGCCGGCTGTCATAATGTGCTATTCTGCATCCATGGACAAAGACACATTACAAAGCTTATTTGAAAGTCTCGGAGTATCACTCAACGCCGGGCAGCTTAACCGCTTTCTTCTATATAATGAGCTGCTGCTCGACTGGAACTCGCGCATGAACCTCACCGCGATCACCGAGCCGCAGGAAGTCATGGTCAAGCATTTCGCCGACAGCTGCGCTCCGCTCTTCTGCTGGGAGCTCGGTTTCAACAGAAAAGCCCGCCTTATCGATGTGGGCACCGGCGCGGGTTTCCCGGGCCTTCCCTTAAAGATCGCCTGTCCGGAGCTGGATATCACACTGCTCGACTCCCTGAACAAGCGCGTAGGCTTTCTTAATGAAGTGATAGCCCGCCTCGGCCTTTCAGGCATACGCGCGGTCCATTCCAGAGCCGAGGACGCCGCCCGCGATAAGCTTCTCCGCGAGAGCTTCGACTATGCCGTCTCCCGCGCAGTCGCCAATATGAGCACACTTTCCGAATACTGCCTGCCCTTCGTAAAGACCGGCGGTACTTTCCTTGCCTGGAAATCGGGAGAGTTTCTGGATGACGGCCCGGCTTCCGAGGCCGCAGGCTGCAGGAATGCACTTAAGCTTCTCGGCGGTTCGGAGCCGGAAGTGTTCCGCTACGAGCTCGGAAACAGCGGACTCACCCGCTGCATCGCCGCCATCAGCAAGATACACTCCACCCCGGCTAAATACCCCCGCAAAGCAGGCACCGCCGCCAAACAGCCGCTATGAACTACCCACAACCGACCATGTCGGATGGGGTTTTCTCACTGAATTACTATAAAGCGCGGACACGCGAACCTTCCTCACAGCCGCAAAGCTGCCTTACAATCCTTCCGTATCCAGAAATACCAGCTGCGGAAGATAGCGTTCCACACTTTCATATATGAAGATATCCGGTTCGTATTCCAGCATATCCTTCATCACAAAATTCCTGAAATGAACAGCCTCCCTGTTTTCAAAACAGGCATTCACATACTCAAGCATTGCCCCGTAGAAGGAATCTACGTGCAGATATATCTTCCGTTCGTCCTGTACACCGGCATAAGCTTTTACTTCGTATTCGTTGTCGGCTTTTGCGAACATCCACTCCAGATGCAGATATTTTGCCAGATCGCCGCCATCCTGTCCCGTCACTTCATATTCCGCCCCGTCTCCGAGCCCGGGCAGATCCACATCCAGCGCCGACATCAGCGCCCTGCTACCGACATATCCGCCCAGCTGGTTCCAGTGAGTATCCGTTTTATAGTACAGCGGATCCGCGCAGCTCTCCTTTGCCGCCATCAGTTCGTCGAGGCAGTAGACCACTTCCACATCCGTATTCTCATGCAGATAGTCGATAAGCTGTGTCACCGCACTCTTCTCCGCCGGCGTTCCGTACTTGTCCGGCATGTATTCCGAGTATACCCGCTCTTTATTCGGCGCGATAAAGAGTATAAATCTTCCGCCGCGGCTCTTCATATACTCATCAATCTTCGTCAGTTTCTCCGCAATGCTCTTCAGCTGGGATTTTGATAAAAGGTCTTCTCCGGTATAGTTTTTCACCGGCTCCCCGTCATTCTTTGCCGCATAAAAGAGCCAGCCGTCTTTGCCGGCGATCACCCTGTCGCTGGAGCTCTTGAACAGCAGGAAATCCGTCATCGACTCCACACCTATCAGTTCCTCCCTGAAAGGAAGGTGGTCATTGAAATATGCCTCATATTCCTCCGCATACTCCGTATAGCTTTCTGCACTTAACACCGGCTTTTCCGCAAGTGTCCTGTTCTCCGTGCCCTCCTTTTCAAAGAAAGGGGCAACGACCATCCACAGCGGCACCGGCAGCACGATCCCGCACACAAACAGCACTATGAAAATTGTCTGCTTAAACTTACTCACTCACTTCACCTAAAACTGAAAATAAATAAACGGATTATACCCTGCTCCTGCCAGCGCAGCCAGACAAAAGAACAGCACTGCCCCGCAGACAAGCGCCTCAAGCACCGACTCCCGATACCGCTTCTTCACTTTGGAAGGCACAAGCGCCTGCATTATCCCGCAGCCAAATACCGCACAGACCGCGATTACAAGCGTTTTCGTATCGCCCAGCTCCCAAAGCTTCATGCCGGTACCCGGCCTGAACATCGCTGCGATCATCTTAAGCCCCTCAGCCGTATTCTCGGCCCTGAAGAGCACCCAGCCTATGCAGACCGCTATAAAGCACAGCAGCCTCGATAACACTCTGCTCTTATCAAGCAGCTTCTTAAGTCCCAGCCTCTCAACAAACGAAAGCGCTCCGTGATACAGCCCCCACAGAATGAAGGACAGATCAGCTCCGTGCCACAGCCCCGTCAGAAAGAAGACGATCCACAGGTTTGCGACCGTCCGCCCCTTCCCCTTCCGGTTGCCGCCAAGCGGGATATAGACATACTCACGGAACCAGGCCCCCAGCGTCATGTGCCAGCGCCGCCAGAATTCCGTTATGCTCTTTGAAAGATAGGGATAGTTGAAATTCTCGGAGAAAGTGAAACCGAACATCTGCCCCAGTCCCAGAGCCATGTCCGAGTATCCCGAAAAGTCATAATAAATCTGAAAGGTATAAGCCAGCGCACCGATCCAGGCAGGAAGCATCCCAACACCGGCAGCGCCGTGGTCAAACACCGCATCCGCGCACTTTGCCAGCACATTTGCTATCAGCACTTTTTTGCCAAGCCCGTAAATAAAGCGTCTGAATCCAAATGCAAAGCCTTCCGCGCTCAGCTTCCGCTCCCGCAGCTGGCGTTCCACATCCCTGTACTGCACGATGGGCCCGGCTATCAGCTGGGGAAAAAATGATATATACAGCGCCACCGGCAGCGGATCCTTCGAGGCCTTCACTTTCCCGCGGTATACATCCGCGATATAGGATATTGCCTGGAAAGTAAAAAACGAGATGCCTATAGGGAGCGCGATCTGCGGTACTTCAAACGCCGTGCCGCAAAGCGTATTAATGCTCCTTAACAGGAATCCCGCATATTTATAGTAAGCGAGCAACAACAGATCTGCCGCCACTCCGATAAAGAGCAGCAACTTCTTATGGCTTGCAGCCTCTATCATCAGCCCCATCAGGTAATTCCAGATGATCGAGAAGATCATCAGCACCACCAGCACGGGCTCGCCCCAGGCGTAGAAAAAAAGGCTCGCTGTCAAAAGGAAGAGGTTAGACAGCCTCTTCCCGAACAGCAGATTCCCCGCAAATACCGCGGACAAAAATATCCATAAAAAGATTGCAGACGAAAAAACCATGGATTATTTGCGTATCACTATCTTCTCTATCACAGGCTGTTCTTCGGCAAGGATGGTTCCGTTGTCGTCAACGGGCTGCGCATTATCACATACAGCATCCACCACATTCATTCCTTCAGTTACCATGCCGAAAGCAGCATATTTGCCGTCAAGTGAAGCCTGGCTGTCTTCATGCACGATGAAGAACTGGGAGCTTGCACTGTTGGGGTCGGTTGCTCTGGCCATAGAGATAACGCCCCTTACGTGGCTGATCGGGTTGTAGTATCCGTTCTCCTCAAACTCGCCGACTATGGTCTCATCGGAACCGCCGGTACCGTTGCCGAGGGGATCACCGCCCTGCATCATAAAGCCCTTCATAATACGATGGAAGGTAAGTCCGTCATAAAAACCGCTCTCGGCAAGCTGTATAAAGTTGGTCACGGTTATGGGCGCTGCATCGAAATCCAGCTTCACCGTTATGGTGCCGTAATCCCTGATCACTATATCGGCATACACATCGCCGGTTATCCCGAGTTCTTTCTTTTTATCCGCATTGGCAGCGGCTCTTTCAGCCATCTCTTTTTCCTTCTCTGCCGCTTCCTCCTCTTCCTTCTCTCTCTGACGCTCAGCTGCCTGTTCCTTCATAGCCGTATTCTGCGCTTCCAGCTCCGCCGTGGTCACATATCCCGGATCACCGCAGCCGCTCAGCATCACAGCCATGAGCATCACCATTACCATCAACATTCCAAACTTTTTCATTTCCCTCGCCTCCTATTTTCTATCAGGCTTCTCCCCTCAGGGGAGAAGCTGTCAGCCTCAGGCTTACTGATGAGGGGCTCCGTCACCCCTCGTTTACTAACATCACCTTGCAATACTCTTCCGTCTTGTCCCTCATTATCTTAAGCCCAGCGTCCAGGTCCCCCATCCCGAAATTGTGGCTTATAAACGCCTTCGCATTTATCTCCCGGTTCTTCAGTACATTAAGCACAAAGTGCCAGTCATCATCCGCCGCCCCGGTAAAACTTGAATTCCATGTTCCCTTTACGGTCAGCTGGTTCCTCAATATCTTCCAGTAGGTATCCCTGTCTAGCGTCATATCCGAGGCCGGATTACCTACCGTCACCACGCAGCCGCCGGGCATCGCAGCCTCCACACAGCCGCTCAGCACTTCATTCTTTCCTACACATTCAAATATGACATCCGCTCCGCCACACTTTTCCTTAAGCATTTCCACCGGATCACCGGCGCGGCTGTCTATAAATTCCGTTCCGCTAAGCCCGAGCTTAGATACTCTTTCTCTCTGGCTGTCCTTATTTCCTATCACATAGAGCCTTTTGTATCCTGCCCCATAAAGGAAGGCAGCAAGCATAGTTCCTATAGTCCCCATGCCCCATACTGCCACCGTCGCATCTTTAGCAGCTTCACGCATTCCCGGTCTCATGGCATGTACTGCCACAGCCATCGGCTCCATCATTGCAGCTTCTTCATATGGTACTTCCGCGGGTAATTCTATCAGATTCTCTGCCGGTGCGCATACATATTCCGCAAAAGCACCGTCACAGCGGGATCCGAGATAATTGTAATTCCTGCACATCTCATAAAGTCCGACCTTACAGGGTCCGCACTTTCTGCAGGGTATCAGCGGGAATACTCCCACACGTTTTCCGACAAGGGATTTGTCCACAGCTTTACCCAAGTCCTCTACAACGCCGCAGAACTCATGCCCCGGGACGATCGGCATCTTATGCGCTCCGGTCTTATAGATCCTGGGCACATCCGAGCCGCAGATGCCCGCAGCTTTCACCGCCAGCAGCACCTCGCCTTCTTTCGGCTCCGGCTTCGGCACTTCCTCAAGCCTTATATCTCCTATGTCATGTAATACCCACGCTTTCATAGTTTTCCATTTTACTTCTTTTTTATCCTTCCGTCAATCAACCGAAAAACCACGGGGACGGACCTCGTGGTTTTTTGCAAAAAATCCCCGCAGCCGTGACTGCGGGGATCTCTGATTCGTTATGTAAGAGATTATCAGCAAACGCCCTGAGCGACCATTGCGTTTACAACCTTCTCGAAGCCGGCGATGTTTGCACCTGCAACATAGTCGCCTTCCTTGCCGTACTTCTTAGCAGCATCATCGATTGCATGATAGATACCTACCATGATGCCCTTCAGCTTGGAATCTACTTCCTCGAAGCTCCAGGACAGTCTCTCGGAGTTCTGGCTCATCTCAAGTGCTGATGTAGCAACACCGCCTGCGTTTGCAGCCTTGCCGCCGACAAACCATACACCGTTCTTCTGCAGATACTCTGTAGCTTCCCAGGTGGTAGGCATGTTAGCACCTTCGCATACAGCCTTAACTCCGTTAGCTACCAGAGCCTTAGCATCGTCAAGATTCAGCTCGTTCTGTGTAGCGCAAGGAAGAGCTATATCAACCTTGATGTTCCATACGCCGTGATCATCAGCGCTCTTCTTGTCATGATACTCAGCTGAAGATCTTGCTGCAGCATACTCTGAAAGACGTGCACGTTTTACTTCCTTTACTTCCTTAAGAAGTGCAACATCGATTCCTTCGGGATCATAGATCCAGCCTGTGGAATCTGAAAGGGTAACAACCTTAGCGCCCATCTGCTGAGCCTTCTCGGTTGCGTAGATAGCAACATTACCTGAACCGGAAACTGCAACTGTCTTGCCTTCCATGCTCTCGCCGTGGCACTTCATCAGCTCCTGGGTGAGATAAAGCAGACCGTAACCTGTAGCCTCGGTACGAGCCAGTGAACCGCCGTAGGTCAGGCCCTTGCCGGTAAGTACGCCTTCATACAGATCGCGGATCCTCTTGTACTGACCGAACATGAAACCGATCTCTCTTGCGCCTGTTCCGATATCACCTGCAGGTACATCGGTATCAGCGCCGATATATTTGGAAAGCTCTGTCATAAAGCTCTGGCAGAACTTCATTATCTCGTTGTCGCTCTTGCCCTTGGGATCGAAGTCGGAACCACCCTTGCCGCCGCCGATAGGCAGTGTGGTAAGGCTGTTCTTGAATACCTGCTCGAAACCGAGAAACTTGATTATTGAAAGGTTTACCGAAGGATGAAGACGGATACCTCCCTTGTAAGGTCCAATAGCGTTGTTGAACTGTACACGGAAACCTCTGTTTACCTGAACCTGTCCGTTGTCATCCAGCCAGGGTACACGGAACATGATCTGGCGATCGGGCTCGGTGATACGCTCAAGGATCGCAAGCTTTCTGTACTGCTCTTCGTTTGCGTCCACAACGGGGCGGAGAGAGTTGAGAACTTCAGTCACTGCCTGAAGGAATTCAGGCTGATCAGGGTTCTTTGCTTTTACTTTTTCAAGTACTTCATCTACGTAAGACATTTTGATTCCTCCTTGTTTTGAAAAAAAATAAGCGATACAAAACGCACGCATACACGCCGTTTCAGTACCGCCTTTGGTATACTTTATTCACTTTGTCCCTCGCAGGACTTTTCCATATTAGCAGACCTGCAGGTAAAATGCAAGCCCGTTTTTTCTTCTGCGGATAAAAGCTTTTCCCTCAGTCTGCAAGCGTTCCTCAGTCGAATACCACTTTTACGCTGCCGACTGTTTTTTCGGGTGCGATATACAGCTTCACGAAATCACCGCTTTTCACATTGTGTGCGGCCTGCTCTGCCTTTGTAATGCTCGCATCTGCGATCGTGATCGTGCCGGCTTCATTATTGCCTATGGTCTTGTTGAACCAAAGCAGGCGAAGATCGAACTTGCCGCCCTTATCCGTAACCCTGGCTACCATTGCCTCCTGAACCCAGGCATTCTGCTCCACAAAATCAGGCTCAGCCGCTTCTATACGCGCCTTCTGCTCCGGCGTCAGCGCCGCCACCATTTCATCTCTCTCTTTTGCATCCTTCTTTGCTATCATATAAACAACGGCAACAATAGCAACGAGTACAACTCCGACTATAACATAGGGCATGAATTTTTACCTCCTGTCATACTATCTTACTATCTTCTCAAAATCACTCTTCGGATGCTTGCAGATCGGGCAGATGAAGTCGTCGGGCAGTTCTTCGCCCACGTACTCGTAACCGCAGATCGTGCAGCGCCAGATCGTCTCGCCCTTCGGCGTGGTTCCCACTGCCTCGGGCTTCGGCTTGATATTGCTCTGATAATACTCATAAGTACAGGACTTGTCATCCGCAAGCACTGTCATGAATTCCGGCTCACAGATAAACAGTGTGTGCGAGCCCAGATCCGTCGTATCCTTAACTTTCAGCGAAAAGTACGCATTCGTTCCCTTAGTGATATAAGGTATTCCGTTCTCTGCGATCTCATAATCGGAAGCCGCAAATTCACTTCCGAACTTGTCCACATCTCTTCCTGACTGAAATCCGAAATGCTTGAACAGCGCGAAATCTGCTTTCTCACTGAGCACTGATATATTGCAGCGGCCGCTTTCTTTTATCATGTCATGGGTGTAGTTAGCCTTATTTACCGCTATCGATATGGTATTCGGTTCCGATGCTACCTGTACTGCAGTATTGATTATGCAGCCGTTCTTCTTATCACCGACAACCGCCGTACACACAAACAGTCCGTAGGACAGCTTGTACATTGCCTTAGTGTTCATCTCAGCCATGACTTTACCCCCTTTACCGATACATCAATAGTTCTCTTCATGCACCTCGAAGTATGCCTGCGGATGTGCGCATACAGGACATACCTCGGGAGCTTCCGTACCGACTACTATATGTCCGCAGTTGCGGCACTCCCATACTTTCACTTCACTCTTCTTGAATACTTCCTGCATTTCAATATTCTTAAGCAGAGCGCGGTATCTTTCTTCATGTGCTTTCTCTATCGCTGCCACACCTCTGAACTTTTCAGCAAGCTCAGTGAAACCTTCCTCCTCGGCAGTCTTAGCAAACTCCTCGTACATATCGGTCCATTCGTAATTCTCACCGTCAGCTGCCGCTTTCAGATTCTCCTCCGTATTGCCGATGCCGTTCAGTTCCTTGAACCAGAGCTTTGCATGCTCTTTCTCATTATCAGCCGTCTTCAGGAATAATGCAGCTATCTGCTCATAACCCTCTTTCTTTGCCTTTGAAGCGAAATAAGTATACTTGTTCCTTGCCTGCGATTCTCCAGCAAAAGCAGCCTCCAGATTCTTCTCAGTCTGTGTTCCCGCGTATTTGTTAGCCATTTTGATACCTCCTCTATTTGCTCCCGGTAAGCCCGGAAATTAATGTTTATCCAGATCGGTCTTCAGCTTCTCTCGCAGCTGTTCCACACTGAGCCATTCGCTGTTGGTGCCGGAACTGTACTCAAACTCCGGCGCCACCAACTTGCCGCCGGGAATCAGATCACGATCTCTCCACCAGTCATAATGCGGGTAAATAATGAAATGCTTTTCATATTCATAAGTGTGAAGGGAATCCTCCCTTGTCACCATTATCTCATGAAGCTTCTCGCCTTCACGTATGCCCACTTCGGGCTTCTCACAGCCCGGCAGCATAGCTTCTGCCAGATCTGTTATCTTGAATGAAGGGATCTTGGAAATGAAAGTCTCACCGCCCCTTGCTTCCTCCAGAGCCTTTATCACCAGCTCCACGCCCTGCTCCAGGCTTATCCAGAAGCGAGTCATGCGGTAATCGGTGATCGGCAGTTCCCTGCCGCCATTATCGATTATATTCTGGAAGAAAGGTATCACACTGCCGCGGCTTCCGGCCACATTACCGTACCTTACCACCGCAAATCTCGTACCGTCTTCACCACCATAGGCATTTGCTGCGCAGAACAGTTTGTCCGATACCAGCTTGGTGCCTCCGTAGAGATTCACGGGATTCACGGCTTTATCGGTACTGAGTGCCACCACCTTCTTGACACCACAGGAGAGCGAGGCATTGATCACATTTGTCGCACCATTGATATTGGTCTTGATGGCCTCCATAGGATTGTACTCACAAGCCGGCACTTGCTTCAATGCGGCAGCATGGATCACATAGTCCACACCCTTCATCGCCATCTCCAGGCGCTTCTCATCCCTCACGTCGCCGATGAAAAACCTGAGCACGTCCTTATGCTCCTTATATCGGTTACTCATCAGGAACTGCTTGTACTCATCCCTGCTGTATATTATCAGCCTTTTAGGCTTATAATGTTCCAATACATAATCCACAAAGTGATGTCCGAAGGATCCTGTTCCGCCGGTCACCAGCACGCTGCTTCCGTTTAGCATTCAGCTTTACTCCTTTCGCTTTCTCGAACTCTTACCCGTCTATTCTATCTCACAAGACTATTGCGGTCAACATATCAAATCCGATAATACTTCATCACTTCTTCCCGGGTGACATTCGTATAGCCGTCATTCTTAGTCACTTCCAAATACAGGTCCTCGAACTCTTTTATGTATTTTTTCAAACTGGTCACAAGCGCTTTGAGTCCTTGCTCCAGCCCTTGTTCCAATCCTTGTTCCAGTCCTTGCTCTATGCCTTTATTTTCCATTGCTGTTGCATATGTACACATATCATCCACCCCTCTCTCAACTTCCTTAGTAACCCTCAGTCCATAATCTTTCTTCAGCTTCTCAACTTTATCTGTACCGTTGATCCTCTCATCAAACAGATCTGTAAGCAGGCGAATCAACTCATTTTCAGTACTTCCCACATCATGTTTCGCACTTATATTAATAAGTATTACATTCATTATATCATATCTGGGATCATCTGTATTACATCCCACCAAAAACTTTCTGTCAATTTCATATTTCTCTATAGTGTTCGCACGCTTCTGAGCTGTGGCCGTGCATATCCAGATAGAATATACTTTCTTTATATTACCGTATTTTACCGAATCATCTGCATCTGTTGTAAACTCAACGCCCTGCTGCGCAGATATCATCCTGCAACAATAAAAGAGTGCTCTGAGAACTATATCATACCCCGGTTTATCCTCATTCTGTGATTCCACATTCATCAGGAGCTTGATACCTTCAACCTTTAACTCTCGCGGTATTCTGAGGTATGTCCTTATATCATATTTATCCAGACCTTCCTGATAAAACGCTGTCTCGGTACTCAAACCTTCTATACGCTCTCCGATATTGGACAGTCCGCTGTCAACAAATACTTCGCTTATCAATACATCACCTTCAATGCAGGACTCAATTTCCTCATAAGTCAATGCATCACACTCAGAAACCACTTCTTTAAAGATTCTTGCGAGTAGTGGTTTATATGCAAGAATATTCTTAACCGCCTGATCCAGGTGTATCTTTTGCGGATCTATTGTTGCTACTGTTTTTCCTAATCCTGTATATTGCTCCATTCTTTCCTCGTCTGTATAGTGATGCTTTTCAGCCTTTACTTGCTCATGGCATATTCCCTTGCCTGTATTTATCCGTATCTACGGAAATCCGCCTGCAAAACTCATTATTACTAAGCACTATTGCGTCAACCTCTGTAGGAACCGGAATAATATCCCCTTCATCTTCATAATCACAAAGCTTTTTATTCTCCTGTTTTAAATCCACAATAGATTTAAACTCCGCCAGTTCCTCATCTCCCAATTCCGGAGAGTCTTCATCATATACAATCGGCATCGATTCAGCCTTATCCAGCATTTCAAGTTGTTCAGCTGTTAACGGAGCATTTATATCAATACTCTTTCTGACAATCATATTATTTTTCATTCCTTTCCGTTAGTCGGCCTTTCTGAACTTCTCCCATATCTCCAAATGCTGCCAGATATCCCAGGATCCTATCCCGTTGTGACTTGTCCAGGCGATTAAATCCGGCCACCAGTTCTCCCGTATCCGTATCCACATCAATTACATAGTATCTCTGATTCCGCCCTCTGCTTGCAGCCGGATCCACTCCCGACAACAGCCAATCCGAAGAAACATCAAGTACCTTGCAAATAATAAGTATTTTATCCGATGACGGGTTGGTCCTCTTTTTCTTCCACTCGCTGATCGTGCTCTGCAGTATCCCTGTTTTTTCTGAAAACTCCTTCTGTGTCATGGACAACTGTTTCAACCTTTCGAATATCCTGTCACTGATCGTCATAACTCCTCCCTTACTGTCGGGATTTCCTCCGGACGTCCTTCTGCAAAAAAATCATCAGAAATAAGTTCAATCCCCTTTTTCATCGTCTCCGCCAGATTGTCCTTTGGAGTAATGATCACTGTATCACCGATTTTATTAACAAAAGCATCTTTTTCCTCAAAATCCCTCATCATCTTGCCTCCTAGCTTCCACATTTCTGTATCCATTTCAATTATATGAATTATACCCCCAAAATATATGCCTGTCAACAGCCCTGCCCAAAGATCACAATTCTTCCACAGGGCCGCCGGCAGGCATCTGATATCACATCTTCGAATCCAGCCCCTTGCCGGTCTCGATATGCTTGAAGTTCGGCAGGTAGTCGCCGATCAGCTCCACCACCTCTTCCTTCTTCATCTCAGGCTTGTCGAAGAGTTCCTCGAAGCCTCTGCATATCTCCCGCACCTTCTCACGGTTGGGTGCCGGCTTGCTCTTGATGATGCCGAGTGCCTTGTAAGTCTCCATGTTGATCTTCTCGTCATCGGTGTAGAACTCCTCATAAGGCTTCTCACCGCTGGTATCGGATGTAAAGAAATGTACCGGATACTCCCTGCTCCCCGCCTTCAGCGCAGCTGCCGCAGCTATCGCCTCCTCATCGCTCTTACATTTCAACACCTTGTAGCCGTTTGCCTCCAGCAGGCTTTCAGCTATCTTGTCAAAACTCATCATCTGGCTTTCTTCGAGCTTCGGGAAGTATATCTCCCTGTTCAGTCCCAGCAGTCCGGCCATCATGCATATCTGCCCGCTCTCCTCAGGAGATACGAAGTATCTCTTCACATCCAGCGGAGCCGACAACGGCTGCAGATACTGCATCCTGTGCATAAAGCCGTCCGGCAGTGAGCCGTTGGAAAAGGCCACGTTGGCAAAGCGCGCGGTGCTCACGATGAAATCATCGGAATAGGAGAAGATCAGATCCTCCATTATCCTCTTGGACGCCCCCATGATATTCACCGGATTGGCTGCCTTGTCCGTAGACACGCAGAAATAATGCTTGGGCTGGTATCTCTCCAGCAGTTCCAGAAGCTTCCCCGCATGCAGCAGGTTGTTGGTGATCAGCGCCTCTATCGAATAGATATCCTTCTCGCTCCTCACATGCTTGTGGGCCGAGAAATTGGCCACCACATCAAAACCCTTGTGGCTTATAAACATCTTCTTAAAAACCTTCGAGCTGTAATCCATCGGATAAGGGATATATTCGGGCGGCATATACACGCCGGAGCTCCTGAGTCTTCTCGTCAGCTCTGCCAGGGCGTTCTCATTGGTATCCACTACCACCAGCGATGCCGGCTTGAACGGAAGTATCGCCCTTATGAAAGAAGAACCGATGGAACCTGCTCCGCCGATCACGAGGAACCTCTGCCCCTCTATCCTGTCTATCAGTTCCTGCTCATTATTCTTTATGTCCTCGAGGAACATGCTCGTCTCTCTCTTCGTCACATATTCCCCTATAAATCTGTCCAGATTAAACATTTATATCTCCTTAACCCACAGCCCATGCAGATTACAATATTCATACACCGCCACGGCGCTGTCACCCTCAGCCAGCACAAACTCCGCCACCGGCTTCTCCTCCGGCTTAAGATACTTTATCTGGCAGCCGTTCTTCGTCTCCAGCGCGATAAACTGTATATAATGAGCCTCCAGCATCGGATGCTCTACCTCGCCTACCTGTACCTTTACGGTATTGCCCTCTACGGTCACAGCCGGCACATGCTTCTCATATGCGCCGTCCGTAGCACCGGGCACCAGCTCCTTCATGGGCTGGCCGCAACATACAACAGGCACGCCCGCGTCATTAACCTTCGTGATAATGTTTCCGCAATGCTCACATCTGTAAAACTTCATTTTCTAATCCTCCTTGACCCATAAGATTTTATTCAAAAGCCTCGTTAATTATATCACGCGAAAGCTTTTTAGTCTATATTCCGGATTCCTTACTCTCCGTATATCTGCTTCAGTCTCTCATACACCTTCTGACCTATATTGCCGGCAGCCAGTATCTCCCTTACACGCTTCTTCGCATTCTCACCCAGACGTTTCCTCAGTTCGGGATCCTCATATACCTTCTTAAGCTTCACCGCCGCATCCGAAGCGTCGGGATCAGCCCATACGGTCCCCCTGGGATAAGGCTTATGCGTCACCTTTGTCTTTATCAGCTTATAGGCCACCGGACAGCCGCTGTCCGCATCCATGAACTCCGTTGTTGCCGAATAATCG
This sequence comes from Lachnospiraceae bacterium, assembly GCA_024687205.1. Taxonomy (GTDB): domain Bacteria; phylum Bacillota; class Clostridia; order Lachnospirales; family Lachnospiraceae; genus NK4A136. The sequence continues at coordinate 17,111 of JAILES010000052.1, forward strand.
GTTCCTATCACCACACCGCCGTAGCTCATCATCTCCGCCACAGGCAGTCCGAAGCCTTCCGCGCGGTGAAGGCTTATCAGCGCATCACAGGCAGCCACCAGTTCCTGGGCCTCATCCCAGGGCAGCATGGTATCTACCTGTATCACATTTTTCCTGTTGCCAAGCTTATTCATCAGTTTTTTCTTCTGGGCCGCCGTGAAATGCTTGCCCTTCAGTATCAGATACACATCCTCCGGCATCTCCGGGAAAGCCTTGACAAAAGCCTCTACCGCTGCATCCGGATTCTTCCTGGCCGCACTGCTCCTGGCATCATACAGTATCAGCACCGTAAATGCATCCGCCGGTATGCCGTATTTCTTCCTGATCACGGCTCCGTCACGATCCTCAAACTCAAAGAAACCGTGATGCACATCCATCACAGGATTATCCGTCACTTTCCTTATGGCATCCGCAACGAAAGCCGAAGGGCACCACATCTCATCGAAATATCTGCCCACATCTTTCCATACACTTGGCACATCCGGCGTTTCCCAGGCCCAGTGCCCGATATTATAATGTCCTTCCAGCAGATCCTGGCCGGCATATCCTATAAAACGCAGAAAGACCGAGGGCTGCAGATGGAAGATATTGATCGCATAGTCTCCCTCTCCTTCTTCCTCCTTCGGCTCGCCTGACCATTCCTCCACTCGGTGGAAGTGTACCGGCACTCCCTTATCCTTTATCTCCTGCAGCAGTATCACCGCACTCCTGGACAGTCCGGTCCCTGCTTTGGTATCCCCGTAAAAATTCACCCCAAAAGGCTTATCCCCTTTGCAGGGCGAGCTCAGATGCTTATATTCATGCATTCCCTGCAACGCCTTTCTGTTCCGCGCCTCTTCCCTCATGTTGATGATCACATCGGGGATGAAGGGTCTTACGATATCTTTCAGTTTCTCAGTGTTCATAAGCGTACAGTCCTTTTTATTTTACTCCCAAAATCTCAGCGATATAGTTCTTCATCTGGTACCAGGTCGCGAAGTTGGGACTTATCTTCCATTCCAGGCAGCCGTTATAGAATATCAGGTTCAGTGCAATAAATACTACGCAAATGACATAAGCGGCCACCACCGCGCCCCTTACATATGCGGCATTATCCTTTCTCTCCGACTCCTGCCATGCACGGGCGCTGTTGTCAAAGAAGGCCGCCAGCGGCAGTGCGAATACACAGAGTATATCACAGTGCATCCTCTCCCCGTAGGCCGTGCCCAGCCACCAGCACCACCAGGCCGATACAAAATAGGTCACCGCGGCAAAGATCACCCACTGCGACACGCGGTATTCCGGGTTATCCTTCCGGAATGCGATCATCGATATCACAGCTACCAGCAGTATGGGACAGAAGATGAACAGTCCCTTGGCATCGCTGAAGAGCACCCGCAGTACCTGAGGTTTCAGCGCATAAGGGAAGCCCTGGCTTCCGTAACTGTAGATAATCCAGGCTCCGTTCATTATCCTCCATAAGACAAACTGCATGCCCACGGGTATCGCAAATGCGATCAGCTGCGGTATCAGCCTTAAGCCCAATATCTTCTTAAGTCTCAGGCCAAAGCTCTTTATGTCCGTCACTTTATAGAACAGATAGGCCGCGCCTATGGCCACATTCGTATTCCTGACTATAAAGCAGAGTCCCAGGAGCAGCCCCAGCAGGGCATCCTGCAGTATCACATATTTTCCGCCGCGATTCTCATCATACCGGTCAATATAGCAGAAGAAAGCCGCGCAGGCAAAGAAGCCGTAAGCATGGGAGAAGCTGCTCATGTCCAATACATACTCCGGCAGCATGGTCCCGAGGGTCAGAGCGATACAGCTTAATAGCGACACAGACTGCTTATATCTCTTACGCAGCAGCCGGTATATGAAGCTTATACCCAGCGCCCAGTAGAAGAATGCGGCAAAGGACACCGCGCCGTGGAACTGCCTTGCCAGGCCGTGTTCCGTCTCCAGTCCCAGTATCTTTGATATCAGGCAGGTAAGCAGCAGGAACGGTGTCTCCAGCAGTGTAGCTCCGCAGGGATAACTTATCATCCCCGTACCGGCCAGCTTCTTATCCAGAAAGATTCGCTGGAAATACATATAATAGGTCAGCCCGTCGGACCGGATGTTATCCCCGCCCTTTCCATGGAAATGGACTATGGCGATAATCGCCGATATCACAAGAAAAACAATAAAGCCTGTCTCCGACTTAAAGGTGGCTTTCTTAGTACTCTTCTTACTCAATGATCTCCACCTCCGTTATGGGCCAGTGCCCTGCTGCCTCAGCACCGTAGGTGAACACCAGATAAGTCCCGCTCCGGGGCGTCTCAAACTTAAAGCTTGTCTTCTTATCCTCCACAGACTGTGTGACCGGACAGAGCCGGAAGTTCTCTCCGTCATCCGACATGAATATCCCCATGGGCGCAGTCTCATATTCCGAAAGGTTCAGCAATCGTACCTCGCTGATGCTCCTGTTCTTCTTGAACTTGATATGCACATTACTCCCGGGCTCAAAGTTCTCCAATAAGCCCCAGGTAGTCTCCACATCGCCGTCGATCATCATCACGCTGTTGTAGCCTTCCCCGTCAGCTATCCACTCTATGCCATACTTCGAAGTATAGTCCCATACTCCGTTGATTTTCAGTATCAGGAAGATCAGATATACAAAGAGCAATGCCGCGATGATATACCACTTCACGGCACTGTCGTTTTTCTTTATATTGTTTTCTTTACTCTTTGCTGCCATTCAATAAGTTCCACTATATTCCCTTCAATTCACATCTACCAACTTAAATGCATGTTTTTCTTTTCCGGTTATTTTATCAAAAGAGGTTGTTGTTTCGACAGTAACACTTGTTTTCCATGGTACTTTAAACTCTTTTTGGATCATCTCTTCACTGATGGTTCCGTCTATTTTGATGGATTCATTATCCACTTCTGTAATAAAAGTAAAACGTTTTTTGTCTATATTTATGCCTTTTAAAACCCCTTCAAAACACTCCACTCTTTTTATCTCCTTGATATCTCTACCTATCCTTTGAAGCATGTTGTTTACTTGTGCAGTAGACATATGCCGGGTATCAAATTTCCTAAATGGACTCGCAGTGCTAAGAGAAAATCCCATGTTATTACGCTTTAATCCGTTGAGAAATGCATTATAATATACACATGTACGTCTGCTCTCATCACTCAATGCTTTCTTTAATGAATCCGGTTCCTCACTAACAGCAAGCAACCCATTCAGTTTCTCAATCACCGCATCAGATTCCTTCTGCTTTACTTCATCATCATATATTTTTGTCTTCAACTGTACTCCGAAGGATGCCGCAAAAGTATCAGTCACTTTTAACTCATACTGATCACGGATTGATCTCGGAAATTGTCCAAAAGTTCTATCTTCTTTATAAGCTAATGAATACACTAGATTTTGCAAACTGGCCAACGCCTCTGCTAAAGCAGAACATGATATTTCATGAAAATGCCCATCTCCTTCTTCAAATGAAATTTCAACAATAGAACGTTTCTCCCTTTGAGCAAGGATTGCAATGGATGCTCTGTTTAAGGACATAGCGTATGCCTTCAATTCAGGTGAATAGCATTCGAATACTGCACCTGATTTAGGTAATTCGCCTAGCCCTATCTCTTTTTTATCTATTGCACTTACTACATCCTTTTCAGGACTATCTGTCGCCAAAACACTCCAAAATCCGTCCCCATCCAGAAAAGCATTTCTCATTGGACTTTCTCCACTGATCATCTTTACTAATGTATGGAGTGCCACTTGCGAAATATAGTACTTCTTATTTTCGATATCGACACAAAGAACCAAATAATATCTTTCATTATCCGTACATACAAATAAAACAGGATCTTCATTATAATCAACTAGCACCTGATCCAAAAAGAGTTCCCTATGATCAACTATAAAACATAATTCATTCATCATCTTTCACCTCCTCAAAAGAAGAAAGATCAACATCTTCATAAAGCCACCAACAAACATGGCCTCTCGATTTATTACGCTTTATCGGTCCACCTTCTTGAAAAATGCAACCAACTGCTACTCTCTTGTCAGGCTTGTTAAGGCTCTGTATATTATTCAGCTCCCCCCGAGATGTAAACAAAGATGTTCCATAGTACTCTGGCTTACTTCTTCCATTACCTCTCAAAACTCTTCCTAATTCTGCATGAGATCGAAAATCATCTCTGCCAGGTGCCGTATCATCACCGTCATTTCTATAATAACACCTATATCCAGTTATTGGTTCATATGTATCTTCCGTATCCACCGGAAAAACAAATTCTCCCTTTTTAATCTTTTCCCTCAGAATCGCCGGAAACAAATCTTCTAGTATCATCAAACCAATTATCTCTCCCATTTCTAACACAATGCTTTTACACTCATATTCTCCATCATAAAGGGTTAATAAGCCTTTGAGTTTGGTAATCTCCCTAATCTGGAGGCCTCCCCCAAAGACTTTAAAGACAAAGATGCAGGCGATATCCTGCGTTAGAAGTATGCTATACCTATTCCATTGAAAAGTCAAGATAATACATTTTCAGTCAAAAACTTCACGCCCCCTCAAACAGATCCGGCTCCACGCCGTATTT
>JAILES010000090.1 GCA_024687205.1 Lachnospiraceae bacterium
TGGGATAGCCGCAGGCTCTTGCTATGGCAGGCAGATCTATTGAAGCTGCCACCGTGGGCATGCCGCCTACGGTTTCATGGGCTCCGTTATTGATGACCACATGCACCAGGTTTTCCGGCTTCTCTGCTCCTATCACAGCCATTGCACCCATATGCATCAGTACCGCACCGTCCCCGTCTATACACCATATCCGCGTATCCGGCTTATTCACTGCTATTCCGAGAGCGATTGATGAACTGTGCCCCATGGAACCGACAGTCAGGAAATCATATTTATGGCTCTGCCCGTTGGCAACTCTTGCTTCAAAGAGTTCCCTGGAAGCCTTTCCGGTGGTGGATACTATCGGATCCTCACCGCTTATCTTTATCACATGCTTAACTATCTCTTCACGTATCATAGCGTTATCGTTATGATACTCAAGCTTCGGTGCATCGCTCAGGGCTCCTTTGCGGATGACAAAAGCAACATCCTTTCCGCTTTCCAGGACTTTCCTGAAATCCTCCATCACTGCCGTGACTTCCGAAACCGAAGTCTCTTTTCCGATCACAAATTTCTTAACCCCCATGTCATCAAGGAGTTTCAGCGTCACTTCTCCCTGGTAGATATGCTGGGGCTCGTCATGTATACCGGGTTCACCGCGCCAGCCTACTATAAAGATCTCGGGGATCGCATATACCTTATCGTTTAAAAGCGAAGCCAGGGGATTGATGATATTGCCTTCCCCGCTGTTCTGCATATAGACCACGGGAACCCTGCCCGTTGCCAGATGATAGCCCGCTGCCAGCGCCGCAGCATTTCCTTCGTTGGCAGCTATCACATGATGCTTCGGATCTATGCCGTACTTATCCATCAGATAGTCGCACAGTGCTTTCAGCTGGGAATCGGGTACCCCGGTGTAAAAATCCGCTCCTATGATATTAACGAGTTCTTCAACTTTCATATCTGTCCTCTCTTATACTGCAAATATCTTTTTATACAGTCCGTTTATGGTATCTTTATCCAAAAGTAGGGGATGGTTCTTCAGCCTGTCGGGATTGACCCCCGCCGTCAGTTCCATTATCTGTCCGCTGTCTGCAGCCGGAATCTCAAAAGCAAGTTTTTCGAAGATCTTCTTAAGTATATCCGCTCCCTCTTTTGCATCCCTGCCGCCTAAAGCCTTCCCCAGTTCATCCAGAGTGACTTTTAAATATGCCTCGCCTCTTGGATCTATGCATTTATCCGTGTTTTCGATCATCCAGGGAAAAAGTATGCGGTCACAGAGCATTGCGGCATGGCCATGGGCACAGCCGAAAAGACTTGTGATCTTATAGCACATGGCATGTCCGGCGGTGGTCTGGGTAATGTTTATGGCTCTGCCGGCCACATTGGCCGCCATCAGCATCCCTGCCCTTCCTTCCGGGGTATTGGCAAGATATCCCTCCATATTCGCCATGACTTCTTTTATCGCCTCGCGGCTGAAGGCTTTGCTCTCTTCGGTGCTGTTCACCGACCAGAAGCTTTCCACCGCATGACAGAGCGCATCGCACATGGTCGCTTTTTTCTGGTACAGCGGCAGTGTCTTCAGCGCATCGGGATCCATAAGCACGGTATCGGGTATGAAGCCCTCATGTGTTATGCTCTGCTTTGCGCCGTCGAAATATACCACGGCATAGCGTGTAGCCTCGGAACCGGTCCCCGCCGTGGTAGGCATCGCAAGAAAAGGCAGATCTGCGGGAACGGCGGCATGCTTAAGCCACTCTCCCTGTTCTCCGTCTCCCGGGCAGTCCGCATACAGCTTGATGCACTTGGCCACATCCATTGCCGAACCGCCTCCTACAGCCATGATGGAATCACAGCCTTCCTCCCTTAAAAGCTTTACTCCGGCTGTTACCGAAGAATAAAGGGGATTGGGCTGAAAATCCGAAAACCTGACCATGGCTGTCTTTATCCTTCCGAGCTTTTCGTTAAAAGCCTGAAGGAAAGCTATCGAGCTGTCACAGACAAGCATTACTTTCTTTTTTCCTTTAAGCCATTCATCCAGTCCTCTGTAATCATTGTCGGCCGTGATTATCATATCTTACTCCTCTACCGGTATGAGCCTGATGATATCCTTAAAAGGCATCAGTATCTCATCGCATTCCTCCGCCCGGTGGTTTTCAAGTATCAGTTCCGCTGCCTTCTGCATTGCGGGTACCTCGGCCCTCATCAGCTGATTTGCGTAAATGATGATATTTGCTCCCCTCTCTTTCCACTCTTCTTCCGTCACGGAATTGAAGGAAGTAGGCACCAGCACAATCGGAGTCCTCTTATCCTTTGCACGGAACTTCTCTATGAATTCCTGTATCTCGGAAGGATCCTTCTTCCGGCTGTGGATCATTATCGCATCGGCACCTGCTTCGGTAAATGCAAAGGCTCGCTCAAGCGCATCTTCCATTCCCCGCTCGAGTATCAGGGACTCGATCCTTGCGCAGATCATAAACTCCTTGGTGCGCTGGGCACGCTTACCCGCTCTTATCTTCTCTGAGAAATTCTCTATGCTGTCCTGGGTCTGCATTACCTCGGTACCGAAGAGTGAGTTCTTCTTAAGACCTGTCTTGTCTTCGATTATGACCATGGAAACACCGAGACGTTCAAGGGAACGGACCGTATATACGAAATGCTCCGTCTTTCCGCCGGTATCACCGTCAAAGATGATGGGCTTGGTGGTGACTTCGGTGATGTCCTCTATGGTACGGAATCTGGAGGTCATATCCACCAGCTCTATGTCGGGCTTTCCCTTTGCGGTGGAATCGCAGAGGGAGGATACCCACATGGCATCAAACTGGTGTCCGCCGCCGTTCCGGTGTACCACGGTATTCTCAACGATAAGTCCGGTCAGTCCGTCATGGGCTTCCATGGCGGTGATCAGTCCCTTTGCATCCAGCACTCTCCTTAAGCGGCCCCGGCGTATATCCGGCATAGCCAGATCCGAACGGGTCCTGGCATCTATCTCTTTATATCTGTCATCATTTCCGTAAGGGTACTCCACCAGCTTGCCGCCGTAGGAATTAAGGATGGAGACCACTTCGTCACGTATCACTTTCTGGAAACCTTCGCACCAGTCATCACCGTGGACCACGATGGAAGGCTTGTATTTCTCAAGGTTTTCTTTATAGCTTAAGGTATTCTGGTCCACCACCTTATATACTCCGGCTATGTTCTCGAACATGATCTTACGCTCGCTGGCGGGCACCAGAGGGAAACGCTTGTAGCTTGCCACCGCCTCATCGCTCATCACACCGATTATCAGCCTGCCCAGCTTCTGTGCTTTCTTTATGATGGCTATATGACCGCCGTGGATGATATCCGTTGAAAAGCACATGTAGACCGTGCGGGATTTAAGCTCCTTAAGCCTGGCGCTCACGTTTGCCAGATCTTCCGGCGTATCTATCTCTGAACACAAAAGATCACGGACATCAAGGGCCGATATATTCGCAGCTCCCTCAAGCTCGTTCAGCGCATTCTCCGCATAAACTCCGGTGTTGCCGGTCTCGCAGAATTCCTCTATCTTTTTAAGCCATACCTTCCAGTCAGCCTTCTTTAAACTGTAAAGAGCCTGGGCCTCCACGGCATCATCGAAGATATCAACACCTACCTTCATTATCTTCCCGGCCTTAAGCTGTGCCTTGAAATCCTTATCCGGAAGGGGCAGCGTCGAAGATACGGTCATGCAGCTTACTTCGCTTTCCAGCACCATATCGAAGACCTCGTCCTCAAAGACCAGGTCGCCGTGCATCAGCACTATGTCGTCATCAAGAAATTCCCTTGCACAGTAGATGCTGTATATATAGTTTGTCTTATCATATACGGGATTGTTTACGAAATTGATATGAAGGGGCAGATCCAGCTGTCCGCAGTATTCCCTGAGCACGCTGTCACAGTAACCGGTGGTCATCACCACTTCCTCTATGCCCGCAGCCGCGATAAGTCTTAACTGTCTCGACAGTATCGTCTCATGGGGCGCTATCTCGGTCATGCACTTGGGCTGTTCCGAAGTCAGCACTCCCATGCGGGTTCCCATACCTGAATTAAGTATCAAAGCTTTCATAGCTGTTCTCCTATCCGATGCATATGGATCTAACCATGATATTTTACCCTAATACTTGTGTTTTTTCAATCAATAAATGCTACTAATTGTGATTTATGCCTTGAAAATACATAGCGTCAATGATATTATTTTTAACATGAGCGGATCCGGAGATGTTAAGGAATATCTGAACTTGATACATGATGCGGACTACGGTCTCTTATGCGAGATCGACCGGGTATGCAGACTGTGCGGCATACATTATTACCTTGCGGCCGGTACTCTGCTGGGTGCCGTAAGGCACGGCGATTTCATCCCCTGGGACGATGATGCCGACATCGTAATGCCGCGAAAGTATTACGGGCGCTTTATGAGTTCTTTCAGGGAGCATGCCGACAAAAGATACGAACTGATACTTCCGGCAGAGCACGATTTTTTCTTTGACTTTACTGCCCGGATAGTCGATAAGGAAGTCACGGTCAGCAATCCCAAGACCGACAAGGACTACTACGGAGATCTCTACGATCATCCCGGTGTGGACATTTTCGTTTTCGATGCCGCGGGACCTATGCTGAAAGCCAGACTTCTGGGACTTAAACTGACCTATGCTCTGGCCATGGGACACCGTGATAAGCTGGAACATCAGAAATACAGCGGCCTTGAAAAACTGGGTTCCTATATACTTCCTGCCATAGGCAGACAGATAAAAATGAAAACCCTGGCCGGACTTTACGATCGCATATCAAATGCCAAAGCTTCCCCTTCCGCGGACTGGCATATCTCAAACCAGATACTGGTGCCGCCTTACTGGGGTATGATATATAAGCGCGAATGGTATGAAAACAGAAGCTTTAAAAAGCTGCGGGATCATGCCTTCCCGATACCGGCCGGATATGATGAAATGCTTAGGACGCTGTACGGGGATTATATGCAGCTGCCTCCCGAGGAGAAACGCAAACCCGAACATTTTTTTGCATAGAAAATTCCAAAAAAGGAGATAATAATTATGGTCATCGGTTACACTACCGGAGTATACGATCTGTTCCACGTGGGACACCTTAATATCCTTAAATGTGCCAAGGGCATGTGCGATAAGCTGATCGTGGGTGTCACGGTGGACGAGCTTGTGGAATATAAGGGAAAGAAAGCCGTGATCCCCTTCGAGGACAGGATCGAGATCGTCCGCAGCATCCGTTACGTAGATGCCGCCGTTCCCCAGTATGACATGGATAAGCTGACCGCCTGCAAGAAGCTGGGCGCCAGCATACTCTTTGTGGGCGATGACTGGTATGAGACTCCCAAGTGGAAAGAATACGAGGAACAGCTGGGTGCCGAAGGCATAAAGATCATCTACTTCCCTTACACCAAGGGTGTTTCCTCAACTCAGATAAGAAACGAAAAGGGACAGGACAAGTGACCGAATTACAGCAGATAATCCTTGATATTTTCAAAGAAGTTAAGAAGCTCTGCGAGGATAACGGCATAGACTATTATGCCATCGGCGGTACCTGTATCGGTGCCGTGCGCCACAAGGGCTTTATTCCCTGGGATGACGACCTGGATATCGCTGTCCCGGCCGAACAGTACGAAGACTTCATCCGCCTGGCTAAGGAAAAACTCCCCTCTCATCTGCAGCTGATAGATCACAATGACAGGGAACACTTCAGAAGAGTCTTCGTCAAAGTAGCAGATAAAAGGACCACCTATGTCCAGACCTATATGACGGATTATCCGGATGAGTACTACGGAGTATTTATAGATATCATGCCCATGTCCGGCAAGCCCGAAGGGAAGGCCGGCGAGCGCTATGTCAAAAAGATGGCTTTCTACACTTATATAAGCCAGCAGTTCGTGCGCAGCTACAAAGAGAACCCGGCACTCCGTGAAAAACTGAGCTGGCTCTTCCTGCGCCCCCTCTTCTTCCTGCCGAGAAATCATTATTTCAAAAAGTGGAGAAAAGAGATACTAAAACATCCCGTAAAGGGTTCAAAGCTTATATGTTTCCCCTGGAATATAAAAGTCAGATGGCGGAGCTTTTCGCATGAAGTCTTTGACGGCTATAAAGAACTGCCCTTCGAGGATACGACCATACGCTGTCCGAAACAGTGGGATACCTATCTTAGCACCGACTTCGGGGATTATATGAAACTCCCTCCCGAGGAAAAACGCCAGAATATCCATCCGGGCTTCTATGATACCCATAAGCCCTGTGAAGAATACGCGAAAGAAGTTAAGGAAAAGTCTCAGAGATGATCCGTATAGGGATGCTCCGTATCAAAGAGCATGCCGCCGTGCAGATTATCACCTTTTACCGGAGTCATATAATCGCCGAACATAAGGCGCAGATTCCTGTCATACTCTACCGGCACCGGCATCTTTAAGAATTCATAATCAACCTTTGTGAGTTTCTTCAGATCCTTCCTGTACATCTGGAATCTCGGGTTGAGTATATTGAAAGCAAGCATGGACACGTATTTAGTGTCCTTTTTATTATACTTCCTGATAAGGCGGTCGTATTTTATATAATACTTGACCTGCAGGTATTCTTCCCCCCGGCTGCCTCCTATGATACGGGCAAGCTTCCTGAGTATCCTGTCAATAATCCCCGGCTCCTTCTTAGTCAGGGCGCTTGCAACATAATGGTAAATGCCGCGGTAGATAAGTGCATGGGCATACAGAAGATATCTGCTCAGCTTACTGTCGGGCACAGCATCCAGCGGGAAGATATCAATAAAGATACCCTGGTTGTAGCTATAGTTATGCCCCATATCTTTCTTTCTGATGGCCGTGGTTTCGGAGTTTCTGAGCTTAGCTATGACATTGACTGCCTGGGGATCGCTGTCTATAGTCTGGAAATAATAGGGTGCGGTGAACTCTTCAGCCGCTATCTTTTTCAGCTTTTCATAATCATCTCTCAGCATTACCAGATCGATATCGTCGTCCCAGGGTATATAGCCTTTGTGCCTTATGGTGCCTATAAGAGTCCCTCCGCCGGCACAGTATCTGAGGCCGTGTTTTTTGCAGACACGGTCAAACTCGGCGAGCAGATCCAGCTCCACCGCCCATATTTTTTTCATTTCCGGATCTATATAATGATCCCATCTTGTCTCTCCCTCAAGATAACCCTCAGGGAGCTTAAGCTTTATATTCATGCTTTCCCCCTTAAGAGTCTGAACAGATCCTCATAGTCCTTCTTTTTGGCAAAGAGTATGTCACGTACCCTCTGCCCTCCTTTTCGCCTGAAGAGCCATACAAACATGATACCGCAGACATTATAGGAAATGATGGATGAGATCGCCGCTCCGAAGATACCCATGCTGAGTATCAGGTACAGATTGGCGCTCACATTGGTGATGACCGTGATCAGCAGTATGATCATGCGCTCCTTATGCAGTCCTTCAACTATACAGTAGTTTCCGATCATCTTTGCAAAGTTCATTCCGTAGGAACCGATCATGACCAGACAGAGCACGATATAGGAATCTTCATAGCCCGGCCCGTATACTATGCTAATGGCCAGCTTACCGAAGATCAGGAATACCAGCTGCAGGGCAAGGGTAAGGGTATTGCTGTATCTTAAGACCCTGCTTACTTCCGAGGCCTTGCCTCCCTTCGCCAGCTTTGAGATCAGTATATCTCCGAGAGCTGTGGTGATGGCCCAGCACTGGTCGGCCACCGTAACGCCCACGGTATAGACTGCCACGATCTCGTAGATCATGACTTTTTTCAGCATATAGACATCCACTTTGTAGTTCAGGTTCATCAGAAAAGCTCCGAGCATCGGGAATATGCCAAAGATAAAGAGCTTGCGGAAAAGCCTGAAGGTATCTTTGTTAAAGGTGATCGGCGGTCTTTCGACAAAGAAGAATATTATCAGACGTATGCCGTCTAAGAAGATAAAGATTATCACAACCCATTTGAAGGCCGGCTCCGAGAAGAAAAATGCGAAGAGCAGGATCGTAACCAGCATGGTATCTGTGATGGCAAACACGATATTCCTGGTCTTCGGTTTTTCGACACGTACTACCCCGCTCATGACCTGCTGCAGGAACACGATGGGGACCGCTATCATAACAAACCACATCTCCGCTTCGGGTCTGAAGATAATGACGTAAGAGATGCAGATCACCACATAGACAGCCGTAAGCAGTACGGCACTTCCGAGATATCTTCCTTTAAAGGAATCATCTTCCCTTTTCTTAAAATATGCGTAAGCCTGGGAATAGCCCATCTGAAACAGAAAGCCCAGCATCTTCGACATACTGGCCATGAAGAGCAGACGTCCCGTCAGATCCTTGCCGAGAAAGCGGACTTTGAGCGAAGATATGAGAACCCCTATCATTATCTCATATATCTTGGTCGCTACCGAGAAAAAGTATTCGTTATCGGCGATTTTTGAAATTCGGCTTTTCATGGTTCAGAATCATAACACAATTAACATAATCTTGCAATTCGTGCAGTGATGCATGCTGACAGAACATATGGGGCAGGCAGCTATGCTGCCTGTAATATGTTGCCAAAAACCCGTCCCGGCAAGCAAGCTTGCCGGAGCGGGTTATTTTGCAACATAAACCCGCGATCAAAGATCGCGGGCCCATTTGTTCTGTATTTAGTGCAAAACACTTGCATTAATCCCATATTTAGTGTATCATTAGCACGGCTTGCAACTTGAGATTACTTCTATGTTCTATAGCACCATAAATCACTTTTGGGAGGAGATTATGAAAACAATGAAACGTATAACAGTGTTATTTTTCTGCCTGCTTATGTCAATGGCTCTGATCGCCTGCGGCTCCGCAGCAGGTTCGGCTGATGCTCCGGCTGCAGCGTCCGACAAGCCTGCCGATGTTGCCACACTCAACATCGCTTACCAGTATGGACTTGCTTATGCCCCTGCCATCATCTGCCAGCAGAAGGGGCTTATCGAAAAGGCCTACAAAGAAGCCACCGGCCTTGATGTAAAGGTTAACTGGAACCAGATGAGCTCGGGTGCGGATATAAACACCGGTATCGCTTCGGGTGATCTTTCCGTCGGCTTTATGGGAGTTGCTCCTGCTCTTACAGGTATCTCCAAAGGCGTAGGCTACAAGATCTTTACCAACCTCTCCGGTCAGGAACACGGTCTTATGACCTACAAATCCGATATCAGCAGCTTAAACGACCTGGCAGGTTCCAGCGAGCAGATAGCGCTTGTAAATACCGGTTCGATCCAGCACATCATCCTCGGTCTTGCACTTGATTCCATCGGCCTTGATGCACATGCCCTTGATTCAAACATCGTTGCTATGAAGCATCCGGACGGCATGGCTGCTCTTGAATCCCAGAGCATTGCCTGCCACCTGACCAGCAATCCTTATATCTACAAAGAACGTGACAACAGCGCTCTTCATGAGATCGATGAAGTAAAGAACGTGTGGTCAGCAGACAGATCCTTCATTGTAGGTGTTGCTTCCACAGAGCTTCAGTCGGATGCTCCCGAGCTGTATGACGCTTTATGCAAAGGTATCTCCGAAGCCGTCTCCATGATCAACAGCGATCTTTCTGCCATGGCTGAGATCACCTCGGAATTCAACGGCAACACTCTCGAAGACGAGATCAAGTACCTTTCCGCAGGTAAATACACAACAGAGACCAGAGGTCTTTTCGAACTTGCTACTTTCATGTATGAGAAGGAATTCCTTGAGAAAGGTTTCGATTCATACTCCGATATAGTATTCGCCAACGTTAAGGGAGACTGAGAATGAAAAAACCCAAAAAAGAAAGAATAAGAGCGCTGGTCGTAAAGATCGTTTTTGTCATCCTTATGCTTTCTTTATGGGAATTTGTGGCCGTCTCCGAGATGTTCGGATCTTCATCAAAGCTGATATTTCCGACACTCGAAGACATAGCTGCGGCTTTTATCAAGAATTTCACCAAAGGTTATGCAGGGAATTCCATGTGGATCTACATCGGCAATTCCCTGCTGCTTTTGCTTGAAGGACTTGCCATAGGCATCCTTCTGTCCTTTATACTTTCAGGCCTTTCCATAATCAGCAGGACCGTCTATGCCATATACGATCTGCTGGTATCGGTATTTGACCTGCTTCCGGGCGTCGCACTTCTGCCCGTAGTCATCATCATCTTCGGCATCAAACCCGGAGTCATTGTTTTTCTGGTTGTTCACGCCGTGATATGGCCCATGTCCAGAAACATCCTTGACGGTTTCAAAGCCGTTCCCGCCATCTACATAGAGGCCGGTCTCAACATCGGCTTAAGAAAAGCATCCCTGCTGCTCGGAGTTTATCTGCCCGCTTCGGTATCCTATATCGTTTCGGGTCTTAAGGTTGCCTGGGCCCGTGCATGGCGCGGTCTCATCAGCGCCGAGATGATCTTCGGAGTTGCCTCCGTTCCGGGTATCGGTCTGTTTATCAATCAGATGCGTACCAATATGAAGAATGCGGAAATGTATGCTACACTGATCGTTATCATCATCATCGGCCTGCTCGTCCAGTACGGCATACTCGATCCCATAGAGAAGAACACAGTCAGGAAATGGGGGATGTCAAGATGAGCACTGTACTTAAGATCCAGGACCTTACAAAGATATATACGGATCAGGCCGTCAAACAAACGGTGCTTGAAAACGTTAACCTGGAGATAGACGAAAGGGAATTTCTCTGCGTCCTCGGTCCTTCCGGCTGCGGCAAGACCACCCTGCTCAGATGTATCGCGGGTTTTGAGGAATACAGCGGTAAGATACTCGTAGACGGCGAAGAAAGAAAAACTCCCGGAACCGACCGCATAATGGTCTTCCAGGATTTCAACCAGCTTTTTCCCTGGAAAACGGTGGAAAAGAACATCCAGTATCCTTTTGTTATCAAAGGTATCAGAAATAAAGCAGAACTTCATGAGATCAGCAGTGAGGCACTTAAGAAAGTCAAACTGGAAAAGTATGCAAAATACTATCCTTTCCAGCTTTCCGGCGGTATGAAACAGCGTGTCGCCATAGCAAAAGCTCTGGCTTTAAAGCCCAAGATCATACTTATGGATGAGCCCTTTGCCGCACTTGATGCCATGACCAGGCGCGATCTGCAGAATGAGCTTTTGAAGATCGCCGACGAAGAAAGCAGCACCTTTATCTTTATCACCCATAACATCCAGGAAGCCATAATACTCGGAAAACGCATCATAGTCCTGACCAAGGGCGGTGAAGCCGTATGCGACAAGCGTAACACAATGGAACGCCCCGTCACACCTGCTTCCGAGGGTTACGGAGCGCTCTGGCAGGAACTGCGTGATGCCTTATATATTCATCCCTGATCCGCCAGTTCCCTTCTTATTATCTTTCCGTTTGCAGTTCTCGGAATACGTTCAATGATCCTGATACGTTTGGGCATTTTATTGCCGTCCAGATGTTCTTTTAAATATGCGATATAAGCTTTTCCATCAAACTTATCCTTATCCGCCACTGAAATGAACAGTCCCGGAACGGTAGCTCCCGCCTCGTTCCTGATCGGGACACAGGCAGCATCCGTGATGCCATCATAGCCCACTGCTTCCTGCTCTATCTCTTCCGGTGCTATCTTTATACCGTTATAAGTGATGACATCACCTTTACGTCCTATTACGTAGACAAAGCCTTCTTCATCCATATAGCCCACATCATTTGTAAAGATATAGCCGTCCCCGCATATTCCCGCACTTAATTCCGGATTTTTCCAGTAGCACTCCATGTTCATCCTGCCCCTGGATGCCAGCAGTCCCGTATTCTCTTTTGAAGAGGCTATTATCTTTCTGTCGTCGTCGGTAAAGACGATCTCGGCATTTACCGTGGGCTTTCCTATGCAGTTCTTCCTGTCCTTCTCCTTCGAAAAATCCAGCACACAGCTTCTGCCCGATTCGGTAGAGCCGTAGAAATTGTATAATCTCACACCCTCAAGCTCATTTACCAGCATCTCCTTGAGCCCTTCCGGAAGAGCCGCGGTACCTATCTGTATATAATCCATTCTTCTTCCGTATTCCCAGAACGCGCCTTTTGACAGCTTTATCAGCATCTGCGCCGCAGAGGGCGAGATATCCATGGCCGTGACTTTATATGCGTCGATCATGCGGAAAGCCTTTTTGACGTTCAGCAGACCGTCGGAAAGCACCACGCTGCCGCCGTTAAGAAAATTGGCATAGCAGCATCTGAGTCCGTGAGAATGGCTGATGGGTATGGGGATGAATTCCACATTCCCCTCTTTCATCTCCACTCCGTATTTGATATTCTCCGCCAATGCCACATTAGCATCATTTGATATCACTATGCCTTTGGATGTTCCTGTGGTGCCTGTAGTATAGAGTATCTCTGCAATATCCTTTTCCTCCGGCAGTTCGAACTCCCTGTTTCCTGCTTCAGCGGAAAAGATCTCTTCATAACTGATATTCCTGCAGATCTCCACACTGCTCTTTAAGCTGACAAAAAGTTCTGCCTCCGTATCCTCACAGATACGCCTGATGCTTTCAGCCGAAGCATTGTACTCAGCAGGAACAAAGACTGCTCCCATCAGTTCGCAGGCCATATCCAGCATAAGGAAGGGTACATCCTGTCCGCATTCGGCCACTACCCTGCTGCCTTTTTTAAGCCCGCAGTTTTCACTGAGAACACACGCGGTCTTTTTTACGGCTTCCCAGGCCTCTTTGTAGCTGTATTCATTCGACCTGTGATCGGCCGCAAAAAGCCTGTCCGGAGTTTTCTCCGAACAGGACTTAAGCACTTCAACCATTGAATGCATATCATTCACCTTTTATCTGCTGTATAAGCTCCCATATTGCTTCCAGGGAATCAAAGTTCTCGGGCTCGATCTTGTCCATATCGATGCTGATGTCGAAAGCTTCCTCTATATCGGATATGATGGCGATAAGATCCATGGAATCGATGACCTTTCCCGATACCAGCTCCGTCTCGTTTTCAAAGTCCACCGTAGGACAGCTTTCCTTCAATACTTCCAGTAATTCTTCCATTTTCTCTTCTCCTTAATAATACGTGGTGTATGTTTGAACATCGTTTTCAGAGGTTCCTACTCCGATCACACAGGCTCCGTGCAGATCCATGGGTATCCTGAATTCCGTACCGGAGCTGAATTCCTTAAGTATGATCTCCTCCCCTTCATCGCTGATGAAGGTCACAAAGCTCTTTGTTTCCTCTTCACGGTTGATCACCAGCCGGCAGTCATAATAGGTATCATCGGCATTTTCCCTGTACTCGGTACCGTAAAAGCCCGGCTCCATGGAAGCAAATTTCTCCCTTATATCCTTATGGAAGAGCTCATCATAAGTGAGCCTGCCGTTGATATAATCGGCAAATATCGAGCTGAAAAGCTCCGCCCCCTTCGCGTTAAGATGTCTGTTATCCTTAAACAGCGTTGAAGTATCGGGCCAGTATTCTTCCTTCATCAGGCTGAAATCCAGGTATTCAACGGTACTGCTCCCGGACTCTTTTATAAGCCCGTTTACCTTGTCTATGAAATCATCATAATTATCATAGCACAGCAGCCTGAAAGATGTTAAGGGTGTTGAGAAAAATGTCAGCGCCACCTTATGCTTCTCACAGAACTTTATCATATCCAGTACCGTCTTATCCCATTCGGGATCGATCTCTTCGAGCTTTATGGTCTGTTCGTCGGGACGGTTTTTGAAGCTGCCTTCCGGGATCTCCACATCGCTCTCTACATAACCTTTTCCCGCATAACGCTCTTCATCATTATCCGGATATTCATAGTTCTTATATGCATCACTCTGTTTCTTCTCCGCCAGCTCTTTGATATATCCGGGCTCAAAGATCTTCTTCCAGTTTCTCCTTGCCACAAGAAAACTGTTGGCATAGTCACCGTCGCCGGATCTTTCCAGCAGATAGGCCGCCTTTCTTAAGGACGGTTTCATGTAATCCGTAACGATGTAGGTATCCGTCAGATCACTCTCAAACTCCGCATGCTTCTTTGCCACATTATAGCTGAGTTCCACGTATATATGGTCTATATCATACAGTTCAACGGCTTCCTTCATCAGCAGATAAGTGGTATCTATCCGCTGGTATGAGCTTCCCATATT
This sequence comes from Lachnospiraceae bacterium, assembly GCA_024687205.1. Classification (GTDB taxonomy): domain Bacteria; phylum Bacillota; class Clostridia; order Lachnospirales; family Lachnospiraceae; genus NK4A136. The sequence goes on from JAILES010000090.1 coordinate 14,114, forward strand.
GAAAGTATTAAGCCCCAGCTTCTCATCCGTTATCTCAGGTGCTATACCTCTGTAACAGTGGGATGCTCCGAGAAAAAGGACGTCGATATTATCCTGGGAATAAAACTCATGCAGGGTGACCCTGGTATAGGACCCGGTATCATCCGTCAGCAGTACCCTGAGTCCGTACCAGATACCGGCACAGACAGCTGCGATAAAAACAGCCCCTGCTATGGCTTTTATGAGCTTTTTGATCTTCTCTGACATTTATCCTTCCCTTTAGAAAAACTGGTATGCAAAAGTACTCGTATCATAGCCCTTTCCGTACAGGCCTATCAGCAGTATGACAGTCACCGCCAGGCAGTAGAACAGCCATCTCGGTACTGCATACCATTTCGCTGTCTGCTCACGTATACAAACTCCCTTTTCCTGTATCACACTGACAATAAGCACCAGTATGAGGCCAAGGGCCACTATCGCAAAATCATAGCCGTACATACCGAGTCCGGCAATCATTTTCACGTCCCCGGGATGCAGCTTTGTAAACAGGCTTTTAAGTATGATGGCCACATTCTTCATATTCTCCTGAGCCGAGATCATCTTTCCGAAAACAAAGATCAGGAAAGTCCTGAACATCCGGAAAAGCTTCCATAAAGCCGCTTCCTCCTTAATCGAAAGGGCGGTCTTCATTTTTGTAAACAGTCCTTCGGCAAGCTGGGAGATGATCATGAGGCTTCCCCAGTAGATACCCCATACGATATAGTTTATGCCGGTTCCGTGCCATAAGCCCGTAGCGATCCATACCACCGCAGTGGAACAGATCATCATGGTCTTTTTCCTTGCAGCGGCGCCGAAACGGTTGCCTGCTTTTTTACTGAGCTTTTTAACAGCTTCGGTTCTGGAGACCGGCAGGAAGAGATAATCCTTGAACCAGCCGCTCAGGGTCATATGCCAGCGCTGCCAGAAACCTGCGGCGCTTTCTGCAAAAAAGGGATGATTGAAATTCTGTTCCAGTTCTATCCCGAACATCTGTGATATTCCCACTGCCATATCCGTATATCCCGAGAAATCCATATACAGCTGCAGCGCGGAGAAGATCATTGCTGCGGCAAGCACCACACCGTGTTCCCTGTAGGTATCCAGCTGCGAATACACATTGCTTACCGCTATGCTGAGCCTGTCGGCTATCACTATCTTCTTGAACAGTCCCCACAGTACCAGCTGCATGCCGAAGCATAGCTGCTCCCAGTCAAAACGCTTTCCTTCCTTCAGCTGCTCCCCGAGAAGCTTATGTCTTGATATGGGGCCCTGGAGTATCTTCGGGAAGTAGAGAACAAAAGTCAGGAAACGCAGCGGACTTCTTTCCGCCTTCTCCTTTTTCCAGTAAACATCTAAAAGATAAGCTATTATACTCAGTGAGAAATAGGATATGCCCGTGGGAACGATGATATATTGCGAAAGGGTACTGAAATGTCCCGAGAGTTTCACCAGGGCCAGTATCGAAAGCAGTACTATCACAGCTATGCTTATCAGCGTCTTCCTCTTCCGGCTTTCATCGCTCTTTTCTATTACCAGGCCCATTATGTACGAGAATACAGAGATGCATATCACCGGTATCAGCGCACTGCTTCCGAGAGAATAATAAAAAAACAGACTGGATGCCAGTATGGCGGTCCATCTGTACTTCAAAGGGAGCAGATAATAAACTAAAACAGCCACCCCGGTTAATGCAAAAAACCTGAAAGATACCAGTGACACGTGAAAATACCTTTCCTTCAATAATATTCGGCCACAATAAATTGTGGCCGACTACAGCCGAAATACAGTATATCGAAACAAGGCAAGCTTGTCAATGAAAGCTCTAATTCACGGTAGCTCTGTGCACCTGCTTTTTGCTATCGGCCGAAGCGGTGGTCAGCTGCAAATTCCTGCAGGCTGTCCGCAAAGGCCGTTCATTTCCCGCCGTTTCCGAACCTGCCCGCAAAAACGGTGTAGCAAAAGCGAAACAAAAAAACTCCGATCCGTTAGGATCGGAGTTCTTAATTCATATTAATAACGATCTTACGCTCTTTCTACTCTGCCTGACTTAAGGCATGTGGTACAAACGTGCAGTCTCTTGGATGCACCGTTCACCGTGCACTTCACATTCTTGATATTAGCATTCCATACATGATTGGATCTTCTATGTGAATGGCTCACATTGTTTCCGAAATGAGCGCCTTTACCGCATATATCACATCTTGCCATGAGTTCCACCTCCCTTATCACTTAAACCACGACTTCTTTCGCCGCAACAAAACATATATTACCAAATTGCCGCATAAATTGCAAGCACTTTTTTTCAAAAATGGGCAGGCTTTATTCCCGGTCTTAACTGCCTATCTGAGATTGTACTTTACTATACAGTAAAATGCCCTGAATGCATCCTTTAAGCCTATTTTCTTTCCCTCATCGAAGCTGCGGGGCCTGTAGGAAATGGGAACTTCGCAGATGTTAAGCTTCCTTTTTGCAACTTTAGCCGTAACTTCAGGTTCAAAACCGAAGCGGTTCTCCTCGATCTTTATGGACTGTATCACTTCCCTTTTGAACATCTTATAGCAGGTCTCCATATCCGTCAGGGACAGGTTGGAAAAGATGTTGGAAACAAGGGTCAGCATCTTATTGCCAAACTCATGCCAGAAGGCGTCCACACGGTGATTGCTGCCTCTGAGATAACGCGAACCGTATACCACGTCTGCATTGTCGTCGATAAAGGGACGTATGAGCTTGTTGAATTCCTTCGGATCGTACTCAAGATCAGCATCCTGCACGATCACCAGATCACCCTTAGCGGCGGCAAAACCGTGTCTCAAAGCCGCACCCTTTCCCTGGTTGACCTTATGGAAAAGTATGGTATCGACCTTGTTGTACAACTCGCTCTTAAGAAGTTCCCTGCTTCCGTCCGTCGAACAGTCATCCACCACTATTATTTCGGTACGCAGCCCGCAGTCACGGACACTCTTTATCACCTTTTCTATAGTGGAATGCTCATTATAGCAGGGGATTACTACTGATACCAATACGTCTTCTGTCATGTTTTTTCTCCTTCTGGGATTAATATTTCGGTGCAAATGAGTACAAGCAGTAAATTTGTATGCACTCATTTGAATTCTATATCCTTGGTCAAATCGGCTCAAGCAGCGTAGCTGCTTGCGCTCATTTGATTTCTAAACTCCTGAAATCAAACAGGCTCGCGATCTTCGATCGTATTACTGCCGCTCATTTAAAACTTATATCCTTCGGTCAAATCGGCTCAAGCAGCATAGCTGCTTGCAGCTGTTGTACAAAAATCGCTCCGGCAAGCGAGCTTGCCAGGACGATTTTTGTACAACGTGTGCATACGATCTTCGATCGTATGCCGATTTGACCTTTAATCGCATCTCACTCAGTCTAAATCATATACCATGTAGACCTGCAATTGCGTCCTACTCCGTCTGGAACGGATACCAGGCATTCGCCGCCTCATCATAAACATATACCGAACTCAGGCCGTGGCTTGCGGCCCAGTCTGCGGCATAGCCAAAATAATCCTCGCTGCAGGGACTCCAGACTCCCCAGCCTGCGGGGAAATGTCCGGAATAACCGTTCATGGTCTTCAGATCATATTTTGACGCTATCTCGTAAGCATCCAACTGATAAACATATTCCGGCTTCCCGCTCATAGCGGAATCCATTACGAAAAATGCGTTCATATCAGCCGGCGGTTCAGCCACAGCATCCATAAAGGCCGTTCTTTCGGTCCTCTCGAAATGACAGATCAGTCCGCCCTTATTAACGGTAAACAGGAAAACCAGCACCAGCACTGCCGCAGCAGCCACAGTCCCGACGGTCTTCTTTTTGAACAGTTCCGCTTTTGAAAGCGTAGTCGCTATTATCAGCGATATCGGGAAGGTAAGCCATAACAGGAATCTGACTACCGCATGTATGGCTCTCGCAGGTATGATCACATCATAGACCATGGACCAGAGGGAATCCCCCTCTTCATTCCACTTAAGCATCAGGAGCACGCAGACGATCACCGTGATCACCACGCTCTTGGGTATGCAGTCACTTATATCATGCTTTTTCTTCTTTTTCTTAAACAGCATTACCGCCGCCGCAAAGAAGCAGACTATCATAGCTACGGAGAAGCCCTCGGTAAATTCATTTGAAGGCACATTTTCTTCTGCTTTTATCAGTTTCACAAACCAGCCCATCAGCAGATTATCACTGCCCACATTTAAAAGATGAACAGGCATGGGCAGATAAGTGGGATCAAAGCCGTAAAAGCTTCCTTCTTTAAGAACGGGAATATAGATGCTTAAGAAGGGTATGAAAAGTATCACCAGCGCAGCAAGCCAGCCTAAGCTGTCAAGCCCCATGGTCTTAAACCAGCCTTTTATCATCTTTCCGGTCTTATTCTCGCGTCTGCCCAGCAGTATCAGCCATACTATCAGAGCGATCAGCACAAAGATCCCGGTGAAACATGCCATATACCACGAAGTGTAGGTCAGCAGCACGAACCACACAACGGTCAGATAGGCATAAACATTACGTTTTTTCCTGCTCTCAAAGCCCTGAACGAAGCCCGTAAAGAAGAGTAAGAGCTCCGGCAGCATCGCTGCCGCAAAGAGCTGTGGATGATTGGAAATGCCGCTTAATGCCGGACAGTAGGAAAACGCCGCGGTACCGCAAAGCGCCCACAGTACCTCAGCCTTGAACCTGTTCCTCAGCAGATAATACATCACAAGGCTTCCCGCAGCGTGTATCAGTATGATACACCATTTGAAAGCCCCGTAAAGATCCATGCCGAATACTCTGAGTATCGAATAGATGATGCCGTAGCCGAAATGAAAATCCGAATAACCAAGGGCATGGGTATAGGGATAAAAGATCGGTATCTCACCGAAGCGCTCCCTGCCGGTAAAGAATTTCCACCAATGGTCAGTGATCAGCGGAACGAACCTTCCGTCTCCCAGATCTCCCGGCATCTTTTCCGAAAAGATGATCTCACTAAAGAAAAAGATCTCCGCTGCGAGTATGACCGCAACAGCGATCACGTCCTTTACGGCGATCTTATTTGTTTTTTCCTTCATTTATGCCTCTTTCCCCACAAAACCAAAGCGGTATCTCAGTTCCTCATACTCCTCGTTGATCTTGATAAGTATTTCCTGGTCACCGCAGATGTTATCGGGATGATATATCTTCATCAGTTCTTTGTAACGCTTCTTCAGCGCCACCTGATTATTAACTCCTCTGAAAAAAAGTCCCGTAGCATAGACTTCTTTCTTCCTGCTGTTTGCGGCAGCTCTGTGCAGATCGCTCCATTCCCGCTCCAGCCTTCTGCTGTCCTCCGACAGCTTCTTCCTGTCTATATCAAGGACCGCATAGGAATGCTCTATCAGCTTCTGCTTCTTGTCGATCATCCTCTCGTCTTCTTTGAGACGCTTACGCTCAAATTCAACTTCTTCGCGAAGCCTGCCCATTTCCAGGGAAAGCTGCCTTTTTTCCCTTGTAAGCTGTTTACGCTCAAGAGCCAGTTCTTTTCTTTCTCTGGAAAGCTCGTAATGATCCTTTTCCAGCTGCGCCCTTTCGCTCTGAATGCCGACTTTCTCCATGAACAGCTGATGCTTTATCTTTTCCAGCTGCTCTTTATCACCTATCTTCTCGAGTTCATCGGCGAATGCTTCCATAAAACTTACTCTTTTTCAGACTCCGGAAATGCTGCGCTCTTAGCTTCTTCCTTATCAACGGTAACAGCCTTGTTGCCCTTTACCTTATCAATGATCTCGGGTATCAGATCGGCTATCTTGCCAACAGAATCCGTACTCTTAACGGACATTAACTTGGTATGTCCGTTCTGTATCACAAGCACTGCGGAAGGAGAGACTTTCGCGCTCATTCCTCCTATGCCGCTGTTCTTCTTGTCTCTGGCGCCTGCTCCCGCAGCTACACCGAAAGAAACATCCACAAGCGGTATGATCGTTGCATCACCGACAGTAGCCGGAGTACCGATCACCGTTTTGGAACCCACCACATGGTCGATGTCCTTCATGAAAGATTCCACCACATTGCTTATGTTATTTTCCGCCATCAGCTTTATCCTCCCGTTTCATCAGCTTGATGAATTTCTTTACTTTTCTGTTGAGCAGAAGGCACAGTCCGTGATATCCGAGTACTACGGCCGTCGCCCTTCCTTTTATCCTTGCTTTGAATTCTATGCTGCTCTCATCCTGCTTTGTATTGAATTCTCTTTTGCCTCTGATGTTTCCCATCAGGGTAACAGCTACAGCATAGATCTTCCATACTTCCGCAACCGTCGCCGGATCGTCGTTTGAAAAATCGATCACGGCATCCACACGCTTCGGTGCCACATTCTTAAGGCAGCCCTTTACATGCTTTACCACATAGTCAAATACCCACAGTGCTCCGTCACTTTCCAGTATCCTTCTGTAATATCCTATGGTATCCGCTATGCTCTCTATCTTATTCTTAAGCTTCTCTATGCCTTCCTCCAGCTCATCAGCCGTATCGTCCAGCATATCCTCCAGCTCATCTATACCGTCTTCAAGAGCATCCGCCGCATCATCCAGCTTATCCCACAGCCTTCCCCTTGAGTTTGCAGCGTCGTCGTCTTTTTGCCTTCCCCTTGAGGAGAAGGTGGCGCCTTTGGCGCCGGATGAGCTGTCCTCTTTTTCTTCCTCTACTTTCTCTTCCTGCTTCTCTTCTGTAACAGCCTCTTCTTCGCTGTCCTCTTCATCGCCGGATGAGCTGTCTTCTTCCTCTTCTGAATCCTCTTCGAACTCTTCTTCGAAATCCTCTTCTTCCTCAGCCGCCTTCTTTTTCTCCTTAGCCTTCTTCCTCAGCCTGTCATAAAAAGGTATCCCGAGGATCTTTATCCTGATATTGAGCTTTTTTGCATAACTCACTTCCGCAACGAGGAAATGCAGAAGCCAGGTCACACGCGCCTTTCCTTCCAGCGCTTCTTCCTTTTTACCCTCTAGCCTGTAACGGAAGGGACAGAACAGTATCAGTAATATTACAAGCAGCAAAAAGGCCAGAATACATAAAATCGCTATTCCGATTATCTTAAGTATAAGTAAGACTGCACTCATTGACGCGGATCCTGCCCGTTTCCTTCAGGTACCAGGTTCTCATAGGCATAAACCGCCAGATATTCAAGTGCCGAATCATAGTTGTCGGTAATGCCGCTTACGACTATATCCCTGTTCCTGTAATACTTCATATCCAGCATTTCGCTCTTCATCACTTCCGGCATACCGCTGTTTTCATTTTTGCAGATCAGATACAGATCCTTAAGCTTATGCTTAAGCATCAGCTCTTCAGCCAGTTCAAGCTTCCTGCTTTTCAGGTCCGGGCTCACGTAAAGCAGCGGGTCAAAAGAAATCGCCATTTTTCTACTCTCTTACCCGTTCCACAGGCCGCTGCGGTACAATCTCTGATAGTCCTCATAAGCCCGTTCCAGTATTTCTTTTTCATTTGCAAATTTCAGAAGATGATACGCCTCATGAAACTTGTAATAGCCGGAGTCCATAAAGAACTCCTCTCTTTGCGGTTTGCTGTAGTAACTTTCCGATCTCATCAGATACCAGTGTACTTCCTTGTCTACCGTATCTTCCGGAACAGTAAAGGTATAGCCGCTCTTTCCTATGTATTCGACTATCCTGGCTTTGGCTCCCGACTCTTCCCTTACTTCCCTGAGTGCCGTAGTCGGGTATGTTTCTCCCTTTTCCACTGTTCCTTTCGGCAATACCCATCCTTCATATCTTTTCCTGTAATTCTTATAAAGCAAAAGGATCTTGCCCCGAAATATCACCACACCTCCGCAGCTGACTGCCTCGATCATTTTAACTTCCCTCAGGTGTGCACATTTGAAGTCTATTATATATGAATACTATTGAAAATGCAAGAAGCAACCTCTTCCTGCGACATTTCCCCGGTGTCGATCTCAAGATCCGCTCCGGCAGCATATGCGGCCTCCCTGAGCGAGAGCATCTCTCTTATCTTCTTTACCTTTTCCTCATCATTAAGGCCTTTAAGCAGCGGTCTGCTCTGATCATCCTTTAACCTCGAGGCTATCACCTCCGGTGCGGCTTTAAGATAAACCACTGTCCCCAGCTGCTTTAACAGTTCCCTGTTCTCTTCCCTTAAGGGCATACCGCCCCCGCAGGATAGTATCCCGTCAAAGCCTTCTTTTACAAGCTTTTCCAGCAGCTCTGTTTCCATCTGCCTGAAGGTCGCCTCTCCTTCGGAAGCAAAGATCTCATTGATGCTCATCTCCGCTTCCTTCTCAATGCAAAGGTCGCTGTCGAGAAGCTCTTTTCCGCTGCGCTCAGCCAGCAGCTTTGAAACCGTAGTCTTGCCGCAGCCCATGTATCCGATAAGTATGAGCGCCTTACCCTTCATTTATCAGCTCCTTTATGTGATCGATGGCTGTCAGGTAGCCTTCCAGTCCCAGACCTTTGATCTGCTCGTTGCAGACTTCCGCAGTAACCGAGACATGTCTGAATTCCTCACGTGTGCTGATATCCGAGATATGTATCTCTATCTTGGGCATGTCCACCGAAGCAAGGGCATCCCTTATGGCATAGCTGTAATGGGTATAAGCTCCGGGATTGATGATGATGCCCCGGGTGCCGTCACTGTAGGCATCCTGTATCCTGTCTATGATCGCACCCTCGTGATTGGACTGGAATACCTCCACTCTGTCCCCGGTCGCTGCCGCCTTCTCCTCTATCATCTTCAGCAGATCATCATAGGTTTTGGTTCCGTAGACTGCTTTTTCCCTGATGCCAAGGAAGTTTATGTTCGCTCCGTTGATTATCAGTATCTTCATCTTTTCATAGCTCCCCTCATAATATCCAACAGCTGTTCAGTATACTTATCATCCACCTTAAGCTCATTCCATATCTCAAAACTTCTTACTCCCTGGAACAAAAGCATCTTAAGTCCGTTATAAGCTGTGCCACCGGCAGCTTCAACTTTTTTCATGAAAAGGGTCTTCTCCGGGTTGTAGATGATATCCACTCCGCAATCCACCATCTCATAAAAAGCTTCCTCGGTAACAGCCGCAGCCTCCGTATCCGGATACATGCCGACGCTGGTAGCCTGGAGGACATTCCATTTGTCCGTCTCTTCCCTCATCAGTTTCACCGCCGCAGTCTGTGAAGATACGCAGTCCATCCTGACAGCGGGATAATATGCTTCGAAACGCTGCTTCAGTTCCTCTGCCCTTTCCATGGTGCGGTTGATGATCAGCACTCTATTTGCCCCGCTCTCCAATATGGCTCCGAGGGCCGCATTGGCAGCACCGCCGGCTCCGATCAGCACAGCATTCCTGCCTTCAAAAGAAACACCGTCATATTCAAAAGCCCTCATAAGCCCCGGCAGATCCGTGTTATATCCCACATAGCCTTCAGGGGTATATTTAAGGGTATTCACCGAGCCCAGCTTTCTTGCCGCCTCATCGATATCCTTAAGATAAGGTATTACATTTTTCTTATGGGGCACGGTCACGTTGAAGCCGCCGATACCAAGGCTCTTTCCGCCTTTTACCGCTTCTTCCAGTCCGGCAGTTTCCACATCCCAGGCCAGATATACCGCATTCAGCCCGTAGAGTCTTATCAGCTCATTCTGCAGGGCCGGAGAAACGGAATGCCCCACGGGATGTCCCATGAGGCCATAAAGTTTAGTATTAACATCCATATACTACTCTCCCAAAAGGCTTCTCCCCTTGGGGAGAAGCTGTCAGCCGAAGGCTGACTGATGAGGGGTGGTTATTTTTTAAAGCACCTCATCAAAAAATACACCCCCATTATCGGCACTTCCAGTATCCTCTTAAGATAGATATGGGGCCGCTCCTTCCAGTTAAGCTTTCCTACCATCACCGCAAAGATGCCGCACCTCTTGGCTCCGAGGATATCGGTAAAGATCTGGTCTCCCGCCAGGAATACCCGGTCTTTTTTAAGTCCCATTTTTCTTAGTGCCTCATAATACCCTTTTTTTGAAGGCTTGGCAGCCTTGAACACATAACCGCTGCCCACATCATCCGCAAAGCTCTTCACCCTGGGCTCATCGTTGTTTGATACTATCATGGTCTTGTAGCCCATGGCCTCAAGATCTTTGAAAAGCTTCCTGCATCTGTCATCGGCAGGACCGTTATCAAGGGCCACCGTATTGTCTATATCGAATATGATGCCCCTGAAGCCCCTGTTGTACATTTCTTTATAAGGCAGTTCGTATGCGTTTTTTACATACATGTCCGGAAATATCATAATAAAAGTCCCATCAGTTTATTGCTCCGTGCCACGAACTTTGTCATGGACTCGGGATCCAGCGGTCCGTTCTGTATCAGTGCCAGGTCATAAAGCTGTTCGCAGAGCAGCTGTACATTCTCCCCTTCCTTGTCGGTCAGTATCTTCTGTACCAGCTTGTTGTTGGCGTTGAGTATAAGGGTCATACCCTCTCTTCCCATGCCCATACCACCGAAGTTCATGCCCTGCATCGCGTACATCTTCATCATATCCTGCATACGTCTGCTCTCTTCGGATACGGTGATCATCGAGGAAATGTCCTTATTCTTGAGCCTCTCCACCTTAACGACTATATTGTCCTTCTTGATGGCTTTCTTGAATATCTTTGAAAGCTCCTCGGTCTGGGCATCCAGCTCTTCCTGCTGCTTCTTGCTGTTCTTTGCCTTGAAGTCATCCGTCAGATCCGCATCTATACGCATGAACTTAATGCCTTCGTTCTTGCTCTCCAGCTGTGTGATGAAAGGCTGGTCTATCTGGTCTTTAAGTACCACAGCAGATTTCTTTGCCTTCTTAAAGAGGTTGATATACTGGCTCTGCTGCTGCTCGTCGGTCACATAGTAAACGGTCTTTTCCTTCTTTTCCTCTTCCGCTGCAGTCTCTTCCTTCTCTTCTTCTACGATCTCAGCTTCCACCTTCTCACCGTTCTCATCGGTAGCATTCTCTTCATCATCACCGGTATCGACAGGCTTTACTTCAAGAGCTTCGGGCAGGCTTAAATACTTGCCGTCCAGATCCTTGAAGAGTATGTAATCCGTCATCTTCTGACAGAACTTGTCATCCTTTAAGCAGCCGTACTTGATAAAGGGATTGATGTCATCCCAGTATTTCTCGTATTCTTCCCTCTCGGTCTTGCACATGCCCGAAAGCTTGTCAGCTATCTTCTTCGAGATATACTCGGAGATCTTCTTCACGAAGCCGTCATTCTGCAGCGCAGATCTGGACACGTTGAGAGGCAGGTCCGGACAGTCGATGACACCCTTTAAGAGCATCATGTAATCGGGGATCACTTCCTTGATATTGTCCGCGATGAAGACCTGGTTATTGTACAGCTTGATCACGCCCTCGATGGACTCGAACTCGATATTGATCTTCGGAAAGTAAAGTATGCCCTTTAAGTTGAAAGGATAGTCCATGTTCAGATGTATCCAGAACAGCGGCTCCTTGTAATCATGAAATACCTTTCTGTAAAACTCCAGATACTCTTCCTTTGTGCACTCGTTGGGATGCTTTGCCCACAGCGGCGTAGTGTCGTTGATGGGTTCCGGACGCTTCTTTATCTTAAGCCTCTTCTTAGGCTCTTCTTTGTCATCCTCTTTCTTCTCGGGAATGATCTCCTCGATGACCACATCACTGTCCAGCTTCTCATCTTCATTGATGGTCTGGGTCAGCTCTTCGCCCTTCTTGCTGAGGTATATCTCGTAAGGCATGAAAGAACAGTACTTCCTGAGTACTTCCTCAGCCTCATACTTATTGCAGTATTTTAAGCAGTCTTCGGTAAGATGAAGGGTTATCTTTGTACCCACGGCATCGCGGCTGCCGTCTTCCATTTCATAATCGGTACCGCCGTCACAAACCCAGTGTACGGCCTTTGCTCCCTCTTTATAGGAAAGGGTATCGATCTCCACTTTCTCGGATACCATGAAAGCCGAATAGAAACCGAGACCGAAGTGTCCGATTATCTGGTCTTCATTCGCTTTATCCTTGTATTTCGCGATAAAGTCGGTAGCTCCGGAAAAAGCTATCTGATTGATGTATTCCTCCACTTCCTCGGCCGTCATGCCCAGACCGTTATCCGTGATCACGATGGTCTTGTCTTCGGGTGATACTTCAATATCGATCTTTGCCTTATAGTCATCTGGAAGGGTATATTCACCCATCATATCCAGTTTTTTAAGCTTGGTTATGGCATCGCAGCCGTTGCTCACCAGCTCCCTGTAAAAGATGTCCTGATCGCTGTAGAGCCATTTCTTGATTATGGGAAAGATGTTCTCACTGTTGATTGATAAGCTTCCCTGTTTTCCTGCCATTGTAAAGCACTTCCTTTCATAAACTTAAGTATTCCGCAGGCTTTACGCCCGCTTATAAAGTATATGACCCGCCGGATAAAAAGTCAAGGAAAAATTAGCACTCATTTAATCAGAGTGCTAACAGATCATGGGGACGGTTCTCCGGTTGAAAATCAGAGATTTTCAACCGGAGAACCGTCCCCATGATTGAAATCACTTTATTCCGACTCCATCCGCCAGACTGTCTCCCAGGGGATACAGATGATCCAGATAGTCCGCATACATGGCACAGGGCAGCTCCGCTTCCCCGGATATCTTTACACCGGAAGGCACATTGACCTTATAGCCGTACCAGTCCACGGTCTTCATGTCATATTTCTTTAGCCGCGGCTGGTTAAAAGCTATCCCGGCCAGCTCACCGCTTTCCGCCGTTCTTTTAAGAAAAGCCAGGTCCTCCTTTATCACCCGCTTCGGATGATAGGAGAAGAAAGCCGCCACAAAGAGCACCAGCAGTATAGCCTCCGCCCGGGGGAAATGTTTCGGGAGCAGCCTGTATACACAAGCTGCAAGATATATGGGCATAAAGAACATCAGCAGTTCAATGAATCTGTAGTCCGGGGCTTCCAAAAACCAGTAGAGCATGTTGGCGGCAACCGACGCGATCAGTATCATCATATACGGTTCATGTTCTTTGAAATGCTCATTTTTTCTGAATATGAGCCTGAAAACTATTATCCCCGCAAAGGCAGCGATATTTGCAAGCAGCAGCAGATAACCGTAGCTTCCCCGCTGGTTCTCAAGCCAGATCGGCAGCCACTTTTCAATGCCGCCGCGTATTATATCCGCCCCGGTACCCGGGGCCTTGGCCCAGAGTTCCACCATCTCACGCTCAAGAGTCACCATATCTGCCGGCATCTTCCATTCCACGCTGAAGAGATCGATCTTCTCCATCGGGAACAGAAGATAGCCTGTAAGGATCACGGTCCTTAATACATAAGGTATCACGCAGGCACATCCGAGCCCTAAGAAAGCCGCCACGCTCTTAAACTTTTTCTTTTTTAGAAGTCCTATACCCGGCAGCAATGCCTCAAGTACCAGCACTGCAAGTGACAGCTTCATCGAAGCACAGATCACCGCAAATACCGCCAGCAGTCCGTAAGGTTCTTCCCGCTCCTCTTTACTCTCCGCAAGTGCCGCCCATTCTGCTATCACAAAACCGGCGGACAAGTTCGAAAAACTGTCGGTAAGAAAAGCTCCCGCAAGATAGCTTGTCGTAGCCGCATAGCCGACGGATACTATCCTGAAGGCTCTTGATACGCTGAAGCCTTTTTTAAACATCTCCGCCGCTGCTTCTATACCGTAGAAACCAAACAGCACATAGAGAAAGCCGCAGGCCGCATGCAGTAAGCCCCCTGACATTCCCTTTAACAAGGCTAACGCATAGAAGCATACAAGAGAGGAATCAAAGCCTATACGGGGATTGAAGTTTGCCGCACCGCGTACCGCTCCGTATTCTCTCGCCCACTTAACGGACTGTACCATATACAGATCCGAATCCATATGCAGTTCATTAAAATCGGGATTAACCGTACAGATCAGGATAAATACGAGCCACAGGGCTTTAAGACAGATGCAGCCCCAGCCGTCTTTTTCCGCCCGTTTGCTCCAGCCGTATTTCTTTATCTTCAGGACTTCCAGCAGGACTATCACACTTGCCGTCCCGCTTAATGCCCTTGTATTTACCGGTCCGAAGAGACTAATATACTCAGCCGCCACAGTCAGTACCAGGAATCCCGCAATGCTCTTAACCGAAGCTTTTCTCTTCCCTGCGCCGCTTCCGCTCAGCTTATCAAAAGCAAAAAACAAAAGATCACCCGCTCCGATGGTGATCAGATATATCAGTATCCAGAATATCAGTACTTCAAGCATGCCGCTTCTCCCTATAATCCTTTAAAATACTTGGAATAGATATCAAAGAAATCCGCACTGCCCGAAGACAGCTCTCCTGATATGGTCTCATCCAGAAGTTTCTCGTTAAGGTAGCATTCCTTCCCTTGAGAAAAAGCATCATAGACCTGTCTGAAAGCCTCCTTCTGCCGCTTCCTCAAGATCTCCTGTTTGCTCCTGTCGGTCTCCTCCCTGTCATAGGTACTGATGCAGCGGAATACATAGTAACCGCCGTCGGCCTCTACTATGCCGCTGACTTCATCCTCAGCCAGAGAGAAACAGACCTCCTCGATCTCCTTGTTCATCTTCCCCTTCGGGAAGGATATCACATAATCTTCTTTTTCATTGTAGGCAAAAGACAGGGTATCGTAGTCTTCGCCTTCTTCAAGTCTTGAAAGCAATTCCTCCAGCGCGCCGCGCTCGGTATTGTATATCTGGCGCACCGTGATGGTCCTTGCCTCATCATCGCTTATCTCGGGATTCACGTTTTCGATCAGCTTGTGGTACAGTTTCTCAGCTATGCGGTACTCCGCATACATATTCTGTACCATGTTCTGCTTGAGCCCGCCGGCCTTGGCCATATCCGAAGCTCCCAGATCCGACATGAATTCCTTCGCCGCATCCTTTACCAGAGCTTCCTCATCTTTGGTAAGTTCCACCTGATAGCTGGCCGCCAGCAGTTTCATCATCTTCAGCTTGTAGAGACGTGCGATCGCAGTCCTCTTGATATAATCATCCAGGGGCATACCGCCTATCTCGGTATCCCATATGCCCTCGCCGAAAATATTGTCATACTGTCCGTGCAGGTTCATCATATATACCAGCAGTTCCTGTCTGGTACACTCCTCGCCCTCGAGCCTGAATATCTCATCCTGCCCGAAACCTGTGGTCAGCACTATCTGTTTATCTTTATCGCCGCAGCCCGCTGCCGTGATAATGAGCAGAAGCAGCGCTGTCAGCATCCTTATCCTTTTCTTCATCGCTTACGCAGCCCACTCCCTTACCAGCTGCTTTAATATCTCTATGGTGGTCATCATCTCTTCAACGCAGAGATACTCATGTTTTCCGTGGAAATTTCCTCCGCCCGTGCAGATATTCGGACAGGGCAGTCCCATATAGGAAAGCCTGGAACCGTCGGTGCCGCCCCTTATGGGTGTGCTTAAGGCACTCACGTCGCACTTTTCCATGGCTGCCATAAGATGACCTGCCACTTCGGGATGGCTCCTCAGTTTTTCTTTCATGTTGTAATACTGGTCGTTTATCTCGGCAATAAGCACCTCTCTGCCGTACTGTTCATTCACTTTTTTGATGAGGGACTCAAAGAGTGCTTTCTTCTCCTCGAATTTTTCCATGTCATGATCCCTGATTATGTACTCTGCATATGCCTCTTCCACATTTCCCTTCATATCCGTCACATGGAAAAAGCCTTCCCGCTCCCTTGTATTCTCAGGTCTCTCTCCTTCCGGAAGCAGGGCATGGAAATCCATCAGAAGCTGCAGCGCATTTATAAGTTTCCCGTAGCCTTCACCGGGATGCACCGATACTCCTTTTGCATAAAGCTTTACACCCGCTGCATTGAAAGTCTCGTCCGACATATCCCCGAGCCTGCCGCCGTCCACCGTATATGCATAATGCGCACCGAAGCCGGCCACATCGAAGTGATCCACACCTCTGCCTGTCTCTTCTTCGGCTGTAAAAGCTATACAGATATTTCCGTGGGCTTCTTCAGGATGTGCGATGAAATACGCCGCCATCTCCATTATCTCGGTCACTCCTGACTTGTCATCACTTCCAAGCAGCGTGGTCCCGTCTGTTACCACTACGGTCTTTCCCTTCATATCAGCCATCTCCGGGAAATCCGCGATACGGGTGACTATGCCCTTTTCCCCATTGAGCACTATATCTCCGCCGTCATAATCCTCTATGACGCGTGCTTTCACATCTTTTCCGCTCATGGCTTCCGCCGTATCCACATGGGCGATAAAGCCTATGGAGGCTATGGTCTTTTCGGGCCTGTTGGAAGGGATCACCGCATATACGCAGCCGTACTCCTTATCCTGCCTTACATCCGGCACGCCCATCTCCTTCAGTTCATTATACAGAAGGTCCAGAAGCTCCCTCTGTCCCTCTGTCGAAGGATAAGCATCTATCTCACTCCTCGACATCGTATCTATCGAAACATATTTCAAGAATCTCTCTAATGCATTCATTTCCTTTCTCCTTAGGCTTCCCCCAAGGCTTCACCCCTTCGGGGAGAAGCTGTCGCCAAAGGCGACTGATGAGGGGCACGCCCCCTACACTATCATATTCTCAATCGTCAGCCCCACTTCTCTTCCGCAGCCAGGGCATATCACCCTGCTGCCCGGAGCAAGGCTTACCACTCCGCCGCAGCCCGGACATAACACATCCTTTGTGCTTAAGCTGCCTGCGGGATATGAGCCCATCGTCATATCCGAATTATAATTGTATTCCGGAATGGAAGTCTGTCCCTGAGGCGCATCCATCCTTACCGACATCTCCGTATGCGACATCAGCCTCTCCTGCCCCGGAAGATAAGCATCCTTTATCGACTTGTATGATTTTGAGATCATCTGCGCATCATTGCCGTTTACCGCCACTTCAATGGTATTGCCGATGGCGTACTTTTTCATATTCCTTCCGCCGGTCTTGATCCAGACTTCCCTGATGTTCCCGATAACACTTTCAGTCTCATCAAAGAACCTTACCACAAGTATGATTGCCGGCATACCATTGATCCGTATGCCGGGATCGCTTTCATATCTGAAGATCTTCCCCGTATATCTCTTCCCGAACTTAAGGGTCTCCATCCCCCTCTTTACCGACTTTATACCGCCTACGACCACTGCCAGTCCCGCAGCCAGGAATACACCGCCGAAAAGGAGGACCACAACAGGTGACGTCTGCTCCTTAACACTGTCCGTAAACGCAAGACACATAATAAATATGCCGCAGGCAACAAAAATGCTGCCAAAGGGTATCATGAATTTTCCTTCGTTCATACCGGATCTCCTCCCGCCGTTTATATTATAGTCTGGGATTCCCATATAGGAATCCTGTCAAAAGTATATGCCAGTCTGCCGCCGCAGCCGCTGCAGCTTGCCTCCGCTCCCGGCTGCACCTCAAGTTCCTGCCCGCAGGTCGGACATACAAGCGTATCCGGCTCGGCATTTTCATCATAAATATCCGAGCGGCAGGGTCCGTTCCTTTTCCCGAAAAAGTCCGCTTTCTCAAGCTCATCCATGAGCCTTTCCTCATCATGCAGTGAAAAATGCTTAATAAGCGGATAATTCCACTTTACGATCTCCGAACCGCTTATCGGCGTTTCGATCTCCACGGTATTTCCTATCGCATATCTGTGCTGTACTATGCTGCCTGTTTCAACCGTGGTCTCTTTGAGATGCCCCATTTTGTCAAAATAACGCACCACCGGCACGATCATGGGGATACCGTCCACAAAATCCCACATTGCCCTTTCATATCTGAATATCTTTCCGCGGAACCTCGGTGCCTGCTTTATAAACTTCATATCCCGGACAGCCGAAACAAGTGACAATAAGCCCTTTACCAGCATGATAATAGATATGATGAGCATGATCCGCAATAAGGGATTGTCCTCTGACTTAATAAAAGTACAGATCATCACGATCGCAACAATGATGATCACTAAACTGCTCAGGAGCCCGGCCGCCTCCTTTTTCTCTTCACCCTCCGTCTCATAATGCCAATCACGTCTGTCCTGTACTCTTCTCAGCTTTGACGGATTATCTTCAGGTCTGAATATATAGCTTCTGATCGAAGGCAATACGATCTTCTGACCACAGGAAGGACACTGACTCACCGTCCCGGACGTCATCCTGACAGGCTTTTTGCAGTGATAGCAGGTCAGGTCATCCTTCATCAGCCTGTCCTGCCATTCGATCTCTTCCTCTGTTATCTGCGGCTGTTCCTTATCGAATTCCGCTCTCTCGTCATCTGCTTTTATATGTACCGTTCCGCCTACCCGGTATTCTTCTCCCATTCTGCCGGTATTCGGAAGCCTTATCCAGGCTTCTTTCTTCCAGCCTCTGTGATCAAAATATCTTACGATCACATTAAAGCTGCCGGAGGAAACGATCTCCCTGCCGCAGATCTTGGCTTTATACTGCTTAACCTTTTTTCCTTTAAGTTTTCTTTTTACGACTACACTGATCTTCGCCAGTCTTACTACCTCACTTATGTTTTCCGACAGGGTAGTGATCCCCAGCAGGAAAAAAATGAGCGCCACAACAACAAAAAGGAAGCCGATGGGGTTGTCTTTAAAAACCGTAAGGCTTAGCGCTTCCAGGGCCGCCGCGATCACCAGACATATCAGACTTGCACTTAACAATGACAGTGTATGCTTTATCGAATTCATCCGTACCTCCCATATATTTATACGGATACATTATAAAACACCGCAACGTGTTTTATCAAGCACATTGCGGTGTTTTCATAAGCTTTATGGGTACTGTATTCAGGCCTTTCCGTCTGAACCGAGTACGTTCTTGATCTTGTGAGCAACCATGTCCTTAACTGCCTGACGAGCGGGCTTTAAGTACTGTCTCGGATCGAAGTGATCGGGATGCTCTGCAAAATACTTACGGATGTTACCTGTCATAGCAAGACGGATATCGGAATCGATGTTGATCTTGCAGACAGCAAGCTTGGCTGCTTCTCTTAACTGCTCCTCGGGGATACCTACTGCATCCGGCATCTTTCCGCCGTACTCATTTACCATCTTAACGAATTCCTGGGGAACTGAAGATGATCCGTGAAGAACGATGGGGAAACCGGGGAGACGCTTGATGCACTCCTCAAGTACGTCGAAACGAAGAGGGGGCGGAACAAGGATGCCGTCGGCATTTCTTGTGCACTGCTCCGGAGTGAACTTGTATGCGCCGTGAGAGGTTCCTATAGCGATAGCCAGGGAATCGCAGCCTGTCTTGTCTACGAATTCCTCAACTTCTTCGGGATGTGTGTAGCTTTCCTTACCTGCTTCCACAACTACCTCATCCTCGATACCTGCCAGTGTTCCGAGCTCAGCCTCTACAACAACGCCGTTTGCGTGAGCGTACTCAACAACCTGCTTTGTAAGGGCTACGTTATCCTCGAAGCTCTTTGAAGAAGCATCGATCATGACTGAAGTGAAACCACCGTCGATACAATCCTTGCAAAGCTCGAAAGTATCGCCGTGATCTAAGTGAAGAGCGATGGGGATGTCCGGATTCAGCTCTACTGCTGCCTTAACCATTGCTACAAGATACTTATGATTTGCATAAGCTCTTGCTCCCTTGGATACCTGAAGGATCACGGGGCTCTTCAGCTCGCCTGCTGCTTCTGTGATACCCTGTACGATCTCCATGTTGTTCACATTGAACGCACCGATAGCATAACCGCCATCATAGGCTTTCTTGAACATATCTTTTGTTGTTACAAGTGCCATAATACTACCACCTTTCTGTATGATTTATGTGTATCCGACCATATAGTCAGTTACCCTCGCCTAATGATTCTATCATCACATCCGATTTTTTACAATAACTTTTTATGCCACGTTTCCGGAGGCTGCAGACGCCTTGGCTGTGCCGAATTTTGCCAGAAGTTTTTCCGCCGGTTTTTCCACCGTAATATTGAACAGTGCTGCTGTGATCAGCACCGCAGCCCCTATCACCCCGAAGGTCGCCAATACTGCCGTATTACTGCTCATTCCGGCTGCCAGCTTATCCTTGAGCCAGTATCCCAAGAGCTCGATCCACATCAGATGGAAAAGATAGATTCCCATGCATATCCTGCCCAGGAAACGGAAAGGCATCGTCGAAAGTATCGAAAATTTCGTATAAGTATGCAGCATATATATCCCGCCCACCAGCAGATAGGCCGCCAGCGCATGGATACCTATTGGTGAGAGCAGCACCGCTACGGGCTTTACTATACCGTAGATCTTCGCAGGCTCCGCATATGAGGGATAGCCGCCGAGGAAAAATGCCAGCAGTATCGTGAGCAGTGACAGTATCACTCCGGCTTTCTTATCTTTAAGAAAGACAAGTTTTTCCTTAACCGCATCGCATCTTCCGTAAGTTACCATATCCGCGAGAAATACTCCGAGAGCGCAGGCCATGAAGCTTACGCTGCCTGCCCTGAATGCCGCGAAAATCCCCAGATATACCGGCAGCATCCACGGTCTCTTTTTCCCCGAAGGTATACTTATAAGTATCGCAAACAGGGCTCCGACGAAGAGTTCATGCAGCGTCCAGTAACTGCCCTGTATCGTGCTGTCTTCCTGCAGATACTGGGTGAAAAGAACGTGGAGCATATACTGGCCGGGTCCGTAAGTAAGCTCCTTATCCATGTAATTGGCTCCGATATGGATCAGCACTCTCATGACCACATAGTAGATGATGCAGGCCACCGTTACCGGGATAGCCAGCCTCGGATAACGTTTCAATATCATGTTCCCTGCCCTGCTCTTTATCTCTTCATCCCTGCAGCGCATGATAGCACTGGCCGGAAGAAATGCTGCAACCAGCACAAATACATTTACCCAGAAATTACCGTTTATCAAAAAGCCTATGGGCTCACAGCTGAGTTTATGATCAAGACCGTTAAGGCCGCTTTCAAGAACATTTCCGAAATAGGATGCGGGATAAAAACCGAGAAAGAAATGGTGGATAAAAACACCGAGACAGGCAAGTCCCTTGAGCCCGTCAAGCCATATTAACCTTTCCTTTTTTTTATCTGCCATTTTCTTATCTATACCTTTTCATTTTATTTTCATTATGATATCATATCACTCATGAATAAGAATAAACCGCCGCTCAGGCTTGTAATTATATTTGTACTCTATATCCTCTGTATGATCTGGCTTCTGTTCTTCTATCACAGAAGTCCGTTTTTCAGTGATCTGTCTTATATGGATTCCATTAAAGACCGTGTCAATCTGAGTCCGTTTTCAACGGTCAACCGTTATATGAATGCCATCAAAAACGGCAAAGTCATTGAGATCGCAATGGTCAATCTCATCGGGAATATCATCATGTTCATTCCCCTTGGGATACTGCTCCCTTCACTCTGGAAGCAGCTCGACAGCTTTATCCACTGCTTCATCGGCTGTTTCGGCCTTATACTCATGGTCGAGATCACCCAGGTCTTTACCCTCAGGGGCAGCTGCGACATCGATGATGTCATCCTTAATCTGGTCGGCTGTATAATCGGCTATATCATTCACAAAAGGGCCGGTTCCTCACCCCGCAGTGCCGAAAGTGAAAGCTGATAAGCATATCATCTTCTGATCTCGTACTTCATCCTTGTAGTGATATTATTGCGTATATTCCTGATCCTCTCGTCCACCGACTCGTTTGAGGGTTCCATTCCCAGCGATAGTTCCATCGGTGTCAATATCCGGGCCGTGATCTTACCCGCACATTCTTCTAAGACCTTCAGCTGTTCCTGCCCGTCCTCCGCATCCAGAAAGCGCATAAGTACAGGATCCACGCCGCTGTTATCATATTTCTCTTCCGCCGGCTTCTCTTCTTTTTGCCTTACTTCCTCTGCCTGCTTCTCATACTTCACCGCTTCTTCAGCCTGCTTGTTCTCTTTCGGTATTTCTTCCCTTACAGGCTTTTCTTTATCTGCAGCTCTCTCATCTTTAGCCTCATTTCCGATCAGCGTGAATCTCTCATCCTGCAGTGCATTCGGATATTTTTCCTTATCAACAGGTGAAAGGAAGTCCGCGACTTCCCTTGCATAGATTGTATAAGGCTCATACAGTGCCTGATATATGACCATGTCCTCCATGGTCTTTTCATTCTTTGCTATAAGCAGGACCTGATACTCCCTGCCCTTAAAATGCTTGTACCTTTCATACGGTCTCGGAATCTCTCTCATAATAAACCCTCCGACCTTCTACTATACCATATAATAACGTCCCGGGCAAATTGATGCCCCGGGTCAACCCGGTTCAAACAGCAAAAAACCGGATGGACTCTCCTGGTTGTCCATCCGGTCTCAACATTTCCGAAAAACGTCATCTACTTTTTTTCACTTCAGTAGCTTTCGATCTTTGCGTTCTCCGTTTAAGGTTTTTCCCTCTGTTATATATATCGCAGCTTGCTTTCAAAAAACCGGGGTCGAAATGATTTTTTTTATTATTTTATTCCGAAACCGTATTTTCATTCTGCTGCTCTGCATCCCCGCCATCCTTGGCGAAATCTTCCGGTGCTTCGGGAGGAAGTGATCCGTCCGTAGTCTCCGGCTTCTTCGGTGCAGGCGTCGGTGTGGGTGCTACCACAGCTTCCGTAGTATCTTCCTGAGCATTCGGTTTGTCGGCTGCATTTTCGGATACCACATTGTTATCGGATACCGTCTCAGCCGGAGTAGGCGTAGCCTGCAGATCATCGCCTGTAAGCTCATCAGACTGATCCTTCTTTTTGTCTGTTTTCTTCTTCTCTGCAGGGGTAGGTGTAGGGGTTGCAGTTGCTTCAGCTGTCTCCTCAGCTGCTTCCGTGGTTTCCGCCGGCTCCTCGGTCTTTGCCACATCACCGGATACCACTGTATCGGGAGTGCTCTCGGGCTTCCTGTCACCGTTCACCACGTCGGATACTGCCTTCTTGCGGTATGCCTCTACATCTATATCCTGGCCTGCCTTCTTATTTGCCTTTGCATAAGCAAATCTTCCGGTACTTATCTTATATTCTATAGCTTCTTTTCTCTCAGCCTTTGTGGAAACCACCACTACGGCTTCGCTTAAGCTCTTTTCAACTTCACCGCTGATGCTGGCCCTTTTCTTCTCGTTCTCGGGTACTATGTCCACCAGGATAGCAGCTGTCTCATCCTGAAGATAACCATTGGCCTTCAGGGTCTCTTTAAGCATTGTCAGTGCTTCTCCGATCCCGCAGCCCTTAACCTTCATCTGGGCTACGATGGGTGCCGCATCTTCATTGATGGCCTTGACTTCGATCACCTTGTCATTTCTGTTCAGTGAGAATTCAAAGGAAGGGTTCACATCGACCGTCACATAGGAACAGGCCATTATATTCCTGAAGGAATAGATACCGCCGCCTATGAACATCAGGATAAGTGCTGCAGCTGCAGCTATAACACGTTTGAATACAGCAATATTGCCGCGGCCGGTCTTCTTCTTATCAAACCTGCCGCGCTCAGCATCGGTCAGTTCTTCCATTATGATGGTATCGCCGACCGTCAGCTCTTTGTTTACGTTCTCCATGATGCCGTCGTCCCTGAGTACCGCGGACTTGCCATTCATGGACTCCAATACTACCGCTTTCATATCTTCTCCTAAGGTTACTCCCTTATATATCCTACATATTCCGCCATATGCGGAAGATCTCCTGTCAGTATCAGTGCTACCGCTATCAGATACTTCCTGTGTCGTTCAAGTGTCTTCCTGTCCACTCCGGAACTCTTTGACAGTTCCTTCATCGGAAGCGTCTTCTTCTTTATCATCGCTGCCTTCATGTCCTCGTCGCCGATAAGTGTCCTTACGGCTGTGGCACAGGCATTCTTTGTCTTTTCCGCTCTGGGCGAGGCTTCCTCCAGTTCGAAGAAGCTTATCCCATATGCTTTAAGCTCTGCAGAGAGCTGTGCTATCTCATCTCTTATCCCGGCTGAAGGATCCGCATTATCGGCCATCTCCGCCGTTCTGCTCTTTACTTCCAGCTGAAGGCCGGTTACCTCATCGCCTTCTCCGCTGTCGCCGTCCATTGCGTAGGGTTCCACGCTTATCTCGGCATTATGCCTCGACTCACTCCTTATATAGTCTATGAGCCTGCGCTTTATGACCATGCCTGCGAAGAGCTTAAAGTCACCTTTCGACTCCTCATAGGATCTGACCGCCTCGTCAAAAGCTATCAGCGCCACACTCCATTCGTCATCCGAGTCTGTCACGTAACGCTTCATGATACGGGAGGCTACGCTGAGTATAAAACTCTTATTCTCTTGTATAAACGCTTCCAGCACGGCCTCATCGGCTGCTGCTTTCAGCGCACGGCTGCTAACCTCGTCCATGAACCTGTTACCTGCTCGCAATAAATATTTCGTAAACCGCCACCGAAATTTCGGGGTCGTTTTTGTGAAAAATGTTAAGCACGCAAAGCCCGGGGGCTTTTACCCCCTCAAGCGTAAAACGCGTCATATATTTTACCATATCCGCCCTGCCTTTAGCAAGCATTTCAACATCCCTTATACTGTGGTATAATAGCCCGCGGAGGATGGATCCGATGAACAAAAAACACTATTACTTTATGGATTACGCCAGACTTTTTTCCTGTCTCGGCGTCGTATACATACATATGTGCATGGCCCTTATCAGCACCGGCATAAGGCAGTCGGAGGTGACCCAGCACTTCTATCATAATAAGAACATGAACATCGCCACCTTCTCGGTGGGCGTCTTCTTCATGATATCCGGGGCCAGCCTGATGCTCGCATATGGCAATAAGGATTTCGACATAAAAACCTATTTTAAGAAGAGGATACTCAGACTTTTTATTCCTTTTTATACTGCCTACCTCATAGCCTTCGTTTATGAGCTCGTTTTCATGAGGCAGACCATGGCCGTGGAGTTCGCAAAGCCCCATCCGCTGATGTTCCTGCTGACCCTCACTGGCTTTGACGGCTATGTTTCCATCTACGGCGTCCCGACCTTCTACATACTGGGCGAGTGGTTTCTCGGCGCCATCATCTTCATGTACCTGCTGTTCCCGATCTTTCGCACGGCCTTGCTCAAGTTCCCGAAGCTAAGTTTCACTCTGGCCACGGTCTACTTTCTGCTGATCACTTACTTTTACGACCGTCTGCCCTATTCAAACGTGGTAGACGGCTATCACAACGCCTTTGTTAAGCTTTATGAATTTTTCCTGGGAATGTTCCTGATAAGATATGTGGTAAAAGCCGGTAAGAAGGCCCGTATCGCCATGGTCTGCATCTCGGCTGCCGTCATCGGCTTCTATGCCGTATACCCCGCATACTTAAACGATAACGAACTCTGGCGCATCACTTTCCAGAATCTGGCCTTTTTCTTCTTCTTTGCCGGACTGGAGGAGGTCTTTAAGAAGGGCGGCAAAGTGACAAAGGCCGTGACTTACTGCTCGGGCTACTGCTACGAGATCTTCCTGCTGCATCATTTCATACTCTTCCGCTACACTCTGCACCAGGCAGGCAAGCCCATAAGCAACTTCGACATACTTCTTATATTCGTGGCGGAATTCCTGATAATAGTAGCCGCAGCTTTTGTGCTGAAGAAGATCTGTAACCTGATCTATAAAAAGATCAGTCCCCGCGCCGGTTCATCATCCTCCAGCGCACAACCGCAGTCCCGATGATGATCACATAGCCGATGACGCTTAATAAGGTCGGCACTTCGCTTAAGAAGATCATGCCCCAGAGTGCGGCAAATATCACCTGTGTGTAATCAAATACCGATATCTCCTTAGCCGGCGCGAACTTATACGCATTGGTTATGCCAAACTGTCCCAAAGAGGCGCTTACACCGGCGGTCAGCAGACAGAGCCACTGCCATGCTTCCATGTGATGATAATTAAAGATAAGAAAAGGCGCAGTCACCAGACAGGAGAACAGCGAGAAGCACATTACTATTATGCTGCTCCGCTCACCCTTTCCTCCCAGTTTCCTTACGAAAACATAAGCCGTACCGGCTCCGAAGCCGCCGTAGAGTCCCGACAGAGCCGGGATCACACTGATATCTGCGGTGGGCCTTATGATGAACAGCGCACCGATAAAGGCTATGATCGTGGCGATGATATCCCTGGCCGAAGGTTTTTCCTTAAGTATGGGTATGGACAGCAGTATCGCAAAGAAAGGCGAGAGCTTGTTGAGCATGTTCGCATCCGCTATGCCCAGCCTGTCTATGGCATAGAAATTGGCTATCAGTCCGCTGGTCCCGAAAAGACATCTGAAGAAGATGTCCCCCCAGCTGTCCTTACGTACCTTGAACTTTTCTTCCGATCTTATCAGCACAAAAAAAGCAACCACCGCCGCAAAAGCGTTCCTGAAAAAAGCCTTCTGCATGGTGGGCACGTCACCGGCCAGTCTCACAAAGAAGGTCATAAAGGAAAATCCCAGCGCTGCCGCCAGGATGCATAATATACCTTTGCTTCTGTTGTCGAGTTTTTTCAGCATAAAGCCTCCTTAAGGCGCTTCAGTCCATCTTCCAGCATGCTCTTCGGGCAGGCTATGTTCATGCGCAGGAACCCGGGCGTTCCGTATTCTTCTCCGTCGGAAATATACAGCCCCGTCCTTTCCCTTATCTTGTCGGCAAGTCCGATTCCTCCGTCTTCCGCTTCCCTTGCATCTATCCAGAGAAGATAGGTTGCATGGGAATCCATAAGCTTAAGTCCTTTGATATTGTTTATGGCTTCAGCCGCGATCTTCCTGTTCTCCGCTATATAGGCGTTCATGGCATCAAGCCATTCGCCGCCTTCGTTAAAAGCCGCTACCGTCGAGCATATGGCGAAAGCTCCGGGCTCCGCCACCTCATCTGTATTAAGCCCTCTCCATACCTTGTGGCGTATGAAGGGATCCTCTATGTATACCGCAGCGGAATTAAGCCCCGCCACGTTAAAAGCCTTGGACGCTGAAAAACAGCTGATGCTGATATTCCTGTTAGTCTCCGATACGCTTGCAAAGGGCGTATAGCTGTAACCCGCTTCACAGATATCGCAGTGTATCTCATCCGAGACCACCGTCACTCCGTATTTTTTGCAGAGCTCGCCTGTGCGGGCCAGGGTCTCCTTATCCCAGATGCGTCCCGACGGGTTCTGGGGATTGCAAAGGAGCATGAGCGTAAGCTGGGGATCCTTAAGCTTCTCCTCCAGATCCTCAAAATTCATCTCATACCCCGCCTCTGTCAGCTTCAGCGGGTTCTTCACTATATATCTTCCGTTGTTGAATATGGAATTGAAAAAGATGTTATAGACAGGAGTCTGCACCAGCACCTTCTCCGCAGGCGTGGTCAGCTTCCTGACTATGCTTGATATGGCAGGGATCACACCTGTAGTGAAGATCAGCCCCTCCTTCTTAAGCTTAAGGGAGTGCCTTTTATCCCACCAGTTGATATAAGCATCGTACCATTCATCGGGAATGATATGATAGCCGAAGATCCCCTCTCCGGCTTTTTTCATAACCGCTTCCCTTACAGCGGGAGCGGTCTTAAAGTCCATATCCGCCACCCACATGGGCAGCTCGCCTTCTTTAACATCCCACTTAAGCGAGCCGGTATTGCGTCTTTCATTTATCTCATCAAAGTTAAAATCTTGCATGTTTTAACTCCTGCAGATGATCTTGGTCTTTGACGGATCCACCTTGTCCTTCTCGATGATCAGCTCATCTATATGATCGGCCTTAATGATCCCGCCTGAGGGATTGATCACGCTGTCGATCTTGGTGGTGATATCCGCTTCCACCGTCGAATACTCAAAAGCAAGAGTGGTATTGATCAGCTGGCAGTTTTGCATCTTCAGGTTGTCGATATAGCACATGCCCTGCAGACTCTCCACCGTACAGTCTATGAGCGTGATATTCTTTGAATTCCAGCCCATATATTCGCCCGAGATAAAGGAATCCCTTATCGTGATGTTCTCGGAGTTCCAGAAGCAGTCCTTCGAGAGCAGCCTGGCTTCGCTTATCTCCACGTTCTTTGCGCCGTCAAAGCAGTAATCACCGTAAAGGTTAAAATCCCTTATCTTCAGATTGTCGGAACCCATACCGAAATATGTTCCCTTGGCCATCACCTTTTCCATCTCCACATCGCTGCAGAACCAGAAAGTCTCGGCCGCATTGGGGAAAGATACGTTTTTGATCCTTACCCCCTTACATCTGCGGAATTCCTTGGGTGCCTCGACCAGACAGTCCGTAAGCGAAACATCTTCCGAATACCATATGCCTGCCCTCGCCATCTCGAAGAAGGTCGAAGTCCTGACATCGATATGCTTTGCATACCAGAAAGGATATTTCCACTTGAACATGCTGTTTTCCACTTTGATGTTCTCGCTGTGTTTTAATGGTGATTCGCCGTCATCAAATATGGTGTTTACTATATGCAGGTCTTTTCCCTGAAATAAAGCTCTTTCACCTGTCAGAAATTGCTGAAAGATCTCTTCCATATACTCTTATTCCTTGTCTTCTCCGGGCAGCGCGTAGCGCTGTTCAACCATATGCTTCTCTTTATAACAGTCAAATACGAACTTGATCTCGCCGTACTCCATCTTGGGTGTAAAGATGCTGACTACGGGTACTACGATAAGGCCGGCGATCATTGCGGCAGCTCCCGCATTGATGGGGCTCTGGATGAACTTGGTGGCAGGGAAGAGGTTCAGCACCGTGATACCTATTGCTACCACAAAGCAGCACCAGACTGAAGCACGGGTAACGCCCTTCCAGTACAGTCCGTAAAGGAACGGTGCCAGGAAAGCGCCTGCCAGTGCACCCCAGGAAATACCCATGAGCTGTGCGATAAAGGTGGGCGGCTTTAAGGCCATTGCCACCGAAAGTACTATGAACACTACCAGGAATATCCTCATGCATACCAGCTGCTTCTTATCATCCATCTTCTTGACCACATTATCCTTTAAAAGGTCGATGGTAATGGTTGATGAAGAGGTGAGCACCAGTGATGCCAGTGTTGACATGGAAGCCGAGAGCACCAGCATTATCACAACGCCGATAAGTATATCCGGCAGGGTTGCGAGCATGGAAGGTATAACGCTGTCGTACAGCACTCCGCCCTGCTCGTTCCTTGCTACCACATCATCAAAGAGTCTTCCGAAACCGCCGAGGAAATAGCAGCCGCAGGAGATGATCACCGCAAATACCGTAGAGATGATCGTTCCGGTATGAACGGCCTGCTCATCACGTATCGCATAGAACTTCTGTACCATCTGGGGAAGTCCCCAGGTACCGAGTGAAGTAAGGATCACGACACCTAAGAGGTTCAGCGGATCGGGGCCGAAGAAACTTGTGAAAAGTCCCTGACTGCCCTGCAGCGCTTCTGTCGTGACCGCGGGATCCGCAGGTATCTGCGAGAGTTCCCTGAGCGCATGGAGGAAACCACCCTGTCCGTTCAGTATCGAAAGGATGACCGCGATGATGCCTCCTATCATTATGATACCCTGGATAAAGTCGTTGATGGCCGTAGCCATGTATCCTCCCAGGATAACGTATACACAGGTAAGTGCCGCCATTGCTATGACGCAGACCGAATAATCGATATCAAAAGCCATACCGAAGAGTCTTGACAGGCCGTTATATACCGATGAAGTATAGGGGATAAGGAATACAAAGGAAATGAATGCCGCAACTATGCGCATTGCTTTCGAATGATAACGCTTGCCGAAGAAATCCGGCATGGTCTTTGCATCCAGAAACTTTGTCATTATCCTTGTACGGCGGCCCAGGATCACCCATGCAAGCAGCGATCCGATGAAGGCATTTCCGATACCTATCCAGGTAGTCGCCACACCGTATTTATATCCGAACTGTCCCGCATAACCTACAAATACCACGGCCGAGAAATAAGAAGTACCGAAGGCAAAGGCCGTAAGCCAGGGTCCTACTTTTCTTCCGCCGAGAACGAAGTCATTAACATTGGTCGAATGCTTTCTTGAGTACAAACCTACTGCTATCATTATCCCGAAGAATATGACCAGCAGCCCTACTTTATAGATCATTTTATTATTCCTCCTTGTGCTGCCCGTATTTTTGACAGCGCGCTTATTTTATCAGATATTCCCTTCTCTATCAAGCCCGTGTTTTGTTATATTTCTGCGTTTTTTTGTCAAATGATACGGGGGGACGGTCCATCGGACCGTCCCCCTCATTAGATTATCTGCTTATAGTGACTTCTATCACTGTTTTCAGCTTGCCGCAGCTTACGATAAGCTTAGCCGTTTTTCCTTCCTTTGTCTGCTTGGTTGCTTTTATCACTCCGTCTTTGACCGTAATGCCGCCCTTACCGCTTATCTTAAGCTTTCCCGCATCAGTGGAGTAAGCGGGCGCAAGTCCTGTTTCGATCGTTCCCTTCGTACCCTTGCGCAAAGTCATCTTATTGTCGTTAACGCTAAGTGTTCCGCTCTTGACCACAACCGCAGTTGCAGGAGTGCTCACCGTGACTTTGCAGCGCCTTACATTTACACTCTTTCCTCCGTCGGAGCTGCTCTTTACTATGATGTATGCTGTTCCTGCTGATCTGGCCTCAAGTGTTACTGCCGCTTCTGCCTTCTTTCCGTCTGCCTTAAGCACTGTCGCTGCGTTAACACTTACCACCTCACTGTTGGATGACTCCACGCTGTATGTAAAGCTGTTGACATCCGCACTGCCTTTAGCCTTAAGTGTCAGTTTGAGTTCCGCGGTCTCATTCTTTTCGCCGCTCTTAAGCTTCAGACTCTTCTTCACGCTCAGCGTATGTGTCGCATCCCCTTTGCTGTTTTCCGGAACTGCTGCAGGTGTCAGCTCTGCCTTGAACTCGGCTGTAAGAACTTTAAGCTTCTTTGTTTCGGGATCGGTAATCTTTATACTGGCTGTGATATTTGCGGTCACTGCCTCTTTTACTTCCCCGGCCGTAATAATGCCGTTCTTTACACCGACCTTCTTATTATCCGACTTCCAGCTTATCTTCCTCGGATCCGTACTGTCATAAGGTTCAAAGGAAGCAGTAAGGAAGCTCTGTTCTCCGCTCTTAAGCTTAAGGGTCTGTCCGTTTATCTCCGCTCCGCTTTCATCCCTGATGATAAGGGCTTTCGTATAGCTTACCACCGATACCTTGCATACGGCCTTTCTGTTTCCGCAGTATGCCGTAACCGTAGTCTCTCCGATACCCATGGGATAGAAATTACCCTCTTTATCAACTGCGACTATATCGCTGTTATCCGTCACATAGTATACCTTGGGCAATTCAGTTTTATCCTTTGTCCCTGCCTGATTCTTTATACAGCCTCCCGACTTAAGCAGGGTAAGCTTTGAGCTTTCAAATGACAGTTTGCCGATCTTTACCGCCTTGTCATTCTCTGCTTCTTTGGGCAGTTCTTCGAGTACTTCGGCGGCTGCCTTCAGTCTGGTCTTATAGGATACTGTTACATCTGCTGCCCCCATGGTAAATACCGTATTGGCAGATACAGGCTCCTTTGCCGTCGCTCCTGTCAGTTCCCAGCCGGCGAATTCGTAACCTTCCTTTTCGGTCCAGGAAATGCTGATGACTTCGTTCTCCTTAGCCGTATAGACCGTTTCGTTCTTTGCATTCTTTGCAACGGCCCCTTCCATGACCTTTATGGCATAAGGCTTATCTCCGATCTCGGGAAGGATCTCATCCGGTTTGTTGTCATCGTTGCTGTCATTTTCCTTACCGCCATCGTCGTTGCTGTCAGCATCTTCATCTTCCACGGGCTTATCGTCTGCTTTATCAGCTTTTACGGTAACTGCCGCTGCTTCCGAGGCAGTAACAGCCGTGGCTCCGTTATCGCTCCTTGTAGAGGTGATCACACAGTAATAGTATTTTGTCGCTCCTTTGGCTATATCCGCGGGAATGGTATAGCTGTCCGTTACCGCTCCCTCGACCGCCGTTCCTCCGGTATTGCTCTTTACGCTATTCTCATACCACTGGAAACTTAAGACATGGCCCTCTATCTCATCAGCCTCTACATACAGCTTCAATCCTTCTGCATTACCGTATTCCAGCTCCGTATCCTGCGGTCCCTTCTTTATTACGGCAGCGCTTGCCGGATCTTTCACCCAGCGGGCCGTAAGAGTGATATCTTCGGTTACCGGTGTATAGAAATCATATAACTGATCACCGAGATACCAGCCGGCGAAGCTGTAGTTTTCCTTCACGGGAGCGGCCGGTTCGGTGATGACCGCCAGATCTGTGGTAAATGATCCCTCTTTATTGATGCCGATACCTTCTCCTTCAGCCGGTACCGCACGCGCTCTGACTGAGCTTCCTCCCGCGGAGTCAAAGTTTACGGTATGAACACAGCCCTTCTTAGTAAACACCAGTTCTCCACGATACTGTGTCAGTTCTAATTGCTCTGCTGCCGGAGCATCCAGGAAAAACACTTCAGCTGCGGCAGATCCTCCGTTTTCCAGATTTGCTGTAACGGGTTCAGGTAAATAATTAGCTGCTTTCAATGATCCATCACTATTGACGCCTCCATTATAACTTCCTGCCACTCCTATACGGGATGAAGGATCCAAGATTCCATTCACTTTTATCACACATCGGTAATAACTGTCGTACCCCTGTATAAACACATCGGAAGGCATTCCTGCTGCTGTATTCCCGCTGATCGTTACCTTGCCGGAGACAGCAAACGTCCCACTGCTTACATATATCCCGGCACCGCTGTTATCAGGACGCTTCTCTGCTATATTATCTATTATCTCGCCACCACTCATTTCAAAAGTTCCGTTATCAGTCTGTACATATACTCCTGCACAGTATCCCTGCGAGTAGTTATCCGAAATGCTTCCTCCTCTCATCTTAAATCCTCCAGCGCTGGAAATATTAACCCCGCCCGGATAGCTAGACGATCCCACATTTCTGCAGATGCTGCCGCCGCTCATCTCACAGTCTGCAGAAGCATAGAGTCCTATACTCTGATTACCCCGTATCTCTCCTGCTCTGATACGGACCTTTCCATAGATAGCGTATATACCATAGTAACCGTTTCCGCATATTTTACCGCCGTTCATAATGAAGTCAGGATCGGTGGATGAATTATATCCTACACGGACTCCGCTTTCCTCATTAAGAGCAACAGTTCCTCCGTCCAACGCGACTTTACCACTTTTAATGATTATCCCATCCACCCCGCGGACAAGAGCTCCTCCCTTTATGGCCACTGCCTCATTGCTTATGGGATCGTTATAGCTTAAGTTCTCATGTACCGCTTCGGGAGCACTGTCCGTTATCAGCAGTTCTCCTCCGTCAACAATTATAATGCCGGAATTACCAATAAGGTTACGGTCTACAACGTGACCGTTCAGATCCAGGGTCAGCTTGCCGTATACCATCAGATCTTCATTGCAGGCTTCCGCCGTATAATCCTTTGTGAGTTTTAATGTGCCGTTCTCCTCTGTTGCATCAATGGCTGCCTGCAGTTCATCCCAGGCATTGGCATCTCTCCACTGTGCATAAAGGGTAAGGCTTCCGTTTTCTTCGGTAACAAGCTGCCCCACTTCTTCCCTGTTATCATAGGAATCTCCTGTACCGTCTGCTTTGGTATTCCATTTTACAAAGGCTTTACCGTCAAGGCTGTATTTTACCGCAGACAGTGCTTTCCACTCCTTATAGCTAAAGCTCTGATCCTCCATGGTACCGCTGACGTTGGCAGCATTTCCGTCAAAGATAACTTTATAGCTATTCTCTTCCGTATCACCGCTGACCCTCACTTTTTCGTCCGGCATCACAAAAGAATGATCATCAACATCGACCTCATCTCCGGATTCCGTAGTAACGCTTATACTTCCCCCCTGCGTAAAATGATATCCCGGCTCGGTCGTCAGATTAACTGTTTCGCCGGCATTAAACAGATAGTAAGCAGTTTTTCCCAGTCTTTTTTCCGCATTTGCTCCAATACTGTCTTCGGTCCTGAGCAGAAAGCCATCTGCAGGTATAAGTTTCTTTTTTCTTATGAGCGAATTATCCTGCAGCTCTCCGATCTCCAATACTCCGCTGACAGCATTGCTTTTCAGTATTATCAGATCCTTTACAGCTGTAACATCACCGTAATACCCTTCTGATGAAGAGTATCCGTTATCAGTCACATCTATCAGATCATCTGCTTTCGTCCAGCCCAGAGTAATAGTTGTACTTGAGGGGGATGGCTTTGTCGCTCCCACGGCATATTCGCCACTTGAATGAGCCGTTATCCTTCCTCCCAGCAGTTTGATATTTCCCCCGTCGGAATTACTTCCGCATCCTATACATGTCGCACTTGAAGAACCGTTGTTAGCAGTGACTGTTCCACCGTTGATAGTGATATTTCCGGCGGTTCCTGAGCCACCTCCGCCTATGCCGGCCCCACGATTTCCTCCTGTTGCGGTAATTGTTCCGCCGTTGATAGTGATATTTCCTCCGGCTCCTTTATATCCTCCGCCTATGCCGGCTCCATCACTTCCTCCTGTTGCACTGACTATTCCACCATTGACAATGATATTTCCTACGGCTTTGCTGGAATGCCCACCTATTCCGGCTGAGTCAGCTGAACCTGTCGCGGTAACATATCCCCCGTTGATAGTGATATTTCCTGTGGCTTTGCTTTGCCCGCCTATGCCGGCATTGCCAACTCCGCTTGAAGTAAGTTTTCCCATCTGTTCTCCGGTACTCTGGGCATATATGCTGAATGAGGAACCATCTTCCACAACTATCCCGCATTCTGCCGTAAGCTGGGACTTATCACAAAGTATCAGGTTCACACTGCCCTTTACTGTAACAAATCTTTCTAACCTGATATTTCCTTCAACTTTATACCAGCTCTCTTCACTGTCCGTGCCCCAGGTGACATTGCTCTCTGAGCTCTCTACCGCAGTACACACCTTATTTCCGGTCACACTGTTTCCCGATACGGCCTCCTCTACACTCTCAAAATAGAGATAATCGGTTCCCGGACCGTCTGCCGACACGCTGAGCGGCAGCTGTGTGACCAGCAGGCACACCGCCATTAACATCGACACCAAACGTTTTACTTTTCTCATTTTTCCCTCCTCAATCAGGGGGACGGTTCTGCGGTTGATATTTGCCCCGATTCCCCCTGTTCATCGTTGCAAATCCGCTATTTTGCAGGCCGATCGGAGAACCGTCCCGCCGGTTGGTTTGCAGGCCGATCAGAGAACCGTCCCGCCGGTTGATTTTAACTGCTCATAGAAACGATAAGCATCTCGGCAGATAATTCCGGGGCTTTGCGGCCCATTTTTACAGCTTCTTCAGCTTCCACGCAGGATATAAGTGCAGACTTAAGTTCCGGAAGCTTGAAGCGCGAAGCCGTCCTTAAGCGCATTTTCACTGCATAAGGGTGCATGGAAGTTTTCTTGGCGATCTCGCCTTCGTCCATGCCTCCCATGCGCAGCTCCTTTAATTGCAGCAGCGCATTATACTGGCCTGCCAGCAGGGAGATGATCCGCATGGGCGGAGTCTTGAGTTCCAGCATCTCATAGTAGAGATCCAGAGCTTTTCTTTTTTGCTTAGTTGCGATGGCATCTGTCAGATCGAAGACCTGTTCCTCCAGCTGTTTGCATACCAGTTTGTCTATATCCTCCGGAGTGATCTCTTTTCTTTCGCCTGTGTAGGCAGCCAGTTTCTTCAGCTCATTTGAGATATTGTTAAGATCGCAGCCCGTACGCTGTATCAGATAGTTAAAAGTGCTCTGGAGTATGGTCTTGTCCATCTTTTTAAGCATCGGCACCACATACATCCTCAAGCCCTCTTCATCAAGGGGCTCATATTCCGTAACGTGTCCGTGCTCATTGAAATACTTATAGAGCTTCCGCTTCTTGTCGACTTCCTTTTCGCAGAAGATCAGACAGGTAGTGTCCGGCATGCCGGCCAGATATTCCTCCAGCGCCTCGCAGCCCTTTTTAAAATATCCGCTGTCCGTGACCGTGACCACCCTGCGGTCAGCAAAAAAAGGGAGGGTATCAACGATGTTTATGATACTCTCTGCCTCTGTCTTCTTCCCGTCGAATTCGGTAAGGTTCATCTCATCGGCATCGGGCGCCAGCGCATGTACCAGCTGTTTCATCCTGTTCTTCTTAAGATATTCCTCGCTGCCGCAGATCAGATACAGATTTGCGAACTCACCGCTCTTTATATCCATAGCCACCCTGTCAGGTGACTTCTCATTCTTTTTCATCACTTATCTCCATAGCACACATCTTTCTTATTGTACCATGATACTAAATTTTTTCAATCGCGGGCAATCACAGGGACGGTTCTCCGATTGATTTTGCCTCAATTTGCCCCTGTCAATCGTTGCAAACCCGCATTTTTAGCGGCCGATCACAGAACCGTCCCCCCGGTTGATGTTTCATTGGACATCCCCATTCATATCGTCAACATCGCAGTCTATTGCTATGACACAGTCGGTATGCAGCCTGCATAAGAGCTGCTTCATATATTTCTGAGGGATGGCCACGCAGCCTCCCGTATCCGGTCTCTCGGAATAGCAATGTAGAAAGATCGCCGATCCGCGTCCCGGGGTCTGCTCCGTATTGAAACTGATATTGAGACAGTACTGATAGGGTTGGGTATAGGCTATCAGATGCTCCGAAGATTTCTTGGAGAAATTTGAAGTATCCAGATCGGATATCATCGTATTGTAATAAGGTGAATCGGAATTTCCCACCCAGTAGTGATGTTCATTGACTTTGGTATAGCCTATGGTACAGCCCGGATCGTCGGCTATACCGAAGGCCCGGGTAAAATGATAAAGCCCGGTGGGCGTGGTCTCGTCCCCCTGGTGTCTGTTGTCATTATAGCCGTGTCTGCCTATGTAGGATTTCACGCTGAATACAAGCATCCAGTTTTCGTTTTCGTCTTTCTCATAAAGCGTAAAAGGCGCACTGGTCCCGTTCGCATCTCCGACTATAATCAGCTGGCTGTGTTCTCTTGCTGTCTTTGTATCCTGAAACCAGTATTCCTGCGGCTCTGCAGCCTCCGGCTCCTTCGTAGTTTCCGCCTCAGCCTCCGGTTCCGTAGTCTCAGACTCTTTTGCGGTCTCAGTCTCATTCGAAGTTTCCGGCTGATCGGCCGCAACTTCATTCTCAACCGGATCTTCCGCCGCCACAGACTCTGCATTTCCCGCTTCATCCGTGCCTTCCTCTTTCTCCGCCTCTTCCGCTTCACTTACATCAGTCCCGGCGAAGCCCGGCATATCCAGCACCACTACCTCAGGCTCCCTGTTTTCCGTCACTTCCGTGGGCTGCTCATTTCCTTCCGTTTTATCAGAACAACCGGTGCCCAATATGAGCACCGGTAAAAGCATCAGCAATATAAGTATTTCAGATCTGAACCTATGCAAGCGTCTTCTTCTCCGTTTCCACTTTCTTGTCTCCCTCGCGGCGCTTGTCCACGATCTCTTTCTGTTTTTCGTACAGTTCCTTCTTCATTTTGGGATCCATGCGTTTCCTGCCCTTGCTTTCGTCCTCTTTCTGCTTCATCTCGCTTATGTCGATCTTCCTGCTCTTCTTTTCATCCCGAGCCCCTTCCTTCTTCTCCGGCTCAGCCTTAGCAGGCTCTGCTGCGTTCTTTCCGGGTGTCTCAGCTTCCTTTTCGGGTGCCTTCTCTTTCTTTGCAGGACTTTCGGTACCGAGGCGTACCCATTCGTTAAAGGTCTCCTCTGTCTGCGCCTTCAGCGCTATGTCCTTCGTTGCGCCCTCGGGATATACGGCATTCAGGGATACCATACTTTCTTCGGCAAAGCTTGCCAGCCTTCCTGACAGATCCCTTCTGTTTCTTCCTCCTCCGAGTACCCCACGGAAGATGGAACCGTCTATCCTGGCATTATAATCATTAGCAGCTTTCTTAAGCTTTGCAAGACTTTCCTCTATCTCTAAAGGAGCTTTATCGGCATTCAGTTTAGATACTTCTTCCAGCGCCTCCCCGAGTTTTTTGAACTCGTCCGAATTGTTGCTCTTAGCATTTTTCAGCTCGTTATACTCTCTGAGCATCTCTTCGGCGCCTATCTGTATGTCGATCAGACGGTTTCCGTATGACTGAAGCCCGTCAAGTTTTTTGTCGACACGTTTGTATTCCTCGCTCATGGTTTCTTCTTCAGCAACCGGCTCGGGATCATCATCTATGGCGTTGATATTCTCATATACCGAAGCTTCAGCTTTTTTCTTATATTCAACCTTGCCCTGCAGCAGTTCTTCCGTAATGAATTTATATGCTTTTTCAGCATCCACTTCTCGTGAAGTCATGTCCAGCCGGGAAACATCTTTAAAGGTCTGATCTGCGATGGCCTCATCACGGCGGATATAATACTTTCTGTAATCATCATAATCATCTCCGCTAAGCTGGTCCAGCTGATCCCTGTAATCATCGCTTCTTATCTCCTTGATATGGTCCTTTGAGATCATTCCCTCGCGGAACTCTTCATATATCTCGAAGAGATCCGTCATCTTATAGTAATCGTCAAACTGCAGCGAGCTGTGATCCTTTCCGATCATATTTGAACTTGAAACCTGCATGCCTATCATGTTCTTATTGAAATCATGGATAGACTGCTTCATATAGTCATCATCAACACCGCCGTTTATGGTATGTCTGTAAAAGAGGGACTGCTCCACATCCCTGATCGCATCCTCTATTCCGGGCAGCACATCTATCTCGCCTGTTGCATCCGTCTTCCTCATACTGTGAAGCTGAAGAGCGAATTTCATTTTATCCTCAAAAGTATCCAGCGAATCCATATACCCCTGCAGCTGTACTTTCAGTTCTTTGGGATCTACATCCATAAAACCAGCCATTTTACCGACCTCCTTGTGGTATGGTTTATTTTATGTTTCACATTATAGCACAGAATGTGTATCAAAAGCGAAGCAGAAATGCTATGATATAAGCAAATGTACACATGCAGCTCTGCTGCATGTCTGTGTTGCATAAAAATCGAGGCCGGCATGCTTGCTTGCCGGAACGATTGTTATGTAACACAGGCATACGATCGAGGATCGTATGTACATTTGCCATAAGTAGTGGTTTTTGAGGTAATAACAACATGCGTCTGGATAAGTATCTTGCAAATATGCATATCGGGAGCCGCAGCGAGGTTAAGGAGCTTATCAGGAAAGGCCTGGTAAGTGTTAACGGGAATCCCGTCAAAGATCCCGGCTTTAGTCTCTCCGGCAGCGAGAACGTCACTGCAAAGGGACAGGCGGTGGAATACCGCGAGCATTTTTATTATATGCTGAACAAGCCCGCCGGCATCGTGACTGCAACTGAAGATAAGCGTGACAAGACGGTTCTCGACCTCTTCCCCGAAGAAATAAGACGCGGCCTCATACCCGCAGGCCGTCTGGATAAAGATACCGTGGGACTGCTGCTGATCACCGACGACGGTGATCTGGTCCACAGACTGCTTTCCCCCGCTCACCATGTAGACAAGCGCTACCTGCTCCACACCGACATAGCCATGGACAAAACAGACATTGAAGCCTTCAGAGCAGGCCTGACCCTGCAGGACGGAACGGAATTAAAAGAAGCCCTTCTCGAGATCTCTGAAGCCGATCCCTGCAAAGCCGTTATAACCATACGCGAAGGCAAATACCACCAGATCAAACGCATGCTCGCCTCAAGGGGAAAACAGGTGATATATTTAAAACGTCTATCCATGGGTCCCCTCACACTAGACCCCACCCTTAACGAAGGCGAATACCGCGAACTCACCGAAACCGAGATAAGCTCTCTATTAAACTGATTTCTACTGTACAAAACGACACTTCCGCTGTATAATATTTTCTCAGAGTGTTTTCTAAAAAACAACCTATAAATCTTCATAAGGAGGTCTTTTACATGATTTATTCAACAGAAGTAAAGGCAATGTGTCCGGTACATCAGGGCGTTCATCATGGCGCTGCTCCCATACCGGAAGAAGCAAAATGGGTAAAGGCTAAAGAGGTTAAGGATATCTCAGGCTACACCCACGGTATCGGCTGGTGTGCTCCCCAGCAGGGCGCCTGCAAGCTGTCCCTGAACGTTAAGGACGGCATCATCCAGGAAGCACTGGTTGAGACTATCGGCTGCTCGGGTATGACACCTTCCGCAGCTATGGCAAGTGAGATCCTTCCCGGACTCACCGTACTTGAGGCTCTTAACACCGACCTTGTGTGCGATGCCATCAATACAGCAATGAGAGAGCTCTTCCTTCAGATCGTTTACGGACGTACCCAGAGTGCATTCTCTGAGGACGGTCTGCAGATCGGTGCAGGTCTTGAAGACCTTGGTAAGGGTGCCCGCTCAATGGTTGGTACCACCTATGGTACTCTCGAGAAAGGCCCCAGATATCTGGAGCTTACAGACGGTTATATCACACACCTGGCTCTGGACGAGGATGATGAGATCATCGGTTACAAATATATCAACTTCGGCAAGATGATGGACTTCATCAAAGCCGGTGAAGATGTAGTCAAGGCAGTCGAGAAGGCTTCCGGACAGTACGGACGTGTGGCAGATGCGGTCAGACTTATCGACCCTCGTAAAGAGTGATATTAAGGAGGATATAACAAATGGCAAAATTTGAATCATATGAGAGAAGAGAGAAGCAGATCCTTGCCAAGCTTGCTGAGTACGGGATCAGCTCCATCGACGAAGCAGAGAAGATCACCAAGGATGCAGGTCTTGATGTATATCATCTGATTGAGAGCATTCAGCCTATCTGCTTTGAGAACGCTAAATGGGCTTACACCGTAGGTGCAGCCATCGCTATAAAGAAGGGCTGCCGCAAGGCTGCTGATGCTGCAGCTGCTATAGGCGAAGGCCTTCAGGCTTTCTGTATCCCCGGCTCCGTTGCAGACACCCGTAAGGTTGGTCTCGGACACGGTAACCTGGGCAAGATGCTCCTTGAAGAGGAAACAGAGTGCTTCGCATTCCTTGCAGGTCACGAATCATTCGCAGCTGCTGAAGGTGCTATCGGTATCGCAGAGAAGGCAAACAAGGTTCGCCAGAAACCGCTCCGCGTTATCCTTAACGGTCTCGGCAA
Source organism: Lachnospiraceae bacterium (assembly GCA_024687205.1). Taxonomy (GTDB): domain Bacteria; phylum Bacillota; class Clostridia; order Lachnospirales; family Lachnospiraceae; genus NK4A136. The sequence continues at coordinate 55,157 of JAILES010000090.1, forward strand.
GGACGCTGCACAGATCATCTCCCGTGTCAACGGTTTCACCTTCGTTGAGACAGAGTACGATCCTTATACCAATACCGTAAAGGAAGTATCCAGAAAGTGCTATTCAAAAGATGCTAACAGCCCTCGTGCAAAGGTTAACTGCTACGGTGCAAACGATGTTTGCGAAGGCGTTGCGATCATGTGGAAAGAGAACGTTGACGTATCCATCACCGGTAACTCAACCAACCCCACACGTTTCCAGCATCCCGTTGCAGGTACCTACAAGAAGGAGCGCCTTGAGGCAGGAAAGAAGTATTTCTCAGTTGCATCGGGCGGCGGCACAGGCCGTACACTTCATCCCGATAACATGGCAGCAGGTCCCGCTTCTTACGGTATGACCGATACCATGGGCCGTATGCACTCAGATGCTCAGTTCGCAGGTTCTTCATCAGTTCCCGCTCACGTTGAGATGATGGGTCTTATCGGTGCAGGTAACAACCCTATGGTTGGTATGACAGTTTCTACCGCAGTTTCCATCGAAGAGGCTGCTAAAGCAGGTAAGTTTTAAACAACATAAAAAAAAGAGCGGCTTCATATCTGAAGCCGCTTTTTTTATTTCTTATTCCACATTGACCTTTATGGTTATCTTTCTTCCGTTCACTTTAGCCGTCAGGTTCGCCTTGCCCTTCTTTCTTGCAGTCACCACGCCGGCTTCATCCACGAATACCACGCTGTCCTTACTGCTCTTAAACAGCACGCTCTGGCTGATATTCTCTTTCTTGAGGAAGAATGCACTTTCAGCCTTCATATTAAGTCTGTACCTCAGTCCGCTTCCGCTGAGATTCGCCGTACCATACAGCTTCTCACCCTTGAAGTTTATCTCATCTACATAGAGATACATCATGTATTCGAAGCCGCCGCACTTGTATGTAAGCAGTGTGTTACCGGCTTGATCGGCCCATATGCGTCCCTTTTGATCAACCCTAGCTATCTTATTATCCGATACGTTCCATACTATAGCACCTTTTATACCGTATATGCCTTCCTTCTCTTTTGCCCCGGTATTCATGTGTTTGATCTTTACTGCCGGTTCAGCTACGGTTACCGTCAGCTTCCTGCTCTGACCGTTGTTGGTAACCGTCATATGAGTAGTACCGCTTCCTATCGCTGTGATCTTGCCCTTGTTGGTGACGGAAACAACTTTGTCTCTGAACACTTCATTCTTTTCAAGTTTTTCTGCAGCTACGGGATCGGTATCCGATGACCATGTAGCATTCTTAAATGAGAAACCCTTCAGTTTCAGTGTATCCTTCTGCAAAGGTACCAGGATGACTTCCTTCGTCCAATCCTTCTTGGACTTATCCGCTTCTTTGACCGTGATCTTGCAGCTGTATCCTTTACCGTTAACATATGCGGTTACAGTCGCACTTCCCTTACCTATGCCGTATACCTCGCCGTCAGCGGTAACACTCACGATATCGCTGTCCGAAGAATACCAGCATACCTCATAATTAGCTTTATCCGTCCAGGTAAATCCGATCTTTTCCTTCGCCGCACCTGCGATCAGCGTCTTCTTCTTCTCCATCTCAGGCTTACGTACATAGACCGTTATTACAAGATTTTCCCTCTTGAGTATCGTACTGCCCTCTGCCTTCGCTTCTGCCGCATTTTTCTTAACCTTTAGAACCTTAGGATCCGTTGATTCCCATTCACCCTCAGGCAGATCGAATTTCTGTCCCTTTACCAGCCACAAAGGCTCACCTTCAACTATCTCAACCTGGGCATCAAGCGCTGATACCCCCGTCTTGTTCTCACTGGGAGATGATGCAGCAAAACGAGCCTCCAGCTTCATATTCTTAAATACCGGTGCCGTGGGATCCCAGAGCTTTCCGTTCTCATACCAGCCGAGAAATATGCCTGCCGGGTCCTTAGGCATCTCGGTTACAGCTTCGCCTTCCTTTACACTTACAGTCGTATAAAGGGCACCATTCACATAAAAACATAAAAGGAAGCTGCCTGTTTCTGCCTGCTCTTCGACCGGATTATCCTCGGGCACATCAGAAGGTTCCGGTTCGGGGGCAGGTTCCGGTTCCGGCTGAGGTTTCACCGGCTCCGGGTCAGGCTGGGGCTTGTTCTGCTGCCCGTCCTTGGTATAACTGCCGATCCTGTTCCAGCCGTCAAGGAAGCCTTCATAATAAGTAAAGCTGTCATTATAAGCCATACCTATCTCGATCATGTATACCGCATCTTTATCCAGATCCTTAAATACATTTTTAAGATCATATTTTGCGTATCCGTCCAGATCCTTTTCTGTAACGGTAACAGTATCCAATAAAGGATCCTCAAGATCTGCCAGATCATATACGCTTACCGTGTAAGGAGCAATACCGGCACGGCGTGACCCCCGGAGGTAGTAATGATCAGAGCTTCCAAGGTATTCAACCTCATACTCCGGTTCGTTATCCTCATCATACCTGTACATGCGGTATCCGTATCTCTCTGTAAAGTAACCTATATACTCCTCTTCTTCCTCCGGCTCATAGGCTGCTTCTTCCGCTGCACCGTATGCTGCCGCCTCCCCGCATTCCTCATAAAAGCCTTCCGAATGGCAGTTTTCTATCAAATTTCCGTTTTGGGTAAATCTGAAATAATAAGCCATTGCATCCGCATCCAGACCGCTGACAGCAAATGCAAACAGGTTCTTATCTGCTTCTACGGCTTTGACCGTGACACCCTCTGCCAGCTGTCTGTTATTATAATCACGTACCTCAAGAGATAAGTGATTCTCCGTTGCAAAGCTTTCGGCTGCTTCGCCCGTATAAAGCTTATCTGCAATAAACGGTATGGTGGCCTCGACCCTTGCACAGCCAGGATCAAAGTGGGTTTCATCCTTATAGCCCCAGAAGGCTGTAGCCTTCTGTATCACCATACCGGAATAATCAGCTGCGTATACATGAAGCGGACAAAGCAGATATTCCTGACCATATTCATCATCATTTTCACAACCATAATGGAAGCCGTCCTTGTCCTCAAGTGTGATATAATACTCACCTGCTTCCAAAGGCCTATTCAGTTTCCATTCACTCACATAGTACTCAGCTGTAGCACTGTTATAGGTTAATTCAATCTTATCTCCTGTCGATCTATAGCTGTAATACCAGTCATCATCGTCATCGTAAACCTTCACAGCTGTCGTTAGAACCGCAAATAGCCTGTTAGCGTCAGGTCTGCAGCCGTTAATCTGTTTTGCGGTGAATCCCAGAGTATCAGATCCGGCTCTCAGATAATTGTTGTCCAGCTTCATTTCAAAACTGCCGTCTATGAAGCTGTAATCTTCATCTCCTGTTCCTACAAGCAAGTCATCGGAGTAGCCGTATTCATCCTGATACAGCCTGTATATACCGCTATCATAACCGGAAGCAGTAACTCTCAGCTTGTATGCTCTAAGCTTCGGCACAAATTCCTTACCGTCGGTTCCTGCCAGTTTCATGCTGATCCTGCCGTTTTTAACAGTTCCTTCTGCGCTTGCTATAAGTACCGGCTCACCTTCATACTCTTCGGCCTGTTCTAGTGACGCATAGTAATCGTCAACATATACCATGTATTTATTCTTATTTGCATTCTTATACAGACTTACATTTACTTTCAGCTCATTCTTCGTCTGCTGAGTAAACGCAAGCTCCAGGGTATTCTTCCTGTTATTAAAATATGCACTCTTTATGCCTGCAACCGGTGAGGATTTAAGATCTCCGGCCTTCACATAGGTCATGCCGCCCCTTAAGCCTTTATAGTTATACTTAACATATCTGCCTGAACCATACCTGTTATCCTTCAGCAGACAGCCTTCAGCACTTCTTATAGCGATATCATAGGCCGTATCATCATCTGCTTCTTCTATTTCATCCCAGTTGTCGGTTTTCCTGACTTTATACATCCAGGTGTTGTAGCCGTTCTTTACCGCTGTTACTTTTTCGGTATATTCCTTTTCTCCGTCCGTTATCACCGGCCAGATCTTATCGGGATCGACACGGTTACCTCTCAATCTTACATAGAGATAATCTCCGCTGCTGTCATATCCGTCAATTTTCCCTGTCAGGGTATACTGAATCTCCGCATAGTTCTTATAGTGTACCTTGCCGGGATAGAATACATCTCCGATCTTCAGATCATAATCTCCGGCTTCCAGATTCTCAAAATCCATATCGAAACTGAGACTGTCCCTGTCAAACAGATTTACCACATCACCGTTCTTAGATGAGTAATTATTTTGCTGTCCCTTATAACAATAAGCATTTGTGCCATCCACCAGTTTTTCACCGTTCTGATACAGGGCTACCGATAACTGCTCATCATCAGCATAACCATGAGCCAGACTCATTGTCATATAATTCGAACTATCCTGGTAAATATCACCTGTGCTGTTTATAAACCTTATCTTAAAGTCCTCACTACATACAGCTTGACCTGCCGCATTAAGGACTGAGATACTGATATTAATATCCTTATCGGTTTCAAGGCCGGCAAAATACTCCTTAAGATCAGGTATCAGCATCTCATTCCTGTACTGAGAATATGAATATATATTCTCAGTCCCGGTTGTACGAAGTCTCAGCACATCTGTAATCTTTTGTTTATTGCCGTCTATGCTTACTTCTGCATCATAGTATCTGTAATTCACACCATGCTCATATGAGAACCGCAGAGGTATTTTATCTCCATCGGTATACTGCTGTCCGGCAGCCGTTATCTTCTGTGTTCCCTGTCCCCAGGATGCTACACTGGCAATATTCACCATATTTGCTTCATCAATGGTCTCCTGTTTCAGAAGATTACCTGTGATATCCAGATATTCCCAGTCAACATCCGTCATATCCGGAAGTTCTTCTATATCGTTTCCGCAGAGAGTCACTCTTTTCAACATATCAAGCTGCAGAAGCGGCGAAAGATCTTTTACACTCTCATATGGTACTTGCAAAGTTTTGAGATATGGCATATACTTCGGGATATCTTCAAGTGTTGTCACTCCCAAGTAAGTATTTTCAGGCAGATAAAGCTCTGTAAACGCCTGCAGCTGCCGGCTTGTTATGCTATATCCGTATTGAGAGCAAAGGTATTCATAAAAAGCTTTGTCCTTGAAATCCTCCGCTTCAAGATTTTTTATCTCGCCTGTGGTAAACTCTTCAGGATCTTCCTTCGATCCGATAGACTTAAGAACTACATCACGTCCATCATCCTTAAGAACACAATAATACTCATATTGGGTTTCCTCATCCAGCCCGGAAACTGTATGCATACACATATTTGAATAGCTAAATGCCCGGTTTTCGATCCAGTTCACGTCCCCTTTTTTTCTGTAATAGATATACGTACTAATCCAATCCACATCATACCTTGGCTTTATCTCCGAGATAAGTACTATAGCAGTATCCTCGGTATCCTCCGCATGCACCTCAAGCAGTGGTTCTCCCATGTCTTCTATATCACGGGCCTTTAACACTACCCCTTTTCTTTCGGAATTCGTTTCTCTTGAAATCCAGGAATCAAGGCCTTCATCATAATACCCGTTTCCGTCACCATAATAAGCCCTTACATACACTTCTTTTTCGAGCTTATACGGTGAACCGAGTTTTACTCCGAATGTATAATCATTACTGTCATAATTATTTAAATAGTGGGTAAGTCTCTGAGTCTCCGGAATGATACCCTCTGTGGTTTCCTGTCCCTTATTTACGATTATAATACTTTCCGGATCGACGAACTCATTTAAAGGATTCTCTATGCTTACTGTTATCTTTGCAGCACCATAACCGTAATCACCATCAGGTGCTTCTTTTTCAGCACCGTCGAATGTTACTTTCGCTATCTTCAGTCGTGACTTACCTTTTTCCAGTTCCCCCTTTACCCTGAAATCAGCGGGTTTAGTTAAAAAATGATATACGCCCTCATTACCTTCCGTTACATACAGAGCAAGTCTGTAGCTGTAATCCTGATCCGGCTCCAATTTGTATGTCTGCGTTGATCTATATACAGGACTAAAACTATAGCCATCGGCCATAATGTTGCCGGATGAAATACTGTATGCATTTTTAACAAGATCTTTCTCACCGGCTCTACAATATATTATCTGAAGATCGGCAGGTCCTTCCCATCCATCCACGTCTACTCTTGCGCAATAATAGCCCGGTACAATATTTACTGACAGGCTCTCACCATAATCTGCCAGCATCTGCTCATCAACAAGATACTCGCCATCGTTTCCGGCGACCTCGCTGACGGTTTCTTCAACTTCTGTATTCAGCGTCGGTTTCACAGTCTCCTCCGCCGTAACAACAGCTTCCTCGGCATCGGCCTGTACAGCGGCATCTTCTCCACCATCTTCCGCCACCGTTTCCGTTGGCTCCCCTGCATAAACCGGCACGCTCAGCTGACTCATCGTCATCACCATCGTCATAAACATTGCCAGCCATCGTTTCATTCTGCTCTTCATTTTTTTCACATACCTCCTGTTTATGTTACGTGTACCTTTTTAGCTTTATTATTTCTTTTTACCCTGCGTCTTATCCCTGCTTTATCCTTATATCCGTAAACGCACACTGGTCGCCGGTGAGCGCCGCGTAGACCTCACCCGCGTCCTCGGGCAGGATCGTTGTGTTTTCTATGGCTATGCCCAGATTTTCCATGGTAAAACGCAGCTTATTTCCTTTCCGTCTGAAGTTCAGCTCGTACTCCAGTCCTTCCCTGTTCCTGTCTTTCCATTCTTCCCAGCCCGGGAAGTCAGCTCCCTTCTTCATCACAAAGCTGTTCTCTATATCCAGCGGAGAGTCGTTCTCGCCGTCAAGCTTGATCACCGCATACTCGCGGTAGCCTTCGCCTCCCTGCCTGCCGTCTTTGGAACTGTAAATAAACAGATGGGGACAGTGCCATACCAGATGTGAGGTAGGCAGGCTCATGCTGTGGAATATCACCTTCGTCTCATTCTTCAGCGGTATCCCTTCGGAATAAGCCGAGCGGAAACGATTCACCTGCACATTCGGTATATCCGATACCAGCCTGTTTATGAAACTCACCTTATCGGCCAGTCTCGGTATATCTCCCTCGGCATAATGCCTGCCGGTCTTTTCTATCTCTATTTCGCTGATGCGGCAGTTCTCTCCGGTAAGACCGATATAGCTGCTCCTGGTGCTGTCGGGAAGCACTACGCACAGTTCCGTTTTTTTACCCGCATGTTCCAGAACTATCCTGATATGGTCCTCATATCTGCCCGCAGTGATCAGATATCTTCCGTCATCTTCTCCTGCCTCGCCGCTTGTTTCCGCTTCAATATGTCTTGCCGCGGTACAGACATAATGTCCGTCAAACCACAGCTCACCGTATTCCATATAATGTGTTTCGCCGATGCTCATTTCATTTGAATGTACATGTCTGTCAAAAGCATCAAACAGCACTATGGCAGGCTCACTGAATTCCCCTGCCTCCTTCACGCTCTCGCACTTAAAACTTATCCTGCTTTCCGTCTCGGAAACCTCTATACCGCCGGTGATCCTGTCTCTGTAATTTCCGCACTCCAGCTCTTTTACCACCGTGAAATCTGCCGCCTGCTCGGCCACCTCATTCTCCGCATCAAGGATCATTTTTAACTGTTCGAGCAGGGCCGGATCATAAAGGGTACCGGCTTTTTTCAGCATTTCCTCTCTTGCCACGGTATAGGGCAGGGCCGAATGGTCCTTCCCCGCGCTCATCAGGGAATCAAAGCCTTCCGCAATAGCTATCATCCTTGACATCTCGGGTATTTCCTCTGCCTTAAGACCGTCGGGATATCCGCTCCCGTCGTAATGCTCATTCAGGCTGTGAAGGGTTTCCGCAAGCCAGGGATACTCGCTGATGTATGAAAGAAGCTCCTCTCCGGTCGCAGCTTTCATCTTCTTGAGTTCCTCCCCGCCGGCGGCGATCAGCTTATCGGGAAGTGCCGCCAGCCCCGCCTCGTGAAGCATGGCCGCGTAACGTATATTGTTACACCAGTTTTCATCATGCCCGGTACGCTCCGCAAGCCTTCCTGCCTTATCCGCGATCCTGGCCGCCCGGCCTTTTGAATAAGGATCCCTCTTCTCAACGGCCGTGACCATTACACTGGCAGTCTGCTCAAAAAGCCTTTCCATGCTCTTCCTTGCTTCCTGCAGATTATCCAGTTCCAGACGGTGTACTCTCTCCACCTCATCGTTGATATCCAGATAGGTAAAGATATAAAGACCGACCGACATCAGCACCAGCGACATATTGACCAGCGACAGCCCGTAGGCTTTCAGCTGGATGAGTGCCATGATTATAGGCACGAAGATATACAGGTTAAGCCCTATGAACATCATCCGGCTGAAGATCTTCCTGTACTGGGCTATCACCGAATACTGTATGAGCGGACAGATGATCGGAACGATATAAGCTATCAGGAAGAGATTGCCCCTGAAATAGCGGTTCTGCCCGTCTATATAGTATATCCAGCCGGTAAACTGGGATATGACAACGATGATCATACCGCATACTGACCCCACAGCCGTGAAAATGAGACGTTTCGGCATTTTCACGATATTTTTTCTTTCAAGGAACCAGTCCATAAGATAGGTATTGAAACAGAGGACCACAGCCGAAGTCAGGAAGAATACCATGAAGTTGGATACGCGTACCATCACGTATCCCATGCGGGTCAGATTACCTGAATATATATAAGCTTCCCTGTCGAAGCCCAAAAGGAACATAACGACCAGTTCCTGACATATCAGTATCCATTTACGCCTGGTCTGCAGGAACCTTGTAAACAGCAGCATCAGCGCCATGGTACAGCAGGCTGCGCAAAGCGCCAGCATTATATCCATTTGATTAGCTCTGATAAAATCAAACATCAGCCCTTCTCTCCTCTAAGCTTCTCACCGCAAGCCTTATATTCCGCTATCAGTTTTTCCGCATTCGCTTCAACATAAGCCGTATCTTTCTCACTCACGGCTTTTTCCATGTCTTTGCAGAGTTGTACAAGGTCAGCAGCCGCTACTATCATGGCGGACCAGCCTATGGAATGAACCTTTTGACCATAGGCTTCCATATCTTTGTTCTCATAGTATTTCCTCAGCGTACTGACATTCTCATCGATGGTATCAATGAAATCAGCCACCGCTCTCTTTCTCAGTCTCGCTGCAGCTTCCTCCGGCGTTTCCTCCTGCTTTTCCATCATATTCTCGGGTATATGCCGCATGATAGTGCGCTCCAGCTGAATGCTGTCCACCGGCTTTGAGATATATCCGGTAAAACCTCTTGAACTGTAGTATTCCGAACCGGCACTGAGGTTCGTGGTCAGTGCGTATACCGGCAGCTCTGTATCTTCTTCACGGATCTTTTCAATGGTCTCCCAGGCATCCGCCTTGCCGGAAACATGTCCGAGAAGTACGATGTTGTATTTTTTCTCCCTGATCTTTTCGATGCATTCCTCTCCGCTCACAGCCGTGGTAACAAATACCCCGGTAGGCTTAAGCAGTCCTTTGATCACGCTTACGCTGATGCGGTCGTCATCGACTATCAGCACATCTCCGTCAGGCGCCACAAACTGCGGTGCATAGGCTCCCCGCTGTGCCGTTGTCTCCGTTTCCACAATACTGCCCACAGGTGTGGGATCGATTATCTTCTGGGCAAGAGTAAGGATAAACTCTGTTCCTTCACCGTAAGTACTCCTGCATTCCAGCTTTCCGCCCATAAGGCTCGCAAAAGCTCCGGATATCCCCAGTCCCGAATCTTCGGCAAAGGATTTATCATTCATCTTTTCATCAACATTCTCAAGAACGGATCTGATCTTCTCCAGCTGGGCCTCCTTCATGCCCATACCGGTATCTCCCACAAGGATGCTGAGCCTGCACTCATTGTCTCTCCGTTCCTCAACGGAAACACTTAAGGACACGCTGCCCATATCGGTATAGCTTACTGCATCGGTCAGAAGGTTCAGCAGTATCTGGCGTATCTTTCCCGCATCTCCGTACAGGCGCTTCGGCAGTATCTCATCTATGCTTACGTTAAAAGCTATGCCTTTTCCGTCGCTGCGGAGCCTGCACATCGTTATCACCGTGAGAAAAAGCTCCCGCGTATCGTATTCCTGCTCATCCAGTTCCATGCCGCCCGCTTCTATCCTGGACATTTCCAGCAGACCGCCCACCAGTCCCAGCAGGGATTCCGCTGATCTCCTTATATCCAGGGCATAATTGACCATGGACATATGATAAGTCTTGGGCACATCCTTTGAATCGTCCCGCAGTATCATCTCATCCATGCCGAGTATCGTATTTATCGGCACCAGCAGTTCTTTTGAGATATTGGCAAGAAATCTCGTCTTGGCCCTGTTGGCTCCTTTAGCCTCTTGCCGCAGTTTCTGTATCTCTCTCTGCTGCCTGCGCAGGACACTGCCTGTCTTTATCCACCACAGTATCAGTCCCGCTATGAGTATAATGACAAGTATTATCAGTACTTTGTTCATCCTCGGGCTCTTCCTCCGTTACACATCCTGGTTATACTTCTTCAGGACTACCTTTACTTCCGTAAGGGATTCCATGAACACTTCAACACACTTGGGATCAAACTGCGTTCCCGAACCTTCTTCTATTATCGCAAGAGCTTTCTCCAGCGGGAAAGCAGGCTTATATACACGTGCCGAGCTGAGGGCGTCAAACACATCTGCCACTGCCATGATACGCGCAGAAAGCGGTATCACCTCACCGTGAAGCCCTTCCGGATAGCCCTTTCCGTCCCAGCGTTCATGGTGATATGCCGCCATGTTCCTGGCTTCCTTCAGGTAGTTCTCACCCTTCACGGAACTGATGGCGTTCTCCATGATCTTCTTTCCGATGACGGTGTGAGTCTTCATGATCTCATACTCTTCTTCCGTCAGCTTTCCGGGCTTATTGAGCACCTCGTCGGGGATATTGATCTTGCCCACATCATGAAGCGGCGCCGAACGCACCACATCCGACATAAACTGTGGAGTGAGCTTTTCCGGATAATAGCCTTTTCTCTTAAGGCCCTCCGCTATGATCTCCACGTAAGCGGAAGTCTTCTGGATATGTGCGCCGGTATCCGAGTCACGGTTTTCCACCATGTCCGCCATGGTGATGATAAGGCCTTCCTGCATCTTTGCCGTAGATTCCGAAAGCTGCCTGATGCTGCGCATCTGTTCGGCCTGGCTTAGTGTCATATCGCATACCGATCTGTAGAGCCGCTCTATCTCATCCCCCGTGCGGATATCCAGCTGTCTTAGCTTTCTGACATACTGATCTGTCTCTTCCTGGGTATCGATCGTTCCCGAAAAATCATCCACATAGGTGGTCATGGCTCTCAGAGGGTAGATCAGATGATAATCCAGAAGCCAGATCACGAAGGCACATATAAGGATAAAGAAGCCCGCAAACACCGTGATCATCTCCATCAGGAAATTCTGCTCGCTGGCAACAAGCCTGTTCATATCGACATCGGCAATGGCATAGCAGGCACATTTCCCGTTGGATGTATATACCGGTACTGCAGCAGTCAGCAGATATCCGTATTCATCATCAGTGATGATAGGTTCCACATCTTCACCGGCCAGCAGCTGCGGTTTATACGGCATGAAATATTCATCGTAGGGAAGCAGATCCCCCAGCTCCCCTGCAGGCGTATCCTCCGTATCTATGTCAAATATCACGCGGAAGCCTTCTTCCTCCATTTTGTACACATAGAGATAAGCTATCTCATCGGTAGTGTAAAGTATATCGGCAAGAAGCGCCTTGGTTTCGTAATAATCCCTGGTTATTCCGCCTGTATTCAGGTACAGATCCACGCGGTCACCGTTTATCGACCGGGCCGCCAGCTTTGCCGTACCCTTTGCAAGCTCCTTATGCTCGTTCAGTATGGCTTTATGATATATACGGCCGCTGATCAAAGTACCCACTACGGCAACGATCATAAGCGATAAAAACAGCACCAGCAGTGTCTTGACCCTTAAGGACAGTATACGGGAACCGGATCCTGCCGCCGTCTGTGAATTCTCCGCTTCTTCTTTTGTGGGATTCTGCATCCAGAGATTGAAGCTGAAATAAGGATACAGTTTCTGAGGTATCAGTTTTAAGATCAGGGCAGCTGCCGCCACCGTTACTGCTTTATCCGGCAGATCAAGCAAAATGCTTGAAAGGAAATGTGAAACAAAGGGTCCGAATAATCCGGTCTGCATCAGCATACCGCCCAGCGACTCGCTGTCATAGCTTACCCCCTCCATGAACCAGGGAATAAAGGCACCCAGACCGCCGCCTATCAGGACAAACACTATGATCATTTCTATGATGCCGCTTAATTTCCTGAAGTATCCCCGCTCAGCAAGGAAGGCTGTCGCAATGGCAATGAGCACGTTGAGTATCCCGTAGTAAAGGGATGAGGGATCCGTAATGCTTTTGAAAATATTGGTAACGAAGCCCACGAATACACCGGGAAGATATCCGCCGGTGGCAGCGACCACAACGGTTCCCACCGTATCAAGATACAGCGGCAGGCCGAGGGCTGACACCCCTGCGGAAAGCAGCAGGTTCAACGCTATACCCGCTGCACAGATAAGCGAAGAGACCATATTCTGTTTTTTACGGTTTATGCCTGTCCCCGTTTTTTCTTTCATCCAACTGCCTCAGTATCCTCAGATGTTTCTTTCCCTCTTTATGTCCAGTCTTTCCTTTGCAAGTGTTATAGCCGCATTTACCATCACTCCGGCAACAGCGATCAGTATGATCATGAGTATATCCCCGAGACCTACTTCGGCAAGTTTAAGCAGTGAGCGAAGAGGCGGGATCAGCAGCACGGAAAGCTGCAGCGCTATACCGACCAGTGTGATGATATTGAGTATCTTATTATTCCATGATTCCTTTGTTGCAAACGCAAGGCTTCCCTTTGTCTTGCAGACATAAGCCATCAGCATCTCATTTACTGCCAGGGTGCTGAAACAGTATGTCCTGCACAGTCTCAACAGTTCGGGATCGCTGTTTATCACGCCGCCTATATCGTTTGCCCCGTATCTTGCTATATAAGGAAGCAGAAAAGCAAGCAGGGCTGCGCATCCGCTTATGACGCCCTGTATCACTATATTGAGATAATCTCCCTTATTAAGTATCCCGCTCTTCACATCTCTCGGTTTCTCGTTCATTACCGAATCGGATCCCGTATCCATGCCCAGTGCCAGTGAAGGCGCCGTATCGGTAAGCAGGTTCACCCAGAGTATCTGTATCGTAGAGAGCGGAGCGGACAGTCCCGCAAAGATCGCGGATGCCATCAGCACCACTTCTCCGAAGTTGGATCGCAACAGATAGACCACGGATTTCTTGATATTGTTGAACAGGTTTCTTCCTTCCATCACGGCATTCTTGATCGTGATGAAATTGTCATCCACAAGTATCATCTCGGCGGCATCCTTTGCCACCTCGGTACCGCCTATGCCCATGGCCACGCCTATATCGGCAGCCTTAAGCGACGGTGCATCATTCACGCCGTCTCCGGTCATGGAACAGATCTTGCCGTGGGACTGAAAAGCCTGCACTATCTGGACCTTGTTCTCCGGGGACACCCTGGCAAAGACGCGGTAGTTAAGGACATTCTTCTTAAACTCTTCCGGATCCGTCGCATCGATCTCGGCACCCGAGATGCTCTGGGATATGTCCGTTGCTATATCCAGTTCCTTTGCTATGGCAAAGGCAGTGATCTTATGATCCCCGGTGATCATGGCCACATCGATACCTGCATGGTGGCACTGATCCACGGTCTCCTTAACTCCCTCTTTGGGCGGATCGATCATGGCTGCCAGGCCGGTAAAGATCATATCTTTCTCCTGGGGCTTCTCATCACCTTCACGATATGCAAGAGCGAGAACTCTTAATGCCTCGGAACTCATCTTTTCCGCGCAGTGGCTTGCCAGCAGCACATCTTCGTTCGTTATCTTCCTTACGCCCTTCTCATCCAGGATGCGGTCGCAGTTTACGATCACCGAATCTATTGCGCCTTTGGTGAAAGATACATTGACCGTACTGCCGCCCTTTTCCACCCTGTCCAGCGTGGTCATCATCTTCCTGTCGGAATCAAAGGGGATCTCGTCAAAACGGCTTATACCGGACATTATCTCATCATAGCCCAGCTTGTTATCCTTAACATATTTGATAAATGCGGTCTCCGTGGGATCGCCTATCTCCTCGCCGGTCTCTTCCGAATACTTCGCATCATTACATGCCAGAAAGCCCGTCAGCAGTTTCGAGAAGACCGGATCCTCCGTCTTCACTTTGCCCGCTTCCTTTTCTTCTCCGCAGAGGTACCATCTGACTACGGTCATCTTATTCTGTGTCAAGGTACCGGTCTTATCGGAACAGATGACATTGACGGCGCCGAGAGTCTCAACCGCATGCAGCTGCTTGACTATGGCGTTTCGTTTGCTCATCTTCTGTATGCCGGCGGAAAGCACCAGAGTCACCACGGTTGCCAGTCCCTCGGGAATGACCGCCACCGCAAAGGCTATGGAGATCATCAGAGTTTCTATGATCTCGGTATCATAGATAAAGATCTGGCATACGAACATGAGAATGCAGAGTACCACGCCTGCGATACCCAGCACCATCGAAATGCTGTTAAGATTCTTCTGAAGCGGTGTCTCCTGCTTGGTAATGCTGTTGAGCATGCCGGAGATCTTGCCTATCTGGGTATTGTCACCTATCCTCTCTACTACGCCCTCGCCTCTTCCGTATTCCACCAGCGTGGACATAAAGACCTTGTCCCTGCGGTCTCCGAGAGGCGTCTTTTCATCACTCTTATCGTTACAGTCCTTTTCAACTGCAAGGCTCTCACCCGTAAGTGCCGATTCGTTAACCTTCAGTGAGCTTGTCTGTACCAGATGCAGATCTGCGGGGATCACCCGTCCCGCTTCCAGTATCACATAATCACCGACTACCAGGTCCGCGGCAGGTATCTCTTTCTCAAC
>JAILES010000106.1 GCA_024687205.1 Lachnospiraceae bacterium
AGAGCATGTTCTCAAGCCATCTCATTTTTTTTGTAAAAGGTAATTTGCCTTCGTCGATCTTTTTTGCGGCATCCGGACCGTTTTTTATCTCAATGCCTTTGCGTATTGCTGTAGTTATAACAGCTTCTGTGGTAGGAACCAGAAAACAAGCCATGATAAAATACCTCCTGATATTTGATATTTAGATTTTACTTTTTCAGGATTAGAATGTCAATAAAATACCAAAAAGCGGTAAAATCTTAACAAAAGAGGGGGATTCAAAGCTATACACAACTATTCGCAAAAGGCATCTTTTACGAATAGTTGAGGGCCAAAAACCGGCCCTCAACTATTCGTAAGAAGATGCGGATGATCGATTATAAATGCGATAAAATCAAGGTTTTCAAAGAAATTATAAAAAAAATACGGAGATATTATTCAATATCTCCGTAATATAATTAAAAGTTATAATTACGCTCTCCGAATAATCCTGTACCTACACGTACATAGGTTGCGCCTTCCTCAACGGCGACCATATAATCACCGGTCATGCCCATGGATAAAACGGGTTCGCCGTCAAAATATTCACGCATATCATCAGCAAGTTTTTTTAATGTTTTGAAATACACACGGTTTTCTTCGGGATCATCCGTGTACGGCGCCACGGTCATCAGACCTTTGAGCTTAAGATTTTTTAATTCCGAAACGTCTTTAATGAGCTGTTTATTGACATCCATATCAGCTGTGCCGAATTTTGAGGATTCTCCGGCAACGTTGATCTCGATCAGGACGTCCTGGGTACAGCCGGCCTTGGCAGCTTCCTTATCAATGGCCTCTGCCAGATGCAAGGTATCCACACTGTGGATAAGTGCAACTTTTCCTATGATATATTTGATCTTATTGGTCTGCAGATGGCCGATCATGTGCCATTTGATGTCATCCGGCAATACGGGCATCTTTTCGGTAAGTTCCTGGACGCGGTTCTCCCCGAACAGACGGCAGCCTGCATCATAGGCTTCTTTAAGCATTTCCACGGGCTTTGTCTTACTGACAGCGATCAGATGTACCTCCGAAAGCTCGCGGCCCGCATTTTTACAGGCATTTTCTATGTTTTTATTGATCTGCTCAAGATTTTCTCTGATCATTTCTTTTCTCCTGCGATAAAACGTATATTGATATTATTCTGGGTGATCCAGTCCATGATCTGCGGTGCATATTTGGAATCCAGGCCGATTATAATGCCGCTGATATCATGAGGCATAAATGCCATCATTTCCTTGAATATTCTGATATATGCTATCTTACTCCAGGGTATTGCCACCTTTTCGCCTTCGTTCGTGGTGTTTTCGATACCTTCAGCCGACAGACTGAGGGTTGACGGTGCGTTTTTGGCAAGAAAGGTTTTCAGATTCTTATTCATGATAAAAAACGAAAATATTATCATGATAAACAGCATGACCGTGCAGCCTATCAGTATATACAGAAAAGTTTTGGGACCATTGAATTTAAGCATTGCCGTCTGCCATATCAACAGTATAATGCATAGTATCAGCGTATTCCGTGAGGACTTGAACATATCCTTGAATTTACGTTCAGGATCTTTGATCAAGTGACGCCCCTGGAACTGCAGGCTTACGAATTCACGGAAAAATGCTTCGCTTCCTTTTTCGATTTGAATTTCCATATTGATCCTCCCGGGATGGTGACGAATATGCTTTATGTAAGTATTTTGCAGGCTTTGTTGCTCGCGGCAAATGATAATCTCGAATGCAAATGGGGTTCTGCGATCATAAGATCGCAGAACTACGTTGCGCAGAAATCGCTCCGGCAAGCCAGCTTGCCAAGACGATTTTTGCGCAACAGTTCATAGCAGCTTCGCTGCTTTGAACCCCATTTGCCACGATTTATTTACATTGATTCCTGCGTAACAAAAATTTACTAAAACAATTGAGGACAATCTTCTCATTCAAATACAAATGCATCATCCGTCAAACTCGATGAATCCAGTGCTATATAATCATATTCGCTAAGACCATATACCGTATTTGATCTTACTATCGCATATTCATCATTCTGATACAGGATCACGATCTGTCTGAAATCGGCATAACCTTTATTAATGTTGTAAACTCCCGTCAATTCGCCGCGTTTGCTGACCGGGAATTCTTCCAGATTATCGTTTTTCAACAGATAATCGCCGATCCTCAGCTGGGTATCATCAACGAAATAGTTTTCATCATCTTCAGAATAAACCTCAATATTCATACGCTCCGAGGATACCGTACCGTCCTCAAGGAAGGTTTTTCTCAAGAATATATACTGGTTATTCTCGCCCTTATCAACGGCATATTCTTTGGGAACCAGGAAAAACTGCTTATGGACTATTGATGACAAAGGTATCTTCAGGCCTTTTTCATTGGAATCCGAGAATTCTATGTCAAGGAAACGGTCAGAATAATAATTCACGACCGAATTGTTGAAATGCAAAAATACGTAGCTCGTATCATTATCATGGAATACTACTTCGGGAGTCGCGTAAATATCCTGCTGGGTCTTGAGGATGCGGACTTTTACATTGCCTCCGCCTATCATGTCCTCTGCCCTCTTACGTTCCATCGGCACCACTATGGACCATTCTTCGTCGGTTATCAGTTTGAAGACCGGAGAGCCTGCGTCTAACAGCGCATCGGCGCTCAGCTGGTTCTTCTCATAGGTATCTTCGATGAAGCTGTCCTCGGTCACCATATCCTGGGTCAGGGTTTCATAACCGTCGGTTGAATAAACGATATAGCCCGGACGGTTGGCATAGATCAGACCTACCAGATCCGAGGCGTATGCACCATTGATGCCTGAGAGTATATTGAGAACATTTTCGTTGGCAAGTTTCAGCAGCGAACCGTTGATATCATAGGAAAAATCATAACTGTCATAGAATACCGAGGGCTTAAATCCTGTGGCAAAATTGGCTATCTGGGTGCGCAGTCCCGATAATTCGGAATCACTGAGCATATTTTCACCGGCTTTTTCCTCACGGCTCTTTAAGCTGTCACCGGTCTGATCCACTGCAAAGACCAGATCACCGACGCCTACATGTTCGCCTTCTCTTGCAAAATAAGTGATATAGCCGCTGCTTGCGGAAGTGTAGATATCTTCGTGCCTGAGTACCAGGCCACGGTATGAATTGTTAAGTGCCAGGGAACCGGATATGACCTGATATGAAGAGACATCCCTGCGGGTAACGACCCTGTAAAGCAAAAAAATAAGATAGCACAACATGATGAGCAAAATAAAGACAAATACATTTCGCCACTTTGAACTGATTGTTCCTGTTGTGCTACCTTCGCTTTTCATTGCCTAATGACCACTGATGTCCGCTATTACAGGGAAACGATGATCTTCTCCTTGAAGGATGCGGGTACCTCGGCCTCTGTTACAGCCATGCTGAAGCAGAAATCAACGCCCGTTTTCTCGCTGAGCTTTTCAAATTTGGTCAGAACTGCTTCGATAGCATCATCTGCTACGCAGCCGATCCTCTTGAAATTGTCGAAATAAAGCTGTTCCAGATCATGGTCCTGTGAAATGATACCGCAGATGAAACCGTAGAATTCTTCGCTTGTGTTGAAGTCGAAATCAGATACATCCACGAGTCTTATTTTGTTGTTCAGTTCATACATATGCTTGGCATTTTTATCGAGATAAACGATATTACCGCTGGCCTGTGTGATCTCCTTATTGACCTTGTCGAGCATTTCCTTAGTCTTGCCCTTTCCTTCTTTTCCGACGATCAATTGAATCATGGCTTACCTCCGTTTGTATATTTATTTCAGATGTTTAAATTATAAACTAAACACCTGTTATTTACAAGAATAATTTTTAGTTCAGAGCACTGTTTTTTAGCTATTTTTTTCCGGATAATATCTCCCCTATCCTCTTGTAAGAAGTGTGTGCCGGAATTTTATGCATGCCGGTTGAAATCTTTCTGTCATAGCCGTTTTTGCAAAGGAATTCATCAAATTCTGCAGCTGAAGGAACTGCCCCTGCATCTGCCAGTCTCTTGGCAACTGTATAAGAACTGTCGCCCGGAGTTACTGATATCTCTATTGTGTCATTATTAAGCGACTTCGGTGAGCCGTCATCTGCCGGTGCTTCCGTAGGCGCTACAGTCGGCGTAGCCGTGGGCTTCGGCGTAGGTGTAGCCGTCGGTTCCGGAGTAGGTGTCGCCGTAGGCTTGGGTGTAGGCGTTGTCGTTGCCGTGGGCTTCGGCGTAGGTGTGGAAGTCGCAGTCGGCTCAGGAGTAGGCGTAGCCGGCGGCTTTTCCGTAGGTTTCGGAGTCGGTGTCGCGGTAGCCTTAGGCGTAGGAGTTGCCGTAGGTTCCGCTGTCGGTGTAGATGTCGGCTTCTCGGTAGGCGTAGCTGTCGGTTTATCTGTCGGCGTCGCTTTATCCTCGGGCGTCGGCGTATCTTCCGGCTTATCCGTCGGTGTTGCAGTAGGCTTCTCCGTAGGTGTAGCCGTAGTCTTTGCAACTACAGTGATCACCGGTGCGGGTGTCGGAGTCTTGTTATCCATCTCAACAACAACGTCACCCAGGGTCACCTTCTCGGTCATCCCCAGTTCTCTTGCCTTCTCTATTATTTCTTTTTCACTCATTTCGGGAGTTTCACGGGGCGCAAAATGCAGTAACAATGCGGTCACCGTCATGCCTATTCCCAGGCCCCTGAGATAAAACTTAAGATTCATAAGTACTTTCCTTAAAATGTTCCTGTCACGAGTTTTCGAAAAGATCGATCACGAGTTTCACTTCACCGAGTCCCAGACCCAGTTCCTTGGCAATCGCCATATTGGAGCGGCCCATGCGGTGCATGCTGAGTATCTTTTCGTTATTGTTTTCTTCCGAAGCATCACTGCCGGAAAAATTGAGGTCTATGCTGTCCTGATCCTTGGGGAAAAGCTCTTCCGGAATGCTCATTTGACCGCTGAGCTTGCTCCTTGAAGAAGCGCTCTTACGTGTACGCCTTACAGGCTTTTTAACCGGAAGGGGGGCAGGCTCTTCTTCCTCTTCCTCTGCGTAATAAACATCAGCAGGTTCGGCATCATATGCATCGATCTCATCTGTTTTAATAACTTTCTTGGCATCGATCATCTTTTCCTCGGCAAATACTGCACGGTCACCGGCTGCCTGTGCCTGCTCATATGCATTTTCAGCCATCTGCTTTGCAGCCGAAGCCAGATCATATGCATTGTTTGAAAGGACCTGAGCATCCCGTGCTGTCTGGTCGGCGTGATTCAAAAGGTCCGTAAGCTCGTCCTTATTGCGTCCGAGCATTTCATGCAAAAACATGTTTTCCTGATGGGAATTGCTGATACCTGACATAACAGCATCGGAATAATCTCCGATAGCCATTATCTTTTCATTGGTTATACGCTCGAGAGTGCGTTCTGCCTTTTCCATGGAATATTCGATGGTCTCATCGGTCATCTCATCCAGGCGGCTCTTGGAATTGGCCAGTTCTTCGTCGATAAGGGACCTGAGTTCTTCGGTCCCGAGCTGTTCAGTGTTTATTTCGTTGTTTTCGTTACTGCCTCCCGGCAAAAAGAAACTGATTACAAATATGATCAGTCCCACTACCAGGAGAATTATCTCAAATGCTGTCATTTCTTCCTCAAATCTTTATGTCAAAAGACATTTTTTTCTTTTCTATTATGCGGTCTTCAGGCTTTTCCTTCTTCTTTTTCTTCCGCTTTTCGGACTCGCCGTATTCTTTATTTCTTTCTTTTGAATCGTTGCTCTTGTAGGCGTCTTCTTTTTCATGGACCGCATTGTTGTCGTTATCGACCTTTTCGTCCATGTTCATGGCCTGATTATCATGATAGATCAGGACTTTATCATTTTCATTCTGCTGAAACTGTTGAAAATCCTGTACTCTGGGAATAGCTCCCTGCATTTCCACCATACCGATAGCCATAGTTTTTCCTCCTTAAAGTGCTGCCATTCGTACATCTCCCTGTTTCTTGATAAAGCGGCAGTATTTATAGGAATCCTTTATTATCATCGATACATCGGATATGTTTATTATAACGCCGGGGAATACTTCGCCCTTTACTTCAACGGAGGCAGATTCACCTTCACTCATCATGCTCTTCAAAGACTGCAGCTCTTCACCCGAACCTGCCAGAACATCCTGGGAATGCTTGATGGTAGCAACCAGTGTCTGTATCTGTTTCATTTTCTCGGGCGGGAACTTTTCGCCTGCGGCAAGTTTCTTTTTGGTCGCTTCAAGCACCGGGAGCATGGTCTTGAGATTCTTCTCCGCATCGGCCACTTCTTTATTAAGTTCGCCTATACGTGACAGCACCTGGGGATTGACGCCTACCGTTACACTGGTATCGGCACCCATGGTGGATCCCAGGGTTTTAACCCTAATGGTGGAAAGAGCCGTAACCGAACCACCGGTAATGAAGCCTTTCTTACTCATAACGTTAATATCTGTTCCCGCTGTTACTTTTGAATGCAGTATGGAATTGGTCTCCACATATCCGCCGGCTTCGGCAGTGCAGTTTTCCATGAACTTGGCGATTATATTTCCGCCTGCTTTCAGCTTACCTTTGCCCATTCCGTTGATACCGCGCTGCAGGATTATGTTTCCGCCGGCCTCAAGGGTAGCACCTTCCACTGTGCCTCTTACTTCTATATCACCCTTTGTCTTTACTGAAAAGCCGGAATTAACATTACCCTGGATCAGTACGGCACTTTCATATTCGATATCGCCTGTTGAATTATCAACATTCACGACTTCCATCACATCCGAAACGAAGACTCTTCCGCCTGTTAATGTCACGTGACCATTGACTTTGGAAGTCAGCCTTAACCGGTCTTCACTCAGCTGTATGTTAAGCCCGTAAGCAAGCGTTGCGCGCTTCACATCCTTGGGCCTTATTTCAAAACCGCGGATGTCTGTTCCGGGGGTTCCTTTGACTTCAGGGGTCAATTCTGCGAGCAGTTCGCCCTCTTTGCAGTGGTTCACCAGGTTGAGATTGTGGAAATCCACTGTGCCGTCTTCGTTAAGCGTAGGCCTCACCCTGTTATCCGTATTAAAGAAATAGGTGATGACCGCATCAGTGCCCTCCTTTACAGGCGTTCCCTTAGCTATCCTGTAATCAGTGCAGTACTTTCTCTCTTTAAGGAACTTCTCGATCACCGCTTCATCTGCACCGTAAGCGATCTTGGCCAGGCGGCATTCACTGAGTATGCCTTCTTTATCGTAGGGGCGCCCTCCGTTTGAAGGCGGATAAAATCTGGCAGTAGCTCCCATGAAATCCGGATCGCAGGTGATAATGCAGGATTCGGAAACCGGAAGTATAGTTTCGCGGCAAAGTAATGCAGGCTTCGAAAAATCACCCGCATTGAAATATACCGCAAGTTCCTTTATATCATAAGGAATCTTCTTCATTGCGAGATAATTCATCACTTCCTGGGCAGTTACCTCCGCGCCGCCCTCGGTTGCCGGGAACACCCGCAAGAAAGTCGCTTTTTCATTTATGAGTATCTGAAAATATCCGTTCATCATAACCCCCTCGTATCATAAGCCTTCTGAATAACAGCTTCGTTGATCAAACGGCTTTTGTAAGTATACCTATGTAGTCGCCGAGTCTGCCGCGCATTTTCTGTAACGCCTTGGTATGCAGCTGGGAGATACGCGATTCGCTGACTTCAAGTATGGACGCGATCTCCTTAAGTGTCAGTTCTTCATAGTAATAAAACAGTATAACGCTCTTCTCTTTTTCGGTAAGCATTTCAAGGGATTCCGCAAGCATTTCCTTAAGTTCGGAATCTTCCATCACCTCTTCGGGCGATGCGAAATGCCCGCCCATGCTGGAATCTCCGGCCACTTCGGCACCGGATTCCATAAACTCATTAAGTGATACCACATTCGTGAGTTTCATCTGGGACTGCCAGTCGGTCAGTTCATCATCGCTGATGCCTAAGGCGGCTGCAATCTCTTCATCCGTCGCAGGTCTTCCGGTCTGTGCTTCGATATCCTTTATAGCAGTATCCAGCTGTTTCTGACGCTGTCTGATAGTCCTGGGTATCCAGTCGTTTTTTCTTATCTGGTCAAGTATGGCGCCGCGGATACGCAGGGATGCATAAGTTTCAAACTTAATGCCCTTTCTCGGATCAAATTTATCTATCGCATCTATAAGCCCGAAAATGCCGTAACTGCAGAGTTCTTCATATTCCACATTATAGCCGAGATACATGACAAGACGGCCCGCAACCAGCTTGACAAGAGGAGAATACTCTATGATGAGTTTCTCTCTGAGCTGGGACGTGCCCTGTCTCATATAATCATCCCATAATCTTTTTTTACCGGCTTCGTCCATCGGTGTTCCTTAACCCCCCTGATATTTATGGTATCATTATTTTTGCATCAGATCGCCGTCGTCAGTGAAAGCCCCGGTCTCCTGAAGATAATCTTCATAGCTGTTCTGCATGTTGAATCTGTCCACGACGCATTTTATTATCGTTCCTATCACAGCAAAGCAGAAAAGCGTAATAAGCAGGACTACGAGCATTTTTATGAATTCAACGCGTCTTATCAGACACATAACGAGTGCGACCGCCCCTCCTAACATCATCAGAAGCGGCGGCAGCATTTTAGTCTTCAGGTTATTGATCTTGCCGTGTATCTCTGCCATCAGATCACCTTAGGCGGCTTGCCGACTGCCTTTATCTCATAATCTCCGCTGTCGGGATGGAAGACCACAGTCCTTCCGTAATTGGCGCCTGTATCCTCTGCTTTTATAGGTATCTCGAGAGCTCTCAGTGCTTCTTTGGTTGCTGCCACATTTCTGTCACCGATACCGGACAGCTCCGTTTTTGACTGGAAAGCGAACATGGTTGCACCGCCGGCTATCTTGGCTACCATACGTCTTTTCATGCAACCCATTTTTTCCAGGCGGCTTACCAGCTCAGGTATACCGGTGTCGGCAAATTTAGCCTTATTCTCATTGGACTTAACCTCTTTACTGTTGGGCAGCATTATATGCACAAGTCCGCCGATACCTGTCTGTTCATCACGTATGGCTATTCCTACGCAAGATCCCAGCCCTATGGTTGTGATCATGTCGGGAGCTTTTACCACATTAAGATCTGCAATTCCTACTTTTACCGTTTGAGGCATAATCCGACTCCTGCTTAAAATCCTAAAGCGTGTAATATCTTCGCATCCGATTCTTCATCCGGCACAAGGATAAAATATCCCGACAGAGTATCATCATCGGAAAAATCAGTCTGTATAAGTAACATTTTATCAGCAACTGCTCCGAATTCAATAGCCGGAACAGAAAGAATAGCGCCTGCCATATCTATGCATATCGTAGGCACTGACGGATATATGGTGAGATTCGTCAGTGTGGACAGGGAATTAAGATAAGCTGCAGTGATGACATTGCCTATCTCCATAAGCGCCGACTGCTCCATCTCCGTGAAATCATCACCCTCAGGCGGCATGCCCATGAGCTTCTGTACCATGGCACGCGCCGATTCCTTTTTCTGGACGAACATGATGCTTCCGTGTATATCCCCGTCAACGACCAGGTATATACCGGCTACTATCTGTTCCTCGCCGCCCATAGTGGTACCGACTTCTTTGAATTCCATAAGGCGCACCTGGGGAACCTTCATATCGACCTTCATGCCCAACATGGTCGAAAGTGCCGTTGTGGCATTTCCGGCTCCTATGTTGCCGATCTCCTTCAGTACATCAAAATACTGGTTCGACATGGTGTCAATTGTCATCTGATTATTATCCGCCATATCCACCTCCCGCTTTTATTGGATCTCCTGAAGTATCAGCTCCAGATCCAACAGTGAAATAAGTCCGCCGTCATGCTTGCCTATTCCTCGAACATATGCTGCTTCTTCTCTCTTGTCGTTTCCCATCGCCTCTATCATTTCGGAAGAAAGGTTTACCACTTCCTTGACCGAATCCACCATCATTCCGATAGCTTCGTACTGAGCCATCTTGATGATGATGATACGCGTGTCTTTGTTGGGTGAATCAGCTTCGAGGCCCATCTTGATCCTGAGGCTCATAACAGGGATCACTTCACCTCGAAGATTGATAACACCGAGGAAATGCGCGGGAACCTTGGGTACTCTTGTGATCTGGGGGAGACGCACGATATTATCGATATACTTGATATCTATACCGTACTGCTCATCACCGATCTTGATCACAATATATTGTGTAAGTTCATTGGTATTTACGTTTGTGCTTAATTCGTTTGCCATGACTGTTCCTCCCTCCTTATATCAAAGCGTTGGTGTCGATGATCAGCGCGATCTCACCGTCGCCGAGGATCGTAGCACCACTGATGAATTTACACTTGTTGATATATTTGCCGAGGGACTTGATAACTATTTCCTGCTGGCCTATCAGCTCATCTACAACGAGGCCTGCAAGTTTTTCGCCCTTCTTTGCTATTACCACTACCATCGAAGATGCGGGATCACGGGTGGATTCTATGTCGAGTACCTCATCAAGTCTGACAAGAGGTATAACATTGCCACGCAGGTTGATCACTTCTTTCGACTGTACTGTCTTCACTTCGCTGGGTTCGATATTCTCTATGGTGGTTATGCCCGAAAGTGCTATGGCGTACTTCTCGCCGCCTACAACAACCATCAGTGCCTGGATGATAGCAAGGGTCAGCGGAAGTCTGATGGTAAAGGTGGTACCTTCGCCGAGCTTCGTCTTGACATCAACTTCACCTGAAAGTGCTTCTATCTTTGATTTTACGACATCGAGACCGACTCCTCTTCCGGAAAGGTCCGAAACCTTCTTGGCCGTTGAGAAGCTGGGCAGGAACAGCAGATTGATGATATCGGAATCATCCGCGTTATTGGCCTGCTCTTCTGTCATTACGCCGCGCTCGATTGCTTTTTCGCGTACGGCATTTACATCGATACCGTTACCGTCATCCCTTACTTCGATAACAACGTTGTTACCGTCCTGATAAGCATCCAGATAGATGGAACCGGACTCGGGCTTGCCTCTTGCAATACGGACATCCGGCATTTCCAGACCATGGTCCGCGCTGTTTCTCAGCATATGCATAAGAGGATCGCCTATCTCATCAACCACGGTACGGTCAAGTTCGGTTTCTTCACCGCTCATGAACAGTTCCATGGGCTTGTTCAGCTGCTTTGAGATATCCCTTATCATTCTCGGGAATTTGCTGACAACGCTCTCAATGGGAACCATTCGTACCTTCATGACAGACTCATGAAGATTGGTGGTAACACTCTCAAGGTATTCGATCTGGTCATGAAGCGCGCCGCTGTTCTCGCCTGCGTTTGTAGCACCGCTGACCAGTGAGTTTTTAGCTATGATAAGCTCGCTCACCAGATTCATCAGTGAATCGAGTTTCTCTATATCCACACGTACCGAACGGCCCACAGCAGGCTTGCCGCTCTTCTTTTCGCCGCCGGTCTTGGCCGGTGCCTTCTTCTCTTCGGCTTTCTTAGGAGCTTCTATCGTAACAGGTGCCGTAACCGGAGCAACGGCTTCCGTGACTGCTTCTTCCTGTTTCTCTTCGGGAGCTGCGGTTTCGGTGCTATCAACGCTCTCGCCTATGCTGTCCGCATCAAATAAGCCGCCCTTGGCGTCTGCTATCTCGGATACGCCTTTGATAGCCGTAAGTACGGGCTCCAGTTCACCCTCGGATGAAATAATCAATGAGAACTGAAGATCAAATTTCTCATCTTCTATATCCTGGGTGGAAGGATCGGCAGCTATGATCTCAGAGTTTTCTTCTATAGCCTTAAATACAAGGAAAGCTCTTGCAGCCTTAAGCAGGCAGTTTTCCTCGACATAAACGGTGACGGCATATATCTTCTTATTGGCCATCATCGCATCTTCCATGGACTTCTGCTCTTCTTCGGTGAGTTCCCTTCCGCTCCAGAACGAAGTGCTTGCTGCGGTATTCTCTGCAGCAGCCGGCTTTGCGGCGGTTTCTTCTTTTGCTGCGGCATCCTCACTGCCCTTGCTGGCAAGAATGTCGTTGAGTTCCTTTATGATAGGCTCGTTATCGTTGTCACCTTCATCGGAAGTCTCCTGAATGATGGACACATATTCTTCCAGAGCATCCAGGCAGCGGAACAGCACATCGATCATTCCTGCATTGATCTTCAGGTTGCCGTCACGTACTTCGGAGAAAACATTTTCCATATCATGGGTCAGTGTCTGCATGCGCTTAAAGCCCATGGTTCCGGCCATTCCCTTAAGGGTATGGGCCGAACGGAATATCTCGCCTATGGTCTCGGGATTTTCTGCATCCTGCTCGAGGTTCAGGACGCTGGTGTTCAGATTCTGCAGGTGCTCCTTGCTCTCGTCAAGGAAAATGTCCAAATACTGGCTTACATCCATCTCATCTTACCCCCACGTTTGTTAGGATTGATTGTGCTATTAAATCAAGGTCTGCGACCTCATTTACAAGTCCGGTTGCTACTATGGACCCGGGCATGCCGTTTACGACGCAGCATTTCGCATCTTCGGCTATAATATGGGTCTTCTTCGCTTTTGTCAGTGCTTTTATCCCTTCGGTGCCATCCTTGCCCATTCCCGTCAGCACCACGCATACTATGGAATGGAAGGGGCTTGCCGCAAGAGATTCGTACATATAGTTGGCGCAGGGCTTTACGCCTTCTCTTGAGGGTTCATCAGTGTATATGATCCTCCCACGTCCGTGGTATTCCTCATATTTCATATGGGCTCCGCCCTTAGAGATATATACATGCCCTTTTTCGAGAAATTCTCCGTCCGCCGCCTCGCTGACAGTCACTTCGCTCATGGCGTTCAGCCTGTCTGCAAGGGATTTGGTAAAGCCTACCGGCATGTGCTGTACTATCATTACCGGCGCATCCAGGTTCTTCGGCAGCCTCGGAATCACCGCCTGCAGGGCTTTCGGTCCCCCGGTGGAACTGGCTATCGCCACCAGCTTGTTGCCCTTGCCTTCTATCTTGACACCCGGTGCCAGTTTGACTATATTGCCTCCGGGTCTTATCGCCGGCGAGTTCCTTAGCACATTGGCGGCTGCCTTCCTGTTGGAAAAGACCACCGCTTCGAGTATATCGAAAAACCTTTTTATAAAGTCCTCATCTTTGGAATATATGGAGGCCTGGGGTTTCTGTATAAAATCGACTGCCCCCAGCTCCAGCGCATCCATCGTGACCTTCGCACCTTCTGCGGTATCGCTTGAAAGCACCATTACCGGTTCCGGACGTTTCTGGGTTTTTAACTCCTTTAAAAACTGCAGACCGTTCATCTTCGGCATGTTGATGTCCGTAACTATTCCGTCGAAGCTTTCTTTTTCCAGGATATCCAGCGCTTCAAGGCCGTTATTCGCCTTTGCGGTCACTTCAAAACGTTCATCGGAATTTATTATATCACAGAGCACTCTTCTCGTGAGTGCAGAATCATCAACTATCAGGATTTTTTTCATTGTAACCTCCCGGATATCAGCATTTAAGCACATCAGGGCTTATGACACATTTGTATGATTATAACACAAATGCGGCTGAAATGTAACCCGTTTTTGTGATATTTCACAATTTATTCATGCATGGGCTTCAGCTCCTCCTTCACCTTATCCTGATCAAGGTAATTTCTGTAGCTGCGGTTTGAAGTTATCATATACTGTTTTATTATACCATAGCATATTAAAGGTGATAAAACATTTTTTACTTGCTTGTATATTTTCGAGTATGTGTTATTATGTAAAGTAGGTAAGCTTTGTTTTAAGGAGAATCATCATTATGAATTTCAATAACGGGAAAAAATATCTTTTCTGGGGCCTGACCGTATTCCTGTCAGGAGCTGCCCTTATACTCTTTTATTATCTGATATTCCACCTTGAAGAAGTCATGGGCGGTGTCGGAAAGGTTTTCACCATAATCCAGCCTATCTTTGTAGGTCTTGTACTCGCCTGGCTTTTGAATCCCGTTATCAGCTTCCTTGAAAATAAGCTTATCTACAAACATTGCAGTACCAGCATCTTCAAAAAAGCAAAAAACGAGATGGACAGAAGGAAGATAAGAAAACGCATACGTACTTTATGCATTATATTAAGCTATATGGTCTTCCTTATGATGGTAGCCGGTCTCTTTTCCATGGTCATCCCCGAACTTGTATATTCGGTCCAGCGCATGGCCAACAACTTCCCCCAGTATCAGGAAAACCTCTTTAACTGGCTCGATGGTTTTCTTACCCGTTTTCCCGATTTAGAACAGCGGTTTTATGAGTTATGGAATAACATTTCACCCGAGTTCATCAAGTGGATACAGGAACACATACTCCCCGGCGCCAACAGTCTCCTTTCCGGTGTCACCAGCGGTGTTTTCGCGGTGATCAAGACTCTGCTGAATATCATCATCGGACTTATCGTTTCCGTTTATGTGCTTTCAGCTAAGGAATCCTTTTCAGGCCAGTTCAAGAAAGGTCTCTATGCTTTCTTCAGCCGCGAAGGCGTAAACAATTTCCTTAAAAGAGTACGTTCCGCAAACGATACCTTCCAGGGGTTCTTCGTCGGCAAGATAGTTGACTCCATGATCATAGGCGTCCTCTGCTATATCGTAACCAAGATAATGGGAACACCTTATGCTCTGCTGGTTTCGGTGATCGTAGGCGTTACCAATATCATCCCCTACTTCGGTCCTTTTATCGGGGCCATTCCATCGGCTTTTATAGTACTGCTGGCCGATCCCAAGCAATGCCTGTACTTTATCATAATGATACTGATACTCCAGCAGATCGACGGCAATATCATCGGCCCCAGGATCCTCGGCGAGAGCACCGGTCTTTCAGGCTTCTGGGTAATATTCGCCATCACCTTCTTCGGAGGACTCTTCAGTTTCTGGGGCATGCTGATAGGCGTTCCGGTATTTGCCCTGCTCTATGCTTATATCAAGGAGCAGATAGTCGAAAAACTCGATGCCAAAGCATTATCGAAACGCACTTCGGATTATGTCTTTGTTGAGAAAGTTGAAGAAGACGGCAGCTTCGTTCCTCTTGATCCGGAAATGAGAAAGAAAGCCAAAGCAGAAAAGAAGAAATATACAAAGCAGCAGAAACGCGGCGAAGAAGACGAATAAGAATATCATGGCTGATAAATCTTCATATCATGAACAGGTTAAGATAAGGAACATCCTAAAGCTCAGGGAGATGGAAAAAAAGCTCCCTTCTTTCTGCACCATCTTTTTCAGGGGAATTAATGACCGTGTGAGCACCAGGACCCTGGTAAGCTATGCTTATGACCTGGTGATCTTTTTTAATTATATAAACGAGAACATCTTTGATAACGCTTATGAAAATATCAGCGATATGAAGCTGGAAGTGCTGGAAAAAGTCGAGAAATTCGATCTTGAGAACTTTCTTGAATATCTGGCATATTACGAAAACAATGAGGGCCTCGCACGCACCAATAACGAACGCGGAAAAGGCCGCAAGCTCTCCTCCGTAAAGAGCATGTATAACTATTTCTATGAGTCCGAGCTGATCAAAACCAATCCTGCATCTATAGTACATGTGCCGAAGATCCACGAAAAGAATATCATCCGGCTTGAAGGCAACGAAGTATCCAGGCTTCTGGATGTAGTCGAAAACGGCTCCGAGCAGAACAGCAAGCACCAGTCCAGCTATCACAAAAAGACCGTGATCCGCGACACCTGTCTTGTCACTCTCCTGCTAGGTACCGGTATCCGTGTATCCGAATGTGTCGGGCTGAATATTGACGATATCGACTTTGATAATAATGCCATACGCATAGTCCGCAAGGGCGGTAACGAAGCCCGTGTTTATTTCGGACAGGAAGTCCGGGAGGCAATGCTCACTTACCTCGAACACCGCAAAGCTGTAATGCCTGCTGCAGGAAGCGAGAAAGCCCTCTTCCTCTCCATGCAGAACAAGCGCATTTCTGTCAGGGCCGTAGAGATCCTGATAAAAAAATATGCTTCTCAGGTCACCACGCTTAAGAAGATCACTCCCCATAAGCTCCGGAGTACCTATGGTACCGAGTTATACAGGGAGAGCAATGATATTTATCTGGTCGCTTCCGTACTCGGCCATAAAGATGTTAATACCACCCGAAAGCATTACGCTTCAATGGATGAAGAACAGCGCAGAAAAGCAGCCGACTACGTAAAACTCCGGAAGGAATGATCCTTCCGGAGTTTACGTTTGGGAAACAAATGTGGGGCAAAACTGCGTTATAAATACCGATCTCCGCATCTATACTCAGTCGAATAATAAGGTATCGTCAGTGTCGTTCCTGTTCTCAGTGTCGCATTCTTTGCTATATGATTTATCGAACAAACCTCATCTATATAAGCATCCACGCTCTTATTTGATCCGCAGGAATAAAGCTTTGCATATCCCCAGAGGCTGTCGCCCTTCTCTACGCGAACCGTATTGTAATACTTATAATATGTTGCCTCTTCCCGGGCCTGTACGGGAGATTTAAGAACGAAGAACAGGATCGCTGCCATCAGCATTCCGGATATGACCGTAAGTTTAAGCAGATTGCGGACCATTTTCTTCCTTCTTCTCGCTTCCTTCCTTTTCTTCATTCTGTATATTTCTATATTGCTCATAACTGCCTCCCGTAATACTTTTCGAAAATCTGTTCCGAACGCCTGTTCGTTATTTGTAGTATACCGAACATCCGTTCTTTTGTCAATACTTTTTTCGAACAAATTTTCCGAACATATTTTTCGAAAATATGTTTGCATTATTTGCAGAGTTATGATATAGTAAACATAAGAATTTGATCAATATGTCTTATAGGATCACTAAGGTCAAATGGGCATACGATCGCAGATCGTATGGCTATGTTGGACAGAAAATCGTCTCGGCAAGCTCGCTTGCCGGAACGATTTTGGGGCAACATATACAAGCGGCGTAGCTGCTTGTACCCATTTGACCGGAAACTAAATCATCGAAAGGAGTTTACCATTATGGGAAACGGCAGGATTTCAGCCAAACAGCAGGAAATACTTGATTATCTGAAGGATTTTACCATGCAGAAGGGTTATCCGCCCACAGTGCGCGATATCTGTGAGGCAGTGAACCTGAAGTCAACTTCCTCGGTTCATTCCCACCTGTCTACACTTGAAAACAACGGATATATCAAGAGGGATCCGACCAAACCCAGGGCTATTGAGATCATTGATGACAATTTTAATGCGATGATGCGCCAGGAAATGGCCAGTATCCCCATCGTCGGACGCGTAGCTGCCGGCGAGCCCATTCTGGCCCAGGAGAATATAGAGGGCTTCTTCCCTCTTCCCGTGGATTATGTACCTAATGCAGATTCCTTTGTCCTCAGGGTTAAGGGTGACAGCATGATCAACGCCGGCATACATTCCGGAGATATCGTTTTTGTTGAATCATGCAATACAGCTATCAACGGGGATATAGTCGTAGCTCTGATAGATGACTCGGCTACGGTCAAGACTTTCTATAAAGAAAACGGACACATCCGTCTCCAGCCCGAGAATGATACCATGGAACCCATCATAGTCAATGAATGTACCATACTCGGCAAGGTCTTCGGAGTATTCCGTTCCTACAAACACCGGATTTAAACCAAAAACCTTCTCCCCAAAGGGGAGAAGGTTTTTTACTTAAATTCCTCCACATCCACACTCTTTCCGTCTTTCCATATTTTCTCAAGATTATAAAACAGTCTGTTTTCCTCATCAAAAACATGAATGATGATATCGCCGTAGTCCATCAGCACCCAGTTGGCATTGGTATAGCCTTCTATCTGCTTGGGGCTCATGCCTGCACGGCCCAGCTTTTCTTCAACCTCGTCGGTTATGGCATGCACCTGGTTGATATTGCTTCCGCTGGCGATCAGGAAATAGTCTCCCAGCGTGGATACACCTGCGATATCGATGACTCTGATATCCGTTGCTTTCTTATCTTCCATCGCATTTATCGCGATCTTAACAGCTTCTTTTATGTCCATCTGTCTCTCCTCACACTTCACGTTTATATCTTTTATACCATTCGTAAGCTTCCAGCGTATGTTCTTCCACGGGCTGGCCTTTATTCTTCAAGTGTTTCAGCGTCTGCTCCAGTATCACGTATATACCGTAATCCAGATCTTCGAACAGTGCCTGTCTTGCCATGGGCATTATTATCAGCGGTTTCCTTGTGGGTTCTATGAAGTCCGCCGAAAAGATGATCCCTTCCAAAAGCGTCATATCACTGTGCCCTGTTGTATGGTATCTTATTGCCGAGAGTATCTCGGCATCCGTTACACCGTATTTCTTTTCTGCAAGGGCGGCTCCCAGCTTTGCGTGTATCAGATAGGGGTATTCCTTTTCAAAGTCGCTTACTTCTATCTTAAGATTACGGCACAGCTTGTCTCTCTCGTCATCTTCAAGACATTTTGCGCAGTCATGCAGCAGTCCCGCCGTATACGCCTGAGCTATAAGCTTTGCCCCGCCATCCTCGAGCTTATCTATATTTCCGTGCCTCATTACCAGAGAAACAGCTGTATAAGCAACTCCCACAGAATGAGCATAACGCTTCTCATCAAGCTTGCGTTTAAGCTTTTTCTTCAGTTCCTCTTCACCATAGCTGCACAATACTTCCATATCCGTCACCTGGGAAGCTTTATCTCAGGCTCTTTAAAAGGCTTATAAAGGACGATCTTGCGTCCGATCACAGTCACAAGTGTTGATTTGGTCCTGTCGGCCAGTGCTTCAGCCATCTCATGAGGATCTTCGGTTGCGCCCTTGAGCACGGATACCTTTACTATCTCACGTGTATTGAATGCCTCGGATACCGCGCTTGTGATCTCCGGGCTCAGATTGAATTTGCCTATCTGGAAGATCGCTTCTTCCTTGGATGCCAGACTTCTCAGATATGCCCTCTGTTTGCTCGTCAGTTTCATTACTGTTCCTTTCCGCTTTTACTCGTAATAGTCAAATACCAGACCGGATACCCTGACGGTATCGCCCTCGTTGATCCCCAGTTTCTTCAGTTCATCCAGTATGCCTTCTTCCTTCATGAAATTCTGGAAGAACAGGAAGCCTTTTTCTGATTCGAGATTGGTATATCCCATCATCTTATCTATTCTCGAACCTTCTATCACGTACTCATCATTTTCCTGATCATAATATATGTTCATCGGATCTTCAACTTTTTCAAGTTCTTTGTCCGGATCATATTCCTGTTCAAAGCTGATCTTCTTCTCAGGCAGTTCGCTTAAGCTCTTATATATCAGCTGCTTAAGCTCTTCTATGCCTTCTCCTGTTGCAGCGCTTATAGCAACAAACTCTCTTCCGTCCTTTTCAGCAGCCGCTTTTATACGTTTCACGGGATCCTCGGGATAAACGAATTCTCCCCTTTCATCTATATCCACAGGCTCCGGATCCGCCGGTATCAGATCGCACTTATTGGCAACCACGATCTGTGGTATGTTAGCCACACTTTCACCGTATTTAGCCAGTTCCTCGTTGATCACGCGATAGTCTTCAAGAGGATCACGTCCTTCAACTCCTGCTGCATCCAGTATATGCACCAGCAGTCTGTTTCTTTCTATATGACGCAGGAAATCATGTCCGAGTCCCGAACCCTCGGCAGCGCCTTCTATAAGCCCGGGAATATCAGCCATCACAAAGGAATTCCCGTCTCCCATATCAACAACTCCGAGATGGGGGGTGATGGTTGTAAAATGATAATCGGCCACTTCCGGCTTTGCGTTACTTACTCTTCTTATCAGTGAGGATTTACCCACGCTGGGGAAACCTACCAGACCCACATCAGCGATAAGTTTCATTTCAAGAAATACTTCCAGTTCTTTTGAAGGTTTTCCCGGCTGCGCATACTTGGGAGCCTGCATCGTCGATGTTGCAAAATGCTGGTTACCGAGTCCTCCTTTACCGCCTGATAGTATCTTTACTTCTTTAGTATTACCGGACATATCGGCAATGACTCTTCCGCTCTCTGCATCCTTTATAACAGTCCCTTCGGGGACTTTAAGTATCCTGTCTTCGCCGTCCTTACCGCGGCAGTTGTTCTTGCCGCCTTCTTCGCCGTCGCCTGCAGCAAATTTATGTTTGTGGCGGTAATCGCTCAGGGTGTTCATGCCCTTATCCACAACAAAAATAACGTCGCCGCCTCTTCCGCCGTCGCCGCCGTTAGGGCCTCCGTCAGGCACATACTTCTCCCTCCGGAAGGACACGTGTCCGTCTCCCCCCTTACCGCTCTTTATTATTATCCTCGCTCTGTCCGCAAACATACAATCTCCCGTACAAAAATATCCCCGGTAAACTACCGGGGATATACTTGTTCCTATGAATTACTCTTCTACAGGATATACCGAAGCGCGCTTTCTGTCGCGTCCGAGTCTCTCGAAACGTAAGACTCCGTCAACCGTAGCAAAAAGGGTGTCATCCCTGCCTCTGCCTACGTTTACACCGGGATGGATCCTGGTGCCGCGCTGTCTGTATAAGATATTCCCAGCTTTAACGAACTGTCCGTCCGCTCTCTTTGCACCCAGTCTCTTGGACTCGGAGTCACGTCCGTTCTTGGTGGAACCTGCTCCCTTCTTATGTGCAAAGAACTGAAGATTTAAGCTTATCATGGTCTTCATCTCCTTCCTATGGTATCGATAAGTCTGAGATATTTCTTTCCGTAATTCTTTATCACGTCATTCAGTCCCAGCAGCATCGTATCCAGTATTATCTGCGCTTTCTCATCAGGAATGCTTTCAAAACTTACTTTGATCATACCTTCTTCCTGATCTTCATTCAAAAGCACCGCTTTGGTACTGCTGAACTTTTCTATCGCATTTAAACTGTTGATCACCAGCATTGACACCGCGGCACAAACCACATCGCTTCCGCTTTCAGCATAATCCGCATGTCCTTTACTGCTTAACCCCGTGATATTCAGATCTTTATCCCGGAATATCTCAATACTGATCATAAGTCGTCTTACTTGATCTTTTCTATACGTACCTGTGTGTAAGCCTGTCTGTGGCCGTTCTTCTTATGATAACCACTCTTCGGCTTGTACTTATAGACGGTAACCTTTTTGCCTCTGCCCTGCTGCATAACTGTTGCAGAAACAGTTGCGTTCTTAACATCAGCGCCAACTTTAAGATCCTTATCGGATACAGCAAGCACGTTGTCGAAATCTACAGTATCTCCGGCTTCGCCGGCGATCTTCTCAACCTTGATGATATCGCCTTCGCTAACCTTATACTGCTTTCCGCCTGTTGCAATAATAGCGTACATATCAGCACCTCCTTATTACACATTCTCGCCGGTCTGTGGTGGACTTACGTCTCTTATACCTCGCCGTGCGGCATACCATGACATAATATCATTAACTGTCACTCTGTGTCAAGATATTTTCTAAAAAACATCAACTAAAAATATCTCGGGAAAAACAGGCTTCCGCCCACCAGGTTTCCGCTTTTCGGTACCATTTCAAAATACTTGTTACCGCTGTACGTCACTTTCTTAAGTTTATAGTCTTTCTTGGGAATCTTGGTCCACTGTTTATAAAACTGAGTGTCTTCAGGCTGGTTATCTTCCAGTCTGCAATAAATCGCTTTTATCTTCTTCCTTGAAGAAGTGTACTCACCTATAAAAGGACCTGCTTCAGTTACATTAATAGGAGTAATGGTGAAATAGCTTCTTGCACTCTTCTTCGCTGCCGCCTTATTGAACATTTTTACGGCCTTCTGCAGTTTCTTTAAATTAGCACCGGTAATACCGTAATCTTTGGCAAGCGACTTATCCAGTTTAAGCTTTACGGTAAAGTAGCATGCCGTTCCGGCGTTCGTATTTTTCTTGGCTGTAAATTTAGCGCTGATCATATTCTCGGCTCCGACACTTGTACTTGCCAGATCCTTGATGATGTCATAAACCGTGCAGTTCTTGATCTTCGCCCCAAGGTCGGTATCGGGTTTTATTTTTCTTGCACGATAACCGATCTCATCAAGATAGGATACCTCGCCGGTGATGGTATATACCTTTCCGTTGATATCGATCACTCCGGCATTTATACTGTTCCCCTCTATAGAGCCGCTGCCTCCGACAATCACGACACATTCTGCCTTGAAGGAATTATACTGGGCACTTATAAGAGCTTTTCCTGCACCTGCAGCTGTGATCTTACCGCCTGCAACCGCAACCACATTGCTGTCACTGCTGCTCCACTGTACCTGCTCTGAAGCTACAGCTGTTCCGTTTCCGTTCTTAACAGATAAAACAGCCTCTTCTCCGGGATTCAGATCCACTCTGAGGGGATCTATATGTATACGGTTTACATCTGAATTCTTGGTAACTGCATGGATGATATAATTGCCTTTGCTCTTGTTATCTGACCACTTTCCTGTTCCTGTGCTTCTCCAGCTCACGCCTTCGGCAACTCCTGCCTTAGCCGTGAAGCTTCCCGCATTCCAGCTTTTGGAATAAGATACGGATTTTTTATCAGCTCTTTTTACTACAACAGCAAAATATTCGTCTTTATCGAGCTGTACGGGCTGCTTCAGATCGACAGTATAAGTACCGCCCAGATAAAGCTTGCCTGTAGTGGTGGCTGCATCTATCTTCATACCTGTCTCAGGTGAGCCGCCTTCTTTTACGCCTTTATAAACTTCAACGGAATATTCGCATCCTGCCGGATCTATATCAAACACTTCAAAAGTTACGGCCGAAAGTACTTCACCGCCTAAACCGCCGGCTGCTTTAAATACATTTGCGGCAGCTTCTACACTTGAAGTATCCCAGGTAGGCTGATAGATCTGGGTATCATAATAATACTCGTTATCATAGCCGAAGCTTGCTGCCGGAACCGCCTGGAAAGAAGTCACTTCACAAAGCGAAGTATCCTGGTAAGACATCCAGAAATAAGCGGTATATGTCAGTTCAACGGTATCTGCTTCATTCCAGCTGTTACGTATCAGCCATGCTCCGTTTTCGGTCGGCTTTCTGCCGCCTTTTCCGTAGAAATTATTAGCCGGGAAGTTATCGTCCCATCCTACTATCATTACGGCATGATTGCTGCTGCTGTGTGAAAACTCATAATATGAGTTGTGGTCCGGATCATAACTGCTGTAACCGTCAGGAGTTGTAGTCGCATAGAAACTGCAGGTCACACCTCCGTTATCTATTATCGCCTGTTTTACCAGTTCGGGGTTTTTATCCACGTCATATCTCAGGACATTCTTAAGATAATAAGCATCTTTTCTCTCTGTCTCGCTGTCCAGTTTCTGCGCAGCAAGTACTTTGGCTGCATCGCTATAAGGTGCATCGCTCTCCAGAGTAAGTCCTCTTCTCTGATATAAAGTCTGGGATGCAATATAGCTGTTACCGCCGTGCTGCAGGAAATTCCCTGACCTTGCATCAGTGGGATTTGTAAGTTTTATCGTATCTCCGTCGTCGCCTGCTTTGCCCGGAGTTCCCTGATAGAAAGTCCAGTATGCAAGGGCCAGCTCCGAAGTATTAACATCTTTTGCGGCAAGCCCGTGCTTAATCATATAGAATTCCGAAGCACCGAGAGCCGAATGAGCCCAGCAGGTTCCGTAATCTCCCTGGTTTCTGGGAAGCGGATAATCACTTAAGTGTTTTACTATTGCATCATTATCGGTGTAAGGAGCCGGGAAACTCTTATCAGATGCATTGGCTGTATCAAATGAACTTGCAAGCGCATCACTCTCATCTCCGTCTACCAGAGCATCCATAATCATTCCGTAAGAAATGCTGCTGTCTACCGGATTAGCAAGATCTTCAAAATCATCGGGATGGAAGAGTCCGAAATTCGTTCCTTCGGGAGCTGCTTCTTCACCATCCGCAAGAGCGGGATCTTCAGTGGCGATAACGCTCTCTTCTGTCTCTTCAGCTGCTTCTTCGGCTGTTTCCCCGGTTTCACTTACAGCTTCTTCTTCGGGAGCGGCTGTATCATCTGCTTCATCAGCTGCCCCGGTTTCTGTTGTATCATCTGTCTCATCATCGGTCACATCTTCCGCTGCCTCGGGTTCATTCTCCGATACTGCGGATATCTCTGTCTCTGCTGCAGTATTATCTGTCGAAACATCATCTGCAACAGCTATTGCAGGCATTACCTGTCCGAACGACAATATGACGGACATAAATAACGCCAGAATCCTGTTGATCATCCTATTTTTCTTCATTAATCCGCTCCTTGTTTTTATCTATTATACTAAGGACATAC
>JAILES010000014.1 GCA_024687205.1 Lachnospiraceae bacterium
ATCACCGCTGTAGCTGTCACGATCCTTGCGATCTTTGCGAACTTGTTTTTCATACTGTCCCTCCGGTCATTACTCCTTGATACCTGAACTTGCCATGGTCTCCAGTATCTGGCTCTCTGAAAATACGAAGATAAGGATAGGCACTATCATTACGACGACCAGCACCGCTGCACCCTGTCCGGTCCTCGCGATACCGCCTGCCTGTATCTGCTGAAGAGCAAATACCATAGGCTTCTTCTCTTCGGAATAGATATACATTGAAAATCTGTTGTTCCACAGTGCCTGTACCTGGAAGATGATCAGCGTCATCCACGCGGGCTTAACGTTAGGCATCACTATGGTAGAGAAAACCGTCCACTCATTGGCGCCGTCTATCTTGGCTGCCTCTATCAGGGCTGTAGGCAGGCCTTCCATGAACTGTTTCATAAGGAAAAGTCCTATGGGAGCTGCAAGCGAAGGAACGATGACTGCCCAGTATGTATCAACCCAGCCCAGCTTACTGATCAGGATATAGTTGGGGATCATCGTAACCCAGCCGTTGAACATCATGGCGGTCGTTACTATACGGAAAAAGCCCTGTCCTCCGGGGAAGTCGTACTTAGCCAGCACGAAAGCAGCCATGGAAGCTATGAACAGATGGCCTGCAGTACCAACGAAGGTGATGAACACCGTGTTGAACAGGTATCTTGAGAAAGTTACCCAGCCTTTACCCATGGTAACGAAGAGGTCACCGAAGTTATTCAATGTAGGTCTTCTCGCAAATACCCTGGGCGGGAACATGAAGAGTTCATCCAGAGGCTTGAGTGCTGCTTCAACCGCATAAACCAGAGGGAATACCATTATGAGGGCAACCAGGCACAGGAAGATATAGAGCGCTATATCACCCGATATTGATCTGTTTGCCTTTCTCCTCTTTATCAGCGGCTTCTTGTAAGGCTTTTCCTCGATTACTTGCATTTTCTTGTTTTTCTTCATAATATCTATCCTTACTCCTAAAGTGATTCAGGTATCGTATTCCGGTATTTCATCAGGTACCCACTCTTCTGAGAAGCGCCTGTATAGCCTTGTTGCACAGGATCATCATCAGGAAAAGTATAGCTGCTATACCGCAGGCATAACCCATTTCAAATCTCTGCTGACCGTAGTCTATCAGATGGGCTACTATGGTACGTGCGGCATAGTCGGTACTCGGGAAACCGCAGAGCTGCATCGTGACATCTGCAACACCGAAGGAGGTGGTGATGGTCATAACGGCACCGAACATAAGCATGGGCTTCATACTCGGAAGTGTTATGTACCAGAGCTCCTGCCAGCGGTTGCGCACACCGTCGATCGCGCCTGCTTCAAACAGGGAGGTATCAACACCCTGCAGACCTGCAACGAATGAAAGGAAACCGGTTCCGAGACTCATCCACAGGATGACGACCATACATATGGGAAGCATATACCTGGGATCCGTGAACCAGTATATCGGGTTGTCGGTGATACCGAGGTTCATAAGGAAGGCGTTTGCGTATCCGTATGCATCACCGCGGAAGAACACCGAGAAGATAACGAAACAGTTACCTGCGATGGAAGGTGCATAGAAGATGACCACAGCTACGCTTCGTATCATACGGGGAAGCTCGTTGATCATCCATGCAAATATGAACGACATTATATATCCG
Organism: Lachnospiraceae bacterium; assembly: GCA_024687205.1. Classification (GTDB taxonomy): domain Bacteria; phylum Bacillota; class Clostridia; order Lachnospirales; family Lachnospiraceae; genus NK4A136. Next base: position 1,668 of record JAILES010000014.1, read on the forward strand.
AGAGGTCCCGTGATCAGCGCTATGATGAAGGTATTCTTGACACCTATCAGGAAAATATCATCCTCCAGCAAAAGACTGATATAGTTGTTCAATCCTATAAAACGGGGCGGCTGCAATATGTTGTAATACGTAAAGCTGTAGAATATGGACGCCACCACCGGATAAAGGAAGAACATCGCAAACAGTATCGCATAGGGAGCAAGGAAGAGATAACAGTTCTTGTTCATCTTCATCTTTCTCCATGCAACCTGTGCTTTGTGCTTACGGAGTATGAAATACTTCTGTAAGTAAGTTTCGTTTCCCTTGATCTCGGGCAACTTAGGGAGTGTTGCTTCTTTTTCTTTCGTCATTTTTATACCTCTTTATTCTCCGTATACGGGCATACCGAACTCTCGTCTCTTCTTCGTGATCTCTTCATCGATCTTGATCGAGTAGTCGATGATGGTCTCACGTGTATCGTCTTTCTCATTGATACATCTGCGCACTGCGTTTGCTATATGACGGCCTGTAAAGTATCCGCCGGGAACTTCCCTTATACCTACGGTCTGATCCCACTGTGCACCGAGCACTTCGATATCCTCTACGCTCCAGGAAAGTCTTGAGAATGCATCCCTGTTAGCTGTATTGTATCTTGCCGAAGCACCGAGAAGTGCTTCTATCTCACGTCCGAATCTTACCTGTGTATCCGCATTCGCCCACCACTTCATGAACTTCCAGGAATTCTGCTTCTTCTGCTCATCGTCGGTCTTGATCATCATCGTGGCATTACCTGTGATGAAGCAGCTGCGGTCTATGGTTCCGTCTTCCTTCTCGGTACCGGGTATCAGTGTGAAATCCCAGAGACCTCTGATCTCGGGTGCGGATACCATCAGGGTGTTATACATCGAGTACGCCATAACGCCTATAGGCATCTCACCTGAACGGAAACGGCTGACGAAGTCGAAGTAAACGGGTATGCCGTAATCATTGAAGAATCTTACAGTGTCATCAAATGCTCCGATACCTGCCTCGGTATCAACCGCCGTCTTCGTGCCCTCTTTATTGTACATGTCTCCGCCGTACTGGAACAGCAGGGTGAAGTACAGTGAGAGGTCAGGCATATTGGATGCCACGGTAGTGGTAGCACCTGCACTTGAGGAAGAACCTGCTGCCGAAGGCAGACCTATCGTTAAGTTGTTACCCTGGATGGTGGGAAGCATCTCGATGACTTCCTTCCAGGTATTGGGGATCTCAAGCTCCAGTTCTTCAAGTATGTCCTTACGATAGAACATAACGTTGAAAGTCTGCTGCTCGGGAACCGCATAAATATGTCCGTCCAGTCCGTACTGCTCATAGGAACTCGGCGAGTAGTGACTGAGCACTTCCTTGTAATCCGGGAACTGCGTGATATCCTCAGCCGCACCACGAAGAGCATAGTTTACAGGCTGGTCAGCACCTACGGAAAGCACCACATCAGGTCCGCGTCCTGCAAGCACTGCATTGAGCAGAGCGTCGGCACCGACTATCTTAACGTTGACCTTTACTCCTGTATCGGGAGTGAAACCGTCATCTATCATGGACTTTAAGATGGTACCCTGATCACGTCCGGTCAGCACCCATACGGTTATGGCGTCCTTTGCATCACTTCCGGTGTAGACATCACCGACTGCGTTGTAATCAACAAAGAAGGAAGCCACGAAAGATCTGATCTCATGCCATGCGGACTTGAAGAAGTTCGTTTTATCCTTTGCAGGCTCAACAGATGTACCGGTAACCTGCAGATAGTCTATATCCAGCTTGGTCTCGCTCAAGTTGAGTGCAGCGGTACCGAGAGCCGTGATATTATCCTTGAATGCGATGAACTCAAGAGTGATCTTCTGGGGCTTCTTAACGAAACGCTCCAGCTGCTGGGCCATGGTCTGCGCGGTAGCAACATTGTCTGCCTTCTGTCCGCAGTATGCGACCATATCGTCGACCAGCTTGTAAAGCCTCTTGGATTCTATGTCCATAGCCTCGATGATCTCGGGGTAGGTGGAATCGATCTTGTAGTCACGGAACTGATCGGGAGT
>JAILES010000017.1 GCA_024687205.1 Lachnospiraceae bacterium
CACTTATCTTTTCCCTGACTCCCGGCTCGGTGAATTCTTTACGTTTCTTCACACCGAGAATGATCTTCTTCTCTTTCCATTTCTTCGGATACAGATAGAACAGATAGATCAGAAGTACCGGTTCGATACATATGAACATTATCCATCCGAAAAATTTATCCATATCATTTACCTCCGTAGAACTTATCTACAAGCTTTATGATCTCCTGCTTCGGAACTCCCGACAGCCTTGCTTCGGATACTATGCGTTTCAGTTCCGTCTTGTTTCCCTCGCTTATGCTTCCCTGCTTTTCTATATTGCTGCGCACCCTTGCACCGTTCTTGCGGTCGGTCATGATATAACCTTCCATCTTCAGCTGCTGGTATGCTTTGCTCACCGTCATTGTGTTGATGCCCATTTCAAGAGCAAGGGCGCGCACTGTCGGAAGCTGCTCACCTGCTGCGAGCGTGCCATCCGATATTCCCATAACTATCTGATTCCTGATCTGCTGATAGATAGGAACATCCGATAAATCATCGATACGTATGATCATAACCCGCCCTCCTTTCTCATTTTGCCAGCTTCATTGTGATCTTATAAAACAGGCCTGCAAGTATTGATACAACTGCTATAAATATCCCCGTAAGGATCCTGTGATCCATACGCATGCCCAAAAGTACACTGCCAACACAGGACAGCATTGTAAATACCATGTTGATCAGTAAATAAATTCCCACTGCGGCGCCCTGTTTAACGACTTCAACTTCATTCTCCCAGTCGAGTCTCATATGACGTATGCCGCAGACACAACCCCAGGTTGTTGAAAATGCACAGAGCACAAATCCAAGTATAAGGTATAACAGCAGATCGGGCAAGGCTGCTTTTGCCGATATGCCTATGCATACTGTGGCAAATACCATAAATGGTACTGTCAGATACATATTGAAAAGCATCTTCCCCTGATACAGGGTCTTCCTTGTTATGGGAAGGCTCTGAACGATCCAGTAATTCTTTCCTTCCAGTGAAGGCGAGCACGCACAGGTACTGATCATGCCCAGGCAGAAATAAACGATAAACGGTATTGCGGGACGGAGTATTGCCGGATCGAAGGGCGCATTCTGCGTTATCGTCGACACCAGTCTGTCAAATCCGATCACCAGTGAAAGTATCCCCAGCAGGCAGACCAGTATCTCTCCTACCCCTGCATTTGTAAGATACACCGTCGAGCCTGTCATCCGTTTAAACTCCTTAAATGCAATGGCATTGACGACCGAACTTTTTTTCTGCGCACCCATGGTATATTCGCCGGATGCCGCATGGGATTTAAGTGCAGAATTAAGACTTCTGTAATACCTGCCCACTATGGCAAAAACAACAGCGAACAAAAGGATGCTGACAACTATCAGAAACAGCGCAGCGGTGACGGAAAGTTCATTTATCGCCTTTGCAAACCAGCCTGCAGGCAAATATACGGCGGCCGCATCTTCAGTAGCTGCTTTCGTCTGCTCAAGTGCGTCCCTGACCTGACCGTTCTTAAATACCGACTCGATCACAAAGCGTGACATAAAGGCAGCTATTATCAGAATGAACGTGAGTATCGTCTGCACAATATTAGTCTTTTTAAAATACGAACCTATCTTTGCGATGATAAAGCCCAGGAATGAAGCAAGTACCATGGGTATCAGCGGCAGGCATAAGGAAAGCAGGATCCACAGTATCGCAACAGGAAGCGAAAATCCCGCGTACACGCTGTATCCTATGAGCATTGCAACAGAGATGCTCATATACCAGGGCAGACTCTTTATATACATATACAGAAACTTGCATGCTGCCACGGTCTTTACGTCAAAGGGCAGAGATATCAGCATGTCATATTCCTTAAAATTGAACAGATATCCGTTAGTCTTAAGGAAGGTAAAAACAAAGGCTATTGCAGAAACCAGTAACGCACACAGCACCGGAGTGGCATCGATGATGCCGAGTTTTCCGTATCCTATGCATTGGGCAATGCAGTAGACCATCAGCATGATAAAGAGTATGGTCATTCCGATGGTATTACCGATCACGTTGCCTTTCTTTTTCTTATCCGTAGTATAACGGAATATATTGAACTGGCTCGTTGATAAGAGCAGGTTCTTCAGAAGTATAATACTTTTATTCATTTTCAGCCTCCAGGAATGTTTCTTCAAGTGAATGTCCTTCTGTAAGTTCTTCCATGGTACCGCTTGCTATTATCTTACCTTTTTTGATGATCGCTACTTTATTGCAGAGCTTCTCTGCCACATCAAGTACATGTGTCGAGAAGAAGATCGCGGTACCTTTAGCGCACATCTCGTGCATTATTTCTTTAAGCGCGAAGGTGGCTTTGGGATCCAGTCCCACAAAGGGTTCGTCAAGCACCATAAGTTTAGGCTCATGTATCAGCGCCGAGATGATGGCGAGCTTCTGCTTCATGCCATGTGAATAGGAGCTGATCAGGTCGCCTAATGAATCCGTGATCTCAAAGGTTCCTGCATATTTTGCTATTCTTTCTTTACGGTCATGTTCGCTTATGTCAAAAACATCTGCGATGAAATTCAGGTACTGTATGCCGGTAAGATTTTCATAGAGATCCGGATTATCCGGTATATAAGCAGTGACCTTTTTGCATTCCATCGGCTCATCCTTAACGGAATGACCGTCTATCAGGATCTCGCCTTCGGTGAAATCAAGCACACCCACAACCGCACGTATGGTGGTGGATTTGCCGGCACCGTTGTGACCTATGAAACCGTAAATATCTCCGCTCTCAACATGAAGCGTTACATTATCGGCAGCTTTCTTATCCCCGCCGTATGATTTTGAGTAGTTGTTTATCTTAAGCATTTTTAGCTCCTTTCTTTAAAGACATCAATATCGCAAATACTGCCATAGGTACCATACCGATCAGTCCGACCATAGTCGGCCCGAAGATCGAACGGTCCGCATATTCAGGTTTGAGAAGATAGGCATATAATGTCCAGCAGTTAATGGCTCCGTGAAACAGTGCTGCTCCCCAGATAGTACCGGTCTTCTCATAGGTCACATCTTCAAGTATGCCCATAAATGCTGTAGAGAGGCAGAACACTATGAGACCGAGAACAGGTGCGCCGATGTAATCCATTCCGTATTCATATCCTGCAAGGATCATGCAGGGCCAGTGCCATGCGCCCCAGATGATACCGCCGATGATGCGGCCTTTGTTTTTACCGAAGCGTTCCTTGAGATAAGGATACATTGCTCCTCTCCAGCCTGTTTCTTCGCCGATGGCAAAGAACATATTAATGAATGCCGCGGTTGTCAATGACTGTACGATGCCTACGATGATATATTTTTCAAGGGTAAGCCCCTTTGCTGCAAGCTGTGCCATTCCGGCTTCACCAAGTGAATCCTTAATTAAGTTAAGCTCAGGATCAAACTGTCCCGGGAAGATCAGGAAATAAAGTGCGGCACCTGCCAGATGCAGAATTGCCGGCACCAGTATCGCAAAGAATATCCATCTGATTTTTCCCTTAAGATGAGGGATCCAGCCCATGCCCTTAAAAGGGATCCTCGCTGCCAGCGTTGCGATCAGCGGTGCAAACATACATCCCATCATAAGATTGCCAAACATACTCACATTCCCTCTAAGTGCAAAAATGCTTGCTATGATCTGTATTATCCAGCCCAGCCCGAAAGCCACTGCCAGATATATCACAAACTGTTTTTTATCTGTCTTTCTTTCCATATCTATACCTCCTTGCATGTATCGCTTGTATGCTTTGTATTACTCCTTGTAATACATACAATACACCAAGTCGCTATCTTTGTCAATACCCAATCACGGGCAATCACGGGGACGGTTCTCCGGTTGATTGTTGACAATCTAATAGCAGGAAGTATTAACCCCTTGCTTAGTCGTTCCGCACGTAAGCTCGAGCTTCGCAGCAAAACGCTCCCTCGTCTCGCAACGTCCTCTTCGAGGAGTTGCTGCGACGGTGATCTGCTGCTCGCTCTCGCTAAGTGCTACACTAAGTCGCAGGGGTTAATTACTTCCTGCTATCCGTTTGTTCAAAG
>JAILES010000083.1 GCA_024687205.1 Lachnospiraceae bacterium
ATACAAAATGGAGGCTTAGCTCAGCTGGGAGAGCATCTGCCTTACAAGCAGGGGGTCACAGGTTCGAACCCTGTAGCCTCCATTTTTTTTAAAAAAATATGGGCGGATTCCCGAGTGGCCAAAGGGGACAGACTGTAAATCTGCTGGCACTGCCTTCGGTGGTTCGAATCCACCTCCGCCCAGTTAAACAAGAAAGAAATTATTTTTTTTTGTTTATAAAAATAGTAACGCGGGGTGGAGCAGTCTGGAAGCTCGTCGGGCTCATAACCCGAAGGTCACAGGTTCAAATCCTGTCCCCGCTATTTAAGAAGGATTCAAAGATCTGCAGTCTGGCTATTAAAAAGAAAACCATTCGCCAGACCAAAGGTCAGGCGAATGACCGTTTGCTCATAAATGAGCAAACAATGCTGCACAAATCCTTCAGTGCTTACGGAAACAAGTTTCCGACGCACTTCAGGATTCGTACATCATCGGTTTCCTTTTTAAACCGCTATTCGCCCAGATAGCTCAGTTGGTAGAGCAGTGGACTGAAAATCCACGTGTCGCTGGTTCGATTCCGGCTCTGGGCACTAAAAAAGCAGTAAAGTCTAGGCTTTCCTGCTTTTATTTAAAAGAATGGGTCACTAGCTCAGTCGGTAGAGCACTTGACTTTTAATCAAGTTGTCGGGGGTTCGATTCCCCCGTGACTCACGAAAAAAGGAATGAGAAATATCTCATTCCTTTTTGTTTTCCTTTTTGTGTTTTTTCATATGTGCCTTGATCGCATCAAAGGTCTTGTCGCTTATATAATGTTCTATACGGCAGGCATCTTCGGTAGCGGTCTTCTCATCGACACCAAGGTCCATAAACAGTCCCGATAATACCGTATGTCTTTCATAGATACGTTTTGCAAGTATTTCGCCGGCTTGTGTCAGCTTGATATACCCGTCGTTATCCTTTTTGGTAAGTCCTTCATCTTTAAGCAGTCCGAGGGCACGGCTTACCGAGGGTTTTGAATATCCCATGTAGTCACCGATATCGATGGCGCGGACCGTACTTGATTCCAGTGAAAGAACATATATGGTTTCAAGATACATTTCTCCTGATTCCTGTAAAGCCATAAGACAAAGCTCCTTTTCTGCAGATTTACAGTAAACAGTTTATCACAAAAATCGGATTCCTTCAATCGTTAGAAAAAAAATTGATGTTTAATCTGTCTAAAGCATGCTTTATTTATATCTTTGTATGTAGTAAAATGATTCATGTCGGATTTATCTTACTTCCCGTTATGACCTGATCGAAAACACAGTTTTATGAAAATTTCGGAGGCAGATCATGGAAAGAGGCATTTATTTTGACGGATGGTATAAGCATGAACATTGTTATCATCCGAGTCTTCCAATGCGCAGTTTGCAGATGTTAAAAGATCTGGAGGATTATCATGGTACGGTTCTTTGCTGGGCAGGTATGGGTGGAGGCAGCATAAGCCTGCCATATCTCTGGCATGAGGCCTTTGATCCGGTGGATCCGAGAATGCAGGTCTACGGTTTCATGAATGACAGCGAGTTTGTGGCTGAGTGTAACCGCAGAGGGATCAAACTTTTCGGGATCGTATTTGAAGTACAGGGCTGGGAATATCCTGCCGTATTTGATGATAACGGAAAACTGATAAAGATGAACCGTCGTGCGGAAGATTCTGAAAACGCGGACTGGTACGGACTCCGAGAATTCAGTTCCGATAAGCATAAGGAAGCATTTTCGACAAGCCTGAAGGATTATTATCCGGAGGGAATTAAGGATGAGGATGGCAATATCGTTAACGATCTGTGGGAAGAGTGCTGTATTCGAGACCGTTTCGGAAACCCCGTGCATGCGCAATGGGTGGAAGTGAAGGATCATAAGGAAAGCTGTTATCAGATGTGCCGTAATAATCCTGTGTGGCGCAGCTATCTGAAAAAGATCATGGAGATACAGATAGATGCCGGAGTACCGGGAATACAGCTGGATGAATGCGAACTTCCGATGACTGCCATAAGTTCCGGCGGATGTTTCTGCAAGAGCTGCATGAAGCAGTTTACTGCATATATAAAAGAAAAGAAGAATGAAAACAAACTAGGAGCAGAGTGGGATAATGTCGATCTTGATAACTTTGATTACGGCAAATACCTGATCGCCAACAATTGCAGCTATCCCGAAAACGCGCCGTTTTTCAGGGATTACTGGGAATTCCAGGTATGGCAGGTACGTAAGTATTTTTCGGAGCTTGCAGATCATGCAAGAGCATATGCAAAAGAAAAATACGGAAGGGAAATACAGGTATCCGGTAATTTCTATAACATGCAGCCTGCATATTATCCGATAGAGAACAAGGTGGATATAGTCATAACGGAGATGGAACACACGCTGTTCAAGCAGCCTTATTATTACCGTTACTGTGCCGGATTTGCGCGTGAAAAGACCGTGATAATAGCGGAGAATCCCTACGGAGGTATAATACCGCGCCTTCTTGAACTGCTGGATAGCGGACGGGGATATGATCTGTACCGTATCTTTCTTCTGGAAGCTTCAATGTATGGCTGCAATATGTCGGTACCCTATGGCAGCTGGATGGGGAATACGATCAGGGATGCGTTCTGGGCACCGAAGCAGCTGACCAAAACTATACAGGATTTTCTGTATGAGCACGAGGAGTGTTATCCCAAAACCGCATCCACAGGGGCTGCAGTACTGTATTCTTACGGAAGCTACTATTGGCGCGATTCCAATAAAGGAAGCGGTGCCAACGGTATGCAGGATGCATACGGATCCCTTCTCGATGCGACAGCCAGTGAATGGCTGGACCCTGATATGAAGCCTGTTCCTTTTTGGGACGTGATACGTGCACTTAGCGAAAGGAATGTCCAGTACGACGTCGTGATGATGCCGGACGGAGTATACAGAGAGGATGACTTTACCTTAGAACTCATAAAGGATCATCCTCTGGTAGTAGTTCCGGATTGCCATACTGTCACCGAAAACCAGCAGAGGATATTGCTTGAATACGCCGAAGAAGGCGGTCGTCTGCTGATCGCCGGTCGACTGGCTGAGGGCAGCTCCCTTGTGGAAGAGCTGAAAAAGAGCGGGAATGCGGAGTTTGTTCCCGTATCGGATAAAAAAGAAGAATATATGCCGCAGTTCATAAAAGCTTTTATGAATTTATATGAGCGGGAGGCACCGCTGCTCTGTGATGAGAAGGATCTGGGTGTACAGCGTTATGACAAAGACGGAGTGACATATGTACATCTGCTGAACTACCGTTATGATGAGAGTGAAGACCGTGTGCTTCCTATAGAAGACATGGAACTGACACTTCGAGATGTTGCTGACAGTATCTCGCTTATCACTCCGGAAGGCATCGCTGCTCCCGGGATAAGCGTAAATAAGAACGGAAATGAGACGAGGGTCAGTCTTAAAAATACCGGACTTTATACGGTTCTCCGTTTTGGCGGATAGGAAGAAAAATCTTGTTGACAGTTAAGGATACATACATATAATATAAACGAAATATAACTACAGGGAGGGCATAATGAAAAACAACAAACTGAACAGATTACTTGCCATGACCATGTGCTTTGTACTGGGAGTCGGTTCCATGGGACAGACAGCCATGGCTGCGGAGGATGAGCCGTTTTACGAAGAGGAAAGTGAAACAGGCGAATTCTTTGAAGATGAAGAAGACGAAGAAGCAGCTGAAAACTTCGATAAGGATATACCTCCTTATCCGGTATTTTCGGATCATTCCGATTACTGCACCGTCAGTTTCAACTGGGCAAAATCGGTAAGTGAGAATGATTACTTTTCTGTATCCGTCAATTACGGAGAGCCCGTTGATCCGCATCTTCCGGAAAAGACCGCAGGATCAAAGGAAGCAGCTGTAAAGGCTGTCATGGATAATCCTTCATTTGCGGGATGGTTCAGATACGGAACGGAGATCAAATGGGATCCCACTGTTCCGGTTACATCGGATATCAAACTTGTAGCCCAGACAACAGAGGAGCTTGAGCAGAACAGTGTATTTAACCTGAGTACCAAGGATCTGTGGCTTGTAACTTCACAGACTTACGATCTGGGCAAGAATTTCGGTACCTGGTCTGTTGATGGCTCCGGAAACGGGAAAGTCCTTAAACTCAAAAAGAACAAGATCAGCGCAAAGAAAAAAGCCGGTGATGTGGTAATAAAGAACAACGAAGGAAGAACCGTAACGGTTCATGTCAGAAAACCAGTCATAGATGAAGGCGGTACAAAAAAGCTGACAACTCAGGTAGGTATCAGTCGGGTATTTACCGTGAGCTTCGGAGAAGATTCAAACGAGAAAGAAGCTGAGACAAGGACACATTATGATGTGATATGGACTACTTCAAATATTAATGTGGCAAAGGTATATACGGAAGAATACAATAATTACGGCTGTGTTCTCGGTATAGGAAAAGGTACTGCAAAAGTATATGCAACCATCAATGGAAAGAAGCTCAAAGCTTCGGTTAAGGTGACGAATGCTCCGGCGATAAAAAAGATCACCGAACCTGAAGTTCCCGAAGCAGCCACAAGAGTTTTCATTCCTTTTCAGAAGGCTACATTAAAGATAAAAGGTATTACGCTTAAGAATGCAAGCTGGAAGAATTACGACGGAAGTCCGCTCGTAACAGATCCGGATAGAAAGAATTCGGTTAAAAACAGCGTTGTATCCATCACGAATAAGGGAGTGCTCACGGCTATCGGAGTAGGTACGGTTTCCCTTAATGTGGCGGACACAAAGGGGGCTACAGCAAATATTACCATAGTTGTAGGCGAACCGGTAAAAAGCATTCACCATGTGAATCAGGGTTACAGCAGAACCATATCATTCTACGGTTTCAAACCGAAAAACGGACAGAACTGGAAGTCATCAGATGAAAAGGTTGCAAAGGTTGTGAACGGAAAGGTAACGGGAGTTGGTACAGGTCTTGCGGTCATCAGCTGTACTTATGGCGGTCTTACATACAAAGATTTTGTATATGTTGAGAATCCCGGACTGACAACGGATAAGACACTCAAGAAGGACGGCAGTGGTTACAATTACAAGATGGAGATGTCAGCCGGACAGACCTATATGCTCAGATCAAAGGGCGAAGTATACCAGAATCTGGCCTTTGTAAGTTCGGATCCCAGTGCGGTTACTGTTGATGAACACGGTAACGTTACAGCGGTACGTGTTGAAAGCAAAGCAACACTGACTGCAAAGATCAACGGAAAGACCATAAAGGTAAAAGTAACTGTAGGAGATCTTCCCTTAAACTATATAGATGTGGACAGGGATGCGGATCTGCTGGAAGATTATATGTCCGTTAAGAACCCTACCGATGTGGATTATATCAACGCCGCGATAAATCTTGCGAGCAAGGACGGAGGAAAGAATTATTCTTATACTGTGCTGATTACCAAGGATAAAACCATAAAAAACGGTGCCAGCATAGAACTTAAAGAAAATGTAAGACTTATGATCCGCAGTACCATAAAGATGGAGAAGACGGATTCCGATACTTATTCGATGATATCCATTAAGGCAAATAACGTGAGCATTATAGGCGGTACTCTGAAAGGTGATATAGCGGAACATAAAGCATCCGAGATACACAAAGGAAGAGGTATCGAGATAAGCGGAGCAAGCGGTGTAAAGATAAGAGATATGGATATCAGCAACTTCCAGGGTGATGGTATATATCTCCATGGTGATGTTTCAGCAGATATCGATATAATCAACTGTAAGCTTTCATCAAACGGACGCAGTAATATAGGTATCGCAAGCGGAAAGAACATTAAGCTGGATAAACTTACCGTCGAACCGCTTAACACCGGTGCAGCAGCTCCCTCAGCCGGTATCCTTATCGAGCCCGCAGCAGCAAATGCAGTAAGCGATATCTCCATAACAAACAGCAGTATAAAAGAGCAGGCCAACAAGTATAAGGAAGGTGATGAAAACAGTCATCGTTTTGTAGCTTTCCTTGCAAAGAAAACGGACAATGCCGAAAAGAAGGCAAAGAACGTAACTGTTAAAAACTGTACTTTCACCGGAGACATCGTAAACTTCAGCGCAGCAGGTGCACAGTTCAGTAATATTATGGGAAGCGGAAAACTATACAAATACGTAAGTACGGCTACATCAGGTCTTGCTGAGACTATTGTTGTAGTAGATAAAACAGCAACGGAACAGCAGTAATAATAAATCAGAAAGCATCGGGCCGCAGTTTCTGCGGCCCGGCTTTATAAAAAGGAAAGGATCAAAGAGTATAATGGAATTTAAAAAGGGCTGGAACCCTTTTATGGAATATAATGATATAGAAGTGGAAAGTGTTTCACTTGATAAGAGCAGGCTGATAGCCCATATAGGTGAAAACTCGCTTAATCCCTACGGTATGGTACATG
>JAILES010000084.1 GCA_024687205.1 Lachnospiraceae bacterium
AGGGCATATTCCAAAGCGGTATTTGCCAAAGGAGCTGTACAGGCCGCCAAATTCATGGCAGGAAAGAAGAACGGGCTCTATGATATGAGCGATGTGATAGGGTGAGGATATGCAGATACGTCCCTGTATAGATATACATGATGGCAGGGTAAAGCAGATAGTCGGCGGCAGTCTTAGTGATAAGGGGGCCGTCGAAAACTTTATCTCCGAAAAAGATGCCGCATATTATGCGGGCATCTACAGAGATAAGGAACTGCCCGGCGGCCATGTCATAATTCTAAATAAATACGGTACTCCGGAATATGAAAGTTCCCTGGAAATGGCTATGAAGGCATTCGGAGCCTATCCTGAGGGACTTCAGGCCGGGGGAGGGATCACTCCCGAAAATGCAGAACTGTTCCTTGAAGCAGGAGCTTCAGCCGTAATAGTCACCTCTTATGTTTTCCGGGACGGCAGGATTGATATGAAAAGGCTGAAAGAAATGTCCGAAACCGTGGGAAGAGAACGGCTGGTGCTGGATCTGTCCTGCAGGAGAAAAGCGGGGGAAGAGGGACTGTATGTGGTAACGGACCGCTGGCAGAAATATACCGAAGAAAAACTGACTGCTGATCTGCTGAAGAAGCTTGAAGAGTATGCCGGTGAATACCTGGTACATGCCGCCGATGTGGAAGGAAAGGCAGCCGGCATAGATGAGGAGGCTGTATTACTGCTTGGAGAGTATGAGGGTATTCCGGTCACTTATGCAGGCGGAGTTCATGAATATGAGGATATCGGAAAGATCCGTGAACTGGGCATGGGCAGGGTGAACGTGACTGTAGGGAGTGCTCTTGAACTCTTCGGAGGACGTCTCAAACTTGATAAACTGATGGAATTGTGTTGAAAAAATAAAGACCGCTTAAAGCGGTCTTTAATTCTTTTTTAATCCGTCTTTCACTACTGCCATTCCCGTAAACTTATTCTGCTCAGAACTTCATCTATAGAAAATGCAAATCGTTAGGTAACTGATTAAAAAGATGCACGGCAACGTATTATTTCTTTACTACGTTTGCTGCCTGAGGGCCTTTCTCGCCTTCGACTACGTCGAATTCTACTTCCTGGCCGTCATTCAGGGTCTTGTATCCTTCTTCATTCTGGATAGCTGAGAAATGTACGAATACATCCTTGCCTTCCGGAGTTGAAAGAAAACCATAACCCTTCTGTGCGTTAAACCACTTAACTGTACCCTGCATGTTAAAGTACCTCCAAAAAAAATATGTGTCAAAAACGACAAAAAGATAATAGCACAGTTTGAGAAAATTGTAAAGTGTAACTATGAGGGAGGGAAGCCTTAAAAGACTTGACGAAAGAAGGGGATATATGTTATCTTGGACAGTGGATTTACATAACTATATTATTGTTAAGGATAGATAAATGGCTGAGTGGGATCTTGCCGAAAAAATAAATAAAAGACTTGTGGTATTTGCTGTAATAGCAGGACTTATAGTTCTTGTAGTCCTGGGAGTGCTTAATTTTTCACAGAAATTGAATGACAGTGAGTTTGAGACCAGGATGGCCCAGGCCGAAACCGAGAATATGAAGGTTTCACTGAGGGCAAGCGAGGAGAATGTAAGGATACTCGAGGAAAAGCTGAAGGCCGAAGAAAAAGAACTGGAGGCCGTCAGTTCCAGTCTTAATTCCAAGAATGAGGAACTGATGGAAATAAAGGAAAAAAGCGAGAACGAGCATCTCCCGAAAAAATATCCCATGCGCGGAAACGGTGCCATAGTTCTGCCGGAAGAGGATGAGATAGATAAGGATAATCCGCTGCCGGAGACGGCCGTGTATTTTAAGATGTTTGAAGGAAGCAAGGCAGTGGCCACCGGAAACGGTAATATCGATTCCATAACCGAGGATGAAAAATACGGTACTCTTATAGAGATAGATCACGGAAACGGTTACCACAGTTATTACTACGGTAAGGGACTGGTAATGGTGGAACAGGGACAGGAGATAGACAGCGGAGAAGTGCTGATCTACTTTACCGAAGATGATCACAACTTTGTATATCTGATCAAGAACGGAAGCGAATACGTGGATCCCATGGAACTCATGGATATCAGCGGTTAAGGTGATATAAGGGAGACAGAGGAATGACGCTTGATTCTGATAATCTCATAGACAGCATAATGGCCAGCCTTGACAGGGTTAAGTTCATCAAGCCCGGAGAGATACCGGACATATCTCTTTATATGGATCAGGTTACGGCATTCATCGATGAGAGACTGAAGAATACCGCACGTCATCACGGGGATGACCGCCTGCTTACCAAGACCATGATCAATAATTATGCAAAGAACGATCTGATCCCGCCTCCTGATAAAAAGAAATACAGCAAGGAGCACATGCTGCTCCTTATATTTGTATATTATTTTAAGAATATCATGTCCATAAGCGACATACAGGAGATGCTGCGGCCTATCACCGAAAGGTACTTCGGCAAAGAAGCCGATACTACCATCGCTTCGATCTATGAAGAAGTGACCGGGATCGCAAACGACAGACTGGAAGCCCTGAAGGAGGATGTAAGGGAAAAATACCGTATATCCAGCGAGACTTTCGGAAATGTACAGAATGAGGAAGAACAGGAATTTCTCCAGCTCTTTTCATTTATCTGTATGCTGACATTCGATGTATATATCAAAAAACTGATGATCGAAAAGATCATCGACGGTTACGTTGAAAAAAAGAAAAATAAGGATAAAAAGTAGGATCACATCCGGATCTGTTTCAATAATTCGTCATATTGCGCGTACATCTTCTGCACGCCGTTTTCCAAAAGGAAATAATGCCATATATAGGGAACAAGAAGTATAACTATCGCTATGAAAAGCGGGTAGAGAAGTATGCTTCCGTTTGAACCGCAAACAAGGATAAGGGCAAAAACCGTAAAACCCAGTATAGCAAAAAGAGCTGTCACTATCAGGTGAACCAGACGTTCGTGCTGGAAGAAGGAGATCTGGTGAAGATGATAGGCCAGAAGTTTTTCGTAATCTTTTCTGGTGGGGACTTCATCCTTGACACTTTTTTCCGTATGAACACCGTCGGCATCAAAGCTCATGGTCACGGGAAGGTCGTGGGA
>JAILES010000080.1 GCA_024687205.1 Lachnospiraceae bacterium
CCGGCAAGTGGGAAGTCCGCACGTACTATAAGGACTTTACCGGTACGAACAGGCAGAAAACAAAACGTGGCTTTGCGACAAAGCATGAAGCACAGGACTGGGAGCGAGCCTTTAAATTACAGCAGGATCAGAACATGGATATGTTCTTTGAAGACTTCGTGGAGATCTATACGAATGATAAAAAGCCCAGGGTAAAGTTGAATACCTGGATGTCCAAGCAGCATATTATCGATACGAAGATTCTTCCTTACTTTGGAAAAAAGAAACTTTCGGAGATCAGGACTTCCGATATTCTCAGCTGGCAGAATGAGATCATGAAAAAACGTAAGGGCGATGGAACACAGTACTCACAGACCTATCTGAAGACCATTCATAACCAGCTCAGCGCAATACTTAATCATGCGGTTAATATGTACGGCCTGCGTGTGAACGTAGCCCGCAGAGCCGGGAATATGGGAAAAGAGCAGTCGAAGGAAATGCTGTTCTGGACACAGGAAGAGTATCTGAGATTTGTAGAGAGTATTGCAGATAAGGAAGAGAGCTACATTGCTTTTGAAATCCTGTATTGGTGCGGGATCAGGCTGGGGGAACTTTTAGCGCTTACACCTGGAGACTTCAATTTTGAGACACATACACTTTCCATAAACAAGTCATATCAAAAGCTAGCGGGTAAGGATGTGATCACAGATCCTAAGACGCCCAAGAGTAATCGAAGGATCATCATGCCGGAGTTCTTATCTATAGAAGTGGATGATTATATCAAGCGGTTATATGGGATATCCAAGAGAGACAGGATATTTCAATTATCCAAGAGTTTCCTTCATCACGAAATGGACCGCGGAGTGGCACTCAGCGGTGTGAAACGGATAAGGATCCATGATCTTAGACATAGCCATGTGAGTCTTCTTATCAACATGGGTTTCTCAGCCCTGGCGATAGGAGACCGCGTAGGACATGAAGCAATCGATATCACTTATAAATACGCGCACCTCTTTCCTACGGTACAGACCGATATGGCGAAGAAGCTCAATATTGAGAGAACCGCGATCATGAACCATGCATATGGCTCTTCAACAGATATGGAGGATGAAGCAGATGTCAAAGAAGAATCGTGATGATAAGAACCGAGTTAGAAACCGGACAATAGCCTTTCGGATGTCACCGGAGGAAGAAGCAGAACTGAATCAAAGAGTGAAGCTGATGGGCTACAGGACGAAGCAGGACTACATGATAGAGGCTGTGCTTCATAACGAGGTGCGGGCTATCGGAAATCCGCTGATGTTGATCCAGTTCAGGCAGACCTTATCACATATAGAGTCGGAGCTGATCCGTATAGGGGAAGCATCTGAAATGGATGAAGAGCTGCTTACACCTATCAGAAGTATGCAGGAGATATTGATCGCTTTTGAATCCGGCAAAGCTTCTGATCAGAGCAACATTGTACTGAAAAAGCAGGAGCTTGACAGATTGCTCCATCAGTCCGTTTTATCGATACCACATCCTGGGCACGCACAGGATTTGGATATAAACAAAAATAATGAATCACAGGAGGAAAATGCAAATTGAATACAGATACAAAAGAAAAAGCTGCCCGTAACTCAGCTGTTGGCGCAACTGATGAGCAGCACATTTCTAAAAACGTTAACTCGATTATAGCAGATGATCCCGGCGGAAACAATATAAAACCTTCGGAAACTTCTGCAATGATGGGCGGTCTGGAAATTCTTTCCATGACGGAACTCTATGACAGTTCCTTTGAACCGAGAGTTCCGGTGGTCGATGGTCTTCTGAACTCCGGCACCTATATCTTTGCCGGAGCTCCCAAGGTAGGAAAGTCATTCTTCATGGCTCAGCTTGCTTATCATGTGGCAATGGGGATTCCTTTGTGGGATTATCCCGTAAGGCAGGGCGCGGTACTATACCTGGCACTTGAAGATGATTTTGCCAGGCTTCAGCAGAGACTGGCGATGATGTTTGGAGAAGAAAGCACGGATAAGCTTTATCTGGCGATCAAATCCAAAACGATCAAAGACGGACTTGCTGAACAGATGAACTGTTTTGTGAAGGAGCATGCAGATGCGAGGCTGATCATCATTGATACGCTTCAGCGTGTCAGGGAAACGGACGGTGACAAGATGAGTTATGGTACAGACTATGACAATATGACTCCGCTTAAAGAGTTCAGTGACAGAACCGGAGTCACGATCATCGTAGTTCACCATACCAGGAAGATGGCAGCGGATGATGTATGTGAGACGATTTCCGGTACTAACGGACTCCTGGGAGCCGTGGACGGCGCCCTCATTCTTTACAAAAAGAAAAGAACTTCCACAGAAGCGACACTGGATGTGATCGGCAGGGATCAGCAGGAACAGGAGCTGACTCTCTCCAGAAATCAGGACACTTGTGTATGGGAAAAAGTGAAGTCAGAAACGGAACTGTTTGTATCAAAGCCGGATCCGGTGCTTGAAAAGATAGCAGAGTTTATAACAGAAAAGAATCCCGAGTGGGAAGGAACTTCATCGGAACTGATCGAGGTGATCCCGGGACTTGAGGCAATCATTCAGACCAATACGCTGGTACGAAGACTGAATATCAATCGTGGGAAACTTTTCAGGGATTATGGGATATACTACGAACCGCTTCAGAGAAAGAGTGACAGAAAACCCTTTGCACTGAGGCTGGTTGAAGAAGCTTCGTAAAGAATCCTATGACGATTAGTGACGATAATGACGGTATTTTTGATAGCGTGCTGATATAGAAATAACCGTCATAATCGTCATTACCGTCACTGAATATGGGAAGGAAGATCGAAATGAAAAAGAATGTACAGATACCATATGAGCTCTTTATAAATTTTGTCCATGTTCATCTTTTGGAAAGCGATGATACAGATATCCGGAAAAGGATCGAGCGTGGGCTGAACGCAAAGGTTGAGTCATTGGTGGCACATGAACTTTATGAGAAATATAAAACTGCGCCGACTGAGGAAGAACGGGAGAAAGCAAGGCTGGAGTATCTTGACAGGCGCGGAATACATAAAGATTTCAGATGGTAGATCAAAAACAAGTCCGGGTAAGCCCTCGGCGTTTGAGAGCGAAATACACCCATTGCACAAATTACCATTTATGCAATAGGTTTCTTTCGCGGCTGCGCCGGGCTTATCCTGCTACCGCAGGAGGAAAAAGCATTGGCAAAACATACATTTGTTGAACACTATAAGCTACATGATGTTCAAGGAAAGATAGATTATATAAGTAATCCCGACAGGCAGGAGCATCTTTTTGCCACATACGATACAACTATCGATGAACGTTTCTGGGACTATCTTGCCGGAGAAAATCATCGTGCGTTTGAGGCATCCGGAGCCACAGGGGAATGCGTGGAAGCAAGGGAGTTCGTGATCATGCTCCCACCGTCCCTTAGGGAATATGATCCGCAGCTTCTTTTGAAACTATTTACTGATAAGTTTAAAGCGGAGTACGGGCTGGATTGCGGTTCTGCCCTGCATTGGAACAAGGCAGAATCCAATTATCATATACATCTTATATACAGTGAACGCCGCCCACTGGAGAATCCGGATATCAGGATTGCATCCCGAAATATGTTTTATGACGAGAACGGAAAGCACAGACGGACGAAAAAGGAAATCCTTGATGAAGAAGGAAATCTCAGACCGGGATGTCGGATCGTCCGCAAGGGGGAAGAATATAAGTGCCGGTTCTTTGGCCCAAAGGAAGCTTTCGTCGGAACGAGTAAATTTCTCAGTGACGTAAAGCATATGTATACAGACGTGATCAACGCCTGTGTCAAAGATGAGTCGGAAAGGCTGACTGTATTTGACAGGAGCGGTCCGTACCTCGCTACGAAGAAGATCGGGAAGAATAACCCCAAGGAGGATGTGATTAGAGCCGACAATGAAGCCAGGATGGAATGGAACCGGACTGTAGACGAGGCACGAGTTGCAGGAATCCCCGAAGAGGACATAGTAGCCTTGAAGAAGGATTTCATTTCTTCAGAAGTGAAAAAGTCTATCAAGGATAACGGTAATAAGCCGGAACGCCTGGGTGAGATCATACGGAAGGCGATAGGTTCACTTGTTGAAAAAATCAGGAATTTCAAATTCCCCGAGAAGCCGGCTCCGCTATTTGACTTTGCAGCATATAACGAGATGGTGAAGGTCAACAATGCACTTCGGAAGGTTATTGCGGAAATAGCAGCTATAGATAAAAAGATCAAGCATAAGCAGAATAAGATCAGTGAATCGCCAGGGTTCAGATATCGCAGTTTCAGGATTACGCTGAATAAAGAAATAGCGGAGCTGTTGATCTTACGAAAAGAAAAGCAGGATGAGCTTGACCGGATCGTTAAAAAGGCCGGATACAAAGATGTTAATAAGTTCATGATAGCCTTTGAAAAGTCCTGCAGGCTCCTTGAAAAGTATCAGGCGGAGCATCCGGATGAGCAGCAGCCGGTCGAGAAGGAAAGCGTTCTTTCCAAACTGAAATCTTACCAGGCGGAAGCGAAGACAACGGTTCGAAAAGATCCGGGAAAGCAAAAGAAAAAAGAGACGGAACGATAGGTTAAAGGGCGGGGAACATTCCGCCCTAAAGCCCTTGATCCATGCGGATTCCCATTGAAAACAAGCGTTATTTGTGGTAGGATATATTTTGGTTTTTTGTGTGAAAAACAAAAAGGAAGGTGGCCTAAATGTCTGAGAGTCAGATTGTTATAACTGATGGCGGAAGCCTTGCAAATCAAGAAACATACAATGCTGTTCGCGGATATATTGTAGCTGCGCAGAAACAGGTTAACGCTGCTGTAAATTCTGCAATGGTTACAGCATATTGGCATATCGGTAAGCAGATTTATGAAGCATGTGGAGAAAACGAACGCGCTGAGTACGGAAAGCAGCTTCTTCAATATTTAGCAGAAAACCTAACAAAAGAATTTGGCAAGGGCTTTACAGTTCGTAATTTACAAATGATGCGGCAATTTTATTTGACATTTTCAAATGCGAACGCACTGCGTTCGGAATTGAATTGGACCCAGTATAGAAGTCTTATGCGAGTGTCAGACGAAGTTGCACGCCAGTTCTATCTAGAAGAAGCCGTGAAGTGCGGCTGGAGTTCCAGACAACTGGATCGTCAGATCAATTCATTATATTATCAAAGAATCCTCGCCAGCAAGGATAAAGCGAGCGTATCAGCCGAGATTGATACATTGGAGCCCAAGCCGGAGTATGAAAAGATTATAAAGGATCCGTATGTTTTGGAGTTTCTGGATCTCCCGGCAAATGAGCATTTCTATGAGTCGGATTTGGAACAGGCGTTAATAGATCATCTGCAGAAGTTTTTGCTCGAATTAGGAAGAGGTTATTCATTTGTGGCCAGACAGAAGCACTTTAATGTAGATGGTCGTCATTTCTATATTGACCTGGTCTTCTACAATTACATTTTAAAGTGTTTCGTGCTTATAGATCTTAAGATTGGCGATCTAACACACCAGGATATTGGTCAGATGCAAATGTACGTGAACTATTACACGCGCCAGATGATGAACGAAGGTGACAATCCGCCTATCGGAATAGTACTTTGTGCTGACAAGAGCGATACTCTTGTCGAATATACTTTACCGGAAGATAATAAGCAGATCTTCGCTGCAAAGTATCTGCCGTATATGCCTACCAAGGATGAGCTAAGGCGAGAATTGAATCTGGAAGAATTTGAAAAGAAGGAAGAATAAGATGCCGGAAGGAATAGCAATATGGTACTGAAAGACTATATTTTTGTTACCGGCGCAAGTGGCATTGGAAAAACGACGTTAGCTAATGGGCTCCTTGCGCATTATAGGACGACTTGCATAGAACAGAATATGATTCCTGAGTTCATATCACGGGATGGAATTGAACCTATGACCGGAGAACTTGAGGAATTGACCTGCTGGGAAAGCATGGTTGCGATGCTTCAATGTTTTCATAAGCTTGGATATAAGAACATCATTGTAACGGATATGGATGATCTTCGAACAGCTGATATCCCCGTTGTATTTAAGGGGGCGAATTACATCACAATTAAGCTTGTATCAAGTGATTTAGAGCAGATACGGGAGCAAATGAAAAATCGCCCGAACAACGGGTTGATAGATTATGAACTGCAGCAAAAGACAAATGATAAGAATCTCAAGAGAGAACCACTGGTTAATGAAGTTGAAATAGATGTTGCCGGGAAATCCATCGATGAAGTTCTAAATGAGGCGATTGAAATTATCGAAACAACAGAGCCGCTTTTGGATTATGAATATGTAAAGCCACCGAAGGAGTTATTCTATTCGTGGGTATTTGCTAATGGATTGAGATAGCCACAATATTTTAGGTATGACTAAGCTAAGGAATGGAAAGAATGACTGATTTTTCTACTATCACAGCTTGCGGCGAGTGCTGTGTTGGATGTTCAAAAAAGATAGATGGTTACTGCCCCGGGTGTATAGAGGCTGACGGACGAGTTCCGGAATGGGCCGGGTCGGGGATGTGTAAAGTGCATGCCTGTTGTAAGGAACATAATGCCCGGTTCTGTGGACTTTGTACAGAGTTTCCTTGTGAGAAGCTTCCTAGGTTGATCTCTTGGAATCCGAGGATTGTGCAACACCTTTCCGCTTTGCGGGATGAATATATAATTAATGGCTTATCTGGTAAGTATATGGTCAGAAGGCTATCAGAGACGGATATCCCGGAGATTCTTGCACTTTTTGAAAAGAACACTCTTTATTACCGATACTGCCCGCCTTTCGTATCTGAGCAGAGTATTCGAGACGATATGAATGCGCTTCCGCCCGGCAAGACTATGAATGAAAAGTATTATGTTGGATATTATGACGGAGAGCGTCTTATTGCGGTTATGGATCTGATTATGGCATTTCCCGACAAGACTACGGCCTTTATAGGTTTCTTTATGACAAATGTAGACATGCAAAACAAAGGATTAGGAACTTCTCTTGTCGCAGAACTATGCGATGATATGGCTCGGATTGGTAAGAAAGAAGTGCGACTTGGCTGGGTTAATGGTAATCCTCAGGCAGAGCATTTCTGGAAAAAGAATGGCTTTGTTGAAACCGGGGCAACAAATGAGATGGAAGAATATACAGTTATAGTAGCGCGAAGGGAACTATGAGAAAATGAAGAAAAGAAGTGCATTTCTAACGTCAGATGGCTTATCAGAAAAGATGAAAGCCATGTTTTTTGAACGTATAGGTAAGGAACCGGACACAATCAAAGTAATGGTCGTTCCTACAGCCGGGATTTTGTCTGATGGTGCTCGAGAAGGATTTGCTGTATGTCTTTCTGAGTTGATGACAATGGGAATAAAGTACGATAATATAACAATCTATAATCTGGAATCGGTTATTTCGAAAAATTATGTCAGGACTTATTCAGCCTATTTATCAGATATTCCTATGATAGCAAGGTTGGTAACTGCTGAGGATCTGGCTTCTTATGATGCCGTATTAATAAGTGGTGGGGATGTATCTTTTCTTACAGAAGAAATGAATAGAACCGGGTTTGCATCCGAATTGAAAAAGGCTGTTGAGGATGGTCTTATTTATGTAGGCATCAGTGCTGGAAGCATGGTTGCGGCGGGAACATTTGAAGGAGGCTTAGGTTTAATAGAAAATCCAATCATTCCGCACTGGAGAAATAAAAAAATGACAGTGTTACCTGACGATAATGCTGAAATCCATTTGGCAGATGGGCAGGCTGTTTATATTTGCGGTGAAAAGGTAGAATTATTGTAACCTTGGGTAAAACATACAACGGAAGATTATTTAGAAGAAAAGTCTGAGGAGGGCGGTATGGAGCAGAAGCTAAATAACTGTAGTATATATGGTGATACAGTACTGATAGAAAAATTTCAAAATGAGTTTAAGGCGGTAGAGAATCAGGTATGTATTGACAAAATCTGGGATAATATTTGTGAGATCAGTACGCGCTGTAGAAGTTATGGCTATAAATCACTTATAGAATTATATGAGAAAATAGATAATAGATAATAGATTTCTGAAAGACATGATATATTTGTTGTCGAAAGCTGATAATCAAGATGAAATTATGTATTTGATTCACCTGGTAACTCCGCGTTTTTACAGTTTTAAGTTTTATGGTCAAGAATTTGTAGAAAGCGTTATATATTTTGAAGCATTATTGATGATTCTGGAAGGAGAAGTGATTGAATTGGTAAGAGTTAGAATCGCAAGCATATTAGCACTAAATGAAGGCGTTAAAGATATAATTCAAAGCTTGCTATTGTTATAATGAATGAAAAGGGCCATCCCTGAGGGTGGTAATTGTGCTTATGAAAGATAAACCTAAAGTTGTGTACCATGGCAGTCAGTATTTATTTGACATTGTTAAACCACAAAAAGCAAATGGGCTATGCAAAGCTGAATCGCTGATTGGTATTTATGCTGCGGCCACGATGGAGGAAACAATTCCCTTTGCATTGCCGTTTCGCTATTATCCTGATGAGCCGGGTGGGAAACTTTCCCGTGACAGTGATGGAATTAACAGTTATCTGCATTATGGTTCCATCAACCCGCATGGAAAAGGATATGTGTATGTTCTACCATCGGAGTCGTTTGAACTTGTTGATGAGTGGCAATGGGTTTCCAAAGTTCCCGTGAAACCTATTGATATAATTGAAATTCGAGTCGAAGACTATTGGCATACGATTTCTTTTTCTGATGAAGCAATGATGATTCAGAGGAAAGTGTACGGGGAGAAAAATAAACGTATCGTTGGTTGATAAACAATGAATTGATTATTGAAATGCATGAGTTTTTTCTTCATAATGAAATCACACCGGTGAATTCATTATAAGGAGAAAGAAAAATGCAGATAATATTGGGAGAAAAAATCAAAGAACTTCGTAAACGCGATGGAAGGAAACAAGAAGATCTGGCAACTGCGCTGGGAGT
>JAILES010000100.1 GCA_024687205.1 Lachnospiraceae bacterium
GCTCCATGTTGAGCGCTTTGAAAGGGTATCGCTGGGCTGTGATGCAATGCCTGCTGATTTCGTGAGATAGTAACGAAGTCCCTGATGCTTCATGCTGAGCATAATGAAGGCATAGTGAGTAGAATAAGTATATAAAGATAGGAGAAAGTGTATGGAAAAACTGGCGCAGATCAATGATGTCGTGAATACTTTCGTGTGGACGAAGGTGGGCGTGTGGATGCTCATCGCTACGGGTGTGCTGCTGACGGTGATGACCGGCTTCTTCCAGGTGACGCATATAGGTCACTGGCTGAAGAAGACGATAGGTTCGCTCTTTGACAAGAAGGTGACCGGACATACGGGAGAGCATGCTTCCATTTCGCAGTTCCAGGCGCTGTGTACGGCGCTGGCGGCTACGGTAGGTGTTGGAAATATCGCTGGTGTTTCGGCGGCAATACTTACGGGCGGCCCGGGTGCGGTGTTCTGGATGTGGATCGCGGCTTTCTTCGGAATGATGACGAATTACTCCGAAAATATACTTGGTATTTATTACAGAAGAAAGAACCATCACGGTGAGTGGTCAGGCGGTGCCATGTACTATCTGCAGGATGGTCTGGGAAGCTATAAGAACATGAAGGGGGTAGGACGTATACTGGCAGTTGTTTTTGCTGTGTGTGCGGCGCTGGCTTCCTTCGGAATAGGCAATATGGGCCAGGTGAACAAGATAGTAAAGAACTTCACTTCGGCTTTTGATATTAAGGCCCTGTCTTCAAAAGTGCTGTATTCTTCGGACGGAACGGACGTGACTCTGTATATGCTGATAGTAGGCATAGTGCTGATGATAATCGTGGGCTTTGTGGTAATAGGCGGACTTCAGCGTATAGCAATGGTGGCCGAGAAGATCATTCCCTTCATGGTGGTGATGTATGTGATCGGATCGATAATAATCATCGTTGCAAACGGCAGACATATCGGAACGGCTTTCTCACATATCTTCGGAATGGCTTTCACAAAGCATGCGGCCTGGGGCGGTGCGACCGGTGTCGCTTTCAAGACGATAATAACCCAGGGCTGCAAGAGAGGCGTGTTCTCGAATGAAGCAGGTCTCGGTTCTTCCGTTATGGTGCATTCAAATTCAAATGTTAAGGAACCTGTTAAGCAGGGACTCTGGGGTATCTTTGAAGTCTTCGCCGATACCATCATAGTATGTACGATGACTGCACTCGTGATACTTACTTCGGGTGTCATCAACCTTGATACCGGACTTGCTGATACAGGCGATGATTCCACCCTCGTGGCAGAAGCTTTCAGCACCATCTTCAAGGTCGGCAATGTGGAATACGGACGTTACTTCATAGCACTTGCGATACTTCTCTTCGCGCTGACTACGGTGCTCGGCTGGTCCCACTACGGGACCAAGGCCGTTGAGTATCTGGCAGGAAAGAATGCTCCCATGGTCACAAAGATCTATAAATTCGCTTTTGTTATAATGATACTTTCGGGTGCGCTCATGACCTCGTCACTTGCCTGGGATATATCGGATACCTTTAACGGACTGATGATGATCCCCAACCTTATCGGTGTGATATCCTTAAGTCCTCTGGTGGTAAGGCTTACGAAGAATTATGTGCAGCGGCGCATCAAAGGGGAAAAGGTGGAGCCGTTGCTCTCCTACGATCCGGATATACAGGAAGAAAACGCGAAGATCGTAAAAGAAACAGGTGAGGAATAGAGATAAAGGGGGTTACGCATTATGAGCAGGATAAGCAATAAGATAAAATGGAACAAGGGCTGGGAGTTCACACTCCCGGCTCTTTGTGCTTATGATCAGAAAAAGGAAGACGAGGAGAGCAGGCAGGATCTGAGTACCGAAATGCGTGAAAAGCTGGATGCCTGTAAGTGGACGGCCCTCGAGCTTCCCCATGACTGGCTGATAGCCGATGCGACCAAGCTGTACGAAGACGGCCACGGCTGGTACAGGAAGAGCTTTACACATTCCGTGAAAGACGGCGGCAGGGCCTTCATCACTTTTGACGGAGTGTATATGGATTCCGTTTACTATGTTAACGGCAAGAACGTGGGCTGCTGGAAATACGGCTACAGCGCCCATACCTTTGATATCACCGATGCTCTTAAAGACGGAGAAAACGAGCTGCTGGTGGGGGTGCGCCACCGTTCACCGAATACAAGATGGTATTCGGGGGCCGGAATCTTCAGGGATGTATTTTACCGGGAAAGCGAGAGTACATATATTCCCGAGAACGGTGTGTATATTTCAACGCAGAAGCAGGGAGATGATTATAAGCTTATCATCACGGCCGGGATAAAGGGAGAAAAGGTAGATGAGAGCAGCATGGAGCCTGCACTCTGTGATGCTGAAGGAAGAGAAGTAAGCATGGAAAAGCTCTCCGACGGAGAGTATCTTGTTAAGGCTCCTCATGAATGGGATACGGAAGATCCTTATCTCTATGAACTGAAAGTAAGGCTTATATGCGAAGGCGCTGTTTTGGAAGAACATGTTTTCAGCACCGGTTTCAGGGATATCAGGATGGAGCCGGATAAAGGTTTCTTTTTAAACGGCAGGAATATGAAGCTGAACGGCGTATGCGATCATCACGATCTCGGAGCGCTTGGTTCGGCCTTCAATAAGTCTGCCATGAGGCGTAAGATCACGACGCTTAAAAAAATGGGCGTCAACGCCATGAGGCTTACCCACAATATGGCGGCTGAAGGAGTGCTTGAGCTTGCGGATGAAATGGGCGTACTGCTTATTTCCGAAGCCTTTGATATGTGGGAGTGGAAGAAGACGGATTACGATTATGCCCGCTTCTTTAAAGATTGGCATGCTGCCGATGTTGAGAGCTGGATCACCAGGGACCGTAACCATCCTTCGGTGATCATGTGGAGTATAGGAAATGAGATCTATGATACCCATGAAGGCCCTCACGGTCAGGAGATAACAAAGGTCCTGTCAGAACTGGTGCTTAAATACGATCCGAGGAAAAATGCGCGTGCCACCATCGGTTCCAATTACATGCCATGGGAAGGTGCGCAGAAATGCGCCGATATACTGAAGATCGCGGGCTACAATTATGCGGAGAAATGCTACGAAGAGCATCATAAAGAACATCCCGACTGGGTGATCTACGGAAGCGAAACTTTCTCCATTGTACAGAGCAGGGGCGTGTACCATTTCCCTCTTAAGCGTGAGATTATGAGCGATGATGATGAGCAGTGCTCGGCTCTGGGCAACAGCAATACCAGCTGGGGAGCAAAGACCTACGAGGGCTGCGCCTGCGTTGACAGGGATACGGATTTCTCCATGGGCCAGTTCCTCTGGACCGGCTTTGATTATATCGGTGAGCCCACGCCCTACCATACCAAGAATTCCTATTTTGGTCTTGTTGATACCGCAGGCTTCCCGAAGGACGTTTATTTCCTGTGGCAGTCGGTATGGACCGATCCGGCGAAAGCGCCGATGATACATGTTTTCCCTTACTGGGATTTCAATCCCGGACAGATCGTAGATGTGCGGATCTGCTCCAACCTTGATGAGGTGGAACTGTTTCTGAACGGAAAGAGTCTCGGCAGGCAGCAGCTGACCCATGCAAAGGGCAGCGGACATAAGCTTTTTGCGGATTACAGCATTCCTTACGAGGCCGGAACGCTGACAGCAGTGGCTTACGATGAAAACGGGAAGGAAGTATGCCGGCAGGAGAGGAAGAGTTTCGGTGATACGAAGAAACTGCTGATCGATGTGAAAGACAGTGCTCCTGCGGATCCCGATGAGCTTATATTTGCGGCTTTCTCGGCAGTTGATGATAAGGGGAACCCCGTTGAAAATGCCTGCGACCGTATCGCAGTGGAAGTTGAGGGTCCTGCTGTGCTGGTGGGACTTGATAACGGCGATTCCACCGACGAAGACAGTTTTAAGGGCAGGAACAAGAGGCTGTTTAACGGACAGCTCCTTGCGATGATAAGACCTCTCGGCGAGGCCGGGACCGTAAAGATAAAGGCGTCGGCAAAGAACGTGGAAGGCTGTGAAGCCGAGGTGGTGCTGGCTGCAGCCGATGCGGATGTTACGGACCGCCTGATAAAAGCAAATGAAGAGTGCGTGATACATAACGGAAAGAAGGACGAGATACCCGTACGTAAGGTAGAGCTTTGCTGCAGCGAAGACAGGCTGATCACTCCCGAACATCCGGGAGTGAGCGTGGATGTAAAGATACTTCCCGAAGACGCGGAGGATAAGGAGCTGATCTTCCGTATCACCAATGAGGGCGGTGTGGAGACCGGCCTTATGAAGATAGAGGAATATAAGGACGGAAAACTGAAGCTTTCGGGTGTGAGTGACGGCAAGCTGTGTCTGCGTGCAATGTCACATTGCGGAAGTGACAGGATACGTCTGATATCCGAGCTGGAACTGGAAGTTACGGGCTTCGGGGAGGGCTTCCTGGATCCTTACCACTTCATATCCGCAGGTCTGTATTCTTCGGTGGAAGGCGAGATAGGCAGCGGTAATGAGAAGGGCATAGCAACTTCCCGGGAAGGCCGCACGGTGGTAAGCTTTGCCAATGTGGATTTCGGCAGGACCGGAAGCGATGAGATAACGATACCGCTCTTTGTGCTGGATTCCGATGAAGTACCGCTACGGATCTGGAAAGGCATACCCGGCGAAGAGGATGCGGAGCTTGTCTTTGACGGTATGTACTGCAGGAAGAGGGAATGGAACGTATATCTGTCCCAGACTTTCAAATGTAAGCGGGTTCTGACCGGTATAGTGACCCTGAGCTTTGAATTCAACATGAAGGTGCATTTCAAGGGCTTTGAATTTGCAAAACGCGAGCGGGCATGGATAAAGAATTCCGCGGCCGATGCCGACAAGGTCTACGGCGACAGCTTTGAAATCGACGGTTCCGCGGTACGCGGCATAGGCAATAACGTGACGCTGTTCTTTAAGGATATGGACTTCGGTGAGAAGCAGGCGACGAAGATCACCATCACGGGCCGTACTCCCTTAAGCAACAACACCATACATCTTAAGTATGTAAATGAAGAGGGCGAGTACACCGAGATGTTCGAATTTGCCGGAAGCGAAGATAGTATCAGCAGGACCTTCGATATAAAACCCGTCAGCGGCAGCTGGGATGTAAACTTCGTATTCCTTCCCGGCAGCAACTTCGACTTCGAGAGTTTCGAGTTCGGCTGAAGCGGGGAAAAGCCAACTCCCATGTTGACAAGCTTAGCTGATAATGATTAAATAACTATGATTGACCTTATGAGAAAAAGGACGCAAAAATGTCAGATTTTGGTAATGTAAAATCGGATATCGACTTCAGGATGGATAAGGCGGATGTCAGCAGGATCACCGAAGATGATCTTAAGGGCATCAGGCAGATGATAAGGGAATTTGCCAGGACCAAGCAGAATCTTGAAGAAGAGGGCAGCCGGAATACATGGAAAAATAATTCAGTACCCGAGACGGACCGTGACAAAAAGCAGGATGTTTCGGCTATTGTTGACAGTGTGATAGAGACTCTGGAAGGTTATTTCAGAAAGGCCGCCGCGTACAGGGAGAAGGTTCCTTTCTCTCTTGATCTTGCACCGGCGGATTTTCCCGCAGTTATAGAATTCATGCACTTCTGTAAAAACAGCGTCGGCTTCCCCGCCAACTGGGTGGCAAGCGACGATCTGAAGATCTTTTTCTATACCGCAGAAGAGCAGAAAGAAAGAAAACTCAACAAGATAGAATATCTGGCAAGAGTCATCACCCATATGGGAGAGGATTTCCTTAACCAGAATGCCGATGAGAAATCCAGGCGCATTGAAGCCATTCTCAAGAAAGTTCAGGGCGAGATGTCCCAGGATTATACGGATGAGAAGAGGCTTTTGGACGGCATAGATGCGATAATGGATCTGCTGGAGAAAGCCGGGGACCGCATGAAGGCGGAACTGGATATACTTAACAAGCTGACGGATCCCTTATGTGTCGCCATTCCCAGGAATATGGATGATGTAGAGAAGATAGCCGTGCTGGCGGGAGACTGCAGCATGGAGCTGAAAGCTTCGGAATACTGGTTTTCCGACAACTGGGTCTATGAGCGTGAGAAGAGCATGGAGAAAGCCGCGGAAGCGGTCAGGAAGATAGCCCATGCGAAAGCCATAGTTCTTGAGGAATATGACAAGGCTGTGCTGGATGTGGATTATGCGGGCATAATGGCCAGGATGGATAACGAGTATACTTCCTTCCTCAGAATGATCACTCCCCAGTTCAAGGCCGACATGAATGCCATCAGGGTGCACCGCAGGCAGAGCACCAAGAAGATCACTTACGAGGAAATGATCGATATCCTCGAGAAGATAAAGAAGTACCGTGATGCTGTATCCGAACTGGAAGTAAACAGTGCGGAATACCTTGCCAATATGGGTGGCTGGTATAACGGGGAGTATACGGATTTTGAAAGTGCACGTGCGGTCATGGGAAGATTTGACCGTATCAAAGCTTTTTACAGAGGCAACATCCCTTCAGGGATAAAAGCCGAGATCATCTCGGGAAAGAACGTGGGTAAGTATTCCACCGAGGCAAGAGGGCTTGGCGAACTGGTCAAAGACCCGTCCATAGCAGGCTTCAGACAGATAGTCGCCCGCAGTGACAGGGCTGTTTCCGAAAACATTGAGACCGCGGAAAGACTCGGCCTGCTGCTGGAGGCACTGAAGAAGGAACTGACGGATCTGCTCAGGGAGTTCTATTCAAAGGAAACCCTGTTCAACTGTTATGACAGCCTGATCAGCCTCAGCAAGCTGCAGTCCATAGAAAGCCTGGACCAGAGAGACGAAGCGAGTCTCAAGGAAATGTACGGCGAGATGTTCAAGGGCGGAGCAACGGACTGGAAGACCATCATCAGCAAGCTCGGCTGGGTCAAGGAATATGTTGCAAA
This sequence comes from Lachnospiraceae bacterium, assembly GCA_024687205.1. Taxonomy (GTDB): domain Bacteria; phylum Bacillota; class Clostridia; order Lachnospirales; family Lachnospiraceae; genus NK4A136. Next base: position 6,918 of record JAILES010000100.1, read on the forward strand.
AAGAAAAGTGGTAAAGACCAACGAAGCCTTTGATAAGGGAGTGGCTTCGGCGGGAGAATTCGTACAGACTACCGATGAGATCGCAGGCTTCCTTGAAGCTTTTATCAGGGATGAGACCGAAAAGATAGAGGCCTTCGACAAGCTGTTCTCGGGAAATGAAGATCCTGCGAAAAAGCGCCTGAGTGCGAAGCTGGAAAAGGCCAAGAGTTATAAGGAAAGCATAAAGAAGTTTGATGTCAGGAGCGCATTCAATAATGCCATCGACCGCTTCTTTGATATGGGACTCGGAGACTTTGTAAATAAGGTACTGCAGAGTGAGTTAAAACCCGAAGAATACGAAGGTGCATTTGTGACCGGTTTTGAGAGGCTGCGTGCGGAAGCTGAAAAGCCCGAGATCGTAGCTGCGCCTGAAGAGGCTGTGGCAGAGAGCGTGGGCGCAGCGGAGGCTGAGATGCCTGAAGCAGCTGCAGCGGCAGAGCCCGCGGCATATGAGCCCGCAGCGAAGGCCGGTTTTGCAGACGCCTTCGGTATATTCAAAGAGTTTATTTATGAGAAAGCCGCAAAGGGCAAGACGTCAAAAGATGAACTGCTTGCAAAAGTCACGGAAGGACTTGCCGGGATCGCGGCAGCCCAGAGCCCTGTGCATATAGACATAGTCTGCAGACAGCTGGCACCCTTATACGGATACGTTAAGGTCACTCCGAAGGTAAAAGAAGAAGTGACCGGGATCATAGAAGCCCAGACTGACGGAGCTTATTCCCTTAAGGATGATTATCTCTGGTCGGCTGATACGGCTGCGGTGGTACCCAAGCTGCCCGAGGAAGGCGCAAAGCCGAGGCCGCTTGATAAGATAGCACCCGAAGAACTGGCTGCGGCAATGACGATCATCGAGACCAGGGATTCGCTGACAAAGAAGGATGAACTCTTCAAAGCAGTGGCAAAAGAGTTCGCCTGCAACAAGCTTACGGCCGCACTTAAGAAACAGCTCGAACAGGCTTATAACATGAAATAAAAAGAGCCCCGAGGGGCTCTTCTTTATATTCCTTTGACTCCGTCGCATTTGGAGATTGTATCGATGGTGCCGTCTTCGTTGTAGCTGAATTCCGCCACGCAGACACTGCGGTGGAAGAGGCTGCCGCCGGGCAGTTCGTCGGTATGATAGAACAGATATGAATGTCCTTTGTAATCACAGATCCCGGGATGATTCGTAAAGCAGGGACCTTCCTCCATCAGTACGCCTCTGTAGGTCCAGGGACCCGTGGGAGAATCCGAGGTGGAATAACCGAAGTGTTCGTTGCGCTTCTCACCTTCGGCAAAGCCTGCGAATACCATGTAGTAGAGACCGCCCCGTTTGTAGAACCAGGGGCCTTCACCGTAGGTGGTGCCTGTCATATGGCTGCCTTTTCCGAAGGCTTCAACGGTCATGGGGATCTTCACTATACCGATGCTCTCATCATAAGAGATCATGTCATCATTAAGCACGACGTAGCGCAGTTCCGGATTACCGAAGTACAGATAGGTCTTTCCGTCATCATCGGTAAAGACCGTAGGATCGATATCGTTCCAGTCTCCTTCATCTACAAGGGGATAACCCAGATCCTTAAAAGGTCCGGTGGGGCTGTCGGATACGCCGACTGCTATAGCCATGCCGCCGTCAGTTTTATGCACGGGGCAGTAAAGATAAAATTTTCCGTTTTTTTCTATGCACTGGGGGGCCCATGCGCGGTCGTCGGCCCAGCTGATATCATCAAGGCCGAAGATCCTGCCGTGATCGGTCCAGTTCACCATATCCTTTGTGGAGAAGCATCTCCAGTCATACATGGTATAAAAGTTGTTTACCAGCTCATCTTCATCATGGGTGGTATAGAGATACAGCGTATCGCCATATACCATCGGCGCGGGATCCGCGGTGTACATATTTGAAACAATAGGGTTTTTGCTCATGAGCTCGGACATTTCATTACCTCCTGAAAAATATTAAGGCTATTCTATCACAGCGTTTTATACCTTTCCATAGTAAAACAAAATACGGTCAAAATAAGTCAATTATATTCTATCGGACTAAGGATGGCAGGGGTATCATTAGAAGCACGTAAGTAAGACAGTGTATGAAAAATCGGAAACGATCAGCGGAGGTGAGAATATGAGTATAGATCTGACAAAGATGCCGAAACTGGGATTCGGTCTTATGAGACTCCCCGAGACAAACGGAAGTATTGATATCGAACATGTCTGCAAAATGGTTGACGCATATATGAATGCCGGCATGAACTATTTCGATACCGCTTACGTATATCATGGCGGCAGATCCGAAGTGGCGGCAAGAGAAGCACTGGTGAAGCGCTATCCCCGGGACAGCTTTATGCTTGCTACCAAACTGCCTGCCTGGGAGATAAAAAAAGAAAGCGATATCGACAGGATCTTTAACGAACAGCTGGAACGTGCAGGTGTTGATTATTTTGACCTTTATCTGCTGCATTCGATAGAGGACGGAAATAATTATGAGGTATATGAGAAATATGACTGCTTCAGCTGGGGACTGAAAATGAAGGAAGAAGGAAAGATAAAGCATCTGGGTTTCTCCTATCACGGCAGTCCGGAACTGCTGGAAGAAATACTTGATAAGCATCCCGAAACGGAGTTTGTCCAGATACAGCTCAATTATCTGGACAGATCAAACCCGGTGGTAAGATCACAGCAGCTTTATGACATACTTGAAAAGAGAAACATACCGATCATAGTCATGGAACCGGTAAGAGGCGGTATGCTTGCGGATCTCGGACCCGAGATAAATGAAAAGTTCAAAGCAAAGAGAAGTGATAAGTCGGTAGCTTCCTGGGCTTTAAGGTTCGTGGGATCCCTGCCCGGAGTCATGACCATACTTTCGGGTATGTCCAATGAAGAACAGATGGCGGACAATATCTCGACCTTCACGGATTTTGAAACTCTTGATGAAGCTGAGATGCAGCTCATTGACGAGGTTACCGCAGATATACTGAAGGTTCCGCAGATAGGCTGTACGGCCTGCAAATACTGCACCCCGGGCTGCCCGATGAAGATCAGCATACCGGATGTGTTCAGGACAGTAAATACCCTGAGGCGTTATCCCGATGACTGGCGCGCGAAGAATTTCTACAACGGCGTTGCATCCAGAGGCGGCAAGGCAGGAGACTGCGTGGCCTGCGGTCAGTGCGAGAGTGTATGCCCCCAGCATCTTCCGATAATCGAGCTGCTTAAGGAAGCATCGCAGATACTTGATTAAGCGGGGTTTCCGGGAAGATTTATTTATCCTGTAATTTGGCTGGTAATTCGTGAACGCTTGTTGTATAATAATATAAATTATATGGCTGCAAGGGAATACAATGAGAAAGTTCACTCTGATAATCATTTCAATTTTGATCCTCGCCGCCTGCGGAAGGGATGAAGCACCGATTCCGGAGGACGAGGGGACACCCGTAATAGAAAGAACCATAGAAGCTTTATCGGATAACACCGTGGAGACCGATGCCGTAGTGAAAGTGGAAGTGCCGGAGCCCGAACCGGAGCCGGTCTTACTTGTTGTTTCCGAAAACACGGTCAGTGAAAACGAAGCGGAAGAAGAACTTGCCGAGGAGGAAGAGGAAGAAGAGGAGGAAGAGCCTCCCTTCGTAGACGGAAGCGAGATGGTAAGAAATATCATCGTAGATACCGACTACGCGTCGGATGTTGATGATGTGGCATGCATAAGAGTAGCCTGTTCCATGGCCAGACTCGGGCTTATCAATTTCTGCGCTGCAGGTACCAGCTCCCTCGGTGATTATGCAACAAGGGGACTCCATGGCCATCTGTGCTGTGAAGGCTTTGCCTATGTTCCTACGGGTTACAATCCCCAGGGCATAGAGTGTCCGAGCCCTTTCCTTCAGTATTTTGTTCAGAATTATCATGATGCGGGAACATATACCGTTATAGATGCTGTGGAACTTTACAAGAACGTTATAGCCGAGAATGCAAAGAAGGGCGAGAAGACCAGGATAGTGACCACGGGTTATCTCAGCAATATCGAAAGACTGCTCCTGGATCCCGTCGGCATGCAGCTGGTAAAGAATAACGTGGATTCCATCTGGGTGACCGGAGGCGGCTATCCCGAGCCCGGCCGGGATTTCAATTTCTGGTGGAAGGAAGAAGCAACAAGGGCGGCCCAGACCTGTGTCATGTATTCGCCTGTGCCTCTGGTATTCATCACCGGCAATACCGGCCACAGCAGTGTTACCGGACAGTATATATCCGGCGGTATCAATCTGTGGAAGCTTGATCCGAAAAGCAAAGACGTGGTTTCCAGAGCCTACAGGTGTTTTGAGGAAGCTCATGAAGGTTCTGATCTTAAGGGCGGATACAATGCCCAGGATTCCATAGCCGTATGGGCGGCAAGCTCCAGTTTCGAGCAGAGCAATATGCATATCACCCGCATCGATGCCACCATCCTTGACGACGGTACCAACATCTTCCTGCCCAATCCTAACGGCAGGCACGCGGTGCTGGAACGCAACGATGAAAACATCTACTGGTATATCCTGCAGATCAACAAATACATCGATTATCCCCTGACCGGAGTGCTGTATTAGGGGATTTGACAAAACAACTACATTCGTATAAAATATCTACCGTTGCAAAAAGTTAAACACTACGATGCGTGGCTCAGCTTGGTAGAGCGCTGCGTTCGGGACGCAGAGGTCGCAGGTTCAAATCCTGTCGCATCGATAAAATAAGGGATACCGTTAGGTGTCCCTTATTTTATCGATATTGCATTTATGGTCCTGCGGCCTCATCGCGTCCCGAAGGCCGTGAGGCTTTGCTTTTTTTGGGTGTTGGTATTTATGGCGTGCTGTGGTATCATGGAAGACAAGGTGCGGAATGCATCATGGACATAACAGTACAGAAGCTTCGGGAGGATGGATATGACCGGGATAATATGCGCAATGGAAGTGGAACTTGAGAAGATAAGGGCTATGATGGATCCCATCGAGGGAGAATTCGAATACAGCTCGGTAAAGTATTATCTCGGAAAGATATCCGGGAAAGGCGTGGTGTGTGCGGTATGCGGAGTCGGCAAGGTTTTTGCGGCCATATGTGCACAGACCATGATACTTAAATTCCATCCGGATGAGATCATAAACGTGGGCGTTGCCGGAAGCCTTACTTCCGAACTGGATATCGGCGATCTTGTCATGGCCAGACAACTGGTGCAGCACGATATGGACGTGACGGCTCTCGGTGAGCCCAAAGGAAAGATACTCGGAAGCGATGTACTTTATATCGATACGGATGAGGGAATAAGGGATAAGCTGATATCCTGTGCCTTTGGCCTCAATGCGGACGGCAGGACAGTAAAGGCCCTGCAGGGGACAATAGCAAGCGGCGATCAGTTTATCACGAAGAAGTTCCAGAAGCAGCTGATAACGGAAGAGTTCGGAGCTATCGCCTGCGAAATGGAGGGGGCCGCCATAGCGCAGGTCTGCTACGTGAACAAGCTGCCCTTCTGCGTGCTCAGAGCGATCTCTGACTCCGCGGACGACAAGTCGCATATGGATTATCCGAAATTTACCAAGATAGCATCCCAGAATACGGCTGAGATAATACAGAAGTATATGGCAATGTAAACTTTGCCGTTGATATGTGTGGCTGCGGGAGCGTTCTGTTTACAGAACGCTTTTTTTGCGGGGCGTGTGGCTCAAAAGGGCAGGAACGAGGCATTTGGGTCATAAGCGTTTGGAAGACGTGTGGCTCAAACGGGCGGGACGTGGTGTTTGGGCCCTGTGAGTTTGGAGGACTTGTGGCCTAAATGGGCGGGAGAGAGGCGTTTGGGTCATAGGCAGGAAAAAGCAAGATAAAAAGTACGCCCCATATACGCAGCTGGATCGCAAAAGGGGCATATATAACGAAAACAGATAGGGTACGGCGGAAGAGAGTAGCAAAAGGCGAGCAAAAGATAGGGTACAGCGGGCGTTCAGAATACTATGGTGTCGCGGCCCTGCTGCTTGCCTCTGTACAGATTGTTGTCGGCATCTTTCAGGTTTTCGGTGAGAGACTTTGAATTATCATATTCAGTCAGGCCATAGGTCAGGGTGACGCTTATGGTCTGGCCGTTGTTTTCTATTACTGCTTTGCGGACTTCGCTCTGCGCCTTGTAAAGCAGGTCCTTGGCATCATCGCCGTTGAGCCCCGGGAAGGCAATGAAGAATTCTTCGCCGCCCCATCTGGCCACAAAGCCCTGATCACCGATAGCCGAACGCAGTGCATCGGCGACGGACTTCAGTACCAGGTCGCCCACATCGTGGCCGTAGGTATCATTGACATTCTTGAAATGATCTATATCACAGATACAGATGCTTGCCAGTATCTCGTCGGTCTTTTTGACAAAGTCCTGAAGATAGTCGATAGCCTTGCTGCGGTTGTTAAGTCCTGTAAGGGGATCCGTATTGGCTTTGGTCTTCAGGCGCTTGTTGTACTCGATCAGCTTGTTTTCGAGATTAAGGCTGTCCTTTGAGAAAACATGGGCCGCTATGCAGGTGCAGAGTATGATGATGAACATATTGCTGTCCCTGACGCAGCGGTGTGCAGAAGTGCTGAAATCGAGCAGAGGGCTGCGGTCTCCGTATATAAGGCTCATTCCGTGATATACGAGAAAAGTGCAGAGTCCGAAGATGATCTTCTTCGGCAGGCTGTCATAGCTTGCGAAAAAGAAGATGAATATCACAAAAGGCGGAAATATCTGAAAGCTTGAATCCGGTCCGAAGAGCCACAGCATGGAAAAAGCCCAGAGAGTCGTGATAATGATAAAACTCCAGACCAGGGGATTCTTCCGCAGAAGATAGGATGCGAAAAAGACCATAGCATATAACACTGCCAGCAGGATATTTCCGGTTGATGCCTGGGAAGCTCCGACGGCAAAGAAGCTTACGCTCATAATGATAAAGAAGATCAGGAGCAGAAGGCTCAAAATACGGACAAGGACCGTCATTTTCTTGGGCTCGTCTTCATGCCGTGTTTCCATGGTGATAAGTTGTCTGAACTGGCTGAGTATATTCATGGTGATATTATTATATTCCTTAAATTATAAGTATGCAAGAAGGAATGCGCTCCTTTACATCAGAGAAAAAGTAGAGTATAATGTTGCATCAGAGTAATAAGAATAAATCGGAGGAAAAGACGTGAGAGTAGCGGTTATAGGAACGGGATATGTGGGACTGGTAACAGGTACCTGCTTTTCCGATATGGGTAATGAGGTTTGGTGTGTAGACGTAGATGAGAAGAAGATAGAAAACCTGAAGAAAGGCATCATTCCCATATATGAGCCCGGGCTTTCTGAACTGGTGTTTAAGAATTTCAATTCGGGAGCACTCAATTTCACTACCGATATAGCTGAGGCGCTGAAGCGCTGCAGTATCTGCTTCATAGCTGTCGGAACACCGATGGGTGAAGACGGAAGCGCAGATCTGCATTATGTGCTGGCTGTGGCTGAAAGCATAGGAAAGTATATGGATCACCACATGTATGTGGTTGACAAGTCCACGGTACCCGTGGGTACGGCAAGCAAGGTGCGTGCCAAGATACAGGAAGAGCTGGACAAGAGGAACAGCGATCTTACATTTGATGTGATCTCCAATCCGGAGTTCTTAAAAGAAGGAACGGCTGTCAGCGACTGCATGAAGCCGGACCGTATCGTGATCGGCGTTGATAATGAAGCAGCAGCCGAGACCATGCGGGAACTTTACAGGCATTATGTGCTGAACACCGACAACTTTATCCTTATGGATATTGCAAGTGCCGAGATGACCAAGTATGCGGCCAACTCCATGCTTGCCACCAAGATATCCTTCATGAACGAGATATCCCGCATCTGCGAGCAGGTGGGAGCGGATGTGAACAAAGTGCGTAAGGGCATAGGCTCCGACAAGCGTATCGGCTATTCCTTTATATATCCGGGTTGCGGTTACGGCGGAAGCTGTTTCCCCAAGGATGTAAAGGCCCTGGTAACGACGGCAGCCGAGTACGGTTACGAGGCGAAGCTCCTGACAGCGGTAGAGGATGTCAACTATGAGCAGAAGCATGTGATAGCCGACAAGGTGAAGAAGCGCTTCGGCGAAGACTTGAGCGGTAAGACTTTTGCGGTATGGGGACTTTCCTTCAAGCCCGATACCGATGACATGAGAGAGGCAGCAGCCATCACGATAATCAATGACCTGACGGCAGCAGGGGCGAAGATCAAAGCCTATGATCCGAAGGCGATGGGAGAGGCACAGAAGTGCTACCTTAAAGACAATACGAACATCGAGTACGTAGAGCGCAAATATGATGCACTTAAGGAAGCGGATGCGATGATACTGATCACCGAGTGGAAAGAGTTCCGCAGCCCCGACTTTGAGGAGATCAAGGCGATACTTAAGAATCCGGTCATTTTTGACGGCAGGAACATCTACGGAAAGAAGACGGCTGAGAAGTACGGTTTCGAGTATTACCAGATCGGCGTAAAGGATTAAGTACAGTATCTGTAGAGGTTTTACAGTTACAATAAAGAGGGGGCTTCCCCGACAAATGAAAGGAGAAGGAAAATGGGATTAATATCAGCAGCATTGGGAGCAGGATCTAACGTACTGAGCAACCAGTGGAAAGAGTATTTCTACTGTGACGCCATCCCCAACGATACACTTATCGTTGCAGGAAAGCATAAGGTTACGGGCCGCTCCAGCAACACAAAGGGTGAAGAGAACGTAATAAGCAACGGGTCAAAGATCGTGGTCGCTGACGGACAGTGCATGATCATCGTAGAGCAGGGCAAGATCGTTGAGGTCTGCGCAGAACCCGGTGAGTTCACCTTTGATACAAGCAAGTCGCCGACCATCTTCGCAGGCGGTCTCGGCCAGGGAATACTCAACAGCTTCAAGCAGTTTGCAGAGAACTTCACTTACGGCGGGATGACGGCCGTAACACAGAAGATCTACTATGTTAATACCAAGCTTATAATGGATCAGAAGTTCGGTACACCCCAGCCCATCTATTTCAGGGTTGTGGATTCAAGACTCAACTTCGATTCCGATATGGGACTGAGGCTTCACGGATCCTACAGTTTCCAGATCGCAGATCCTATCCTCTTCTATACCAATGTAGCAGGTAATGTTGCAGACGTATACAAGATAAGCCAGATCGAAGGCCAGCTGAAGAACGAGTTCGTTGATGCTCTTCAGGACGGTCTTGCACAGATAAACGAAGACGGTCTTCGTCCTTCAGGTCTGCCTGCTAAGAAGCAGCAGATGGTTGATGCGATGAACAGCGTTCTTAAATCAAAATGGGTTGATACCTACGGCATCGAGATCCGTACCATTTCAATGGCACCTCCTACAATGTCCAAGGAGGACGAGGATTCCTTAAAGGAACTGCAGAAGGCTCTGTCCCTCAGCAATCCTCTGCTTGCAGCAGGCGCTATGGTAAATGCTCAGAATACAGCTATGAATACCGCAGCCGGCAATGCGGCAGGCGCTATGACAGGCTTCATGGGCATGGGTATGGCTCAGCAGGCAGGCGGCATGAATGCAGCAACCCTCTTCCAGATGGGCGCACAGCAGCAGGCAGCTCAGCAGGCAGCAGCACCTGCTCCTGCTCCGGCAGCTCCCGCACCCGCTGCTCCGGCAGCGGATTCATGGACCTGCTCCAAGTGCGGTGCCGTCAATACAGCCAAGTTCTGTCAGGAGTGCGGCAATCCCAAGCCCGCTGACACAGGCTGGAAATGCGAATGCGGCGCCATAAACAAGGGCAAGTTCTGCGCAGAGTGCGGCAAGCCCGCTCCTTCAGGCACACCCGCTTATAAGTGCGACAAGTGCGGCTGGGAGCCCGAGGATCCCGCTCATCCGCCTAAATTCTGCCCTGAGTGCGGGGATATCTTCGACGAGAACGACAGAGTATAAGGAGGGGAGAGCCCCTCATCAGTCAGCCTGAAGGCTGACGGCTTCCCTCCATTGGGGGGAAGCCTTTTTTTTCCCTTGACACGGGTATGGGTTTTATGATATTATTGCATTCCGTGAAATATCCTTGCTCCTTCGTGAGTGGAGGGGCCATTCGGCCGGAAAGGGCCAGACCATAAGGAGGTAGAAGCAGCATGAACAAGTACGAATTAGCCGTTGTTGTCAGCGCTAAGCTCGAAGAGGATCAGAGAAATGCTGCCGTAGACAAATGTAAAGGATACATCGAGAGATTCGGTGGTACCATTACGGATGTCGAAGGCGGAGACAA
>JAILES010000105.1 GCA_024687205.1 Lachnospiraceae bacterium
TGAGCTCTATAAGCTTTTCACGGTCAACTTCTGTAACAGGAATGTCCTGAAACTGCCTTACGGAATGTCTTTCTTTAATCGCTTCTTTTATATCCATTTCATCCTCTCTACTTTCTCCTATATGGGTTGATTTAACAACAATCCTATAAAGGATTATATCATAGATATAAGCACCTTGGATACCATACCCGCCGGCACCGTTAATGGGTCAAATAAGTGCTTAAATGGCTTCTACAGGCGCTGGTAAGTACTAAGCACACATTTATGCTCAAAGACGCAAACTGCGTCTACGAGGCTCCCAGCGCCTTACAGGATGAGACAAAAAGGCAAAAAATCAGCAGGATTCGCATCATAAAAAACGCCCCTGCATGCACATCCCGCACACAAGGGCGTCTTATCATTATCTCTTCATATCAAATGGATTTTATCTAAACAGGATCGCTTCTTACTTCACTATCTCCACTCCGCTTCTGCTTCCCTTGAAGTTCTGTCCTTCAAGAGCAGTTATCTCCGCTTTCTTTGCTGCGGGATCGGTAAGCTTGATCGTGAAGCTCTGTGTTATCTTCTTTCCGCTGAAGCTGTATGTCTTTGCCTTTTTCTTACCCGGGATCTTTACCTTAATCTTTAAGCTCTTAATCTTCTTTATGCTGCCGTCTTCGTTAAGCTGGAGTGTTCCGTTCTTGAAGGCTGCCTTTAGGCTTACGCTCTCTATGGCATTGGCATCATTCAAGTCTATGGGCACGATGTCGAACTCATAAGGATTAGCCTTGAACTCTTTGTTGATATCCTTTATCAGAGTCTCAAGTGCTTTCTTGTCCTTGCCTTTTATTTTTGCTTTCTTGCATACCTTGCTGTTTAATGAGAGCTTTACATAGAAGCTGCCCTTCTCTCCTACCTTCTTTTTCTTTCCGATCACGAAGCTTACTTTGATGAGCTTGCTGAGGTCTGCGTCCTTATTCAAAGCAGCTATGGCATTCTCAAGGCCTTCGATCCTTACCTTTGCAATCTCTCCATCCTGTGCAAGCACTGCAAGCTGTGCAAGAGTTATCTTGCTTCCTGTCCAGTTGACAGCCTTGGGATAAGTGATGTTAATGCTTACTGATACATCGGCATCATTTATCTTTACGGACTTATTAACTGACGGAGTCATAGGTATCTGGGTATCCGGCTTCGGGGTTTCGGGCTGAACCGGCTGTTCAGGTTCAACCGGAGTTTCAGGTTGATCAGGAGTCTCAGGTGTTACAGGTTGGTCTGGAGTCTCAGGCTGTTCCTGGGTTTCCGGCTGTTCCGGAGTCTCAGGCTGTTCAGGTTCCGGCTGCGGGTTATCAGGATTTACGGGTTCTTCCTGTTTCTCTTTCTTCGGTATAATTCTGTTTTCCTTGTGAGTCGGATCGTTCCCGCATACTCTCTCTTCGAGTCCTTCTTCAGTCTCGGTAGCTTCTTTTACTACTGTCCACTCTCCCCATCTATGTCCGAGTGCAGGGAGCACCCATGAATTTTCCTCTATCTCTGTACTTCCTTCTGCATCGGAGAAATACCTGCCGCACACATTACAGGTCCAGTATGCGCTGTTTCCGGACACTGTACAGCTTGCTGCTTTAGCAACAGTTTTTGTAAGATGATGAGGTTCCTTGTCTATATCTCTGTATTCCTTGTGATTCGGATCATTTTCGCATATCCGCTCTTCGAGTCCTTCTTCGGTCTCGGTAGCTTCTTTTACTACTGTCCACTCTCCCCATCTGTGTCCGAGTGCAGGGAGCACCCATGAATTTTCCTCTATCTCTGTACTTCCTTCTGCATCGGAGAAATACCTGCCGCACACATTACAGGTCCAGTATGCGCTGTTTCCGGACACTGTACAGCTTGCTGCTTTAGCAGCAGTTTCGGTGATATGATGTGCAGGTTCAATCTCTTCGGTTCTGGTCTTATGACAAGCAGTACAGGTATATGTTTTAACTCCTTTTTCCGTACAGGTCGAAGCTGTGGTTATTTCGCCTCCATTCCAGGCATGTTCCTTGTTGACTTTTATTACAATACCCTCTGCCGTAAAATAGTTAGCCGGATCAGGATTATATGTGAGTTCTACACTATTCTCATCAGACGCTAATGTCTGATCCGGTTCCGTAATTTCAAAGTCGGCCGGAAGCGTAATATCTCTAAGCGTATCCGTACAGCTGATCGTCTGATCAGCGGGTGTTGTATACTCAGGAATGGCTTTGATATACACATCTTCATCCGGCATTATATATGTGTATTTCCCATTCCCCGCATCCGTCAGAGCTATATCGCCGGCATCAGAACGTACTCCTACACCTTCTAACGCGCCCATCGTCAGCGTAACAGTCTCTCCTTCATAGGCAATAGCCGTATCAGCTTCTGCGTTTTCTATTATATCAGCAATAACAATATTGTGATTAACAAGCTTGGAACGGATGATCCTTGTATTGCCTTCCTCACGGTCATAAAAGACAGCATCCTTGTCATCCCCCTCTACCGTATCATTTCCATTTTTAAATTCAAGGGTGCCGGGATCATGTTGAGTACTTGGACTTGAGTATCCTTTTCCTATACAGTCTGCATTTCTTCCCTTTTGTGCCACTACTCTTTTTACATTTGTGCCGATCGTGACTGCTCCGCCGTCACCGAATATACCGCTTCCGATCCCGGATCCGTAATCTCCGCCGATTGCTGTAACTATCCCTCCATTTATCGTGATGATCCCACCGGCTCCACGGTACCCTCCTCCTATTCCTGGGCCGTAATATTCACAGATTGCAGTCACTTCACCGCCATTTATCGTAATTGTACCGCCGGTTTTACCGGTACTGCCTCCAATCCCTGCTCCATACTCTTTACTGGTCGCTGTTACTTTCCCGCCATTTATAGTAATACTTTCACCCGCTTCGAGATCGCCGGCACCTATCCCGGCTCCGCCACATATTGCATTCGCTGTCACTTCACCGCCATTTATGGTGATAGTACCACCGCGACCTTTAGCTCCACCACCTATCCCGGCTCCGCCGTATTCTCTATTATTTTCATTATATTCATTACCTTTTCCACCATTCGCAATAACCACGCCTCCGTTTATTGTGATCTCGCCGGCATGTGATTGATATCCTCCACCGATCCCGGCTCCGCCCCAGCCACCGGTCGAAGTTATCTTACCGCCATTTATAGTAATTTTACCGCTGATTCCGTAATATGCATTATCACCGATTCCGGAATGATACTGCTCTGGCTCAGTTACTGTTAATGCTCCCGCATCAGTTCCTGTACTTTGAGCGTATATATACAGGCTGTTATCTCCGGTCACATATATGCCTTTTATCGCAGTCAGGGTCACACCATCACAAAGTATCAGATGTACTGTTCCTGTCACGGTGATCCTGCTTTCACAGGTTGTATCTGCTGTTACGGCATACCATCCGTCATTCCATGCCGTATCCCCGTCAGTCACAACCGTAGCCTCTGCACAGTTTTTTGAAATACCCTTATCATCAAGATATTTGACATTGTTCACCGTCCCCGGCTCCGCATGCACCGTCATCGCATTCCCGGCAAACTGGCTGATGAGCATTACAAAGGTCATCAAAAAGGCTAATACTCTGTTTTTGTGTTTCATTCTGTCTCTCCTCTCCTTGTACAAATAAAACAACCGTCCGATACAGGAACTATTCCCGCAGCTTACGGTCATCCATATTTATCATGTTCACTCTTTCGCTTAAAGAAAGTGATGTTGTACTTGTTTGTCTGAGCGTAGTCGTCTGCATAACTTTCAATCCGTTTCTGATATAAATAGTTATTCCGGGCAGTGATAACTGCCTAACTCCGAGAATGTATTATATCAGAAACAAGGGAGGCTCTCAAGGGGCTGTCCGGGTTGACGTCTTCATCAAAAAATCGGTACGATGTCGGTACGATTGGACGATACGCTTTCTCCTTTCCTTTATTTTAGCGGGTTTCAGCTATAGGGTAGGTTTCCGATTCCCCTCACCCGCTTGGCTTAAATCCTCTAAGTATAAGGCTTAGAGGATTTTTTGTTATAGCTCCGTCGCAAAACATTTATCCGACACGTCAATCCCCAAAGCACTAAACTCACAGGCTATCAACTCCGCTGATGTATCATCCAAACACCTAAATGATCTCGACTTATTATCTTTTTCATACACCCTGACATAATATATGGTATCGTCTGTATCACGTTGCTTATTTGTTTCCGAATAGGTTTCAACAGCCTTGATATTCCTGATTTCCCCTACATAACACTTATTCTGCGAAAAATAGACAAAATAACTTATACCGATTGCCATTAACCCCCCTGTCATATCATGATATGAGGCCATCATAAAATCATTGTTTACACGCATCTCATCATAGCCATGCGCTGCGATCACACGCTTCAAATCCTCACTTGTAATGGAAAACTTCCCAAACTTATACGTCAGGGCCACACCGATCAGCGAAAACATTAAGGCCCCGATGAACACCCAGTAATACGGTAAATGCGGACCATAATCATACCCGTTGATCTTTGCAACCACAACAGCGGACAGCAAAAATGACACTACAGGTACCAGTATCATCGCCAGGATTAGATTCCCCCACTGGTATGCGTCGACGATCTCATACATATCTCTCCCTTTTCTACGTTTTTTCGTCTGCGCCAGGCGCAATTCCATGAAACTGTCACCGTTTTTTTCAAGCGTAATCTTCGGTTTGACACAGTACTTATAGAACCAGTGTATAACAAATAATTCGAACAACACAAAAAAAACGGTTATAACAAAATAGGGCACAAGATCAGACAGGCCCATCCCCATAGCGGCAAGGGCTATATCTGCACCAATACTTAGCACTGTTAAGAGCGTCCACAAAACGAATGTGAACCCGATTTGATTTTTTGAATCCATTTTACCTAACGAATCGATCAATCTCATTTGCAATAATCTCCTCATTTATTGTTTTCTGAAAAAGAATAAACCAAAAGATTATTCTATCGTTATATAATTCCCTTCCTCCGTATCACAGAATATTGTTGCCGCTTATCATTTAATCGAGCCACGCCGCCAACTGCTCTAATCCCAGCAGACTATCACTTCCATCTGTCGAATCGAATTCCACGCTTACCAGCTCCAGTGCACGCAGATCTTTCATCTCTTCAAAGCTTCCCTTATATTTTTCCCAAGCCTGCTCCGAAGCATCCGGGTCATAATCCGGCTCATCATAATCAAAGCCAAACATAAACGGTTGTGTCAAGTTGTCCTTCTTTTCCTCCAAAAAACGCCGGATATCATCTCCGCATATACAGCAAGCCCATTCGTCTCCCCCATCAGTATCAACAAAGGGCCTGGGCGGTTCTTCCGTTGATACTTCCACTTGCAGTTGCCCGTTTCTGTTCACATCACCTATCCTGATATATTTCACTCTATCCAGATCTATCTCTGTAATCTCCCCTTTTTGTACTCCAAGCGCCTTTCTTATGGCTTTTTCAACCCACTCATTTTCAAATCTGATACTCATACGCATACCTCCCTCGTCTTATATAATTACATGCGCCCATGTCGCCGGCATATCGTTTATGTTAGAAATGCGCCTCACAGTACGATCACGCCGTAGTTGACCATAGAAACATAATGTATTCTTCTTCGGTTTCAATCAGATACTCGTCTCTGTAAGGATCTGATGAACTGCATTTAATACGCTTGATTTCTATAATGTCATCAAAGCTTAACTCTATAGCCTGATCCATGGACTCGATCCAGTGTTCTACTATAGCACCATAATCTCCATCCCTTAAGTACATCCCTTCATAATCTGCCTTAA
>JAILES010000129.1 GCA_024687205.1 Lachnospiraceae bacterium
ATCTGCAGAGATGGAACCAGGACGGCGCTAACATGGAAAAAGAGCTGATCGCAGCAGGCTACGAAGTAGATCTTCAGTATGCAGCAAATGATGTTCAGCAGCAGCTGTCACAGGTTGAGACCATGATCAATGAAGGCTGCAGCGTAGTCGTTATCGCAGCTATCGAGGGTTCATCACTCGGCGAGGCTCTTGACATGGCTAAGGCAGCAGAGGTTCCCGTAATCGCATACGACCGTCTGCTCATGAACAGCGATGCAGTTTCCTACTATGCAACATTTGATAACTACAAGGTTGGTACAGTTCAGGGTACATACGTAAAGGATGCACTTGATCTGGACAATGCAGAAGGACCTTTCAACATCGAGTTTACCGCAGGTGATCCCGGCGACAACAACGCAGGTTATTTCTTCAACGGCGCTTACGATGTTCTGAAAGATTACATCGAGAGCGGCAAGCTCAACGTAGTATCAGGTCAGAAGACCTTTGATGAAGTTGCAACTCCTACCTGGGCTACAGATAAGGCTCAGTCCAGAGCAGAGAACATCCTTTCATCTTACTATGCAGACGGAACCAACGTAGACGTATGGCTTTGCTCCAACGACTCAACAGCACTCGGTGTTGAGAACGCTCTGGCAACCAACTACAGCGGCAAGTATCCCATCATCACCGGTCAGGACTGCGATATAGAGAATACCAAGAACATGATCGCAGGCAAGCAGTCAATGTCAGTGTTCAAGGATACACGTACTCTTGCATCACAGGTTGTTAAGATGACCACTCAGATCCTCAGCGGTCAGACTGTAGACGTAAACGATACTTCTACATATAACAACGGCGTTATCACGGTTCCTTCATTCCTTTGCGAGCCCGTATTCGCTGATGCAAACAACTACAAGGAGATCCTCCTCGATTCAGGTTACTACACCGAGGATCAGTTAAAGTAAGTAAATACAAAAGAACAGATATTTTAACAGGCGGGGCCGGATCCCCGCCTGTTGTAAAGAAAAGGAGTAACCTGAGGGTTACAAAAAGAATGGAGGGAAATTTTGGGCAGGATATTACTTGAAATGAAGAATATAACCAAGACCTTCCCCGGAGTAAAGGCTCTCGATAACGTGAACTTCCAGGTAGAGGAAGGCGAGATCCATGCACTCGTGGGTGAGAACGGTGCCGGTAAATCCACGCTTATGAACGTACTCAGCGGTATATATCCCTTCGGAACATATGAGGGAGATATCATATATAACGGAGAAGTATGCCAGTTCCAGAAGATAACGGATTCGGAGAAGCGTGGTATAGTCATCATCCATCAGGAACTCGCCCTGGTACCTCAGATGTCGATAGGCGAGAACATGTTCCTCGGAAACGAAAGGGGCAGCAAGGCCGCCATTAATTGGGATGAGACTTACAGCGAGGCTGATAAATATCTGAAGATGGTAGGTTTATCGGAATCATCGCGTGTACTTATAAAAGATATAGGAACAGGAAAACAGCAGCTTGTGGAAATAGCCAAGGCTCTTGCTAAGAATGCAAAGCTCCTGATACTTGACGAGCCTACTTCGTCATTGAATGAGACGGATTCAAGGGCGTTGCTGGATCTGATGCTCGAGTTCAAGAAACAGGGCATGACCATGATCATCATAACCCACAAGCTGAATGAGGTCGTATACGTTGCGGACAAGATCACTGTCGTCAGAGACGGTTCCACAGTGGAAACTCTGGACTGTCATACTATGGAGATCGACGAAGACAGGATCATAAAGGGCATGGTGGGACGAGAGATCACCGACCGTTTCCCGAAGAGGGAAAAATCCGTCGTAGAGATCGGCGATATAAATATGGAAGTAAAAGACTGGACGGTTTATCATCCGGTCTATGCGGAACGTAAGGTCGTTGACAATGTCAACATGACCGTTAAGAAGGGCGAAGTGGTAGGTATCTACGGACTCATGGGAGCAGGAAGAACAGAGCTGGCCATGAGCATCTTCGGTAAATCCTACGGCAGCGATATCAGCGGAAAGCTCATGATCAACGGAAAAGAAGTTGATCTTAAGTCTCCGAGAGCTGCCATCAACGCAAAACTGGCCTACGTTACCGAAGACCGTAAGGGCAACGGCCTGGTACTTTCCAACTCAATACGTGTAAATACTTCACTTGCCAACATGAACGGCGTGAGCAGCAAAGGCGTCATAGATATGGATAAAGAATATCAGGTGGCAGTGGAGTATAAAGACAAGCTGAGAACAAAAACGCCTTCTGTTGAGCAGAGTGTCGGCAACCTGTCCGGCGGTAACCAGCAGAAGGTGCTGCTTGCCAAGTGGATGTTCACGGATCCGGATATACTGATACTCGACGAGCCTACAAGAGGTATTGATGTAGGTGCGAAATACGAGATCTACTGCATCATCAACGATCTGGTCAGAGAGGGCAAATCAGTAATAATGATATCTTCGGAGCTTCCCGAAGTCATCGGCATGAGCGACCGTATCTATATCATGAACGAAGGTAAGTTTGTCGGTGAAATGAAGTCGGAAGATGCAACCCAGGAGAATATCATGGCCTGCATATTACAGGCGGGGAGGGGCGAATAAGTATGAATATTAAATTACTTGATGTATTAAAAAAATATACGATGGTATTTGCCCTGATCGCAGTGGTCATCTTCTTCTATGCAAATACCGAAGGGAAGATACTCTATCCCCAGAACATCAATAACCTTATTTCACAGAACGCATACGTGTTCGTGCTGGCAGCCGGAATGCTGCTCTGTATACTGACAGGCGGTAACATCGACCTTGCGGTAGGTTCGGTCGTATGTTTCGTAGGCGGTATCGGTGCCGTGATGATGGATAAGAACATCAACGTATGGGTGGCAGTAGCCGTAATGCTGATCGGCGGACTTTTAGTCGGCGCATGGCAGGGCTTCTGGATCGCTTACGTGAAAGTTCCTCCTTTCATTGCAACCCTGGCCGGAATGTATGCTTTCAGAGGCCTTGCAAATGTGGTCATGAAAGGTTTTGCCATCGGTGTCAGGAACGAGACTTTCCTTAATGTATTCGGCGGAGGTTCCGATTGCTATGTACCTGATTTCTTCCATGGCGAAAACCTCAATATCACCTGTATGGCAGCCGGTGTGCTCGTGGCTATCATCTACATAGCATTCATAATCAGTAAGAGAATGAGTGCAAGGAAGAAGGGCTATGACATTGAGTCGCTGACCTCGGTGGTTCCCAAGACAGTAGTTATCTGCGCGGCAGTCATCTGGATGTTCTATAAGCTGGCTCAGTACAACGGCATACCGGCAGGTCTTCTCTGGATC
Organism: Lachnospiraceae bacterium; assembly: GCA_024687205.1. Taxonomy (GTDB): domain Bacteria; phylum Bacillota; class Clostridia; order Lachnospirales; family Lachnospiraceae; genus NK4A136. The sequence goes on from JAILES010000129.1 coordinate 3,320, forward strand.
GCGGCAGTGCTCATCGCTTACGGCTATATCACCAACAAGACAACGGTGGGACGTTATCTGTATGCGGTCGGCGGTAATGAAAAAGCCACAAGGCTCTCCGGTATAGATTCAAGAAAGATTTACTTCTTTGCATATATCAATATGGGACTTATGGCCGGACTTGCAGGTATACTTACAATAGCACGTGCGGCAAACGCACAGCCCACCTTTGGTCAGGGCTACGAAATGGACGCCATAGCAGCCTGCTTCATCGGCGGCGCTTCGGCCTACGGCGGTGAAGGCGGTATCTTCGGTGTCATCATCGGTGCGGTGCTGATGGGTGTCATCAACCAGGGCATGAGTATCATGGGTATGTCAGCCAACTATCAGAGCATAGTCAAAGGTCTGGTCGTGCTCGTGGCCATCATCTTTGATGTGCAGTCAAATAAGAAGAAAAAGTAAGGAGAGTGGATCATGGCAAAATATCTGGAAATATTAAAAAAGAATGCAATGCTGATCGTCCTTGTCCTGGTGTATATTTTCTTTACAGTAAAGACAAAC
>JAILES010000130.1 GCA_024687205.1 Lachnospiraceae bacterium
ATCTGCAGAGATGGAACCAGGACGGCGCTAACATGGAAAAAGAGCTGATCGCAGCAGGCTACGAAGTAGATCTTCAGTATGCAGCAAATGATGTTCAGCAGCAGCTGTCACAGGTTGAGACCATGATCAATGAAGGCTGCAATGTAGTCGTTATCGCAGCTATCGAAGGTTCATCACTCGGTGAAGCTCTTGACATGGCAAAGGCAGCAGAGGTTCCCGTTATCGCATACGACCGTCTGCTCATGAACAGCGATGCAGTTTCCTACTATGCAACATTTGATAACTACAAGGTTGGTACCGTTCAGGGTACATACGTAAAGGAAGCTCTTGACCTTGACAATGCAGAAGGACCTTTCAACATCGAGTTCACAGCAGGTGATCCCGGTGACAACAACGCAGGTTACTTCTTCAACGGTGCATACGATGTGCTTAAGCCTTACATCGAAAGCGGCAAGCTCAACGTAGTATCCGGTCAGAAGACCTTTGATGAAGTTGCAACTCCTACCTGGGCTACAGATAAGGCTCAGTCCAGAGCAGAGAACATCCTTTCATCTTACTATGCTGACGGAACCAACGTAGACGTATGGCTTTGCTCCAACGACTCAACAGCACTCGGTGTTGAGAACGCTCTGGCAACCAACTACAGCGGCAAGTATCCCATCATCACCGGTCAGGACTGCGATATTGAGAATACCAAGAACATGATCGCCGGCAAGCAGTCAATGTCAGTGTTCAAGGATACACGTACTCTTGCATCACAGGTTGTTAAGATGACCACACAGATCCTCAGCGGCCAGACTGTAGACGTAAATGATACTTCTACATATAACAACAACGTTATCACGGTTCCTTCATTCCTTTGCGAGCCGGTATTCGCTGATGCAAACAACTACAAGACCATCCTCATCGATTCAGGTTACTACACCGAGGATCAGTTAAAGTAAGCAAACTGAGAGAACAAACTGATATTGTGACAGGCGGGGGCGAAACCCCGCCTGTTATACAGAAAAAGACTTGACTTTGCAGTCAGAAAGAATGGAGGGAAATTTTGGGCAGGATATTACTTGAAATGAAGAATATAACCAAGACCTTCCCCGGAGTGAAGGCTCTCGATAACGTTAACCTTCAGGTAGAGGAGGGCGAGATCCATGCACTTGTGGGTGAGAACGGTGCGGGTAAGTCCACGCTTATGAACGTTCTCAGCGGCATATATCCCTTCGGAAGCTATGAGGGCGATATCATATATAACGGAGAGGTATGCCAGTTCCAGAAGATAACGGATTCGGAAAAACGCGGGATAGTCATTATCCATCAGGAACTTGCGCTGGTGCCTCAGATGTCGATAGGCGAGAACATGTTCCTTGGAAATGAAAGAGGAAGCAAGGTCGCCATTAATTGGGATGAGACTTACAGTGAGGCCGATAAGTATCTGAAGATGGTAGGCTTATCGGAGTCATCGCGTGTGCTTATAAAAGATATTGGAACAGGAAAACAACAGCTTGTGGAGATAGCAAAGGCTCTTGCAAAGAATGCAAAGCTCCTGATACTTGACGAGCCTACTTCGTCACTTAACGAGACGGATTCAAGGGCTCTGCTCGATCTGATGCTCGAGTTCAAGAAGCAGGGCATGACCATGATCATCATCACACACAAGCTGAATGAGGTCGTATACGTTGCGGATAAGATCACCGTTGTACGTGACGGTTCAACCGTGGAGACGCTTGACTGTCATACCATGGAGATCAATGAAGACAGGATCATAAAGGGCATGGTCGGACGAGAGATCACCGATCGTTTCCCGAAGAGGAGCGGCGTTGAGATCGGCGAAATAAATATGGAAGTAAAGAACTGGACGGTATATCATCCGGTCTATGCGGAACGTAAGGTCGTAGACAACGTGAGCATGAATGTGAAGAAGGGCGAAGTCGTAGGTATATACGGACTTATGGGCGCAGGAAGAACAGAGCTGGCCATGAGTATCTTCGGAAAATCCTACGGCAGCGATATCATCGGCAAGCTCTTTATCAACGGAAAAGAAGTAGATCTTAAATCCCCCAGGGATGCCATCAACGAGAAGCTCGCATATGTTACGGAAGACCGTAAAGGAAACGGTCTGGTGCTTTCCAATTCAATACGTGTAAATACTTCGCTGGCCAACATGAACGGCGTGAGCAGCAAAGGCGTCATAGATATGGATAAAGAATATCAGGTGGCCGTGGAGTATAAAGATAAGCTGAGGACCAAGACACCTACGGTTGAACAGAACGTGGGCAACTTATCCGGCGGTAACCAGCAGAAGGTGCTGCTGGCCAAGTGGATGTTCACAGATCCCGATATACTGATACTTGACGAGCCTACGAGAGGTATAGATGTCGGTGCCAAGTATGAGATATACTGCATCATCAATGATCTGGTCAAAGCAGGCAAATCAGTGGTGATGATATCATCGGAACTTCCCGAAGTCATCGGCATGAGCGACCGTATCTACATCATGAACGAAGGCCGGTTCGTAGGTGAGATGAGGGCGGAGGATGCAACTCAGGAGAATATCATGGCCTGCATATTACAGGCGGGGAGGGGCGAATAAGTATGAAACTGAATTTACTTGAAGTATTAAAAAAGTATACGATGGTATTTGCCCTGATCGCGGTGATCATATTCTTCTACGCAAATACCCAGGGGAAGATACTCTATCCCCAGAACATCAATAACCTTATATCACAGAACGCATACGTGTTCGTGCTCGCAGCCGGCATGCTGCTCTGCATACTTACCGGCGGGAACATCGACCTCGCAGTGGGTTCGGTGGTCTGCTTCGTAGGCGGTATCGGCGCAGTCATGATGGATAAGAACATAAACGTATGGGCAGCAGTTGCGATCATGCTCATCGGCGGTCTGCTGGTCGGTGCATGGCAGGGTTTCTGGATCGCTTATGTGAAGGTGCCTCCTTTTATCGCAACACTTGCCGGAATGTATGCTTTCAGAGGTCTCGCCAACGTGGTTATGAAAGGTTTTGCCATCGGTGTCAGGAACGAAACTTTCCTTAATGTATTCGGCGGAGGTTCCGAGTGTTACGTACCGGATTTCTTCCACGGTGAAAACTTAAATATCACCTGTATGGCAGCCGGCGTGCTCGTGGCCCTCATATACATAGGCTTTATAATCAGCAAGAGAATGAATGCAAGGAAAATGGGCTACGAAACAGAGCCGCTTTCCAAGGTGGTACCCAAGGCAGCAGTCATCTGCGCGGCAGTCATCTGGATATTCTATAAGCTGGCCCAGTACAACGGCATACCGGCAGGTCTTCTCTGGATCGCCGCAGTACTCATCGCTTACGGTTATATCACTACCAAGACTACGGTCGGCCGATATCTCTATGCAGTAGGCGGCAATGAAAAGGCAACAAGGCTTTCAGGTATAGATTCAAGAAAGATATACTTCTTTGCATATATCAATATGGGACTGATGGCAGGTCTTGCGGGCATACTTACCATAGCACGTGCCGCAAACGCACAGCCCACATTCGGCCAGGGCTACGAAATGGACGCCATAGCAGCCTGCTTCATCGGCGGCGCTTCAGCCTACGGCGGTGAAGGCGGTATCTTCGGTGTCATCATCGGTGCAGTGCTGATGGGTGTCATCAACCAGGGCATGAGTATCATGGGTATGTCAGCCAACTATCAGAGTATAGTCAAAGGTCTGGTCGTGCTCGTAGCCATCATCTTTGATGTGCAGTCAAATAAGAAGAAAAAGTAAGGAGAGTGGATCATGGCAAAATATCTGGAAATATTAAAAAAGAATGCAATGCTGATCGTCCTTGTCCTGGTGTATATTTTCTTTACAGTAAAGACAAAC
>JAILES010000006.1 GCA_024687205.1 Lachnospiraceae bacterium
GGAATTCCTCCCTTTACGCTTCCCACATATGTTGCCATATTTACCATGATCGGTCCCGGTGTGCTTTCGCTTATCGCAATCATATAGGCAACCATTTCATCATCCATCCAGCCGTGAGCCAGTACCACTTCCCTTATCAGCGGGATTGCTGCATATGCACCGCCAAAGGAGAAGAAACCTACTTCGAGGAATCCAATTAGTAAATCAAGACAGATCATCCCCTTTTCTCCCCCTTCTTAGCATGTGATCCTATAATAAACACGACTATCCCGATGAAGGCTGAGACGAGCATAAGCACCATAGATGAAATGTTTACGGAAAGAATACTGATAAGTATCATAGCTACCGCTGAACAAACTACCATGATTATTGGCATAGGTTTTTTCTTCATTTTGATCAGCATTTTTACAGCTGCGTCCACTATCAGTATACCAACCGCTATCTTGATCCCACGGAATGCATTTGCGATCCATGCTATCTCAAGAAACTTGTCAAAGAACTTTGATATCAAGAAGATTATTATGAATGAAGGCAGAACCATCCCAAGCGTAGCTATTATTGCCCCAGGCAGTCTCCCTTTTTTATATCCAACATAGGTGGCACAATTGATGGCGATGGGGCCCGGAGTTGATTCCGCAATAACAGTCACATCCATCATTTCATCGTGCGTTATCCATTTTTTCTTTTCTACGCAATCATTCTCTATAAGTGAGATCATTGCATATCCCCCGCCAAAGGTGAACAATCCGATCTTGGCGAAGCTCAGAAACAAATCTATAAGTATTGGCAATCTCTATACCCCCATTTTACTTACTCCGTTTTGTTTTTTGCTCGTCGCGGTTTATATATAAGAATTACAAGCGAGATTATAAACATAACCACATACGCTATATCAGCGCAATCACAGATACCGTTGTAAACAGGATTGGGACGCCACTGTACAAATGCAGCCATTTTGATCAGAAAATCATATACAAAATGAAGCACCATCGGAAGTACAATGTTTCCGGACTTAACATAGATTACTGCGAAAGCAAATCCGATTGCACCGGTGGTTAGGAAAGTGTATGTATCCCACGAGGGGATGCAGTGAACAAGTCCAAACAGCACTGTACTTACAAATACATAAATAAGCTTATATCTTGTAGTATTTGCCGTGTATTTTAATCCTTCCAACAAAAGGAATCGATAATTCAATTCTTCATAAAACCCTGTCGTCAACTGCTGAAGAAGCACTTTGGTAAGAAAAATTCCAACAGTAAGACCTGTCAGCCGGCCAAAGCCTGACACGACTTGAACTATGAAATACAAGAAGAACAACAGAAATCCCGAACCTGCAAGAAGTGCAGATTTAAAATTCTTATTCGATATAATCTCAGTGGGTTTCAGTTCAAACAATCTACCTGCCGCAATCAGTATCCCTGCTCCAAACACAATCCTTAATACAGAACTGATAAGAAACCATGTAACACCTTTTGTAAACTGCAAAAACATCAATGACAGTCCTACAAAAGGCAGAGCAAATATCAAATGCCAAACAAACCCGCTATATCGTTTATTACCAAATATTTTTTTCATTACAACGTTAAGTGTACCAAATCTAAATGTTTTATAAACTTTTTGTTGATCAGTCAGTTGCTCCAAACAACCTTCTCTTCCTCTCGATCATCGCCTGAATGTCCGATAAATAAAGGCTCAGATCCTTGTGGGTATCGCAACGTGTGATTTCAACCGCGGAACCGTCCCCCTGATTGACCCGTTTCGAAACCGTTCCCGCCCCTATCGCATAGATGGACTGCACTTCCTCCATGATCAGAATGTTATAGATGCCGTATTTTCCTTCCGCCGCAAAGCCTGTGTTTTCAAGTGCTCCGGCGATATTTTTCTGTCTGTAGAGATAGTAGGGTTCCATCTTAAGGCTCTCTGCAGTCTTAAGTGCATACTCCATGGCGGCATCATGATCCATTCCGCTGATGGCGCCATGCTCAGCGATCCACTGCGTCATCTTTGATGAGCGCTTTAGCGCAAGGGAATGAACCGTAAGCGAATCGGGGTTCAACTCCGCCGCCCGGTCAAGCGTCCGCCTTACATCTTCCGCATTTTCCCCCGGAAGTCCGAGTATCAGATCCATGTTTATATTGTCAAAGCCCGCTTCCCTGGCTGCAACAAAGGCTTTCTCAACATCGGCAACGCTGTGCTTCCTGCCGATCAGTTCAAGTGTATCTTCCTTAAAAGTCTGGGGATTGACCGATATCCTGCTTACACCGTGCGCCTTCATCACTCTGAACTTCTCATCATCGAGGGAATCCGGCCTTCCCGCCTCCACTGTAAACTCGTCAGTATTCGCGGCATCCGCATACTCCTCCGCCATTGAAAGCAGTTCGTCAAGCTCCGCTGCATTAAGTGCTGTCGGTGTTCCGCCGCCTATATAAACAGTGGACGGCTTCTCTCCCATTATCTCAACATAGGCTTTCAGTTCTTTCTCAACACATTCAAGATACTCCGCCACATGCTTTTTCATTTTTCCGTAATCGTAAGAAAGAAAAGAACAATAAAGACATCTGGACGGGCAGAAGGGTATGCCTATATAGAGGCTGTGCCCCTTGTATTCATAAGGCTTCAGAAGCGCGCTTTCATTCTTTGATATCCGTATGCCAAGTTCTGCCTTTTTCCTGCTGACACGGTACTCATCATTAAGAAAGTCTTCCAGTCCTTCTCTTCCCTGCTCATTCATAATACCGCCGATGAGTTTTATCGGTCTTACTCCGGTAAGTGCTCCCCAGGGAAGAGTTCTCCCGGTATATTCGCTCATGCAGTCATAGAAAAAAAGCTTCCACTTCCATTTGAATTCTCTTTCATCCGCATCAGGACATGACAGCTCGCGCTCAAAGTCGTGGTCCAATACTTCCCCGGCTTTTATCACGAGCTTCACAAAACGTTTTTCCATATCAGAAAAAATGCGGATACTGTCGCATCCGGCATCTTCCCCCATAAAACGCTGCTCTGTCTCCTCTCCGGGATAGAAGGATCTGCAAAGCGCATAGGCGTCATATTCAAAAGCTTCGTCATTATACTCTATTGTTATCATGCAAAAAACGGATTGTAGGTTTTCTCGTGACCTATGGTAGTCGCCGGTCCGTGGCCGGGATAGACCTTTGTATTCTCGGGAAGAACGAAGAGTTTTTCTTCCACGGATGTGATGAGCTGTCTCATCTTGCCGGTGGGAAAATCGGTACGGCCGATGGATTCCGCAAAGAGCGTATCTCCGGCAACCAGCAGTCCCGCTTCTTCAAAGTAAAAACAGCAGCTGCCCACGGTATGTCCCGGAGTCGCTATGACCTTACATTTTTTTCCGCCGTATTCAAGCTCGTCTCCGTCATTAAAGAACCCGTCGGCTTTCAGCGTAATCCCCCTGTGCATATTTGCGGAAAGGTTCACATAGGGATCCTCCAGCAGCACGTGCTCGGGTTCAAGCGCATAGATCTTTGCACCACTTAACTTTCTTAATTCATCTGCTCCCAATATATGATCATAATGCCCATGTGTCAGAAGTATGGCTTCAAACTCAAAGCCCTTCTCCGTCAGCTTGTCATAGATATACTTCCCGTTATCGGCGGGGTCAAAAAAGATGATGCCTTTTTCGCCTTCACGATATACGAAGTAGCAGTTGGTCATCACCTGTCCTAAAGTAATCTTTCCTATCTTAAGCTCTGCCATATTAAGTACCGATCCTTTCCACTTCGCGTACATCCTGTATCGCACGGAGTTTGGATTTGATATGCTCGTATTCCTCTCTCGACGAAGTCTCGAAGCTCATCTGTATCGTAGCCTCACCCTGCTTGTCTACACGGGTATTCACGGTGAGCATGTCTATATCAAGATCCGACATGGTCCTGGAAACATCTGCCAGGAGACCCGAGCGGTTATTCGCCTTGATCATGATATTTACGATATATTTCTCATGATTGTTCTCAAGAGCCTCAGCGGACCACTCCGCATTGATCAGCCTCTCACGTTCCACTTCGGGTATCTGTACCACGTTTGCACAGTCCGTCCTGTGTATCGTGACACCCCTGCCCCTGGTAACATATCCTATTATTTCATCACCCGGAAGCGGGTTACAGCATTTGGGAAAACGGACCGCCACATCGCCTATGCCGCGCACCACTATGCTGGCGGATTTCCTCCTGCTGTATGCCATGGGCTTGGGAGCGGCGTTCTCATTTATGCTCTGTTCGATCTGGGCATCGGTCAGTTCTTTCTTATGGTCCTCTTCGTAAAGCTCGATAAGCCTGTTGACCACCTGGCCTTCCTTAAGTGCACCGTGGCCTACGGCTGCCAGCAGATTATCCCAGTCATTGAAGCCCTGTTTCTTGAGTATCTGATCGATGTATTCCGGCTTGGTAAGTTTGGAAGGTTCTATACCGCGGGATTTGCAGTAGGAGATCATCAGTTCCTTACCGCGTACTATATTCTCTTCCTTGAACTCATTTCTGAACCACTGGTTTATCTTGGTCTTGGCCTGAGTGGATTTAACGATCTTGAGCCAGTCACGGCTGGGTCCCTTTGTATTCTGGCTGGTAAGTATCTCTATGCAGTCACCGTTCTTTATCTCATAGTTGATGGTGACCAGCTTGCCGTTCACCCTGGCGCCTATCATCTTGTTACCCACAGCCGAATGTATGCTGTAAGCAAAGTCAATGGGAGTGGAACCTGCCGGCAGATTCTTCACATCACCGGTGGGGGTAAAGCAGTATACGCTGTCCGAGAACAGATCCAGGTCGCTCTTTAAGAGGTTCATGAATTCCCGGTTATCGGACATGTCCCTCTGCCACTCAAGTATCTGTCTGAGCCAGGTCAGCTTCTCTTCTTCCTGCAGCTCCGGTCTCTTTCCGTCCGCTGCTTCCTTATATTTCCAGTGTGCTGCGATACCGTACTCAGCGGTCCTGTGCATCTCGAAGGTTCTTATCTGTATCTCGAAAGGCACACCGTTAAAACCTATCAGAGTAGTATGCAGTGACTGGTACATGTTCTCCTTGGGAACCGCGATATAATCCTTGAATCTTCCGGGTATGGGTTTATAGATCTCGTGTATCACACCGAGAGCCGCATAACAGTCTTTCACCGAAGCAACTATTATACGCACGGCAAACAGATCGTAGATCTGGTCTATGGACTTGTTCTGGTTCTTCATCTTCTTATAGATACTGAAGAAATGCTTTACACGTCCGTCTATCTTGGCTTCTATGCCTGCGTTCTTTATGTGGACCCTGACTTCATCCACTATATCCTGAACATACTGCTCACGTACCGATTTTCTCTCGGCGATCTGCATCGCGAGTTTTTCGTATTCTTCCGGCTCAAGGTATTTGAGACACAGGTCCTCCAGTTCAACCTTGATCTTTGATATACCGAGCCTCTGGGCTATCGGTGCGTAGATATCAATGGTCTCTCTTGATATATCCTGCTGTTTCTCGGGCCGCATGTAAGAAAGGGTACGCATGTTGTGCAGGCGGTCCGCCAGCTTGATCATGATCACGCGGATATCCTTAGCCATGGCCAGGAACATTTTTCGCAGATTGGCTGCCTGCATGTCCAGCTTATCCGCGGAATACTGGATCTTGGAAAGCTTGGTCACGCCGTCTACGAGGAAGGCAACATCCTCGCCGAACTCGTCCTTAAGCTCATCTATGGTCATCACGGTATCTTCCACCACGTCATGAAGAAGTCCCGCAACTATGGTTTCCTTATCCATCTCCATGTCCGCAAGGATTATCGCGACACAGATGGGATGGATGATATAAGGCTCACCGGACTTGCGCTTCTGATCTTTGTGGAAATTCCGCGCAGTCTCGTAAGCCTTCTGTATAAGCGAGATATCATCCGAGGGATGATACCTTCTGATTCGTTTTATCAATTCTTCGTAAAGATCTTCGGGAGCCTGGAATTCGGCAATATCTTCTATACGGCCGTCATCAATGACCACCGCAACATGCTCGTCGCTGACATCGGGAGCCGCGCTCTGCTCAAGATCATCCCTGATAACGATAGGCGAGGTGGTACCAAGCGGTGCCGTCACCGTTATCTTATCAAGAAGTTCCCCCGACTTTGCGTCGGCAGCATTCTCCTTATTCTCTTTTCGGAGATCTTCTGCCATATAATCTTATTCCCCTTCATAGGATACCGCACTGAAGAGCCTGTATCCCTCTATCTTTTCCCGTCCTTTAAGATCCGGAAGCTCTATGAGCACACATACACCGGCCACTTCGCCGCCCAGCTTTTCCACCAGTTTGATCATGGCTTCGGTGGTGCCGCCGGTTGCTATCAGGTCATCCACAAGGAGCACCCTGCTTCCGGGTTTGAAGCTGTCCGTATGCATCTCTATCTCGGTGCTGCCATACTCAAGATCATAGCTTACCGATACGGTCTCTGAAGGAAGCTTGCCTTTTTTCCTGATGAGTACGAAAGGCTTATGCTGCTTATATGCCATAGGTGCGCCGAAGATGAAACCTCTCGACTCCGCTCCCGCTATCACGTCATAATCCAGATCCTTTACCATGTCCAGCATGGTATCGACAGCAAGCGCCAGTCCGTCGGCATCCTGTATGATCGTGGTGATATCACGGAACATTACGCCTTTCTGCGGAAAATCGGGTATGGTACGTATATAATCTTTGATGGTTTTCATATAAGCCTCCTGTCCTGACCGACATATTAAACTTTAATAGAGGGATTCTACCACACTCTGTCAAAAAATACAATCAAACAGCATAAATGAACAGCTGTCATTAACCCAGATATGCCGCGCAGAGCGCTATCAGCAACGTGATGCTTGCCATGGAAACTGCCGTGGTCACTGCTATGGCGGAAGACAGTACCCTTGTATCCATCCCCTGCTTTTCTGCCTGTATCATTGGCATGTTGCCCACAGGTACTGCCGCCATCAGACACATGGCGAATATGGCTGCCTTGTCGATATGCAGCGCATTCATTATGATGACGACCGCTGCCGGGAATAATATCATGCGCAGCAGCACGAAAGCCCATATACGCAGGTCTTTCAGAGATGAAGAGAGCTTGGATCTGGAGATATTTACGCCCAGCAGCACCATGGAAAGAAACACCGTGGCGTTTCCGACATATGATACGGTGTTGCCCAGTATAGGCGGAAGCTTTATGTCAAAAGCAAAAACAAAGAGGCTTAATACGGCCATTATGGTCCCGGGACTGAATATGCCGCGCAGGACATTCTTCTTTCCGCCTTTCTCCGTACCCCCCAGTATCACCTGCCCATGGGTATAAAACAGCAGGCTGTAGAAAACATTTATGACTATGACATAGAGTATCGAATCCGCAGGCAATACGGCTCTTGCCACCGGTATGCCGAGAAAGCCGGTATTCGTATACACGCACATCAGATTGTAAAAACGCCGCTCGTCAGTTTTTACCTTTAAAAGCCGCGGCAGTATCAGGCCCGTTACTATCAGTACCGAATAAAACACGGCTCCCAGCACTGCTGCCACAGCAAGCTCCCTGTGGCCTGCCGTAATGCCGCCGTCCAGTATCGATGCCATGATAAGTGCGGGATTGCAGACATCAACAACTATTGCGGATATCTTTCTGGAAGTAAGCGAATCGACCGTTCCCTTTTTTTCAAGTAAGATGCCTATCGCCACAAGCAGGCAGATAACACCCATCTGCTGGATAATGATCTGAAAACTCATTTTACCTATACATCCTTCTTCATTTCATTCTTCTGCCGCATAGGATTATAACCTCACAGCCTTTTCCTAACAAGTATTTTTTGAGGGCCAAAAAAAGGGATGAAGCTAAACTTCATCCCCTTTGAGAATCTTTATTTACTTAAACTGTTTCTTAGTACATTCCTGCTCCTGCGCCGCCTGCGGGCATTGCCGGAGTATCTTCTTTGATATTTGCGACAACAGACTCTGTGGTAAGCAGTGTGCTTGCTACGCTGGTAGCGTTCTGCAGAGCGCTTCTCGTAACCTTTGCGGGATCGAGGATACCTGCTGCTATCATATCAACATACTCTTCCTTAAGGGCATCAAAGCCTGTACCTGCCTTGGACTCCTTAACCTTGTTGATGATCACGCTGCCTTCAAGACCTGCGTTGCTTGCGATGTGTGAAAGAGGAGCTTCCAGAGCCTTGAGCACGATGTTGGCACCGGTCTTGATATCTCCTTCGAGACCTTCGGCAAGTTTTGCAACCTGCTTTGCAGCATGGATATAAGCTGATCCGCCGCCGGCGATAACGCCTTCTTCAACGGCTGCTCTCGTAGCATTGAGTGCATCCTCCATACGAAGCTTTGCTTCCTTCATTTCTGTCTCGGTAGCGGCACCTACGCGGATGACTGCTACGCCGCCGGAAAGCTTTGCAAGACGCTCCTGAAGTTTCTCTCTGTCGAAATCAGAAGTAGTCTCGTCGATCTGATGCTGTATCTGTGATACTCTGTCCTTGATGGCTTTTGCCTTGCCTGCGCCGTCAACGATGATCGTGTTCTCTTTCTGAACCTTAACTGATTTAGCACGGCCCAGCTGCTCCATCTTAACTTCCTTGAGGTCAAGACCCAGCTCATCGCTGATCACTTCGCCGCCGGTAAGTATTGCTATATCCTGAAGCATAGCCTTTCTTCTGTCACCATAGCCGGGAGCCTTAACAGCTACTACATTGAAGGTTCCTCTTAACTTGTTGACGATCAGGGTGGTAAGAGCCTCACCCTCAACATCCTCTGCGATGATCAGAAGCCTTGCGCCGCTCTGTACCACCTGCTCGAGAACAGGCAGGATCTCCTGGATATTGCTTATCTTCTTATCTGTGATAAGGATGTAAGGATCATCAAGAGTTGCCTCCATCTTATCCATATCGGTGCACATGTAAGCTGAGATATATCCTCGGTCGAACTGCATACCTTCCACCACATCCAGCTCTGTCTTCATGGTCTTGGATTCTTCGATGGTGATAACGCCCTTGTCGGAAACCTTCTCCATTGCATCGGCTACCATGTTTCCTACTTCATCATCGCCGGCTGAGATAGCTGCTACTCTTGCTATCTGCTCTTTGCCCTTGACCTTGGTGCTCATCTTCTTGATGGCATCCACTGCACAATCCGTAGCCTGCTTCATACCCTTTCTCATGATGATGGGGTTAGCGCCTGCTGCCAGGTTCTTCATTCCTTCATTTACCATTGCCTGTGCAAGAACGGTAGCTGTTGTTGTACCGTCACCTGCTGCATCGTTGGTCTTGGTGGCTACTTCCTTAACGAGCTGTGCACCCATGTTCTCGAATGCATCCTCAAGCTCGATCTCCTTTGCGATGGTCACACCGTCGTTGGTGATAAGGGGTGTACCGTAGGTCTTGTCAAGTACTACATTTCTTCCCTTGGGGCCGAGTGTCACTCTGACAGTATCGGCAAGCTTATTTACACCGGCCTCTAAAGCCGCACGCGCTTCTGCGCCGTATTTGATCTCTTTTGCCATTTTAGTATCCTCCCGATTACTTTATTACGGCGAGTATGTCGCCCTGCTTGCAGATGATGTATTCCTCATCTTCTATCTTTACTTCAGTTCCGGAATACTTGGAATAGATGACCTCATCACCCTTCTTAACTTCCATCTTAACTTCCTCTGTGCCCGGTCCTACTGCTATGACCTTTGCCTGCTGGGGTTTTTCCTTGTTCTGGCCGGGAAGTACTATTCCGGACTTGGTTGTTTCCTCTGCAACAAGCTGCTTGAGCACTACTCTGTCGCCTAACGGAACTAATTTCATGACTGAACGCCTCCTTTAAATAAATCTTATCTGTCACGGCCTTTCGGCCCCCTGCTTGTTAGCACTCATTTACGTTGAGTGCTAACTACAAGTGATACTATATTTTTTTTTCTGCGATATTGCAAACGGATATACGAATGGCTTTTAAATATTTTTCTCTTATATACTCATTTATACTCGTTTAATCTCGTTTTTTTATACAACATCACAAGTTCGTGCAGGCCCGGACTCTGCCGATGTACCCCATGTTATGCACAAAATGCATGCTTACGGCTTTACATAACAGAGAAATTTTGGTATAATTCACCCATATATCTGCTAACTATATGGGGGGCATTGGCACTTGAGCAACTTTCGACACTACATAGGCGAATTGATCAAAGGAAACAGTTTCTTCGGACCTAAACTGATATATCGTTATTCTGTTATTTCCTTTGCAGCGATACATATACTTTTGGGTGTTCTGATCTGCCTGTCAGACCAGTTCATGCTGGGGCTTGTCACAGCCATAATCGGTTGCCTTTATTTCACGGTGATCCTCCCTCTTGCAGAAAAGGAAAACTATCTGCTGACGCTGATAATATGTCTGGCCGAAGTGATCATACTCGAGTTCATCACCACCCTGTTCATTGGCTGGGACGCCGGCTTTTACACTTATCTGTTCTGTTCCATCTCCGCATCCTTCTATTTTACTTATATCACTCAGAACAGGAACAGGCATGTGATGCCTCTCGCACTTTCGATAATGATACTTCTGGTCTACTACATCGGTTATGTAGTGATGAAATATCTTCCGCCGCTTGTTGAATATACAGGGAAAAGAGCGGCCTGGATCAATGTATTCCATGTAGTCAACATATTTATCACCTTTGCGGTCATGGTAGTTTTCTCTTATCTCTTTGTATGGGAGATAAAGAGCAAGAACCTGGCCCTTACTGCCCAGAATGAGCAGCTGGATGAACTCGCCAACAAGGATCCCCTTACGCATCTTTATAACAGGCGCATCATGAACAAGCTGATGGAACAGCGCATGGAACTCCTGAAAAAGACCGGCAAGCGTTTCACGATGATCATCGGCGATATAGATGATTTCAAACGTGTCAACGATACCTACGGACATGATGCCGGCGATCTGGTGTTAACAACGGTGGCTTCCACCATCTTAAGCAGTGTGCGCAGCGAAGATTTCGTATGCCGCTGGGGCGGTGAGGAAATACTCGTGCTGGTCAATGATCCGCTTGAAACCGCTGCCCTTGCTGCCGAGCGCATCAGGAGCAAAATAGAAAATATGGTCGTAAGCTTTGACAATCAGGAAATACGTGTTACAATGACGTTCGGTATAACGGAGTCGATCCCCGGTTACAGGATAGAACATCTGATACAGCAGGCGGATGACAAGCTCTACTACGGCAAGAAACACGGCAAAAATCAGGTCGTGGTCAAACTGGAGGATACGCCTCCTCAGGAATAATCAAGGAGAAATAAAATGATAGCAGCAAATAATGTTACCTACCGTGTAGGAAAGAAGGCACTCTTCGAAGATGTCAACATTAAATTCACGGAGGGTAATTGTTATGGCCTTATCGGCGCCAACGGTGCCGGCAAATCCACTTTCTTAAAGATCCTTTCCGGCGATCTCGATACCACCAACGGAGAGATAAGCATCACCCCGGGACAGCGTATGAGCGTTCTGGAACAGGACCATTTCAAGTATGATGAGTTTTCCGTTCTTGATACCGTCATCATGGGCAACCAGCGTCTTTATGACATAATGAAGGAAAAGGAAGCCATCTACGCCAAAGAAGATTTCACCGATGAAGACGGCATACGTGCCAGCGAGCTCGAGACCGAGTTTGCCGAGATGAACGGCTGGGAGGCAGAAAGCGATGCCGCTACCCTGCTTAACGGTCTCGGTATAGAAACGGAACTTCATTACAGCCTTATGAAGGATCTGGACGGCAATTCAAAAGTGAAGGTACTGCTTGCAAGAGCCCTCTTCGGAAATCCCGACATACTGCTGTTAGACGAGCCTACCAACCACCTGGATCTCGATGCCGTTGAATGGCTCGAGGAATTCCTTATCAACTTTGAGAACACCGTCATCGTCGTATCCCATGACCGTTATTTCTTAAACAAGGTATGTACGGCTACCGCAGATATCGACTACGGCAAGATACAGCTCTATGCCGGCAATTATGACTTCTGGTACGAATCCAGCCAGCTGATGATCCGCCAGATGAAAGAAGCCAACAAGAAAAAGGAAGAGAAGATCAAGGAACTGCAGGAGTTCATTTCCCGCTTCTCCGCCAACGCTTCCAAATCCAAGCAGGCTACTTCCAGAAAGCGCGCCCTTGAAAAGATCCAGCTTGATGAGATCAAACCTTCAAGCCGTAAATATCCTTATATAGATTTCAAGCCTGACCGCGAGATAGGAAACGAAGTCCTTTTCGTTGAAGACCTGTGCTATAACGGCCCCGACGGCCAGCCTCTTCTGAATCATGTAAGCTTCACGATGGGACATGATGACAAGATAGCGTTCATCGGCAGCAACGAGCAGGCCAAGACCGCTCTGTTCAAAATTCTCGCCGGTGAAATGGAGCCGGATTCGGGAAGTTACAAATGGGGTGTTACCACTTCCCTGGCATATTTCCCGAAGGACAATACCGATGAATTCAACAATGACTATACCATTACCGACTGGCTGATGGGCTATTCTCCGGTCAAGGATGTCACCTATGTAAGAGGCTTCCTGGGCCGCATGCTCTTCCCCGGTGAAGACGGCGTTAAAAAAGTAAAGGTGTTATCGGGTGGTGAGAAAGTACGCTGCCTGCTTTCGAAGATGATGATAAGCGGTGCCAACTGCCTTATCTTTGATGAGCCTACCAACCATCTGGACATGGAATCCATCACTGCCCTGAATAACGGAGTGATCAAATTCCCCGGGGTTGTACTCTTCTCCTGCCATGACCACCAGTTTGTCCAGACTTCCGCCAACCGCATCATAGAATTCATGCCCGACGGAACCATGATCGACAAGGTTACCACTTATGACGAATACATGGCAAATGATGAGATGGCAAGAAAGCGTACCATCTACCAGGCTCAGGCCGAGGAGGACGAAGAGTGACGCGGGACCGGAAGATATTCTTTTTTGATCTGGACGGAACTCTGTTAAACTCGGAGAAAAAAATAACAAAGGACACTTATTCGGCTCTTGAAAAATGGAATGAAGCGGGACATCTGCTGGCCATTTCCTCGGGCCGTCCCATGGTCAGCATAGACCGTGTGGTAACGGAACTGAAACTCGACGTATTCGCTCCGCTGGAAATAGCCTTCAACGGCTGTCACATAAAAAGATACGGTGCGGAAAAACCCTTATTAAAATATACGATCTCACTTGATGACATGAGACTGGTGGCCGCCCTGGCCGCCGGTCTTGATCTTTATGTGCACTGCTACGACGACACTCATATCCTCACTCCCCGGGCAGGCAGGGAACTGGAATTCTACACCCGTGTCGTAAAAGTACCCTACAGGGTATGTGAGACAATAGAAACCGAAAGCTGCAAGATGATCTGCATAGACTTAGACAGTACCGGCCGCCAGCAGATACTTGCGGAAAAAATAAAAGAGCAGACAGAAGGCCGGCTCTGCTGCATCATGTCCAATCCCTGGTATATGGAGATCTTCCCTTCTTATGCCGGAAAAGGTGCTGCGGTGAATGCCGTGCTCTCCAAGCTTGATATAAAACACGAAAACAGTTTTGCCGCAGGCGACGAACAGAATGATATCTCGATGCTTGAAAGTGCCGGCTGCGGTGTTGCTCCTTCCAACGCCACCGAAGAAGTAAAAGCCGCTGCGGATCTGGTATGCGAAGCTGATAACGACCACGATGCCTTTGCGGAAGTGATACTTAAAAACCTTTGACGGCACCGCCAAAAGTTTGACATAAAAGTCTAAATATAGTATACTTTCGCTGATATATAAAAATAAAAACATATCCATGTTTTCTAAAGAAAGGAAGAAGCCATGAAGATTTGTCCTAACTGCAATACAAATAATTCAGATGACAGCAGTTTCTGCGCTGAATGCGGAACTCCCCTTGCCGATGTAGCTCCCGCTGCTGAAGCTTCTGCCGAGAAGCCCGCTGCAGATGCCGCTAACGCAAACGCAGCTCCCGCTGCCGACGCACAGCCTGAGACCTCACCTGTTGTTGCAGAGAGCGGTTCTGTCGAGGCTGCTCCCGATACACAGGGCGCATTCGCACAGATACCTCAGGGCGGTACCGAAGGCGCTGCCTTTGATCCCAACACCGGCGCTCCGATCAATGCTTTTGATCCCAACACCGGCGCTCCCATCACTGCAGGCGCTCCCTCAAAGAAGCTGCTGATGCCGGTTATCATTGCCGCTGCGGTAGTCGTGATCTTATTACTGGTACTCCTCTTCGGCAAGAGCTACAAGAGCCCCATCAATACTCTTGTAAACAACGTCAACAAGCATTCCAAGAACATTACTTCTTATGCTTCGGCTGTACTTCCCGACTTCGCACTTTCATATCTCGGTGATGTAATGAGCATAGCAAAGAAGAAAGACGGCTGGAGTGATGTTAAGGACAAGATAGACGAAACCTTTGATGAAGCCTTTGATTCACTTGAGGATCAGTACGGCAGCCACGTAAAGGTAAGCTTAAAGATCACTTCCGCAAAGAAGCTCAGCAAGAGCAAGATCAAGGATATCGAAGAGAATTATGAGAATATCTATGATACGCTCGACAATCTTGAACTTGATGATGATGATACCTGGGACAGCCTTTCCGATTCACTTGAAGATGAAGACATGGATCTGAGTTCTTCGGATATCAAGAAGCTTCAGAAGAGCACCAAGAAGTTCCTTCAGAAGCTCGACAAATTCAAAGTAAGCCAGGCCTACAAAGTTAAAGCCGACATAACCATCAAGGGCAGCGAAGATGACGACGAGATGGAAGACGTGGAGTTCAACGTTATAAAGGTTAACGGCAAGTGGTATGTGGATGCTCTCGGTTACATGGGCGGAAGCGTAAGCAGCTTAATGAGATATCTCTACTAAGACAAAAAAATAGCGGGGTGGCGATGGCCACCCCGTTTTTTTATTTCTCTTTTTATACATCGACTATAAGATATCTTCCGTCCCCTATGGCAAATACTTCTTCGGCAGCATCCACGTCTTCCTTTTCCATCTCACTGATGTCCATGCCCGCCTCATCAAGATAGTCCATTACCTCTTCGATACTGTCTGCAACAACAGCCATGGCATCGGTGAGGAATTCTTCAGCCTCTTCCCTTGTCGCAGCTACGGGCTGCGGAAAGAGCTTCTCCTGCTTCTCCAGAAAAACATCCAGTACCTTCTCGTCAAATTCTGCCATTGTTCACTCCTCCTTTATTTGATCCCCGCGTTGACAAGGAATTCATTCAAATGTTCTGCCAGCATCTCCGACGGCAGGCCTACCACATTATCGTAGCTGCCCTCAAAACCTTCTATGTACTTTGAAAAGATGCCCTGTATCGCATAGGCTCCGGCCTTATCCATTGGCTCGCCGCTTTCAATATACTCTCTTATCTCTTCATCGGTCATTTCCTTCACTTTAACAATACTGCGGTCGTAAAAAACATCGGTATAGCGCTTTCCCGATAATAAGGCTGTCAGCATCACTCCGGTATATACGCTGTGGCTCTCGCCGCTTAAGCTCCTTATCATCTCAAAAGCTTGCTTTTCATCGGCCGGTTTTCCGAGGGCACGGCCTTCATGCCATACCAGTGTATCGGCCCCTATCACCAGCCAGTCTCCCTCACCGAGGCCGCCGGCCACCGCCGCTGCTTTCAGCGATGCCAGTTCCTTTACCATCTCTTCGGGTACTGTCTTATCCGTTTTCTCCTCTACATCGGCAACTATCACTTCATAGTCTATCCCCATGGAAGTGAGTATCTCTTTTCTTCTGGGTGAGCCTGATGCCAGTATATATCTCAACTCTTTTTTCTCCATACCCTCGATTCCCTGCTCTTCTTTTTCTTTTCCATCATCGCCGCCTCCAGCATAAAAGAATTCTGGCAGGAGAAGCGTTCATTTTCCGGTACCTTCGGCTTCACGTACTCGCCGGTGGGAAGCAGTTCATGTTTTTTCACATTATCGGCAAACTGCTCGTCCATCACATGCATCACCCTGCTCTTGAGCGCAGGATCTTCTACCGGGAACATTATCTCCACGCGCCTTTCCAGATTCCTCGGCATCCAGTCCGCACTGGACAGGAAGAGTTCCGGATCCCCGTCGTTATCAAAGATGAATATTCTCGCATGCTCCAGATAATCACCCACTATCGAATATACCCTTATACGGTCGCTCACACCCTCTATGCCGGGTTTAAGGCAGCATATGCCTCTTACCATTAATCTGATCTCTACGCCGACGCTGGAGGCCTCGTAGAGGGCCGCTATGACATCAGGGTCACAGAGGGAATTCATCTTTGCCCTTATGCTGCTCTGTCTGCCTGCCAGCGCATTATCCCGCTCCCTGCGTATAAGTTTTAACAGACGCTTCTTAAGCCAGAGCGGCGCCAGGGAGAGCTTGTTCCAGGCCAGGGGTTCCGAATATCCCGACAGCATGTTGAACACCGCCGTCGCATCTTCACCTATCGCCTCACTGCAGGTAAGCAGTCCCATATCCGTATAAAGCTTGGCCGTGGCATCATTATAGTTTCCGGTACCCAGATGTACATACCGTCTGATACCGTCATCCTCGCGCCTCACAACCAGAGCTATCTTGCAGTGGGTCTTCAGTCCCACGAGTCCGTATATAACGTGGCAGCCGGCCTGCTCCAGCATCTTGGCCCAGACTATGTTGTTCTCTTCGTCAAATCTGGCCTTCAGCTCCACCAGCACGGTTACCTGTTTTCCGTTCTCCGCCGCCTCTGCCAGCGCCTTTACTATCGGTGAATTACCGCTCACCCTGTACAGCGTCTGTTTGATGGCCAGCACATCCTTATCCCTTGCGGCCTGTTCAATGAAATCCACCACCGGGGTAAAACTCTGGTACGGATGATGCAGCAGTATGTCACCTCCGCGTATCGCTTCAAACACATCACAGCCTGCAGGCAGTCCCGGTACCTCCCGGGGGGTCAGGGCTTTTATCTTATACTTATCAAAGCCTTCCAGGCCGTATATCTTCATCAGGAAGGTAAGATCCAGCGGGCCGTTGATATAATAGATGTCGTCATCGGTGACATTCAGTTCTTTCTTCAGGGTCTTCAGCAGCCGCTTGTCTATGCCCTCTTCGACTTCGAGACGTATGGCTTCACCCCACTGCCGCTTTCTTATCTGCTTCTCTATCTCCTTCAGCAGATCCTCCGCCTCCTCTTCCTCTATGGTAAGGTCGGCATTCCTCATGATCCTGAAAGGTGAGGAACAGAGTATATCGTAGTTTGAGAAAAGTCTGCTGATGTTACGCTCTATGACTTCCTCAAGGCGGATGACCACCGTGCCTTCTTCGGAGGGAAGTTTTACAAAACGCGGCAGCACGCTCGGCACCTGCACGGTGGCGAATTCCTGATGCTTCTCTTTCTCCTTGCCCTTCTTGATCAGCAGGGCGCAGATGTTCAGCGACTTATTCTTTATCAGCGGGAAAGGTCTCGAAGAATCCACTGCCATGGGCGTGAGCACGGGATAGACATCACTGATGAAATATCTGTCGGCATACTCGGCCTGTTCCGGCGTCATGTTTTCATGTTTTTCTATCAGTATCAGCTTTTCCTTTGCGCACTCGTCCCTGAGGTTTTTGTAGCACAGATACTGCCTGTCCACAAACTCATGAAGCACGCCGTATAAAAGCTTCAGCTGCTCGGAAGGTTTCAGCCCCGCTATATCCTTTTTGGTATAGTCTGCATGCACCATATCCTTAAGGGATGCCACCCTGACCATAAAGAATTCATCAAGATTCGAAGATGTGATGCTCAAGAATTTGAGACGTTCAAACAGAGGCAGTTCCGCATCTTCCGCCTCCGAAAGCACACGTCCGTTGAAGTGTACCCAGGATATCTCCCGGTTGGTAAAGTATTCGTGATCGTTAAAATCCATTCCCAGTAACCCCCGTTTTACCTTTGCTATACTCTCTTTATCTGCGGTTTCAGTCCGAAGATCTCCTTAAAGAAATCCGCCCGCGCACTGAAGCGCTCCTGCTCAAACAAAAGATCGTCACCGGTTTCAAGAAGAAGCACCAGCCTGTCATCATGCATCGAAACCTTCAGTTCCTTTACCTTCTGCTTCTGGCTCTTGTCGAGAGCATTTGCTATCCTTAGGATGGCTGTAAGCTTTGCGATTATCATATAGCTGTTTTCGTCAAATCTCGTATGCGCCGACAGCTCATCGTAATACTCAAAATCATCGTGGTTGAACTTAACTATATAAGCCAGCATTTCCCTTTCCGTGTGGGACAGGCCTATGATCTCTGTGTTCATTATTATCCCGTAAGAGCAGTCGCCCACATTGGTCATGTTGATGAACTTGCCGCAGTCATGCAGTATGGTCGCAAGTCTGAGAAGCAGCCGGTGCCGCTCGTTCATGCCGTGTATCCCGCTCATCCCGTCGAAGATGGAAATGGCAAGATACTCAAGAGCTTCGCCTCTTTTCCTGCTGCCCATGTATCTCTTGCTCAGCGCTCTTGCGCTTGAGATGATGTCCTGCTCGAAATCCCGCATCGCAGGCCCCAGCTTTTTCTCTTCAAGGTATTCGTATACGATACCGTCGCAGAGTGCGGCCCTCGGAACCCAGAGCAGCTTTGCGTTTATCTCCGGCATGATGCGCTTAATTATCGCAGCGGAGATCCTTAAGAGGTTCACGTTTTCTTCGGGAGTCTCCAGCAGGTCCGCCATCTCTTCCTTTCCCATCTCACGGAACTTTCCGCAGACAGCGAGGAAATCTTCAAGGCTTATATCATCATCTTTTTTGGTCTGTCTCATTATGACCGGTGAGAGATAATCATCCATAAGGATGATCCGCTCTATTGTCCGGTCCTTCATATACATCTTCTTAAAGACACGGAGCTGCGAACCTATCATCTCGTCCAGCACTTCTTCAAGCTGGGTGATCTTGGGCTGCATCTTTCTCAGTCTTTCGTTGATCCTGAGCACCCCCAGCTTCAGGCTCTGTGTCGCCGCCAGCTGCCCCTTGTCAAAAAGCGATATCTGTATGCTGCCGCCGCCTATATCAACTATGGCAGCGCCGCCGTTTATTCCCTTTTGGAAACGTTCGCCGTTTGATGCTATGGCTTTGTAATCAAGGAATCTCTGCTCGGAATTGCTGAGCACCGTAAGCTTAATGCCGCTGCGGTTCAGTATCTGGTCAAGGAGCAGGGAAGTATTCTCCGCCTCCCTGAAAGCACTGGTACCGTATGCACGGTACTCGGTGACATTGTAGCCTTTCATGATCTGCCCGAATTCCTTCAGTATCCTGAAAAGCTCCTCCATGTGCTCATAGCTTATCTTCCTGGTGTTGTAGCTGTCACTGCCGAGAGCCAGTCTGTGCCGCACATGATCCAGCTGCTTCGGGCCTTTAGCGCCTATCTCAAAGATCTTCATGCTTATCTCGAAGCTGCCTACATCGATCGCTGCAAAAAGTTTTTTTTCAGCCATTTATATTCTCCTTAAGATGATCTATAAACTGCTGTGCGGTCCGTCCCGAAAGACCGCTGTGTGAGAGTTCCCAGCTGTTTGCCAGCAGGTGGAGTTCTTCCTGAGGCATTTCTATGCCGGCCCGCGCCGCCAGTTCATCCACGATGTTAAAGAATACCTTCCTTGCAGGTGAGGGATAATATATCGTGACTCCGAATCTCGAATACAGGGATATCTTTTCCTGTACGGTCTCGTTCTTGTGTTTGTCGAGAGGACTTTCGGGTCTGTCGTCAAAACTCTCCTTCACCAGATGTCTTCTGTTGGATGTTGCATAGATCAGCACGTTCGAAGGCCTGCCGTCGAGACCGCCTTCTATTACGGCTTTCAGATACTTATATTCCACCTCGAATTCCTCAAAGGACAGATCATCGAGATAAAGTATGAACCTGTAATTCCTGGTCCGCAGTTCATCTATCAGATCCTTTATGAATCTGTACTGGTGCTTGTAGACTTCTATTATCCTGAGTCCCCTGTCATAATAGGCATTGAGTATCGCCCTTATGCTGGTGGACTTACCTGTTCCGGCTTCTCCGTAAAGTAGGCAGTTATTGGCTCCCGCTCCGCGTAAGAAGCTCTCGGTATTGGCGGTGAGCTGTGCCTTCTGGTCATCATAGCCCACTAGCGTATCAAGGCTTACTTTCTCTATATTGTGGATCGCCGATATACTGGCCTCAGTTTCGCCCTTTAAGCGGAAGGCCTTATGCAATCCCAGATCGCCGACACCGAATTCCCTGTAGAATTCTTCCAGCCTGTCTCTTAATGCCGTAGCGTCTCTTGCCTCCGCCAGTGATACCGCAAGGCTTCGAAGCTCCTCCACTATCTCGGGATCATACCTGACCGACTCGGTCCCGCCGGGCGCATAGTCCTGCAGCAGGCTGAAAGCCGGCTGTCTGTACTCCTTTGCCATGGCATCCAGATCTATACGGTACAGTCTGTGGAAAGTCTCAAGATCCGTAAGTACCGCTTTTCTGAGTGTTCCGCTCTTTACTTCCCTGCGCTCCACCGAAAGGGTATAGGGATTCACATCGTTTATCAGTGCATCCGTAAGCAGGCAGTGCCAGATATTTCCCGCATATCCGTTTCTGCTTGCCAGCTCAAAAACCTCCGATATCACCCTCTCGGCCGAAGGTGCTTTTTTATTCTCATCCCTTTTATACTCGGTATGAAGGAGAGTCCTCATACGGTTGATCGTATGGATCAGTTCCGTATTTCTGTAAAATATCAGATCCATTTTATTTGTTCTCCGTCATAATGATATATTGTGCTTCGCGGCTGTAATTGAGGATATGCTCGTAGATATCCGCGACATATTTTTTTGCCAGTTCATCTTCCGCCATGGCCGTGAGAGTTCCTATCTTCTCCTCTTCCCTGGCTTTGTCATATACTTTTTTTCCGCTTATCTTTTTGTATTCGCCCACTTCCCCGGAAAGTTTAAGGCGTTCAAGCATCAGCTTCACTATCTCGCTGTCGATCTTATCAAGTTCTGCTCTTATCTCTGTCAGGTCTTTCATCTTTATCTGCTCCGTTCTTTGTCATTTATATAGGATTATTTTACATATTCGCAGATTCTTTTTCAATCTCTGATTGTTTTTTTTTGTGAACTGTGATAACATCGAAAAAGCGATGTGTTATCAAAGGAGGAAACATTTATGGATGTAAAAGAATGCATACTCGGACGACGCAGCATCAGGAAATACAGCGACAAAGCTGTAGACGATGAGATCATCAGACAGATCGTGGAAGAGGCTTCATTTTCTCCCAGCTGGAAACACACACAGATAACCAGATACATTGCCGTTAAAGATCCTGAAGTAAAGAACAGGATAGCCAAAGAGGGTACCACCATCTGGCCAGGCAACGGCGCCATCATCGAGCAGGCTCCCGTACTTGTGGCCATCACAATGATCAAGGGACGCTCGGGATATGAGAGAGACGGTTCCTTCTCTACCGAAAGAGAAGACAGATGGCAGTTCTTCGACACGGGTATCGCTTCACAGACTTTCTGCCTTGCAGCTCATGAACACGGTCTCGGTACCGTGATCCTTGGCCTTTTTGATATCGATACCGTCAAAACCATACTTGATATCCCGGAAGACAGAGATCTCGTAGCTCTTATCCCTCTCGGATATCCCGCTGAAGAGCCCGCCGCTCCCAGACGTAAAGAAGTATCGGAACTTTTAAATATCGTATAACATTTAGAGGAGATTTATTCTCCTCTTTTTTATGGAGGTTAATATGAGACACTTGATGAATCCAATGGACTTTTCCGTAGAAGAGCTTGACCGGCTTTTTGATCTGGCTGCGGACATCGAGAAGAATCCAGAAAAGTATGCCCACAAATGCACAGGCAAAAAGCTGGCCACCTGCTTCTACGAGCCCAGCACCAGGACCAGGCTCAGTTTTGAGACCGCGATGCTGAACCTCGGCGGCTCCGTCATCGGCTTCTCCGATGCAGGCTCTTCCTCGGCAAGCAAAGGCGAGAGCGTATCGGATACGATCCGCGTGATATCCTGCTTTGCGGATATCTGCGCCATGCGCCATCCCAAAGAAGGCGCGCCGATGGTTGCCGCCTCACATTCTACTATCCCGGTCATCAATGCGGGGGACGGCGGACATCAGCATCCCACCCAGACACTTACGGATCTGCTGACCATCCGCTCACTTAAAGGACGGCTGGACAACTTCACCATCGGCATCTGCGGCGACCTGAAATTCGGCCGCACCGTACACTCACTTGTAAATGCCCTGTCCCGCTACTCGGGGATCAGATTCGTCTTCATCTCTCCCGAAGAGCTCCGCATTCCCGGCTACTTAAGGGAAAAGCTCTGGGACAATGCACTGACCTTTGAAGAAGTGATCCGCCTCGAAGACGTGATGGGCAAGCTGGATCTTCTGTATATGACAAGAGTACAGCGTGAACGTTTCTTCAACGAAGAAGATTATGTACGACTCAAAGATTTCTATATACTGAACAAAGACAAGATGGCCCTTGCCAAACCGGACTGCCTGATACTCCACCCGCTTCCCAGGGTAAACGAGATAAGCGTGGAAGTTGATAAAGATCCCCGCGCCGTTTACTTCAAGCAGGTACAGTACGGCGTATACGTGCGCATGGCCCTGATCCTCACCCTGTTAGACCTTGCCTAATAGGCTGGGAGAAGCTGTCAGCCGCCGGCTGACTGATGAGGGGCATAAAAAAAAGGAGAACACATATGTTAAACGTAGGAAAAATCGAAGAAGGTTTTGTACTTGACCATATCCCCGCAGGAAAGAGCATGTCCATCTATTATCATCTCGGACTTGATAAACTTGACTGCACCGTAGCCATCATCAAAAACGCAAAGAGCAATGTGATGGGAAAGAAAGACATCATAAAGGTGGAGTGTGATATCAACACCCTCGATATGGACGTTCTCGCTGTCATAGACCACACCATAACAGTGAACGTGATAAAAGATGCCGTGATAGTCGAAAAGAAGCAGCTGACGCTGCCTCTCGAGATCACCGGTATCATGAAGTGTCACAATCCCCGCTGCATCACTTCCATCGAACAGGAACTGCCCCATATCTTCTATCTGGCAGATGCGGACCGTGAACTTTACCGCTGCAGATACTGTGACGAAAAAAATACGGAGAGGTTTTAACCTCTCCGTTCTTTTATCAGTTGAAGCCTATTATCTCATTGCGGGGCTTGCCGCATTTTTCGGCTTTTTCCGCCGTGAAGACCGGTCCCTCTCCGTTATAGCCTTTGAAATATTCCTTAGCTATCTTGCCTTCGACTTTAACCCAGTCTTTTTCATTTAAGCTATCGGCACCGTCCCATTTGCAGGCATATCCCAGGAAGGTCATATCCTCCGCACAGCAGGTCATTGCCATGCGTCCCGGCACAAAATATCCTTTTGGGAATCCGGGGGGCTTCATTACCATACCCACAAAGCTTATGGTCTTGCCCTCATATCTTTCAATGTGATCCATCACGTCTATGTACCAGATGCCGAAGTTATTGTCGTCCAGATCTATGCGGTCCGCCTTCAGATCAAAGGGCAGGTCCTCCTCAAAGATCTCGTTGATCTCACCCTGTGCATTCTCGAATATCACATCGGCATTTGCATTGACCGCCTTGATATTTCTTCTGTAGCTGCCGAGCTCTTCCATCACCGTATCGCAGCGGTTGAAGATGATGAGTTCCGATTTCCTTATCATCTCCGCCACCATGGATTTCATATTGCTGTAATAGGTCGGGAAGGTCGATGCATCAACGCAGGTGATCTGCTGCTCGATATTCCAGTGGAAAGGCAGGCTTAAGCCTTTCATGTTCCACATGCCGTTATACTCTATGATGATGCGCTCGGGCTGGTACTTTTTCTCAAGAGTCAGGAGATTGGCCGGAGTAAACTCCGCCTCATCCTCCAGCGTATGCACTATCGTCTTTGAAGCATTGAGTACTTTTTCGCTGTATTCTTCTTCACCCTCTTCGCAAAGGATAAGAAGTGTGGTGCCCTTTATCTGAAAGTACGCCTGCTGCAGTGTGAACCTGATAAAGCTGGTCTTGCCGCTGTCTAAAAATCCGTTTATCAGATATACCGGTTTCATTTCTTAAACAACTCCTCCAACTCTTCCTCATTAAGCTTGGAGCCTATGACGCAGAACTTGCCTGTTACTTCGGGCTCGCCGTCGCGCACATTGCTCTCTCCGGGAACATAGTCAAAATATATCCATCCGCCTTCTTCGTTCTCCACCATGCCCTTTGCACGGAGTACGGTTCCGTAGGTGACCGCATCAAGAAGGGCGGAAAGCTTATCCTCGATCTCTGCCTTGGTATACTTCGCAGGTGTTTCCATTCCCCAGCTGCCGAATACCTCATCTGCATGATGGTGATGGTGATGATGCTCATGGTCATGATCGTGATGATGATGGCACTCGCACTCCGGATCATCGCATTCCTCACCGTCATGGTGATGATGATGGTGATGCTCGTGATCGTGGTCATGATCGTCATCGTCGTGATCGTGATGATGATGGCACTCGCACTCCGGATCATCGCACTCTTCACCGTCATGGTGATGATGGTGATGCTCATGCTCCTCGATGACTTCTTTAAGAAGTGTTTCCATCAGATCCACGCCGTCGATGGTCTCTTTTATCGACTCACCTTTAAGCTGCTCCCAGGGCGTGGTTATTATCGTCGCCTTGCTGTTGAGCCCCTTAAGTATATCAACCGCCGTCTTCAGTTTATCTTCGCTTATATCGCCGGTACGGCTTAATATGATGGTACCTGCGTTTTCCACCTGGTTGTTGAAGAATTCTCCGAAGTTCTTCACATACAGTTTTGCCTTCTTTGCATCTACAACCGTAGTAGCGCTGTTAAGTACCACCTCATCTCCGAGCTCCGCTTTCTCTACCGCCCTTACGACATCGGAAAGCTTGCCTACGCCCGAAGGCTCTATTACTATACGGTCGGGATGATATTTCTCCATCACTTCCTTAAGCGCGGTTCCGAAATCTCCCACGAGGGAACAGCAGATACAGCCGGAATTCATCTCCGTTATCTCGATCCCGGCATCCTTGAGAAAGCCGCCGTCTATACCTATCTCGCCGAATTCGTTCTCTATGAGCACTACCTGCTCACCTGTCCATGCTTCCTTAAGCATCTTCTTTATGAGAGTGGTCTTGCCCGCTCCCAGAAAGCCGGATACAACATCTATCCTGGTCATCTCAAAACGCCTCCTTATCAGCCTGCCTTACCGCAGCACTTCTTATACTTTTTACCGCTTCCGCAGGGGCAGGGATCGTTGGGATAGATCTTTACTCCCTCGTTCCTTACCGTACCGCGCTGTCTTGCCTCTTTATAGAGAGCTTCTCTCTTCTCATCGTCAAAGATGCTCTTCCACTCTTCCAGATTGTAGAGCCAGTCAGCCTTTGCATCCACCATGTTCATATACAGTTTCTCAAGGTCGTAATTGAGGTTGACTACGGTATCCTCCTCCATCTCTTCGATGGGATTGGCTTCCTTTAAGCTCTCATTGATACCATCCAGGAAACCTGTCATGTACATGATGGACAGCTGATACTTTTCAGCCAGTTCCCTGACGGTACCGCTTATCTCCTCTCCGGGATTCTTCAGCAGCTCGGAATAAACCCTCTTCTCCTGAAGGAAATAATCATCCCAGAGTTTCCTTAAGGTATTCTGGTCATTAGCCGTTGTGTCATAAGCCATTTTCTGCCATTGTTTAAGTAGTGCCATTTTCTTACATCTCCTTTTATCTGAAATCTTAATTTTTTATCAAATCTATCGCATCCCTGACGGTCTCTGCCGCTATGATCTTGATACCCTTTACATCCTTAAGCCTTGCGGCATTCACCTTGGGTATTATGCAGCTTTCATATCCGAGTTTTGCGGCTTCCGCCACTCTTAACTCGATCTGGCTCACTCCCCTTACTTCACCGGAAAGCCCTATCTCACCTATGGCCAAAAGCCTGTCATTCACCGGCTTGTTTAAGAAACTGGAGATCACTGCCATGGCTATCGCCAGATCCACTGCGGGTTCGACTATCTTCATGCCTCCGGCTACGTTCACGTATGCATCGCAGTTACCCAGATGCATGCCTATACGCTTTTCAAGTACTGCCATCAGCAGGTTCAGTCTGTTCAGATCCGCCCCCGTAGCCTGCCTTCTCGGTATGCCGAAGGAAGTGGATGCTACCAGTGCCTGTATCTCAAGGAGTATCGGTCTGGAGCCTTCCATCATGCAGGCCGTGACTGTTCCGCTGGCATCCCTGACCCTTCCGTCCAGAAGGTATTCCGAGGGATTCTTTACTTCCCGGAGTCCTTCGGCTTCCATCTCGAAAACGCCTATTTCGTTGGTGGAACCGAAGCGGTTCTTCACTCCTCTTAATACTCTGTAAGAACCGTGCCTGTCGCCTTCAAAGTAAAGCACCGTATCCACCATGTGTTCCAGCATTCTCGGGCCTGCAACCGTTCCTTCCTTGGTCACATGGCCTACAATGAATACCGCGATGTTCTCGGTCTTGGCCAGCTGCAGCAGTACCGCAGTCGATTCCCTTACCTGGGATATGGAGCCCGGAGTGCCGCTTACTTCCTCATTGAACATGGTCTGGATGGAATCTATCACAGCCACATCAGGCTTTTCTTTCTTAAGTACCTTACTTATTTCGTCAAGGTCCGTCTCGCATAAGAGCAGCAGCGAATCGTTGAAGCCGCCGAGTCTGTCAGCTCTCATCCTTATCTGCCTTACCGATTCCTCACCCGAGATATAGAGCAGTTTTTTTCCTCCAAGCGCCAGCTCCCTGCAGGTCTGCAGCAGCAGCGTGGACTTGCCTATGCCCGGATCACCGCCGACCAGTATCAGAGAACCCGGAACTATGCCGCCTCCCAGTACACGGTCCAGCTCGCCTATGCCGGTGGGCATCCTGTCTTCTTCGTTCAGTTCGATTTCACTCAGCTTAACGGGAGAAACAGGCTCGTGAGCCGTATGCGTTTTTCTCGTATTCCCGCCTTCTTTTATCTCCTGCTCAGTCATGGTATTCCACGCGTGGCATGCGGGACACTGTCCGGACCACTTGGCGGATTCATGCCCGCACTCCCTGCAGAAGAAGACGGTCTTAACTTTTGCTTTTGCCATTTATTTCTTTATTTCCACCTTTACGGCATCCTTGCCGGCCAGTTCCACACCGAAGCTGAGCTTGCCGCCCAGATTGGTCTTCATCATTCCTATCTCCTCGCCTCCGGCCGTTACCCTGTAACCGGTATCTTCGGCAAGACCTACGGTTATCTGAGCATCCTCGGGACCTTCCACCATAAAGGATACACCGTTCTCATCCTCGATGAATTCCGTAACGGCAGTACCCGGTACTGACTCATACAGCACCATCCCGTTCTTCTCAAGTCTGGTTATCTCGTTAAAGGTCTTGACCTTTAAGATATCCCCTTTATGCTTGAAATCATCGAGCTTTGACTTCTGCGAAAGGCTGTAATCCCCGAAACTTAAACTGCCGTTTTCCTCCGCGCGGAGCAACTCACTGACAACTGCCATCGTTTTTTCCTCCATTCATTGATTCTGTTTTTGTAAATGATATCTTCTCGCCCTTAAGGACGGTCTTTATCTTATCTCCGGGTCCTATGCGTCCGCTTAAGAGTTCCTCGGAAAGCGGATCCTCCAGCTGTGTCTGCATAGCCCTCTTTAAAGGTCTGGCACCCATCTTCATATCGGTATGCTTTTCTATCAGCATGTCCTTAACGCTCTGGGTGATGTTGAGTTCCAGATCCATCTGCTCCCTGCACCTCTTACAAAGGTCTTTTGAGAGCAGTGTCACTATCTTCTTAAGCTCCTGCTTGCGCAGCGGATGGAAGACTATTATCTCATCGATACGGTTAATGAATTCCGGTCTGAAGAGTCTCTGTACCTCATCCATGACTCCGCTCTTCATCCGCTCATAATCCTGCTTCTCATCGGTATGTGCGGTGAAGCCCAGATTCTTGGGAGATATTATACGCTGCGCTCCCGCGTTGCTGGTCATTATCAGTATCGTATTCTTGAAAGATAC
Organism: Lachnospiraceae bacterium; assembly: GCA_024687205.1. GTDB lineage: Bacteria > Bacillota > Clostridia > Lachnospirales > Lachnospiraceae > NK4A136. Next base: position 28,047 of record JAILES010000006.1, read on the forward strand.
TTTCCTTCCCTGGGCATCCGTTATGTGTCCGTCATCGAAGACCTGCAGCAGTACGTTGAAAACATCGGGATGCGCTTTTTCGATCTCGTCAAAGAGTACCACCGAATAGGGATTCTGCCGCACTTTTTCCGAAAGCTGCCCGCCGTCATCATAGCCCACATAACCGGGCGGCGAACCTATCATCTTCGATACGGAATGCGCTTCCATGTACTCTGACATATCCACTCTTATCAGCGCATCTTCCGAGCCGAATACCAGCTCTGCCAGTGCCTTTGAGAGTTCCGTTTTGCCTACACCCGTAGGACCCAGGAACAGGAAGGAACCTATGGGTCTCCTCGGATCCTGCAGGCCTACGCGGCCTCGCCTTATGGCTCTTGAAACCGCTCCAACCGCTTCTTCCTGGCCTATGACACGCTTGTGCAGCATGTCTTCAAGCTTTAACAGTCTCTCACTTTCTTTTTCATTAAGACGGCTCACCGGGATCTTGGTCCATATGCTCACTACCTCGGCAATCGCATTCTCATCAACCGCATCCCTGTATCCGTCCTTGTTCTTTTCGTATTTGGCCTCCAGCTTTTTAAGCTTTTCCTTAAGCTTAAGCTGCTCGGTCCTCAGCTCTCCCGCCTGGGCGAAAGCCTCTATCTTTATGGATCGCTCGATCTGGTCATCCTTCTTTGCTATCTCTTCCCTGACTTCTTTAAGCTTCGCAGGCACTATCATGCCCTTCAGCTTCTTGGCTGCCGCCGCTTCATCTATCAGGTCTATGGCCTTGTCGGGAAGATACCTGTCGTTGATATAGCGCTCCGAAAGTATGGCCGCCGCTTCCATGGCCTCCGGCAGTATCTTTATGGAATGATGCTGCTCGTACTTAGGTGCCACGCCCTTAAGTATCTCGATGGTCTGCTCCACCGTGGGCTCTTCCACGTTGACCGGCTGGAATCTTCTTTCCAGTGCCGCATCCCTTGAAAAATACTTTCTGTATTCCGTAAGAGTCGTAGCTCCTATGAGCCTTATCTGTCCCCTTGCCAGTGCAGGCTTTAAGATATTGGAAGCATCGATGGAACCCTCGGCTCCGCCGGCTCCTATCATCGTATGTATCTCATCCAGGAAGAGGATTACATCCTCGCTCTCGATGACTTCATTCATGAGCTTCTTGAGACGTTCCTCAAACTCACCCCTGTAACGGCTTCCGGCAACAAGCCCCGCCAGATCCAGAGTGATCAGTCTCTTATCTTTTATGGTATCGGGCACTTCACCCGTCGCGATCCTTATTGCTATCCCTTCGACTATGGCGGTCTTGCCGACTCCCGGCTCTCCTACCAGACAGGGATTGTTTTTGGTACGCCTGCTGAGTATCTGCAGGACTCTCTGTATCTCATCCCTGCGTCCTATCACGGGATCCAGCTTATCATCGGCAGCCATTTTCGTCAGATCGTTACCGAACTGCTCCAGCATGCTGCCTTCTTCGCCTCCGGCTGCACTCTGTTTGGTCCTGACCGCTTTCTTGAAATAATTGCCCGCATCCGCTCCGGCAAATCTTATGATATCCTTGTAAACCCTCTGTATGTCTATGCTGCAGGCATGCAAAAGTCTCAGCGCTATGCAGTCATGGACCGAAAACATACCGATCAGTATGTGCTCGGTTCCCGTCTGCGCGGCCCCGAGCCTCGCTGCGGCAGATTCAGCGTTCTTCATGAGTTCCCTTGCCTTGGCCGAGTATCCGCTCCGCTCCTTCAGCATCAGTCCGCCTCCGGGGGAGATGGTCTCTTCCATCAGTTCAAGTATATGTGACTCATAAATATTGCTGTTCTTCAATATCTGGGCAGCCACGCCGGTTCCTTCACGGAGCAGACCTACCAGTATATGCTCTGTTCCTATATAACCTGCGTGCATTTCCCTGGAGCAAAGCTTTGCATGCTCCAGTGCCCTCAATGCTTTTTCACTGTATTCCAATGCCATAATTATCCTGTATCAGATAAAACAAATCCCTATCCCCGCCGGTGAAGGCGGGAATAAGGGATTTAAGTTTACCCCTGTGTCAGTTTTTTACTCGTCGTCTTCATCAACAACCGGACGACTCTGTCTCATCTGCGATTGTCCGCCCTGAGTTGTACGTCTGCCTGCGGGCTGGCCCTGCTGACGTCTGGTCGGAGCACCCTGGCCTGCGGGTCTTGCGCCTGCCGGTCTTGCACCCTGTCCGCTTCCTGCGGGTCTGGTACCAGCGGGTCTGGGGCCGCCCTCTCTTCTCTGAGGAGCAGGTCTCTCACCCTGGGCTGTTGCCTGGGGACGTGCGCCCTGTGCGGGTCTTCCCTGAGGATTAGGTCTGCCGGGCTGTGCGGTCCTTACGGGTGTTGCACTGCTTCTGACAGTCTTTCTTGCTCTGAAATCGTCGTCATCATCATCGTCATCGCCGTCATCATCATAATCTCTTGAGCCGAATGCCTTGAATGCAAGGAATGCTGCAAGAGCTGCAAGTACAATGATGATCACTATAAGTACTATAACGAGTCCCTTGCTTGCGCCGCCCTTGCTCTCGGCTTCCGCCGGCTGCTCAAGCAGGAAATCCGCATATCTCACATACTTGCTCTCTACCGAATCATAGAGATACCATCCCTCGTTACCGCTGGGAGATGTTGCATAGAAGATATAGAAAGTATCATTGGTCCATGAAGGTACTTCAAGTTCTCCGGCTATGCTTACTGTCACTTCCCTGAATCCCTCGGGGATACGCTGGGGCTGTGCATCGGTCTGCATCGGAGTAAGGTTCATGGTAGCTGCGGTCGGTGTGCTTACGGCATTTCCCGCATCTGATGATGAGCTGTCATCCGCAGGTTCTTCCGTGGTTTCCTCGGGTTCCGTGGGCTCCTCGGGCTCTGTGGGCTCAGCTGCTTTCACTTCTACAAAATCCGAACGGATGAAGCCTTTAAGGGTATCACCCTGTATCTCATACCAGGTCTTTCCGTCTGCACCGTTTGTGGAACTTAAGACCGTGTAAGTCTCGCCCTTCTTGGCTGTACCTACTTTATCGCTGTTAGCATCAGCGCTCTTTCTCACATTAACGCTATCTCCCGTTACCGTGGCCGTACCGCCCGTAACATCCTCGGTCGCATATGCCGTCAGGTTCACAACGAACATTACAGCAAACGCTACCAGCATGGCCAGCAGTATCTGTGTGTTAAATCTTGTCTTTCTCATTTTTCCCTCCAAGTAGATCTTTGATAAAATACCTTTGATATTTTACAACTATTGTCATGCCTCGTCAATTGCTTTTCCTATATCATGACGCATGTACTTATTCTCAAACTTTACCCACTCCGTTGCTTCATAGGCTTTTTTCCTTGCTTCCTTAAGGTCCGAGCCCTTGGCAGTCACGCCCAGCACCCTGCCGCCGTTGGTAAGCACTTTTCCGTCGGAGAGCTTGGTACCTGCGTGGAAGCAGAAATACTCGTCGCTGCCATTAAACTTCTCAAGTCCCGTTATTTCCTTGCCTTTCTCATAGGCAAGAGGATATCCGTCGCTGGCAAGTACCACGCATACGGCCGCATTGTCCTCGAATTCCAGATCGATCTTGTCGAGGGTGCCGTCTATGCAGGCTTCCATAACATCCAGTATGTCATTCTTCATGCGGGGAAGCACCACCTGTGCCTCGGGATCACCGAAGCGCGCATTGTACTCCAGTACCTTGGGGCCGTCTGCGGTGAGCATCAGTCCGAAGAAGATGACTCCCTGGAACTTCCTGCCTTCTGCAGCCATGGCATCCACCGTGGGCTGGAATATGGTCTTCATGCACTCTTCCTGAAGTTCCTTTGTAAAGAAGGGGCTGGGTGAAAAAGTTCCCATTCCGCCGGTGTTCAGACCCTGATCACCGTCTTTAGCCCTCTTATGGTCCTGGGCGCTGCTCATTATCTTTATGGTCTTGCCGTCCACGTAGCTCAATACCGATACCTCGCGGCCGGTCATGAACTCTTCCACCACCATGCGGTTACCTGCGGTACCGAACTTCTTATCCTGCATTATCTCCTTAACTCCGGCTACAGCCTCGTCATGGTCGGCGCAGATAAGCACGCCCTTTCCGAGAGCCAGTCCGTCGGCTTTCAGCACTACGGGATATTTGGAATTCTCCAGATATTTAAGTGCGGCATCCGCATCATCGAAATTCTCATAGGCTGCCGTAGGAATATTGTATTTCTTCATCAGATCCTTGGAGAAAGCCTTGGATCCTTCAAGTATGGCGGCGTTCTTTCTGGGGCCGAAAGCTCTTAAGCCCGCTTCTTCAAGCACGTCCACAAGACCTGCTGCCAGAGGATCGTCCGGCGCCACTATCACAAGGTCTATCTTTTTCTCCAGGGCAAAATCCCTTATCTTCTCAAACTCCATCACGCCGATGGGTACGCATTCCGCATACTCAGCGATCCCGGCATTTCCCGGTGCCGCATAAAGTTTCGTGAGTCTGCTGCTCTTGCTTACGCTTAAGGCTATGGCATGTTCCCTGCCGCCGCCTCCTACTATCATCACATTCATACTCATACACTCCCGTACTTAATCCTGTTGTTCGCTATCCCGTCGATCACCGCGGGAAGGATCTTCCATTCCGCCTGTTCCATTACACGTTTCTGCAATACTTCCGGAGTATCGCCTTCTTCCACGTTCACTGCCTTCTGCATGATGATGGGACCTGTATCCGTTCCCTCATCCACAAAGTGTACCGTAGCTCCCGTTACCTTTACGCCTCTTGCCAGTGCCGCCTCATGTACCTTCAGTCCGTAAAAACCATCTCCGCAGAAAGAAGGGATCAGTGAAGGATGTATGTTTATGATCCGTCCCTTATACTTTCTGATGAACCCGGCATCCAGCACCACAAGGAAGCCCGCCAGCACCACGAGATCCGGTGCTGCTTCATCAACTGCTTTTAACAATGCGGCATTGAAATCCGCCTTATCCGGGTGATCCGCCCTTGTCACTGCCACTGCATCAATCCCTGCCGCAGCCGCACGTTCCAGTGCGTAAGCTCCGGCTTTATTGGAGATCACCCTTACTATCCGGGTGTTGGTGATGGTCCCTGAAGCGATACTGTCGATGATCGCCTGGAGATTGGTGCCGCCGCCCGATACGCATACAGCTATTTTCAGCATATGGTCACTTCCTTTTCGCCTGCTGTGGTCTCACCTATCACACAGGCCTTCTCACCTGCTTTTTCAAGTGCCGCCACGGTCTTGTCCGCATCAGCGGGATCCACTGCAAGCACCATGCCGATACCCATGTTGTAGGTATTGTACATCACATGCTCTTCAACCTCACCGGTACTCTGCAGCAGCTTAAAGATTGCAGGTACTTCGTAGCTTGCTTTCTCCACCTTTGCTCCGATGCCGTCAGGCAGCATTCTGGGAATGTTCTCGTAGAAGCCGCCGCCGGTGATATGGCTGCAACCCTTGATCTTTATGCCTGCTTCCCTTACTTCCCTGAGGGCTTTCACATAGATCCTGGTGGGTGTCAGCAGTTCGTCTCCGAGGGACTTGCCCAGTTCGTTGTTGTATCTGATCAGGGCATCCGTCGTCATCGGGAATACCTTTCTCACAAGTGAGAAACCGTTGGAATGAACACCGCTGGAAGCTATGCCTATCAGTGTGTCTTTCGCCTTTATGTCACGGCCGTCCACCAGTTCGACTTCTTCTGCAGCACCTACCGCAAAGCCTGCAAGGTCATATTCCTCTTCGGGCATAAGTCCCGGATGTTCCGCGGTCTCTCCGCCTATCAGTGCACAGCCGGCCTGCTCACAGCCTTCAGCCACACCCTTTACGATAGCGGCAATCTTTTCGGGATAGTTCTTTCCGCAGGCTATATAATCCAGAAAAAACAGCGGTTCCGCACCGGCGCAGGCGATGTCGTTCACGCACATTGCCACGCAGTCGATACCCACGGTATCATGCCTGTCAAGCAGAAACGCCAGCTTGATCTTGGTTCCCACTCCGTCGGTACCGGATACAAGGACGGGCTTCTTCATATCCTTGATCTTTCCGAGGCTGAAAGCACCCGAGAATCCGCCTATGCCTCCCAGCACTTCGGGTCTCATGGTCTTCGCTACGTACTGCTTCATCAGCTCTACCGACTTGTAGCCTGCTTCAATGTCCACTCCGGAATTCTTGTAATCCATATTTTTCTCCTTTTTAGTACTCTTTGTATCCTACACTGCCGAGCCTCTCATCTTTCTCGACTACGGCAGTTTTGAGTTCCTCTTTGTAGTCCTTAAGTTTCTGTAAAAGTTCTTCATCGGAAACGGCCAGTATCCTGGCTGCGAGCAGTCCCGCATTTGCTCCTCCGTTGATGGCGACCGTGGCAACGGGTATGCCCGAAGGCATCTGTACTATCGAATAAAGCGAATCCCTGCCGCCCAGAGAAGTGGTGTGCATGGGTATGCCTATGACGGGCATCGGGAATATTGCCGCACACATTCCGGGCAGATGCGCAGCCATGCCGGCACCGGCGATGATCACCTTTATGCCTTTGGCTTCCGCTTCTTTCGCATAGTCAAAGAAAATATCCGGCTCACGGTGAGCGCTTATTATCCTCATTTCAAAATCTATGCCGAATCTCTCCAGTATCTCGGCTGCTTTTTTCATAACGGGCATATCCGAATCACTGCCCATCACTATACCTACCTTTGGCATCTCAAACCTCCTCAAATGCTTTATTTAATTCTTCGGTCCCTTCAAGAACGAAGCGTCCCTTTTCAATTATCTTTATGCTGCTCCCATCCGGCCTGATACCTTCCAGCAGTTCGAGTTCATCGTAAGGTATCGTCACATCGGTGTGACAGCCGAAATAAGCATTCTTCGGATCCGTCTTCCTTTTTATCGAAACGGAATTGTCCCTTGCAACTATCTCCCTGCCGTCGGGATTATATACCTTAACATCTTCCGCATGGGAATAGCAGGTATCGCCTACCGCAAAATGCGGTCCTGTCTTCTCCGCTATGAGTATGGGCAGCCTGCTCTCTATGCCGTACTTTCCGGCAAGCACGTAGGCCGTGGTATTGGTGCCTATCGCAGCCTCACCCATGGGCAGGCTCTTATGATGGAAGAGCACGTTATCTTCTATATATTTGCGTCCTTCCTCCGGATCCTCAAAGTTGGCACAGCCGTAATCACTTACCATGCCGTCCTTGAACTCCAGGAAAAGATCCCTGTATTCCAGTCCGTTCAGATACACCTTGCTCACATGAAGTATGCCGTTGGTACCTTCCAGTACCGGTGTGGTAAATACCTCACCTACGGGAATGTTCACGTCCGCCACGCAGTTCTCATAAATGGCCTGATGTTCGGGATCGTCAAGCTTCCACAGTGCAACACTTAATTCCGTACGGTTTACTCCGCCGCCCTTTACATGGACGCTTTCCGCCTCATTGAGCGCATCAATGATCCTGTTCTGTATCTTCTGATACTTTTCATAATCGAGGGTATTGATCCTTATCACCGCATCAAATATCTCCTCGAAATTCTCACCGATCTCGGGTACAGGGAAGGATATGATCGTAAAACTGCGCTCATCCCCCGGTATGTAGGTATTGTTTATCCTGGCGTTTTCGGAAACATACCTTGCCATCAGCTGTCTCTGTTCTTCGTTATAACGGCAGGCAGCGGCTTTATTCTCGGGTTTGAAAGGTTCTTCCCCGAAAGTCTCTATGACTGCGGGGCCCGCATGTACCACCGCTTTTTCCCTGTATGCCTTAAAAGCTTCTTCGAGACATTCAAGCCTTCTTGTCAGCAGCTGGCTGTCAAGTATGAGAGCCAGATCCTCCCTGTGATCATAGTCATACTGTCTGTTGGGATTGGCCCCGAAATAGCCGTTCTTTTCCACGTTCCTTGTGGTGAATATGGACTGTGCCGCCCTGTAGATCACAGGCTTCAGTCCCATTTCGGCGAAGTTTTCTATCGCTTTCTTCACCACTCTTTCCAGTCCTATGGGATAACGGATATTGACTGTCTTTTTCTTTGAAAGGTCCTTGCCCGAATTGATAAAGCCCTTACGGTAGCCTTCTGTATAGGTATCAGCCATCAGTGCTATCTTTTCATCGGACAGACCCGAGATATACTTATAGAGTTCCGTCTCATTCTCGGTGATATACTCACCGTACATATAGAGGATATCCGGATCAAACTCTTTCGCCGCTTCTATGATCTTCAGCGCGAAATCCTCCTCCGGCTCCGTGACTCCCCTTACCTTTATGAGACTTTCGGTCTCATAATAATCACTTACAAAATAGTAAAAACTCTCTTTCAGGTTATCATATGCGGGAAGCTGTCCCTCTTCCTCGAGAGCGCTCTTTACCTCACCGTAAAGCAACAGCAGATATTCCGCTCTGATAAGGAAAGGCTGTCTGTCATGCTCCGCCGCCGCAGGGATAGCGCTGCGCATCTCCGCTGCCACTGCAGAAAGCAGCCTTCCGTATTTTTCTCCGAACACTTCCGCTGCATAGGCGGGATTGCAGTAACTCTTCGCATATGCCTCCTCGCAGATATCTTCGTAAAGCCTTGCGTTCACCGCCTTCATCTCTTTGGCGCTGATATTCTCATTTACCAGGATATCCGCAAGCATAAGAAGAGTGTCGGCACATGCACGGAAATACCTGCAATATGCCGCATCTGTCAGTTCTTCCTCTTTGATCTCTTTTAATCTTCCCAGCGTCAGTTCCAGGCGCTCGTCCATTTCTTCTTTATATGCTTCCATCACTGTCTGGTCATTCCCCGTATCATGAAAAATATGATCGCCGCAAAGAGGGCGAAATTCAATACTATACCGAGTATCGGAAAGAAATAGTATCTGTCCTTTTCAAGCCTGCTCATTATTCCGAAGATCAGGCCCGTAAAAGCCATTATCACCGAAAGGGCAACCGCCGCCACATGTCCCCAGGCGACCTCGCCCCCCGCCAGATAACCGCTGTAGACGGTCATCGCTACGGCCACGATCCCTATCAGCGCAAGTGCCACCGACATGATCGCCTTCAGCGGATGTTTCTTGTTGGTAAACTTATATTTCGAAAGTATGCCCACTTTTATTTACTCTTTGGCACCATATTGGCTGAAGTACTCTTCTATGACAGCTTTCCTCGTATCATCGATGAGCACTCCCTTTGAAGTCTCCCTGCCGTAAAGATATTCCCTTACATCCTGCATCGTTACGATAGCCGCTGTCTTGATGCCGTAGATCTCCTCGATCTCAGACAGGGCGCTCTTTTCACCCTTGCCCTTCTCCATGCGGTTAAGTGAAACTATGAGTCCCTTCACATCTACGTCAGCCTGGCTCTTTATTATCGGGAAAGTCTCCTCGATGGACTTGCCCGAGGTAGTCACGTCTTCGATCATCACTACCCTGTCGCCGTCCTTAAGCTTGCTTCCCAGCAGTATGCCCACATCGCCGTGGTCCTTTATCTCCTTACGGTTAGAGCAGTATTTCACGTCTTTTCCGTAAAGCTCGCTTATGGCCATGGCCGTGGCTACGCTTAAGGGTATTCCCTTATAAGCGGGTCCGAAGAGCACATCAAAGTCCAGTCCGAAGGCGTCGTTGATAGCTTTCGCATAGTACTCACCGAGCTTCTTAAGCTGGGTTCCGGTCACATATGCTCCCGCATTCATGAAGAACGGGGACTTCCTGCCGCTCTTTAAGGTAAACTCGCCGAACTTAAGGACCTCCGAGTCCACCATGAAATCAATGAATTCCTCTTTATATCTTTCCAACTGTATTCTCCTTTTATATGACACAGCTTTTCCGAAGCCTGTATTTTATCATACTTGCTTCTTTATGTCCAATCTGCTTACTTGGTACCGAAAATCCTGTCTCCGGCATCACCGAGTCCCGGACAGATATAAGCACGCTCGTTCAGCTGTCTGTCGAGGCAGCCCACATAGATCTGCACATCGGGATGAACATCATGCAGATGTGCAAGTCCTTCGGGTGCTGCTATGATGCACATAAACTTGATGCGCACTCCGCCTTTTTCCTTTATGAAGTTGATGGCATCCACGGCCGATCCTCCCGTTGCCAGCATGGGATCGGTCACTATTATGATCCTCTCACTGATGGGATCGGGCAGTTTGCAGTAATATGAATGGGGTTTGTGTGTTTCCGGATCCCTGTAAAGACCGATATGTCCCACCTTTGCGGTCGGGAGCAGATTGAGTATACCCTCGGTCATGCCGAGTCCCGCACGGAGTATGGGTACCACTGCCTGCTTTCTTCCGGAGATCACCGGAGCCATGGTCTTTTCTATGGGGGTCTTTACCTCTACCAGTTCTGTCTCCAGATCCCGCAGGGCTTCATAGCCCATCAGCATCGCTATCTCTCCGGCAACCTTTCTGAACTCGGCTGTTCCGGTAGTCTCATCACGCAGTCTCGTGATCTTATGCTGGATCAGCGGATGATCAAGTATAAATACGTTTGCTTCATTCTTAAAGTCCATATCAGTCATCCCCCTTGGTATTCATGCTCAGTCCTCTGTTAATATCGCCGCTTTTATTCTCACCGAACTGATAATCATTGCCCGGAAGTATGATATTGAGCAGCACGCCTGCGATAGCAGCTATGGCTAAAGCGGTAAGAGTGATCTGTGTTCCGCCTACGGTAAAGCTTAATCCGTCTGAGAAGCCCAGGCCGCAGACCAGGATGATCGCTGCGATTATCAGGTTTCTTGACTTCGTGAAATCAACTTTGTTCTCTACCACGTTCCTCACACCGATGGCGGAGATCATACCGTAAAGGATAAAGCTGATACCGCCGATGATGGCTGTGGGCATGGTGCCGAATACCTGTGACAGCTTCGGTATGAAACCGAGAACTATGGCATAAACAGCGGCAAGCCTTATGACCGAAGGATCATAAACCTTTGAAAGCTCAAGCACACCGGTGTTCTCACCGTAAGTTGTATTTGCGGGGCCGCCGAAAAGGGCCGCTACCGAAGTGGCAAGACCGTCGCCTAACAGTGTCCTGTGGAGACCCGGATCGGCTATGAAATTCTCGCCGGTGGTCGCAGAAATTGCCGAAATATCACCTACATGCTCCATCATCGTGGCGATAGCTATGGGAGCCATTACCAGTATGGCGCTGATATCAAACTTTGCAATGATGAAGTCCGGCAGACCTACCCAGCCCGCATTTGCTATCGGAGCAAAATTGAGCACTGCAGATCCGTCAGCATTGGTGATGCCTGCGAAATTAAAGATGATCGCAAACACATAGGAAATGACCACACCCATGAGTATGGGAATGATACGGAACATTCCCTTGCCCCAGAGATTGAATACCATGACCGTCACAAGTGCTATCAGAGCGAGAGGCCAGCAGGCGCTCGCATTGCTGACAGCTGAAGGAGCAAGGCTTAAGCCTATGCAGATGATTATAGGTCCCGTTACTACAGGAGGCAGGAATCTCATTACTTTCTTAACTCCCACCAGTTTTATTATAAGAGCAAGTATCAGATACAGCAGACCCGCTACCACGATGCCGCCGCAGGCATAGGGCAGTTTCTCGCCGTAGCTCATTCCCGCAAACCTGCCTGTATCCAGCTCAGCTACCGTGGCAAAGCCGCCCAGGAATGCAAAGGACGAGCCCAGGAACGCAGGCACTTTAAACTTTGAACACAGGTGGAAGATCAGAGTACCCACACCCGCAAAAAAGAGGGTTACCTGCACTGACAGCCCCTCTCCTTTAAAATATCCGTTTACCAATATGGGAACAAGTATCGTTGCACCGAACATTGCAAACATATGCTGCAGTCCCAGCACCGCCATCTTTCCCATTCCCAGCTGCTTGGCGTCTCTTATGGCGCCCTGTTCTTCTTTAGCCATAACCGGTAATCCTCCTTATGTTTTTTAGCTTTTAATAGTATATATTAACGCAAATAAAACTTCAAGTGCGGGGTCGATCAGGGGGACGGTTCCGCGGTTGAAAATTTTCGATTTTCAACCGCGGAACCGTCCCCCTGATTGCCCCTGATTGACTTTCTATTCAAATTCAACTCTCACATCCGTCAATTCCGCACACATACGCTTCAGTCCCCGCATGAAACGCGGCATTATGGCAGCCGCATCGTCACTTCCGGTGAAGCGGATCTCAAGACCGGATTTCTCCTCCAGCACATCATGCAGTGCATCCAGATTGTAACCGAAATAATCGGGCAGTTCTATCTGCTCCCCCAGTCTTTTATAAAATTCGTCTGCCGAATCAAGATCCTTAAGATCAATGCTTATCATAGCTTCCTCCCTCAATATAACTGTTCAAAGTGTTCATAATGATCTTTAGTGTAATAGATATCCCCGTCGGAATCGTAAACTATGCGTTTGGCACCGCGTTTGCTCTTACCCAGGGTGTCGATATCGCATTCATGATAATCCCCCTCAGGCAGCACTCCTTCATAATTGCCGTAATAGTCTCCGCCTATGCATTTGCCCGGGGCGTATGCATCCAGCCCGCCGCCTTCCCAGCCCAGAGCCTTGGCTTCCTTCTTGGTGATGTAATTCTGCGGCAAATGACCGTAGGTATGTATATAAAGCGCCACCTTGTCTTTACTGTCATACACTCCGTTCTCGTCAATGGCGGCCGCCGGCTCCGGAGCTACAGTGGGTGTCGGTGTTGCGGTGGGTTCCGGTGTTGCTGTCGGTTCTTCCGTCGGCGTCGGTTCTTCCGTCGGAGCAGGCTCCTCTGTCGGCGTCGGCGCTATAGTCGTTGTCGCTGCGATCGAAGCCTCCGTCGGAGTGATCTCAGCCACCGCAGTCTCTGCAGTACTCTGCGCTTCTCCTCCGCTCTCCTGCTTTGCATCATGCAGATTCCATATCAGCAGTACTATACCCAGGATGATCATGGCGACCACAGTCAGGATCGTTTTGATGTTCTTGTTTCTCATTTTCTCACCTCAGATTCATTGCATTTTCAACACTCATATATCCCGGCCCGAACATATAGATCAGCATGTCCGGTGCCGCTTCCCTTATCCATTCCTTGGCGGAATCTTCTTCTTTTAAATATCTCAGATCTATCAGATCCAGCCTGCCGCACTGCGAAGCCAGGAACACCGATACCGGCACTGCCACGGAATCCCTCACGATCACTATATGAGGTCCGCCCGGATTCAGCCTGTTCTCTATGCAGATGCGGTCATAATCCCTGTCCAGATAAGTGTAATAAGCATAGTAGTCAAAACTGTAATGCGCTACGTTTCCGTAATTCACGAAGCAGTCCTCAAAGCTGCCTTCCTTATGTATGCCTTCCGAGGGTACATCCAGCACATAGTCAGTATCATATTCCGGAAGCCACAGTTCGTAATCGTCAAGGCCGGTATAATACTTCCCTGCCATACGTCCGTGGGTCCCGAGGAATACCTGCTCATAGAGACGCTTCTCATATGAGCTTTCTTCCAGCGCCACGTCATTGCGACCGCCGTCAAGCCCGCGGCTGAACATTTCTCCTGCCACACTGCGGTATGCCGCGAAAGCAGCGTTGTTTTTCCAGTGATGATCGCTCTTATAATAATAGGAATACCAGTCTCCACCCTCTGCTTCCAGCACATCCCGCATCGCTATATGGGGAATATCCTCTTCTTCAAGAAACTTAACCATCTCTTCATACTTGGAAATGGCATAGCTGGTAACTCCCTTCGGCAGGTCCTCTTCAGCCCTTTCCTTGGAAGGCACCACCATAAACAGGAATTCCGCTCCCAGTTCCTGTGAGAAAGCATAAGCATCCCTCACGCCCTTCTTTCCGACTTCTATGTCTCCGTACTGGTCAGCCATGGTGGCCACGCCGTTGTTTAAGAGCGTCACATCTTCATAGACCGTGCTTCCGTAGGCCACTCTTTTGCCCATGGCCTTCTGCAGCGCTCCCCAGGCGTTTATCGCTCCGTCCTGCACCACTTCCAGCTTTTCAAGGCCTTTGCGCCTGCCATCCGGCTCCAGCGCCAGCACCATCTCCGCCAGATTGACCGCCGTAAAAAGCACTATCACAGCCATAAATACAATTGTAATAAACCCATCTTCCTTCTTCATTCTTTTCTCCTAAAGGCTTCTCCCCTCCGGGGAGAAGCTGTCAGCGCAACGCGCTGACTGATGAGTGGCTCCCTTATCAGAAGTTAAAATATATAAACGGACTGTAATTCCCCTTGATTATATAAATAATACACATCCCAAATACTGCTGCCAGCAGCGCCTCATATATCCCCTTCTTCTTTTCCAGCCATTTACCGAGCGGCATCGAGAAGGCGATGGCGCCCGCAAAGAACAGCAGGTTATCCCTGATGATAAAGCCGGCAGACGCATCCGCAAAGCCTGCCGCTCCGATGCCGAACATGTTTCCCAGATATCTGCCCATCACCGCCAGTGTCGGCGAAGCGAATATGGTCATGCCCACCAGCGTAAGGAAGACCGTCAGTATATGAGCCGGTACTTTCGGAAGCAGATGCTTCTTTCCGTAACCCGTCAGTCTCTCAAACATCAGGAGTATCGCATAGTAGGTCCCCCACAGCACATAGTTCCAGGCGGCACCGTGCCACAGTCCCGTAAGCATCCAGACAACGAGTATATTCCTGTACTGTTTCCACAGGCTCACCCTGCTGCCGCCGAGGGGGATATAAACATAGTCCCTGAACCAGCTGGCCAGGGATATATGCCATCTGCGCCAGAAATCGCCGATATTGACCGCCGTGTAGGGATAGTTGAAGTTCTCTTCAAATCTGAAGCCGAAGATACGTCCCAGGCCGATAGCCATATCTGAATATCCCGCAAAGTCATAATAGATCCGCAGCGTATAACACAGCGCTCCGAGCCAGGCGAGACTTACCGATATATTGTCACCGCCCGAAACCTTAGCCATTATCCTGTCCGCAAACAGGCTCATGGTATCGGCTAAAAGTATCTTCTTTCCCATGCCGCAGATAAAGCGCTTCGTTCCGTCGGCAAAGCCGGAGAAGCTTTCCTTTCTCTCATTTATCTCCTTCATGATGGTCTCGTATCTTACTATGGGGCCCGCCACCAGCTGCGGGAACAGCGAGATATAAAGCCCGACATACAGCGGATTCTTCTGGGGCGGCACCTTGCCCCTGTACACATCGATCACATAGGAAATAGCCTGAAAGGTAAAGAAAGATATCCCGATAGGCAGAGCTATATGCCTTAAGGGTATCTCGGCTCCGGAAATGCGGTTGATATTTGTGATCGTGAAATCCAGATATTTATAGATAAACAAAAGTGAAAGATCACAAGCCACTGCGACGAACAGCAGCAGCTTCCTGTGTTTTCTTTCCCCCGGCGCGATGAACAGACCGAAGAAATAATTAACAGCGATCGAAAACAGCAAAAGTACTATGTTCTTTCCTTCTCCGAAAGCATAGAAAACCAGGCTTGCTAAAAGCAGGCACAGATTCTTTGCAAGCATGTTCTTCCTGCAGATGCAAAAATAAAAGAACAGAACTGCAGGGAAAAAACAAAAAAGAAAGATGATACTGGAAAAAACCATTTATATTCTAGCCTTTCAAATTCAGTTTAACTCTATCATCACCAGCTCGGGATGATTGAAGAAACGCGGAAGCGGTATGCTCTCTCTTGCAAGGCCGCGGCTCACCACCATGCTGCTGCCATTCTTAAGCTTATACATGCCGCTGACATATTCCGCCATAAAACCCTGGTTCGGAGCATACAGGCCCCTGTTTATAAAGGGTATCCTGAACTGTCCCGCATGGGCATGTCCCGCAAGTATCAGATCAAAATCATAATGCTCATAGGCAGCTGCTTCTTCGGGCCGGTGGCTCAGCAGTATCTTGATCCGCCCTTGTCCCGACTCCGCATAAGCAGTATCCAGCTGCTTTTCCCAGGTGCTTCTTAAAAGCTCCGTGGGATCATCCACACCGCAGATATCAACAGCCGTGCCCTTGATCGTTACTGTTTCGCAGCTTCCTTCAAGTACATTGACTCCCGACGAACGCAGCCACTCCTTCATCTCTTCCACCCGGCCGCTCCAGTATTCATGATTGCCGCTTACGTAATAACAGGGATATCTTTTAACCAGTCCTTCTATCAGGGCCTTTGCATTATCGTCCTTAAGCCTGTCGTCAAAGATGTCACCGCCGAGCATCACGATATCGGGTCCCTCTTTATCTATCCTGTTTAGCAGCCACTTTTGCCCGGGACCGTAATAACAGGAATGCAGATCCGTGATCAGAGCGATCCTTATATCCTCCCCGGCTTTAAGGTTTATACTTATCCGCTCCGTTACCGGAAGCCAGCTGATCCCCCACAGCAGGAGAATGAGTATCAGCGCAAGCGGGATAATGATCTTCTTCTTTTTCATAACCATTTGATTTTAACATATTTTTAAGATAAAATCTTATGAAAACAAAAAGAAAAGGAGAATCCTTATGATAAACAGACTTATGAACAGGATCAAAGAGCTGGAAGCTCCGATAGTCGTTGGACTGGATCCCACGCTCAAGCTTTTGCCGCCTCAGCTTTTCGAGGCTTCTAAGGCCAACTTCGGTGAAACAGCCGAAGCGGTAGCTGACGCATTTTTCAATTACAACAAAGGACTGGTGGATGCGGTGGCTGACCTGGTCCCCGCTGTTAAGCCCCAGATAGCCATGTATGAAGCCTTCGGCATTCCCGGACTGGAAGCTTTCAAGAAGACCGTGGATTACTGCCATGAAAAAGGCCTGGTTGTAATAGGTGATATCAAGCGCGGCGATATAGGTTCCACTTCGGAAGCTTATGCTCTCGGCCATCTCGGCGCCACCGAGCTTGGCGGCACTCCTTATTACGGCTTTGATGAGGATTTTGCAACCGTCAATCCCTATCTGGGAAGCGACGGCGTCAAACCTTTTATAAAAGTATGCGAAAAAGAAAAAAAGGGTATCTTTGTCCTGGTCAAGACTTCCAACCCTTCCAGCGGCGAATTCCAGGACCGTCTGATCGACGGCCGCCCGCTGTATGAACATGTGGGTGACAAGGTAAGGGAATGGGGCGAAGATCTTATGGGTGAGTCCTACAGCTATGTCGGAGCCGTGGTCGGCGCTACCTACCCCGAGATGGGCAAAGTATTAAGAAAGCTGATGCCCAAGACTCTGATCCTGGTTCCCGGTTACGGTGCCCAGGGCGGAAAAGGCAAAGACCTGGTACACTTCTTTAACGAAGACGGACTCGGTGCCATAGTTAATTCTTCAAGAGGCATCATAGCCGCTTACCAGCAGGAGAAATATTCCAAATACGGAGCGGAAGGCTATGCGGATGCTGCCCGCGCCGCAGTACTTGATATGAAAGCAGATATAGCCGAAGCTCTCGGCTGATCCGAAACACTGACTGATATAAAGGAGGGAGCGTCTTAAACGCCCCCTCCTTTTTTGACTGTTGTATCCTTATCCTTTGTCTTGCCTGCGGTGTTTTCTTTGCTTTCCGTCTTCCTGCTATGTTCCTTTTTCTCCTTTTTCTCGCTGCTTAAGAAATCTTTCACCTCATTCTTATCCAGCTTCCTGCGTTTGTCATCCTTTGTTTCATTCGGAGTGTTTACCGGCTCCTTGGAAGCCGTCTCCTTCATCTTCTTTTCGGTCTTCTTCATCTCTTCTACAGCTTCGTGATAATCCTTGCGCAGTTTTACCCCGTCCACCATTTCGAAATCCATCTCATTAAGCTTCGATATATAGCCCGCCTCCGCCTGCAGACGCAGGTCTACGGTAGGAAGCACTCCTGCCGGCATCTTCTTCAGATCAGCCAGTCCGCTCTGTTTCACATCCTCACTTATAGCAAGAGCAGCGTCCAGACGTTTCGCTCCGGGATACAATTTTCCGCCTCCGAACTGCTCCAGCTTATCCGTATAGGCCTTTGTATAAGTCTCAAGTGCGGATACCGCTTCCGTCACTTCGAGAGCCGTGTTGCCACGCCCCAGCTTTGATACGGACTTCAGCGCGTTCTTCATGTTAACATACTGGGTGGAATCCTCACCGAAGATCTTTCCGAGCCCGTTCAGGGTCTCCAATCGTTTCTTTGCTACAGACGCAAGGTTTTCAACCTTCTCTGCAAACTCCCCGGCGTTTTTGCTGACTTCGGCCTCTTCTTCCTTTGTACGAAGTACCCCCAGCTTGGCGGCAGGTACACGCAGCATTTCTTCAATGCTGATATTGGCTTCTTCGGCTCCGCTTGCTCCCAGCATCAGCAGCTCAGATTTTTCCTGTTCAACGTTTTTCTTCAGCCACTCGCTTTCCTTATCCGCAAGCTTCCTGCGCTCATCCCTGTTTGCATCGGGCTTGGTCGCATTATCGGCTGTATCCTTAAGCGTGCTGCTTAAGTTTTTGGATGCCTCGGTAAGCCCCAGCATGGTACCGGCGATCCGGGCCGGAGTATTCTTTACGGAAAGTGCACAGACACTTTCAAGTTCACCTATAAGCTTGGTGTATTCCGCGGGATCCGCCTGGGCGTCGATTCCTGTCCTTCTCAGTTCTTCCAGAAGTTCCCTTGCATTCTTCTTATATTCCGTCAGTGCTTCTATATAGCCCAGACCTTTATCGTATATTCCCTGCTGGACTTCCTTTTCACTGCTCTGCTCGGCATTCAGATGTTCCGGCAGGTTTTTCCTCTGTTCTTCACGGGCACGCTCCTCGGCTACTTCCTGTCTTACGGCATCCAGACCTTTACCCTGCACGTCCCTGATGGCTTTACCCTTAAGATCCGCCGCATCCTGAAAATAAACCAAAGCCTCTTCCTTGAGCTTCAGCTCTTCCTCGGGGCTGCGCTTTGCCGCCTCTTTCTTAAGCCCTGTAACGTTCAGCTTTCTCGGAAGATATACACGGTCACTTCTGATCAGTCCGTCCTTCGATACCAGCTGCTCATCCAGTGTCGGCACTCCGTTCTGATTCCCGTACTTGTTTATCCATAAGCCGTTCTTCTGGGTTTCAAGCAGGAAACCGTTCTCGCCCTGCTGCTGTGCATTGAGCTGAATATCACCGTTATCGGCCACTTTTACGCCTTCATCCGGGATACCCAGTATATTTCCCTCATTATCCAGCTTTATATCCGAGCCCCATAAGAGCTGAATGTTACGCGTTACATCCCCGTCTCTTCCCTTTTTGAAGAGCATGGCTTCCACGAAGCTGTCTATGGGCACTTTCCTCATGCGCTCAGGCGGGTTGACCGAGCCCAGAGGATCCTGGATCAGCAGTATGTCATCCTTTATACCCACGATATTGACGAAATGTCCGGGCTGGCGTATCACCAGCGGGGACCGGTCTATTACCAGCGCCTTTTCAACCGTCTGGCGTATCAGTTCCTTCGCATTCTGCCTGTACTGCGCAGGACCTATGCCCTGGGCATCCAGTGCTTTGTTGGCTGCCGGATCATAGGCACCTATCTCCATTACACGGACCATGGTATTGGGCGCAAAGGCCAGTACCGGATCCAGCATATCCTTGACAGACAGGGCCGTATCCATGTTATACAGCTGATCCGCTTCCTTAAGGCCGCCGTCATTGCTAAAGTGTGCATTTATCTCATCAACAGTCCGTTCCCCGGGACGATATGATCGTATATCCTCCTGGGAGATATCCTCCGTACCGCGTCCCTGTACTATCTGCTGCAGAGCCACCGACCAGCATCCGTTGGCTGAGCTCTGGGCTCTCGGCTGACGGATGTTCAGCTGCATAAAGCCTTCATTGTCCGTAAGCAGTTCGGGCTTTGCGGGGCGCGGATCCTCTGCTTCAAGAGCTTCCGCTCCCTCACGCTGCATCTGTGCAACCTTCTCTGCCATTTCGATATGCTTCAGCAGATACAGCTTATCGGCGGCATTCAGCTTTTCTTCGTTATCCTCCAGATACTTGCGAAGCGCCCCGGCATCTCCTGACATGCGGGCGCCGGGCGCCAGCTTTGATATACTCTCAGCCCTTCTGTTATAAGGTCTGTCCCAGTTATGGAAAATATTTCCGAAGTCATCGTGGTCTGTCGTGTACTTAAGCAGGCTCTTCATCTCATCCCTGCTTAAGTGATCATAGAGATAACGGAAATTCTCGTCACTTAAGCCAAGCTCCGCAAAACTTTCCGTGAACTGTTCAAAAGTCAGTCTCTCTTTAATTTCGTTAAGTTTGCCCTCTTCTTTCTGTTCATTCCTGTATCGTTTCGCCGCATCCTTAAGCACCTTTTTATAGCCTGACTCCAGCTTCTTCATGTCAAGCTTTGTCTCATCGTCAACATTTTCGGAAAGCCTGTTTCTGAGACCTGTCATGGCTGCCTGCATCTGCTTATAGCCTTCTTTTTCCACATCCTCCGGGTGGGCGGCAAGCACTCTCAGATACAGCTGCTGGGTAGCACGGAGTACATCATCCGTGGTGATATTCATCGGCACGTTTTTCATGGCTGCTATCTTATTGTATACGCGGCCTGCACGTTCCATTATCCCCGCATAATCCACGGGCGTCTTCTTCATATAGCTTTCCGCGTTGAAAGGATCTTTTATCACCCTTCCGTACATGTCGGTATCCGGTACTCCGTGCATGAGCTTCGAAGGATCCCTGTCCGCATCGCTGACAAGCATCAGATTCTGAAGGGTCTTAAGTCTGGCATCGTACTCAAAATCGTTCAAGCCGGCCGGGCTCAGGCTAAAGTACCCGAATTTGGCAATATCCGTATTCTTCAGACCATCTCCGAATTCATGCATGGTGATATTGGCAAAGAGATTGTTACGCTGCGATAACTGCGGATCTCCTTCCAGCAGGACCGGCAGCTTAAGCGGTCTTATCATCGCCCTTTCATGCACCATGTAATCGTAATCTTTATCAGCCTCCGCAAACTTTCCCGAAGCGCTCATCAGCTCAAGGGTATCTTCCAGGCTCTTTGCACTCTCTGCCTTCTTTTTAAAACTGACCTCCTCCAGCCTTTTAACCATATTGTCGACGGTTGCTTTGGTAGGTCTCTTCAGGTATTCTTCAAGATCCACACCGTTCTGCTTCCAGTTCTGATAAGCAAGAAATACACCGTTTATCTGTGCCAGGGTATGGCAGTCGCCTGTGAACTCATGAGGAAACTCATGGTGACGCCAGCTGTCCATATTTCCCGGGAAAACATTCGGATCCTGATTAAAATACTGCTTTGCGATATCAAAGAGTTCCCGCATATCCGCAGCTGTCTTTTCATGATCCTTCTTTGCCGCTATTATCTTATCCGGCGAAGGCGGCATCTCGTTCATTGCATTGATCAGTGCATTCTGTTTTGCCATAAGCTTGTTCATGCCGTAGAACTTGGTACCCTGTTCCATCACTCCCACGACACGCTTATCGCTTAAAAGATGCTCATCATGATAACCATAATCTTCGAGCTTCATCTCCTCCATCTTCTTAAGCATGAGCCTTAAGCCTTCCCTGGTCTTATCACTTAAGGTAACGCCTTCGTCCAGAACGGTCTGCAGGTCCTTTTCCCTGCCCTTGCTCACATACTTCGTTCCCCTCAGTTCGGGATTTGATACAAAAAGGCCATGGTAACGCCCGCCCTCGTAAACAGGCTTTACCACCTCATAAGAATGTTTTTCCCTGCGGACATCCACCTTGCTGACATCCTTTTCAAATTCCTCCAGTTCATCTCTTACCTTATCTTTTGTCTTGGTTATATGCAGTGCCGCGTAATCAAGCGCTTCTTCATATTCTTTCTTTTTTTCCGGATATGCTGCCACAGCTTCCGGCATATCGTTCTTAAGCAGACTGCAGCGGGCTTTATACGGATATTCCACCGGATTTTTTAATTCATCTTCAAGTGTATCCTTATAAGCATCCAGCTGATCAGTCAGTTTTTTGACTTCTTCAGGCCCGATCTCCTCTTCCAGCATATCCAAAAAAGCTTTAGTATCTGCCCCACCCGGAAGTTTTTCAAAACCCGAGATCAGCTTTTTTGCAACAAAAGTATCTATCTCCGCCTGGGTGATCTTGCCGGCTTTAAGCAGCTTATAAATAACGCCTGCACTCTTATCCATACTGTGAAGATCAAGCTTGTCAATCATGGAAATACTATTGATAATATCCTTCCTATGCAGCAGATAGTTGCTCACTTCATAAAGGACGCCAACATCGGTGCGGAAGGTCTTCAGCGCTTCCCTTGCCTTATCCTCACCCATGACCCTCTTATATGCCCTCATCACCTTTTCGGCAGGTATGTTCAAGCCATTTAAGTCATTCCTGAAATGCATCAGCATATCCCGCTCACGGCGCCGCTGTTTCCAGAACTCTATATATTCATCGCCCTGAGTACCCGGATCCGGCTCAGCCTGCTTTTTTTTCTCTTCATCCCTCTGCAGGTATTTCAGGTATCTCTCATATAATTCGCCCATTCCTAATCCTCCTCTGAAGATCTTTTGCTTATTATAATACACTAAGTGTAGCAAAAGTGTAACTGAAAATAAAACTGCGGGACGCAAAAATCCGGCGCATTTGCATACGCCGGATCTTCCCCCTCATCTTCCGGCCTTTGGCCGGGGTCTTCCTTATACGCTTACGGAATTGTACTCATCCGCAAATTTCTTTATGTTTGAAGCATTGCTTATCCTCTTGGCATTTCCCTTATCGACTATCACCAGTGTGGGAGCCTGGCGCACATTGTACTTATATGCCAGCTCGGGGCTCTCCTCAGCGTCGATGGGGATGTAATCTATACCTTTGAGGTATTCCTTCACCAGTTTGCAGTTAGGACACTTCTTGGTGGTGAAGAGATAGATGATGCTCTCCGGCTCGGAAAAGCTCACCGTTGAGTTTCCGTCAAAATCGTTACCCATGGTCACTACTGCTGAGATGGGACGCTTTAAGCAGGAATTCTGTACATCGTACTCAACCCTGTTTGCATATTCCTGAAGCTTGCCGTCATTCCAGTTCTGTACGGGTCTGTAGTAACCTGTGATCCTGGAGTAAACCTCTGTGGTCTTGCCGCAGTGAGGGCAGCTCTTCACTTCGCCTGCAAGATAGCCGTGCTCGCGGCAGATCGAATAGGTAGGTGAAAGTGTGTAGTAAGGCAGCTTGTAATTCTCTGCAATGGTACGTACCAGCTTGGCTGCGGCTTTCCAGTCGGGAAGCTTCTCACCCAGGAAGCCGTGGAATACGGTACCTGAAGTATAAAGTGTCTGCAGCTCATCCTGTATGTCAAGTGCATCAAAAATATCCGAAGTATAGTCAACCGGCAGATGTGAGGAGTTGGTATAGTAAGGTGTATCTCCTTCGTGTCCAGCCGTCTTGATGCCGGGCCATTTAGCCCTGTCGTGTTTAGCCAGTCTGTAGGAAGTAGACTCAGCCGGAGTAGCTTCCAGATTATAAAGATCACCGTACTGCTCCTGATAATCGGAAAGTCTTTCCCTCATGTGGTTCAGCACCTCTTTTGTGAATTCCTGGGTGCGTCTGTCTGTCATGTCCGCTCTGAGCCAGTTTGCGTTAAGACCTACTTCGTTCATGCCTACAAGACCGATGGTAGAGAAGTGGTTGCCGAAGGTTCCGAGATATCTCTTGGTATAAGGATAGAGACCTTCGTCAAGCAGTCTGGTGATGACACCTCTCTTTATCTTTAAGCTTCTTGCTGCGATATCCATCATTCTGTCAAGTCTCTTGTAGAACTCGCTCTTGTTGGCGGACAGATATGCTATCCTGGGCATGTTGATCGTAACAACGCCTACGGAACCCGTGCTCTCGCCCGATCCGAAGAAACCGCCGGTCTTCTTTCTGAGTTCTCTCAGATCCAGACGCAGTCTGCAGCACATACTTCTTACATCGCTGGGCTCCATATCGGAATTGATGTAATTTGAGAAATAAGGCGTACCGTACTTTGAAGTCATCTCGAAGAGCAGTCTGTTGTTCTCCGTATCCGACCAGTCAAAGTCGCTGGTTATCGAATATGTAGGGATGGGATACTGGAAACCGCGGCCGTTGGCATCGCCTTCGATCATTACTTCGATGAAGGCCTTGTTTACCATATCCATCTCTGCCTTACAGTCTTTGTATTTGAAATCCATCTCCTTGCCGCCTACTATTGCAGGAAGCTCTGCAAGGTCCGAAGGTACCGTCCAGTCAAGAGTGATATTTGAGAAAGGTGCCTGGGTACCCCAGCGGCTGGGAGTGTTCACACCGTAGATGAAAGTCTCGATGCATTTCTTTACTTCTTTATAGCTTAAGTTATCTACCTTAACAAAGGGTGCCAGATAGGTATCGAAGGATGAGAATGCCTGAGCGCCTGCCCATTCGTTCTGCATGATACCGAGGAAGTTTACCATCTGGTTGCACAGCACCGAAAGATGTGCTGCGGGAGCGGAAGTGATCTTGCCGGATATGCCGCCTAAGCCTTCCTGTATCAGCTGCTTTAATGACCAGCCTGCACAGTATCCGGTAAGCATTGAAAGATCATGAATATGGATGTCTGCATTTCTGTGTGCTTCGGCTATCTCGTTGTCATATATCTCTGAGAGCCAGTAGTTTGCGGTAACCGCACCTGAATTGGAAAGGATCAGACCGCCTACGGAATATGTAACTGTGGAATTCTCCTTTACTCTCCAGTCTTCCACTTTTACGTAACTGTTAACAACATCTTTGTAATCAAGTATGGTGGACTTCATGGTACGCATCTTTTCTCTCTGCTTACGGTAGAGGATGTATGCCTTTGCCACCTCTGTGTATCCTGCTGTCTCAAGAACCTTCTCAACACTGTCCTGGAT
Source organism: Lachnospiraceae bacterium (assembly GCA_024687205.1). Lineage (GTDB taxonomy): Bacteria > Bacillota > Clostridia > Lachnospirales > Lachnospiraceae > NK4A136. The sequence continues at coordinate 52,731 of JAILES010000006.1, forward strand.
CTCTTCAACGTGGATCTCGTTATTCTTGATCTTTGACTGGAAATCCGCTGTGACCCTGAGTGCCAGCATGTCAATGATATCGTTGTTGTACTGCATTTCCGTTGCCTCGAAGGCTTTCATTATCGCATCATTGATCTTGCTTAAGATAAAATCCGACCTTTCTCCGTCTCTCTTGATTACACTAAACATCTTGTACTCCCTTTCCTACCCTCATTTGTTTTGTATTTGTTCGGGATCGCCGCATTTTATCGTTTTATGTAAACCATTTCTTCGCGACAAACGAGTCCAGATCTTTGAAGCAAAAACTCTTATGACCACTATGTTTTGTATGATTTTGTTTTGTTTCGAACCTTAGACGGTTTACATAACGTATTATGCGCGATGTGTTGTCATTGTAACAAACCGATAAATAAATGTCAACACCGTCACACAACATATTATGTCACCCAAAATGGCTGAATACCATATATTGTATGGCATTTAGACTAATTGACGAAATTTACGATAAATTTTCGTGATAATTTTTAGCTACTGAGTCAAATGGGTTCAAGCAGCTCTGCTGCTTGTAATTGTTGCGAAAAAACCGTCCCGGCAAGCCAGCTTGCCTGAGCAGTTTCTTGCGCAACATATACATACGATCTTCGATCGTATGCCCATTTGACTCCATTTGCAATCTACCTTGTTACTAAAAAAGCATATTCCCGCTCCAGCCCGTCATCGCTGCCGTAGATATCGATATAGGCTTTCAGCAGCTCCAGAGCCTTTTCATAGTCTCCGAGATGCTCGCAGGAGATGATCTCGTTGCGCTTTAAAGTCTGCATGCAGGTATTGTTTTCCTTGATCTCTATGCCTTTCCTGAAAGCCTGCAGCGCTTCCTCATACTCGCCCTGTTCCGCATAGCAGAGTCCCAGTTCGTTACAGATCTGTGCATCCGCATGCTGGTCCGCATAGCCGTTATATACGACCGCCGCATATTCATACTGTCCCTGCAGCTTATAGCACTCGCCGAGAAGCTTGATAATCGTGGCATCCGCCGCATCGCTGGATCTCACGCGTTCCAGGTAATTGCAGGCCTGGGCATATTCATGGCTGTAATAGCACAGCCTCCCCTTGTCATAATCCGAAATATCCTTGGCATCCGCCGCCAGCACGGTATCAAGATATTTCTGGGCCTGAGCTTCCTGCCCGTGCTGCATCATGCAGTCATATATATCAAGGCACATGCGGTAATCCTTCTTCTTCAGCTCCGCCGCCTTGTCAAAATCACCTACCGCACCTTCCACATCATTCAGATACAGCTTCATATTCCCGCGCAGGAAATAAGCCTCAGTCTCCTTAGGCATCATCCCCGTTATGGCATCATAACGCTCTATCGCTTCGTCATACTGCCCCAGCTTGTAATAACAGATGGCCATGTAATAGTTGATATCCTTTTCGGTCTCGCCGGGATCTATATTGGCCTCCTTAAGCGCCGAATAAAAAGCCGCCAGGGCCTTGGTATACTCGCCCTGTCCCATATAGCATAAGCCCAGCCCTCTGTATCCTATCTCTTCGTCTTCGGAGCCTGCTGCCAGGGCATGGGTCAGTTCCGTCTGTGCCGTATTATAATCCTGCATAGCCACAGCGCTCATGCCCTTGAAAAAAGCATCGTCATCCACACCGCCGCAGGCAGTCAGTGTAAGGACCGCTGTAAGCATTATTGCCGCTATCTTCCTAAATCTCATTCTCGTCTCCTGTAGGCTTCTCCCCCTGGGGAGAAGCTGTCAGGCGAAGCCTGACTGATGAGGGGTTCTCTTGTCCCTACTGCCATTAAATTATATCATTTTCCACAATTATATCAACCACCGTGTTATAATATCCCCATGTACTACCAACCCGACGAAATAATAAGAAGCCGCAGGCGCACCCTGTCCATAGAGATCCAAAAGGACGGGCGTTTTGTCGTGCGCGCGCCATATTATGTAAACAGCGCCGAGATAGAGGCCTTTGTCCGCAGCAAACAGGCCTGGATAGCCAAAACTCTTGAAAAATGCAGTGAGCGGGTCAGCAAGATACTGGACGTCGATTTTTCCGCCGGCAGCTGCATTCCCTTTCTCGGCCGGCTTATAAAACTGGATTACCACGAAGGACGCAGCATGAAGCTTATCGGCGCCGATAAGCTGAACAGCCTGCCCGCTGATGAGTTCTCCTCTTTCAGCGTCCTCGAGGGAGTTACGCTCCTACTTCCTTCACCTGCATTCCGCAGGGAAGGCATATCACTGGGCGGAGAGGCTTATCCCGCGGAACAGGAACTTGAGGAAAACCGGCGTATGGTGAACAGCTGGTACAGACACCAGTCCGCTTCCGTTTTGAAGGCCCGTACAGCTCTCTATGCGGCCCGTATGGGACTTAAATACAGCAGGGTGGGTATCACCAAGGCAAAGACCAGCTGGGGCTCCTGTAACGCAAAATACGGCATCAACTACAGCCTCCACCTGATCTGCGTGTCCGTAAGCGAGATCGATTATGTGGTGGTACACGAGCTCAGCCATATCCTTCACCGCGACCACAGCGCCGCCTTCTATAAAGAGATAGGAAAAGTAATCCCCGACTATAAAACCCGAAGCTCAGCTCTCGACCGGAACGCCTGGGTCCTGGATATTTGAAAAAAGCCACTGCGAGGTGGCTTTCTCAACTGGGCCAGCTGGATTCGAACCAGCGAGATGCAGGGATCAAAACCCTGTGCCTTACCGCTTGGCGATGGCCCACTATCCGGAATAAATTTAAAACCCTTGATTTCCAAGGGTTTCTTTAGCTTCCGTGTTGAAGGGTGGCTAGAGGGACTCGAACCCTCGATCTCCAGAACCACAATCTGGCGCGTTAACCAACTACGCTATAGCCACCATAACGTGCCCAAAGGGATTCGAACCCCCGACCCACGGCTTAGAAGGCCGTTGCTCTATCCAG
>JAILES010000011.1 GCA_024687205.1 Lachnospiraceae bacterium
AATCCATGCTCTATCAACTGCATCCGAAGTTTTTGGCTCCTGCTCATTCCAACAACCTCATATAGCCATAGTTCTCTTCTATTCATCCGCATACCGGCCTGCAGTGTGTTCACGATTTGCACCAGACAGACAGTTATAACAAAACCACCTAATATAACTACAGCCATGCGGAGCATACGCAGTTTTCTCACATTCCTCATGTATGTATAATAATCCATATCAGTATTCATAAGATAAGTATAAAAATAATACTGAGCAGAAATACGTCCATTATCTCCTACAAATCGCTGAATCTCATCATCCAGAAACTCAGTATCCCTTCGTATACCTATCCGCACACTTGGCGTTTCTCCATAAGCCATCATGACCGGGGTCGAAAAATAATACAGTCCGGAATCTTCCGGCACAGCTGCACCTGCCTTTTCCTCTGCCTCAGCAATCTGTTCATATCGACGTATAAGAGTCTCCATAGGATAGATCAGACGTATACATCCTTTTCCCTGATCATCATGAATATCCCCTCTGGAGTATATTTCGTCTGAAAGTATCCCCATTATCCTGTACTGTTCCACCGCCCCCTTCTCATATTCCATATCCTTAAGCACTTCGATAAAATCCCGGAAATACATGCTGTTTAACGGCAATCGATCCCTGCAGTCATATCCGCGCAGTAAAAGTGCTGCGAGCATTTCCTCTTTGAGACGCTCATATTCCGATTCATCAATATCTTTCTTACTTAAATAACACAATTGCGGCACAATGACATACTTCGATAATCCGTAGTATTCTTGTGCTTCTTCCATGCTAAGAGCAATCTCTTTTCCGTTTTCAAGGCGGATATACTCATACTTTTCATTTTCATATGCAATCATGTCATTGCGTTCAGCCACTTCACAAATAGCTTCCATATAGACTTCTTTAGCCTTTGCTGCTCCTGCCACACTGAGAACATTTATCGTATCCCCCGGCCGAAAGTCTGTATATCTTCCCCCATCATCTTTAGCATCACACAAAAGCACTCCGTTTTCTTCTATCATATGATCATAATCAATCTCTCCCTCTTTAAGATATTGTCGCTCTTTTTCCATATCTTCTTGAAAAAACGCAAACTCATATAGAAGCTTTATACCATGATCAAGTGCCGCTTTTGCCAGTACCGGGTCCCTTGCTGCTGGATGATTGATGTTTCCCTTCTTCAGATTCCCATACACTTCCATAAAACCTATCGTATCACGCACATCCGGTAACTTTTCAAGTGATTTCCGTATCTCACCTTCAGTTTGTTCACTGTATACTAACACTTCAGATGGAGAATATCGCGCCACCCCTTCTCTGTAATCAGTCTCCGGCTCCACGATCTTCTTTTTAGTCGTAGCCTCCCATGTTGACGCAAAACTCAGCACTGTCAATAAAAAACCCACCGAAAAAAGCATTGCAAAGAAGACTGTTCCCTGTCGTCCACGACCATTCTTAATATTTCTCTTTGCATAAAAACCTGCTACACCGAATATCTTTTCCAGAATGCCTCCGCCCGACAGCACTCTCTTCTTTCTTTTGCTAAAACTGTCGTAAACACCGTGCAGGGCATCTGCCGGACTGACATTACCCGCCTGCCTTGAAGGCTCTATCAGCGCAAACAGTGTCTCACCAACGCAAAGTAACGTGGTTATCACAGCTGCTTGGGGATAAAATCCGAAAACAAATGATCCGCTCAGTCCCATCATATCCCTGAACCACGGTTCTAAAAGCTTGAGGCCGCCATAGCCTGTCAGGATACCGATACACGAAGCACAGAGGCTCATAAGTATACCTTCCATAAAAAGTATGGTGCAAAGCTGTCCTTTACTCATTCCCACACAGCGCAGAAGGCCATAATCACGCACCCTTTCTGTTACGGATATCATCATCGTATTGCGTAGTATGATTACTGAAAAGCCACCGAAAAGTGCAGCCATAAGAGTTATCATCACATTTATAAGTGCTGTTTTTTCTGATTCATCCTGTCTAAGATAAACTGCAACATCCTGCCTGATCAGAAAATTCATGTTATATTTACGAGAAAGCTTCTCCGCCGATGAACGAAGGTTTTTCGTATTTTTCAATTTAAGACAAAGCCAGTAAGCCTCTCCACTTTTCATACCGGAAGTAAGCACACGGCGTTTTAGGTTTGGCATCTTCGAGTCCGGCGTATAGATCACAAGGTTTTCCACCGCATCATCTTTTTCCAGAAGTTTCACATTACGGATCTTCTCAGCATCATAAATCTCATTAGAACTATACCGTGTATACAGTTCATAGGGATCTGCATTATATCCTGCCCTGTAATTATATTCCCACCATGAATAGAACCCGGTAAGCACTATATAACACAACAAAAAACACAGCACTATCCCGAAGACGGAATACAGTGTCCGTGCTTTATTCTTCTTAATATACTGTGACGATAAATGAAGATAATATCTCATGTCTTAACATCCGATACTATTTTTCCATCCGATAATGTGATGATACGTTCGGCCATTGACGCGATCTTCTCATCATGTGTGACAAGTATCATTGTCTGCGAGAGTTTTTTTGCAGAATTTTTAAGTATGGTCATGATCTCCATACCGTTCGCTTTATCCAGATTACCTGTAGGTTCATCTGCAAGTATCAGTGCCGGATGATGTGCATAAGCCCTGCCTATGGCAACGCGCTGCTTCTGTCCGCCCGAAAGCTCCTCCGGCAAGTGATAACGTCGTCCTTCCAGTCCATGCATATTTAAAATCTTTGTCATATTCTCAGGTTTTATATGCAAGCCGTCAAGACGTACCGGAATCTCAATGTTTTCCTCAACATTCAGCACTGGGATCAGATTATATTCCTGAAAGATAAAACCGATCTTTCTACGACGGAATATAGCCCGTCTGGCTTCGCTCATCTCATGAACGTTTTCCCCGTCAAGTATCACACTTCCATGAGTGGGCTGATCCACTCCTCCCAATAAAGAAAGTAGCGTGGATTTCCCGGATCCGCTTGCTCCTATCACGGCTACGAACTCCCCCTTTTCCACGGAAAAGCTCACCTGATCCAGTGCGATCACCTTTGTTTCCTCACTGCCATATACTTTGGTCAATTCTTTTACTTCCAGAAATGCCATATCGATCTCCTCTCATAGCCCCCCATATAACATTACCTTGGATATAAAAACTCTGTTTATTGTGTCGACCGATATTGTACCGCCATTTTTTTTCACAGCTCTTTTGACATTCCTTAAACCAATTCCATGTTCGCCCTCCAAACGTTTTGTTGTCATAAATTCACCATCTACTTTTTTTATTCTGCCGTCGAATGGATTCCTTATCTGGATGAAAAGCAATTCCTTTTCATAGATCATATCGATACTTATCCACTTATCTTCGCATTTACTCGCAGCCTCTAAAGCATTATTGATCAGGTTTCCCATTATTACATTCAGATCAAATAACGAAAACTTCATCTTATGTGGAACCGAGATTTTCAGTTCTGCTTTTATGCCTTTTTCCTCTACGCCGCTCAGCAGATAATTCAGCATTCCGTCAATATCTTGATTTCCGCTTTTACAATACTCATGCGGTGACGAAACATAAGATCCCATACTATCGATGTAGTCCAATAAGGTTTTTGTTTCATTTCTTTCTGCTAAATTACGTATTTCTATCAAATGATTCTTCAGATCATGTCTGTATGACTTTATTCTCTTATCATTTTCTACTAAAACACTTAATTGTGTAGCATAGCTTTTGGCTCTTTCTCTGTATACCATGTTTTCGTACATTTCATAATATGTTTCCACAAAATGATTATAAAGAAAAATGAACAGCAGATTAATGACTACCAGACTGATATTACTTGTCACCATTACCACTCGTCCGCAGGTCCCGGAATACAACATAATAATCATTACTATAATGCTCATAATAGGAGAAAGAATCAATGCCCACCATATTGATGTAGGCAGTTCGTTCCTGCTTTTTTCCTTTGCATGTTTTTCAAGGGCAAATTCAATACCGGAAAAAAACATGACTGAAATACATGGGGCTGTCAGATTATAATTACTTCCCCCATTGTAATCGCCGAGCAGGTATACAGCAGCAATGTCGCACCCCATATTTATGATGTACCATATGCTGACCATTAATAATTTCTTGAAAACCCCTGAACTGTAGCAAAACGACAAAGCAATCAACATCAGTATATTTGTTGTTATCGTGAATGCGGGTTTGTGAAAAATGTAATATACCATCTGTGTTGCACAAACAAATACGGTATATAAAAGCAATGTGGTTTTTCCCCCTGTCAGGCGCTTGGAAAAATACACCTTAAAGAGTCTGAAATATAAGTAAGCGCGGAAAACATTCGTCACCAGATTTATAAAAAAATCAAAACTCATATCTGTCATGCGTCCCATCTTTGCCTCATAAGAGCATCTCTTACAGCTTTTCTGTAATTTCTGCTGATCTGAAGAATATCACCATTTCTCATCATTACATTATCATAGCGGCAACACTTTATGTGATCAATGTTAACCATATAAGAATGGGCTATGAAAATAAAATTATGCGGAGCAACCTTTGCTATATTGCTAAGCTTTCCATTAAATTCATATGCTTCGCTGTTCAAAGTCGTTATGCTTATTTTTCTATTCCAACTCGAGAAAAAACTAATATCCTTATAAAGAATCCTCACGGTCTCCCACGCATTGGTATATTCAAACACCTTGTTATCTCTTTCATATTTCCGTATGAATGCTAATACAACTTTCACAAGGCGTTCGAATTCTATTGGCTTTACCAGGTAATCAAACGGTTCAAACCGGCATACGTCAACTGCATACCCCGCTTTCCCTGAAATAAAAACAATAGACGTATAATAGTTCTCATATTCTTCCCTGATGTATTTCGATACCTCTTTCCCATTACGCTGTTCCATTTCTATATCTAAAAAAATCAAATCAGGGTTATAACCCTTTTCAAATGCATCACACAAGGGTTTCCCATCATTCCAGCAATTAATACTAAACTGTACTTTTTCTATTTCTTCAATTTTTGTGAGCATCGCCATTAGTTGATCACACAGCTCATGATTATCATCACATATCCCTATTTCATAAACAGTATCCATCGACACTCCCAGCCCCATAACTATAATTTTACTATTATATTCTATCATATAAGATAGTATTTCTTATTATCACGCAAAAGATGTATATTCTGTATTCATTATTGGTACAGAAGGATACATATTTATAATTTATCCGTTTACAACGATAATATCACAACACACGGTTACAAGGAAGTTCACAGCCTATATTATCATCTTTATATGCTTATCCTTTCACACAAAAAAGCATCACTACTTAAATATGGAGTAGTGATGTTTTTTACAGCTATTCCTGCATATTATAAAGGACTATGCCCCCCTGTTACACAGCCCTTTTGTAATAATCATTCTATTCAAGAATTCGAATCGCCTCTACCAAGTATGCATAAGCCTCAAGATTCTGCTTACGGATATATGCCATTTTTCTATACGGATCACCTTCCAACCTTGTTGATTGATATTCCACGACATTTTCTATTATCCTATATGGATTACCGTATAGCAGACAAGATGCAAGATACATAACTTTGCATGCTTTCCACGTAGCTGCATCAGCGTTATAACCGTGAATCAATATATGATTACCAAGTGATTTTATCCCTCTAAGATATTCAGTATAATCCTCTTTATCATAACTGCCTCTGCTAATGATGCTTATACATGCCCTTAATGTATCCTTAAGCACATCTTCCTTGCTCCATTCTTCTCCACGAAAAGCAGTTTCTTCCTTAACCGCTTCTAAATATGTTTCTTCAACCAGATTAAAATCTTCTATATAATCTGAAAGTATAGCAGTATCATACAATTGTTTAGCAATTTCAAGTTCTTTGTTTGTTCCCAATCGTATGCCTGTTGTGTGGGGAGCAAACGCCGTAAGCTTATCTCCAAGAATACAATCAGCTGTAGGGACCTCTACTGTCAGATTCTCCCCCGTTGTCAGCAAAAGCTCATTCATTATCTCTTTTTGCATAGTTTTCGCATATGGCAGATCCGCAAATACAACATCAAGGAGAATATAAAATTCCTTATTCCTGACGGGCGAAAAGTATGTAAATTTGAAATGTCTTTTTATAATTCCATTTTTTCCTTTTCTAAGATCCTCTTCCTTATTATGAAACGGGAAGATTTTCGATGCCTTCTCTATATACCTGTCTACATCAGTCCCCGGTGCCACTAAAATATCAATATCCGTTGACAATCTCGCCGGTTTATCCAGAATTAACATCAAACTGGTTCCCCCTTTAAAGCAAAAGGGCATCCCTACACTCTTAATGGCTTCCAATAGTCCAAATGCATAAAGAGCCCTTTCGATCAAGCCCGGGTCGGATGAATACCTACGCTGTAAGTCACGGATATACTCTATTTCATATACTGCTTTATCTATCATTTCGGGTCCTCCAGAATTATATTGGTTTCCTTACAGATAAACTCTTTTATTTTCTTTTCATTTCCTCTTCTACGGGCATACCGGAACATTCTTTCCTGATTAATATTATATCTGCTGAAGGAATCCTCATATATAGCCCTATATTCCGATCTGGATATTATCCTACCGGACAGACCGCGTCCAAACAGGTCAACAAGCAGCTTTTCCAATGATGTCTGATTACACTCACCATAGGATGGCGGTGCCTCTGATATCAGCTTTCTTACAATGATTGTCTCATCACCAACATATTTATAATACTCTTCTTCACCGGGATTCAGCAAAACATGCGGATACTTTTCAAAAAGCAGATTAAATATTGTCTCGTCAAGTAAATTCTCAACTTCAATAAATATAGTATTCCTTGCTATCAAATGATTGACGAACTCGTTCATCTGATATAGTTCCCAGACCTGAAAATTTACCAGCGGATAAGACTCCTTTATAAGATTGGAAATTGTCTTTGCTGTATCCGACAATGAATATGCATAATTCTTTTTTCCGGCGACCTTATAAAAGCCCCTTTTCTTTTGTACTATCTCTCCCTGATCGCGTAAGGCTTTCAAAATATTATAAACCGTAGAACGGGCAATCTCCGGGGCATCGTTCCGAAGATACTTCCAGAATTCCTCTGTAGTAAATTCAGTGTGGTTTGATATATAATCTTTTACTATAGGTTTCAAAGCCATCACCTCCGTAGCTGGATTTCCGGCAAGTAATCAATTATTTGCCGTTATTCCACCAAGAGAATACTCCCTCTTCTCGCAAGTGTCAATAGACTTTCGGCAAGTTTTTGTATTTATTGCCGAAATTCCATTTTGATATTAAAGATTTCATAAATTTTCCAACACCGTTTTCCTTTGTTTTTCCGGCACATCAAGTCCCTGTTGTTTTGCCAGATTCTCTCCCCCTAGAGCACGTGTAAGCAGCTTTCTGACACTCTCAGGGACAAAGGGTTGCTGTGCCACCCATTCCACGCCTTTTTTAAGTTGACGGAGTATTACCAGTTCCTGCTTTTCCTTCCAGGGTAGCCTCCGGCTTTTTTCGATATCAGACTCACGCCGGTCAAGTTCTCTGCTTCTGTTTTCAAGTGCCTTCTCCTTTTTCACGTATTCTTCCTTAATTATATCCACCTGACCGGCGGTAGCCAGTATACGTTTGTACTCCTGTTTTGGTACCTTATAGCACTTCTTATCAAAAGTCATATCCGGTTCCCTGAGATCCTTCACCTGCTCCTTGGACAGTATTTTGATATTAAGCTCTTTGCTTCGGTCTTTTTGCTTTTCAATCTCTGCCTTTCCGGCATCGACCGCCTCTTTCGTAGTCTTCAATGTTTCCTTTTCCTGTCGGACACTTGCTTTTACATCAGAAAGTGTCTGCTCTGCCTGGGATATCTTTCCGTCCTGCTCAGCTATCACTTTATCATTTTCTGCTATCAGTCCATCCTGTATGGACAGGATCTCCGTCTGTCCATCGATCAATTGCTCATTAGCCTTGATCTGAGCTTCCTGCTCGGCTGTTTTCTTCAGCTTGTACTCATAACCCTCCAGACCATAATCCTTCTTCTTTTCCTTATGGGCCTCGCGTTCTTCTTGAGTCATATCCTCATAAATCTCACAATCCAGAACCGGATATCCCATTTCTCTCATGCGAGCAGGATATTCTATATTCATAAATGTAAAAAACTTTAGACTGAGATCTCTTTTCGCATTCAGTACGGGACAGCCGTCTTCATCTCTAGACAGCGGCATGAATATCTTATGCGGATGACCTGCTCTGCCTCCAAATTCATCATAATGTATTACTGTTGCCAAAGTCTTCCATTCCGGGCACCAGTCATGCATTATACTCTCCACAACTTTATCACTGTCCCGCAGGAGTTTCGTCTGTTCTTCTCTTGTTAGGCTCTCCATCACTTCCATAGGTGGCTTCTGGATCAGCTCTATCGCAGATACTGCATCCGTCCTGAGTTTACGTTTTCCAAGTGCTACACGCTCGTTATTGATCCGGTCGATCTCTGTCTGTATAACCTTCTCCATATCCATATTTGTATTTCCGCTTATCCATACATTTTCCTTTGTCAGTTCATGATCTATTGTTTTGTCCTTTCCCCGGCGTTCGTCATTCATCTCGTTCCATGCACACCTCACGCTGCATGTTTTCGCAGCTTTTCCGTTATGCTTCTGGCTTGACGGATTGAGTGAAAGCTTCATACAGGGTAATCCGACGTGAAATCCTTTCATATCCTATAATCCTTTCTTCTCAATTTTATTTCGTTACGTTTTTGATTCATCACGCTGCCGCACCGTCCCGGGGTACCCGCCATCACTTAAATATATTAAGTATGTGCCCTCGTACTTAACTGCGTTAAGTACCGGGCCCCTCCGGGAGCTCTGCGAGGCTACGCCGGAAGGATACGTCTCCGGCGGGTGCGTTCCATTGCAACGCACAGCTTCCTGACGGAAGCCCTTCGCTGTCAGATATCCACCGGATATCTGAACCGGACGAACGGATATCTGCTGGATATCCGTTTGAATGATCGTCCCTCTCATTCATCCTCGTCCTCCCCGCTCAGCCGTCGCATAAGATCTGAAATCCCCTGTGGGATCTCATCCTTATGCGCCGTTTTCTCCGACCAGTTTGCTGTTGTTCCCTCATTCTTCTCGGCCGGAGAATGTGCACACCCGTTCATCATATCCTTTAAGTCCATGCAGATGTGCCTTATTTCCGTAAGCAGCTCATTCACTTGTTCACAGTTCATCATTGAGACCACTTTCCCGTCTGCCTCACTTCCTTTAACCATGGCAGTTATCATCTCCGCATATGTTCTCGTTCCGCGTTCTTTTTGCAAGAACTTCAAAGCAGCCATCTGATCCGGATCATTCTCATGAAACTTTATACAGACAGACTTGCTTTTAACCCCTGCCATATTCAGCCTCTTTCCGCCCAAAGGGCATAGCTTTTTGCATTAGCACAGATATCATTGTTGAATTCAACATCGTTTTTATTTACAAGGTCCGTATAATTCTTTAACAGACAACCACCGCCTCCGAAAACATGCAGCTTAACATATCCGTCAATATAACCATACGCTTCCAGTTTCTTTATGATCTCAGCTGCATAATCTCTGGCCAGCGAATCGGTAGTGCGGGATATATCATCGTTTTTTCCGATACAGCCCTCTCGTATCAATCGTTCGATCAGCCTTTCCTCTATCTCGCGTCCCAAAAGACGCGAAAGCTCATCACGGATGTTCCTTATACATATACCCACACCATACTTTTCTGTTGTGAGACTCTTTTCGATCGGCATTCCGTCATTCAAGCGCACAAGGTTCATCGTCCCTTTACCTATATCAGCTATCATGTGATCTCCCTCCAGAGAATCGATAAGACAGCTTTCAGCAAGTCCCTGTGCATATATCTTTACCTTTTCGATATGAAGATGATAATGCACATTTTCAAAATCAAACTCGGGTTCTGTATTCCTCTGAATGTACTCCCGGAAACTTTTCCTCTGAGCCACCGTCCAGGCAAGAGGAAGTCCGACAGCCAGTATCACATTGGCGTTCGGGGCGTACTTTCGGTATACCAGCTCCTTTGCAACAGCCGCCAGTGTCAGGACATAGTAATTTATGTCTTTCGTTTTATCGTCCTGATAAGTCAGATGACTTTCGCCTATGATATAAGTCTCCCCATCATAAACCAGCACATTGCCTGTATTGATCGCACTTATCGTCTTTTCTACGCCGGCACTGAAGATGCAGTGCTCTGTCTTGATATTTCCGTAACCGTGATCTATGCCAATGATAACCGGTCTATAATCTGCAATATCTTTCATTTTCTCTTTCCTCCTAGTTCACCACCAACAGTTTTTCAAGTTCATCAAAGTCATAATCATGCTCCTCAATACAGGACCACGTATTTGAGCGTTTCTTACTATCCGGTCGCGGCGTGAACGGTACGACCTTGTATCCTTCCCTGACAGCATTGATCAGCCAGCCTGTAACGTTTCGGATAGCCGTCCTTTGCTGACGCAGGACTTCTGTTGCATACCTGCATTTCCCCGGATCATTACCGGAAGCCTTTAATATGCACCGGATATCGCTATCCGTAAGGCCAAGATCTGCAAATATCATCCGTGCCTCATCAACAGCAGTCTCCTCATCCATTCGTATTGTTGTTGTATTCTCCTTTGTAATCTCCGTAGTATTCTCTGTATTTGTCTCCACATCATCCGGTATACCCTCTCCCATATCTATAGGAGACGGTGTCCCAACAATAAAGGAGACGGTATCCCCGTTTTCAACAGCATATACTCTGTTATTTTTATCTTCACTGAAGCTAATCCGGTATAAACCTTCAGGGATCAGATCGATGTACATTACGTTCGGAAGCTTCTTCTCCATTTTGCCCATTATTATTGTTCTGAATTCCCGACGGATCACCCCAAGCTTCTCAAGGCAGCTCAACGCCTTTCGGACCGTTTCTCTGCCAACATCGTATTTCTCCTGGAAATCCGCGTAACTCTTCTGAAGCATATCCCCCTTAAATTTCTTTCCATAACCGGTAATCATTCCGGAATTGTCTCTCTCTTCTGACGGCTTGTACCAGTACACAATATCCGCCAGTATCTGTATTGCCAGTAGATACGGTTTTCCGTTCTCCTTAAGCACTGTGTTATACCAGTTTTCATGTATCATATTGCCGCAGATATTCATGCCGGCAACAGCATCCACTCTTTTATCCCCGCTGCAGATCCTGTTATTCATCCTTATGCACCTCCACAACCGTATTTTTCTTATAACAAGCAGATTTTCTTTTGGTCCGTTCGTAATCAGCTGTCTTCATGTATTCACGAAGAATAACTCCCGGTATCATTAACCTTCTTGCTACCTGAGTAGCGCGAATCTTTCCGGAATGTATCTGTTTTGTGATACAAGTCTTACTTAGGCCGGTGATGGTACAAGCCTCCAGGATGTTAAGCATCTGCCCGGTAATCTCATTTTTATCTGCTGTTTTTGATTTTTTCATGATTCCCTCCGTTTCCGGCAGAACTTTGGCAGTGTTGTTCTACCAAAGTTCTACCAAACTACCCGGAGATTCTGCTTTTTTGAAAACTTGACGAAATGGTTTCGATATAATATGATTTAGTAGAATTTCCCGAAAACACTGGCACCGGATGCCGTCGGGAATACCGTTTCTTGAATTTATAATACTTGATATAATAACGGTTGGTATGCGGCGGTTAAGACTCGAAATGCGTTTGCCCTCCGGGGCACGAGGGTTCGAATCCCTCCGTCTGCGCTGACCATCCGGAGCATGGGCCCCGGATGGTCTTTTTTACAATAAACCCGTGAAAATGGAGGTATTGATATGAAGATTCTGATTGTTGTCGATATGCAGAAGGATTTTATTGACGGAAGTCTCGGATCCAAAGAAGCCGTGGCTATAGTTGAAAATGTAAAAAACAGGATAAAGGACTTTGACGGCAAGGTCTTCTTTACCCGTGACACCCATCAGCCTGACTATCTTAATACCTTTGAGGGCAAAAACCTTCCTGTTGAACACTGTATAGAAAACACCCCCGGCTGGGAGATATGTGCCGAACTGAAAGAGCTGGCCGATAAGGCGACTGTTATAAATAAACCCACCTTTGGTTATACAGAATGGAAAAAACTAATACCTGAACAGCCCGAATCAATAGAGATCTGCGGTCTCTGCACCGATATCTGCGTGATCAGCAATGCCCTTATCCTTCGCGCGATCTATCCCGAAGTACCCATGACAGCAGACAGCAGCTGCTGCGCCGGCGTTACTCCCGAAAAGCACGAAGCAGCATTAAACGTAATGGAAAGCTGCCAGATAAAGGTAATAAGATAACGGCAGGACGTTTCGATGACTATTGATGCTTACATTAATCCTGATTTCGGATGGAAGGAAAAACTGATCTTTCTGCTGGTCGCTCTTTTAGGGGTAGTGATCTGTGTCCTGCTTATAATCGCAGGGGTTGCGGTCTCTGTCTCCCTCATGAAAGCAGAAGAACCCAAAAAGAAACAGGAGTTTTTCGAGCGCACACACAACCGTGTTCAGCGCTTTTACGAAATGATCATCTCCGGCACTTCTGTGCTTTCTTTTTCCTGTGCTTACGTGATCATAAATCATATATATGCCAAGGCCCAGGATATGGGAGGCGCGACAGGCTCACCGGGACTTGATTCATTTCTAAACCTCTGGGCAGGCGGAAAAGACTTTATCCTTCTCCTGCTCATCTGTCTGTCATGTTTTCTGACCTCTCTGCTTGACAGACTTGTGATCCCCTTAAAAAAGGCAGACCGCAGTGAGAAGGCCTGCGTCAGGATGCTTGCAATGTTTTACTGTATAATCATACTTATCCGTCTTAACAGCATAGGGGACGAAAGTGAGTACAGTCCCGTGATGATCTACTATCTGGGACTCATTGTCGGACGCTTTGTCTACTTTGATGCTTCCTTAAGAGATTTCCTGCATGCACTGTGGAATATGTTTAAGAATATCTATCTGCTGATCCTCTGTCTTGCGCTCGCGGGTCTTTTATGCCTTTTCGGCTTCCGTATGGAATATCTGCTGGAAAAGAACTACTTTATAGTAGGCGCTTTTTACACCCATCTTTTTATGCTGACAGCCGTTTTCATACTTCATCATTCCCATATACTTTCACTGTTTATCAGAAAGCCGAAAGAGGAAGCTACCTGTGATGCGGCAGCTTGAGCATTGCCGCAAATGCTATGATAACTCCCGCTGCACATACCGCAGTCCCCATTATCAGCATGGGCTTTATCCCGAGATTATCAAGTATGATCCCGCTTAAAAGATTTGAAAATACTCCGCCGACAGTGATGGCACTGGTAACGTATGCCTGTCCTTTGACCTGGTCCAGTTCTTCCATCGTATTGCTCACATAATAGGCCGCAGCCGGTATGAATACGGCATAAGCAAACAACTGAAAGCTCTGGCTTAAATACATACCTGCCATATCCACGGCAAAGATAAGTATCAGTATCTTCACAAAGAATGCAACTCCCGATACCAGCAGCAGCTTATCCGAAGAAATCTTCTTAAGTATATATCCGAACAAGGCCATTACCGGCAGTTCAAGTATGGCTTGCAGAAAGTTGGCATAACCGAGTTCTGCTTCTCCACCCCCCAGATTCCTGATTATCTGTATCATGAAATCGTTTATCATGTTATGGGCAAAATAGAAACAGATGGTTCCTGCGAGAAATACCATAAAGGCCGGATAGGTGCGGGCGAACTCAACAATATTATTATGAGCTTTTCCTTCAGGGGCAGGAGCTTTGCTGTCATCAGACTGTTCAGTGCCCGTCTGCAGAGCAGCTTCCGGTTTTTTGAATGTAAAGATAAGGACAGCCGATATAGCCATAACAGTCACATTTATGCCAAGCAGCAGATTAACTCCAAAGCTTTCCACTGCCTTTCCCACAAACATAGATGTAACGGCAAAGCCCGCCGAGCCCAGTCCTCTTGCAAGACCGTAGTTGATGCTGCATCCGGCTTTTTGATATTCAAAACAGAGAGCTGTCATCACCGGCTGATATGCAAACTGTATCATGTAGATAACAACGTATACGATAAATATAACCGCCTTGATATCATGAGCAGCCATCAGTATCAGGGATCCCGCAAGTATCGTGAGTACCGATATAAAGATAAAACGCCGGTTAGTCAGCCAGCCGGGCTTATCTATGATGCCGGCAATATAGGGCTGACTGATGGCTGAAGTAATATTGGCTATGGCAAGCAGCACACCTACCTCGGTATTTGAAAAGCCATGTGCAAGCAGATACACGGCCGCACACGCATGTATCGTGCAAAATGCCGCAAAGTATGCAACATTTAACAGGATATATCTCAATGTCCATGTCCCTTTTCCCGGCATAAATCCTCCCCTGCCACCATGACGCTCCTTTTACCTGAGCTTTCTTAAATACTCCTTATGCTCATCGCTCACCCTGTAACTCTCTATTGCCTTCTGTATAGCCTTCTTATGTACCCATTCATCGAGTCTTCGTTCTTCTATATACTTAATACACTCATCATATCTCTTTGCGAGTGCCGTTGCAAAGTACCAGACCACCATCATCTTAAGATAATAATCTTCGCCTTCTTTTGATGCCACCAGTTCGGGATATTCTTCCTTAAAGTCTTCCCCCAGGAACTCATTCATCAGCATACGTATACCGAAACGTGCCGTATATACATGATCCGATGCTATCCACTTTTTTATATAAGGAAGAAGTTTTTCATGGTTCTTCTTAAACACTTTCGGTGAGGACTGATCCGATACCGGCCAGCAGTCCACATAGGGAAGGAAGTCTTCCACGGCCTTTACACACTCGTCAAAGTCTTTTATAAGTGCGATGACAAAAAAGTGTACCAGGTTTTCCTCATAATACTTATGCGGCAGATCCTTCAGGAACTCATCTCTTTTACTGCTTTCAAATACCTCTTTTGCTATGCTCCTCATCTGCGGTGTTTTAACACCCATGATCGTATCAGCCGGTATATTAGGAACAAGCTTAGCCTGAAACTCCTTATAATTATCATCTTTTACAGCTTTCAGTTTCTTATAAACGTTCATCTGAACCTCCGTCGGCATATAGAAATCCACTGCTTCTCCGCTCAGTGAAAAGATATCACCTTATCATAGTCATACCCGCGGTCCGGTGTATAATATCTCTTTTTGAGAGTGAAATATACGACAGCATTTTTCTTCAAACCAAAGGAAAGCTTTGTCTCATTTCCTTCAGGCTTTATTATGCAGCTTTCGGTCAGAGGCTGTGCCGCAGCCTTTATCAGTTCGGTCTCATCCTTTGTCGGATAAGCGGGTTCTCCCATATCATGCCAGAGTTTTAAGGGATTACAGCAGGTCTCATCGACTGTCTTCGTGATCAGCGTATATTCTTTGTTATTAAGACCGAGTACACACTCCGTCACCCTGTCATCTTCATCTATATTCCAGAATATACCTGAGTATTCCTCATCCTTCTTCACTATCACTGCCTTATCATCCCTGTATACACAGTCCGTACCGAACAGCTTCAGCTGCTTATAGAAATAGAAAGTCCAGAAGGTCGGCTTAGGTATATTCCCTGCAGCCACCATACCGAAACCTCCGTGGAACAGCGAGTTCGGAACACCCTGTTCTTCAAATATATCTCCGAAGGTCCAGTAAGAATATGCATCATTCACATCACCCAGTCTCGAAAGCTGTCTTGCAAGATAAGCAGCATTGATGTTTGTGTCATGTATCACTCCCTTGGGAGTATATGAAGTGCTGAACTCTGTCAGATGTATCGGCAGTCCGTTGAACTCTTCAAAGGAATCTACGATATCCCTTGTTGACTGCAGATTGGCAAAGCGCATTTCCTGATCTTCAAGTTTGGAATAATCATAGTGTCCGATACGTTCGGGAAACTCCACCGTATAATGATGCCTCGTGATGTTATCGGGGCATATTCCTTCTTTTTTGCAGAACTTAAGGAAAGCCTCTATCCACTCGGCGTCTCTCACTCCGCAGATCGCAGGTCCTCCGACCTTGAAGCGGCTGTCATATTTCTTTATCGCAAGGAAGGTTTCTTTAAAAAGCTTGAAGTATTCTTCCATATCTGCCTTTAACCAGAATCCGGGCAGATTCGGCTCATTCCATACCTCGATGGGCCAGCCCGTCACTTCCTCACCGTAGCGCTGTTTCAGATGTTCCAGCAGAGCGATCACCATATCTGTCCAGCGGCTGTAATCTTTGGGAGGTGTAGTATTTCCCTTCCAATAAAAGATCGTCTGCTCTCCGCTGGCAAGCTGCTTCGGCATAAATCCCAGTTCAAGATAAGGACGAATATCCAGCTTCAGATAAGCATCAAAGATACGGTCAATGTATGTGTAGTTATATTCAACTTTTGTTACTCCGTCTTCTTCATATTCATGATATATCGATACATCATCGGAAAAAAGACCATGTCCTCTTATAAAAGAAAAGCCTATCATTTTCTGGACATACTCAAGTTCTTTCAGATACTCCTCCGTAAGCGCCAGCCCCAGACGTCCTGTGCCGACACAAAAGTCCACACGGTTATTGAACTCAACTCTGTTTCCGGGATCAACGATGATCTGTTCTTTATTCATTTTACTTACCTCCTGAAAATATATTAGCTCTCAACTATTTCCTCATACAGATCCAGTCCGAAACTGGTAAGCTCCGGCTCATGCGGTATCATACGGAAAGTACGTGTACCGTCTTCTTTTCTTTCGGCAGACAGAAACTCCACTCCTGCCTCAGGATGATCCTTTGACTCTTCATGGATACGTCTGGCAAAAGAAAGCAGATGGGTTACGGTGAGTATCCTTACTCCGGCTTCCTTAAGTGCTTTTATGATATCGTAAGCTATCAGGGAGCCCTCTTTTTCCGTGGTGGTTGCAAAGGACTCGTTCAAGAGCAGCAGCGAACCTTCTCCGATCTGCGCCACTATCTTATCCATACGTCCCAGTTCTTCATCAAGTCTGCCGCTGTTCATCTCACTGTCTTCCCTGCGGGTGAAGTGAACAAATATCCTCGGGAATATCCCGCTCCTGTAAGACAGTGCCGTTACCATCAGTCCGCACTGCATCATCACCTGGGCGATCCCTATGCTCCTTAAAAAAGTGGATTTACCTCCCTGATTGGCACCGGTCACTATCAGCAGATCTTTCTGTTTCAGAGAACAGGTATTGCCTATTACGGTCATCCTGCGTTCCAGCCCCATGACAGCTTCTCTCAGATCTGTAAACTCAAGATCCCTTCTCTCACATACCTCGGGAAAACAGCATTCTGCCCCGATACGGTCAAGCTGGTGTTTCAGCTGTACAGCAGCAAGATAGAAGCCCGCCTGGAATTTCAGCCTGTCAAAAAAAGTCTGGAATTCATCCGTAAAGCCTTTTAATTCTCCCACAAGATAACTGACTATTCCGTATTCCAGAGTCTTTGCCTGTTCACTTATATGCATATCCTTGGTTACCGAAAAAGAATCCGGTGTACGTGAATTCAGAAAATCCTGTATCTTATACATGGTACTTCCGGGACGGTAAAACTTTGTACTGCCGGAAGTAACTTCCTCAAGTTTCAGCGAACTGAACTTCAGTCCGTCCTCAAGACCGCATTCCATCACGATACGGGGTTTGATCACCTTATTCCTGCCTTCATCATCCTGATCCATACCGTCCGTATAGAAAGAAATATCGTCGAGGATTTTTCTGATATATTCCTCTCGCTCTTCGGAGAACGCTTCTGTCAGCTCATCCCTGAAAGCAATGAGCCCCTTCGACTTTAGCTTCTGTTCCTGCTCATTAATAGTATTCCTTATCTCAGAAAGTGCATCACAGAAAAGATGGAGCACTCTTATATCCGTGATCAGTTTTGTAACGGGATTGCTTTGCTGCATTTTTTCCCTGGGACCTCTTCCCAGTTCATTCCATCTGAGCAGTACCCTGCTGCTTATCCCGTAAAGATCCCGTATCAGTTCTTCATGATCTATGCTGTCCTTTACTATTTCCTGGCGAAAACGGATCTCTTCCTCGGAAGAAAGAGGAGACATCATAACCGTTCTCAGAGTATCCGTAAGATACTGATCTTCCTTCTCAGCCTTCTTCACTTCTCCGTTTTCGTATATCAGTTTTTTGGAAGCAGCAACAAACATAGCTTTCAGTCCGAGATCTTTTATTATACTCGTACTGTCATAATAGCTCGTTTCATTTGTCCGTTCTCTGTCTTCATAGAGCAAACAAACCTTCATAGGCGCTCCTTCAGCTGTTCATAGGTCAGCCGGTATTTATTCACAACATTTTCGGCACAGGGAATATCCTCGGCCACGCCTCTTTTTATCTTAAATGTCTGAACTCTGTTATCATCCAGCATAGCCCGCATGCTGACTACGCCGTCGATCCCTTCCGACAGTTCTTTCAGATGAGTTACATATATCCCCATACAGCCAAGGGCAGTAAAATGCTCAAGCACCTTTTTGCCCATGATCGTTGCATCATAACTGGCTGCAGTGGTAAAAAGCTCATTGATGATAACAAAAGTACCCTTGCGGTTTTCCTCCATCATAGGTGCAAGCCTTATCAATTCTTCCTTCAGCTTTCCGCGTCCCGTTTCCACACTTTCTTCTACCGAAAAATGCGTCTGTATATCCGGGAAGAACGGAACAGCTGCAGATCTTGCAGGTACATCAAGTCCTATTCTCGAAAAATAAACGAGCTGTCCGAGACTTCTTGCGAAAGTGGTTTTTCCACCCTGATTCGGACCGGTGAGAACAAAAAAGCGGTCGCCTTCTTTGTATTGAAAATCATTGGGTATCACTTTTTTGCCGGTAGAAAGAGAGGTCAGTGCCAGTGCCAGATCATATAAGCCTTCAGCTTCCATTTTGTTTTTCTCTGCTGTGACCGGCGTTGAAAAACAGAAGCCTTCTTTTTCCATATCCAGCTGCAGTGTGCGGAACGAAAGGTAAAAGAGCACTTCCTTCTCGAAGCGATCCAGCACGGTTTTCTTTGCAGCCTCACAAAGAGCTGCCGTTCCTTCCAGTTCACGGAAGAAATCAGCCTTCTTTTTTGTCAGTATATCCAGACAGGCGTTTTCCAATTCGGTCAGATAGGGGTCTGCAATGAAAGGATTCTGAAGTGACCCTCTCATCTCCGGATATGCTCCCTCTTCCGGTAATTCTCCGAGAGTTACACTGATACGATCCTTATCGTAGGTTATTATAAATCGGAGTTCTTTAATCTTTGCAAGTACGGCTTTGGTCTGTTCCCTGATCCGTCTGTACTCTTCACTGCCCTGTATATCCTTAAGTATCTGCAGGAAAGCCGTCATCCCCTCTGATGAGAGTTCTTCCTGTTCCAGTTCTTTTTCAAGTTTTTCATAGGCAGTGATATAACTCTCTGTCTCCCTTATCTGCCATACTGCCCTCTGTTTTAAATTGTAGACCTTTTTCTTTTCTTTGCGGAGTTTATCCACGTTTTCCAGATCTTCGGTGAAGCTCATCAGCGCCGCATATACGCTGTCTTTTTTAATATCGCAGTAAACAGCACGGCGATAAGCCTCCTCCTCGGGAGTTCCGGGAAGATATCTGTAATAACTTTTTATCTTCTTTCCCCATCTTGCAGTCAGCTTATCGATGATCTGCAGCAGGTTCAGATCCTGAAAATATGACACAGTAACCTCAGGATCATAAGCTCTTACATGCAGATCCAGTATACTGAATCCATCCCTTTCTGCTTGTGTTTCCATCGCCCCCGTTACTCCCATAGTTCTCTCAGAGATCAATTATATCTCCGTTATCATCCAGCGTATGCATTCCGAGTATGATCGTATCACTCATCCAATCCGTTGAATTACTGCTGTAAATGCTTCGCGATACTCTTTCATACGTGATATCCGGATCATTGGTAAGAACTATGAACATACCGTCACATGCAGCACCGGGATCACGCCCTCTTAACTCTTTTCTATACTGAAATGTTTTAATCTTTCCGTCTCTGTCTATAACAACAAACTCTCCGTTTTCATATGAGTAGCTTACATCCATGTTTTCCGGAGCATTCATATCTTCCGCGGTATTTGTCTCTTCCGGAACAGTTATCTCTTCCGCCTCATTTTTCCCTTCTGCCTGCATATCGCTCACATCTTTTTTCGGGTTGGTAAGGAAACATACCGCAACAGCTATACATGCTATCAACGCTGTCAGGATGATCCAAAATCCCGGTTTCTTATAATTTAAGATACCCTTTATCCTTGACATATTTCATCCCTTCTTCACCCTTCTTAGCCAATAAGCGCATATGATCAATGATTTCAGAAAGCATCCAGATTCAGATTGATACTCGCAAGGCAGTTCTTTAATTCTTCAACTTTAGCCTCGTTTTCCGCAACCCAGATCAGCAGCACATCTTTGCTGCCGTTACGAAATTCAACATCACAACGACCGTTACCGTTTCTTACGGTATGCAGTACCGCAATACTGCTTATCTTGATAAAACGATATGTTACATTTCCGAAAGCGTTAAACTTTGTGCCTATATAATCTTTGGTAGCAAATATATAGTCATCTTTCTTATTTACCACCTGAAATACCGGGCTCTCTTTCATCTGGGCATCAAAA
>JAILES010000033.1 GCA_024687205.1 Lachnospiraceae bacterium
GAATCCCATACGGCTGCTTGCTTAGTTATCGATAATCAATCACGGGGACGGTTCCGTGATTGGCAGATAAAGCAGGCAATGTAAGAGATTCAGGCCTTGCACCTTTAGCGGAGCACTTGATGAGAACGAGCAGCAAGTCCGGGATTCGCATTGTCTGAGTGCAGCTCGCACCGATATAGTGCGAGCAAGCGAGTTAAGAAGCCCGAGACTGTTACTGCGGCGAAGTTCGAATCTTAGTGCGCAGCGACCTGTGTGCAAGCCTGAACTCTTAACATTGACTGCGTAATATGTCGAAACCAGGCGGGGAACAGTCCCCGTGATTGTCAACAAACAACCGGAGAACCGTCCCCGTGATCGAAAAGGAGGAGAGTATGGCTGAGGTAATCATGGAAGCAAAGGCGCTTACAAAACAGTATGGTAAGCAGAAGGCGCTGGATAATGTGAATTTTAAAGTGCGTGAAGGCAGCATAGTGGGACTGGTGGGACCTAACGGTGCGGGCAAGACCACTGCGATGAAGGTGATGGGCGGACTGGTCTTTCCGACCGAAGGAAACATTTCAATATACGGGGCATCGGATGAAAAAGGACTCTGTCATGCAAGGACACGCATGAGCTTTATGATAGAGATGCCTTATGCAAAAGATAATATGACGGCAAGAGAGAATCTTGAGAAGCAGCGTCTTCAGAAGGGCATACCCGATAAGAAAAGGATAGATGAAGTGCTGGAGATAGTGAATCTTACGGATACGGGAAAGAAGCCGGTGAAGAATTTCTCGATGGGCATGAGGCAGAGGCTGGGGCTTGCCAATGCGCTTATGGGCAAGCCGGAGTTCATGGTGCTTGATGAGCCGGTTAACGGACTCGATCCCGAAGGGATAGTTGAGATACGTGAGCTTCTGAAAAAAATGAACAAAGAAGAAAAGACAACGATCATCATTTCTTCCCATATCCTAAGCGAGCTTTCGCTTTTGTGTACCGATTATATCTTCGTGGATCACGGACGCATCACGGGCGAGCTGAGTTCCGAAGAGCTGGAGAGGGAATGCTGCGAATATTTCCGCATCAATACGGTCAATAATGAGAAGGCAAGTGCGATACTTACAAACGAATGCGGGATAACAGGACTGGAAGCGACCGAAGACGGAAAGATCAAGATCTATGACGGGCTGGACCGCATAGAAGAGATATCGACAGCACTGTATCGTGGAGGAGCCACTCCGATAGAGCTTTGCAGGAATGCGGTCAACCTTGAGGAATACTATATGAGAAAGGTGCAGGGTGAGCGCTTATGATAAACGTATTCCGTTCGCTGAATTATTACGTGCGAAAAGACCTTGCTATCGTGGTCGCACTCATAACGATAGTCAGTATACCGGTAGTTGCCATGGCATTTATGGGCTCGCTGGATGGCCTGTCATTCTCGGATATGACAGGTGCGGTATATTATACAGGGATGAATAGTGATGTTACGATCATCTCCCTTGTAGCTGCCCTGCTGGTGGTGACAAGACTGGTGGGATCTGATCTTTCGGATAAGTCCGTAAATTATGAGATACTCGGAGGAAACAAGAGGATTGCAGCATTTCTCGGAAGGATCGCTGCCGGCCTGCTCTGGGGCGGTATGATCTGCTGGATACTGATATCTCTTCCGCTCGGGTATTTTTCGCTGATCAACGGCTGGGGGATAAGTGTTGATATGAAGTGGGCGCTGCTGCGTCAGGCGCTGATGTTCCTTCCGCTCCTGCGGCTGGTCTCGCTTCTGATCTTCTTCACCATACTTGCGGGAGGCGCCGGGAAAGGAATGGCGCTGGCAGTGGTGATCATTGAAGTGGAAGCGGTCATAGACTCGGTTTTTTCGGAAATACTTGATATCGATATAAAGTATGCGCTGTCGATGAGCAGTTTCAGGCAGGTGCTGTATCTTGATAATGCGAAGAGCATGGTGATAGACGGTAAGCAGGTCAGCGTATTTCTTGCCCAGCTGCCTGCAGGACTTATTGCAGGGACCATAGCGGTATCACTGCTCCTGACAATCCTGTATCTGACAGGAGCAGCGCTTGTATTCTTAAGAAAGGACAGGGACTGAAGATGAAAAATGAGATAGCTTTGTTTATGTACAATATGAAGCACTCACGCTTTATGTATGTCATACTTATAATGATCGGCCTGGTCGTGGGCTTTATCAGTCCGGTGTGGACGGAAGAGCTCACTTATCTTCCGAAGACTGCATCAAGTCTCGTTGCCGACGATCCTTCCGTATGCTATACATTTGCACTCATGGTGATGTGCGTGTTTGTGGCGTATCTGTGCGCCGGGGATATGAAAGAAAAAGTCATCAACTATGAAGTTCTGTCGGGACACTCAAGAGCAGCCGTTTTTTTCCCGAGGACTGTATTCTCCGTGCTGTTTACAACACTGTTCTCGATGATACTTTCGCTCATTCCGGTCATCGTATCCGGGGTGATATACGGATGGGGAAATACCATGGAGTTTAAGTATGCGATTTTAAGACTGCTCTGCTGTGCATTTCCGTATATGCGCCTGGCTGCGTTCATGTGTTTCCTGGCATTCTGGGCAAAAAAAGCCACCGGAGTGATGGTCTGGGGATATATAGCGTATACGTTTGGCGCAATGTTCGCATCAAGGGGCGAGGGATCAACATATCTTTCGGCATTTAAAAACGTGATGGCCCTGATGAGTTTTAGCGTAAGGGACGTGTATAACATCAGTATGGAAAAGGGCATCATATATTACTCGAAATATATTTCAAAACCGGAACCGGGACTGATCGCAAATACCGTGCTGATGTCGTGCGTGATGACAGTTATATATCTGCTGATGGGCTACGGACTGTTCAGACGCGAAGACCTGAATTAAGGAGGAGAGTGCTATGGATAAGATATTGGCTTTAACGGAGATGATACTGAGTGTGCTCCTTCTTCTTGTGATAAGACTGGAAAAGCAGCACCCTACGACAAAGTGGCGCGTATTGTATGCCCTGCCGCCGGTGCTGGCTGTCACGCTGTCGGTATTTATCCCCTGGGATAAGTATTACGCCGGAGTATATATTGGGGCGGCGCTGTTTATCATATGTCTGTTTGCTGATGATGCACGCGTGCGCAGGGCTGTAGTGTGCATCGCAGGAGCGGTGGTCGCCGCAAGCTTAATCTTCTGCATGCTGAGTCCTCTTTATCGTGCGGATGATTATTCTGCTGATTTCGAAAAAGGTTTCAATGAAATGAAAGAGTATTATGTGCTCGCCGAAGAAAAAGAGATAGACTGGGATGCGCTGTATGCGAAGTACAGCCCGCAGTTTGCGGCGGCAACAAAAGAACAGGATGAGGCAGCGAGCATAAAGCTGTGGATGCAGTTTGCAAACGAATTCTATGACGGTCATGTCAGTTATTCCTTCGGAGATTCCGACGGCTTCGAGAGTGCACTGTATAAGATATTCGGAAATGATTACGGCCTCTCGCTGGTTAAACTCACGGACGGGAGTTACGTTGCAGTAAATGTCGAAGGAGGTGCCGAGTCTTATGCGGTCACGGAAGGTTATGAGGAACTGAAAGATTATAAGACGGAGCTGGCGCCGGACATTGAGACGATCAGATATACGCTGAGGGATGCAGGGATAAAGAACGGCACGGTCATAACATCCTGGGACGGAATGAGTATCAAAGATCTGGTTTCCAAAGCCGATGTGATGATGGCAAACATGCCCGATGCGGAGAATGAAGCATTTTACAGAACGATCTATGCTGCAGGTTATGGCGGCGATACAGTCACGATCGGTTTCATCTCGGATGACGGGACGGAGAAAACAGTTAAGGCACCAAGGCTCGGAGCATATATCTGCAGACTGCTGACCACGCTGGAAAAGATCGATGACGGCGTGCTGATCAGTAATCTTGACTGGCAGAAGATAAACGATGATACCGCACTGCTCCGCATCTATGCCATGTCCTATGATATGAAAAGTTATGCGGGCTCGGATTACAGGGAGATGACGGATGCGCTCAGGACACAGCTGCTTGCATACAAAGAAGAAGGAGTGAAGGATATCATCATCGATCTTCGCGGGAATTCCGGCGGCAGCCCGTTCATGGTGATGGGCGTGGTACAGCTGTTTGCACCGGAAGGCGAACATATCGACTGCTACTGTGCAGAGATAAACCGGGAGAATGCCAGGTATGAGCGCGGCGATGACGGAAAGTATGTGAAGAACGAGGCCATCACATATCGCGGCGAAGATCTTTGGGCAGACGGCCGCATAGTGCTCCTGGTAAACGGTGAAACCGTAAGCGCCGGAGACGAGATGACATATCTGATGGCAGAGTATCCGAATGTGACTGTCATGGGATACACAAAGACCAACAGCTCCTGTCAGGCCGTAAGCAGTATAGAATTAAACAAAGGCAGTCTGTCCTATTCTGCCGTTCCGAGCCTGACTGAGGAAGCCGAGCCTTTGATAGACACTTACGCAGATCATAAAGGCAGGGTGCCCATAGATATAGTGATACCCGTGGATGGGAATATGATAACTGCAGTATTTGACAGGGGAGAAGACTACCCTCTTACGTATGCGCTGGACTGGCTGAAATAGATCTGAAGAAGGAAAGATGTGGCCTTTCTGCTACCATTAGTCATTGCAAACCGCAAGATGTTGTGTTATAATCGTTCTGTGCGCACGGCGTTCTTATGTAAAGGGGGCTGCAGGTGAAAAAAAAGATAGCGGTATGCGCCAATGGCTGGAGCCCGGATGTTCTGGCCAAGGCCATGGAAGGCTTTGAGGAGTATGCCGATACCAAAGATTTTGATATATACGTTTTCGTGAGTTTCGCTTCTTACAGCGAACAGCGTCAGACGATGCAGGGGGAGCTTAACGTCTATAATCTGTGTGAACTGTCGGATTACGACGGAGTCATAGTTTTTTCCAATCTGCTCAATTCGGATGATACAGCACAGGAAATATGCATGAAGGCAAGAGATCTGGGTGTTCCCGTTGTCAGTCTGGGGATGGAGTTTGACGGGGTCACTTCTCTTTGTGTTGATAATGAAGTCGGAATGCGTGAACTGGTAACGCATCTCGTAGAAAAACACGGTGTAAAGCGCGTGTTCTATATGGGCGGTACCGAGACCCATGTGGACAGCAATGACAGACTGCGTATCACAAGGGAAGTGCTGAGAGAGCACGGACTCGACCTGCCTGATGAGAATGTAGAGTACGGCAAGTGGGCAAACAGAAGAACTCTTGAAGCCCTTAACCGTATGTTAAAGCCCGGAGAGGAACTGCCCGATGCCATAGTATGTGCAAATGATATCATGGCACTTGCTGTCGTTACCGAGCTTGATAAAAGAGGGATAAGGGTTCCGGATGATGTGATAGTCACCGGTTTTGATAATATTGAAGGTGCAGAGATGTTCTATCCTGCCATCACTACCGTTAAGCAGGATTATAAGCACGTGGCCCGCAGAGCCTGTGAACTGATATATGAGCATATCGGCGGTGATGCTGCGAAGATCAAGGTTCCCACCAAGGCAGTATTTGCGGAAAGCTGCGGCTGCACTCCGCTCGAATGCGTAAAACGCAGGCTGGTTTACTGTAAGCATTCGTTCCAGAGAAATACCGATAACAATCTGCTTGAACAGAATGAAAGAAAGATGAGAAACTGTCTTTCGGAGGTTTCCGATTTCCGTGAGATGAGAGAAAAGCTCAGAAATCATTATCTGGAAAACCATCAGTTTGAAGGCTCGGCATTTTATCTCGTGTTCAACGGTGAGTATCTGGATAAGGTGAGCGCTGATGAGAAGGAACTGCTGGCCGAGAAGCTGAGCGGTGATCTGGAAGTACTGGTGGCGCTCAGAGACGAAAAGCTTTTGGATGTGGAGCATGTTGATGCGAAAGCCCTTATACCCGCCTATGAGAAGAAGGACGGAGAGAGGCATGTTTTCTACATACTGCCGCTTCATTACTATCAGTATAATTACGGTTATGCCGTATTCACGGATAAACCCTATGTGCTCAATGATTCGATGATGTTCCCTTATGTGGAGAAACTGCAGCAGTCGGTGAAGCTGCTCCGTGCAAACTTAAGGCTGCAGCAGATCTATGACAAGGATGCGCTGACCGGGGTATATAACCGCATGGGTTATGAGAATAAGGCACTGCCGCTTTATCAGGCAAGTCTTGAGAATAATACAGCGATGACCGTCATGTTCATCGATATCAATTACATGAAGCTGATCAATGACAGGTACGGACATGATGAAGGCGATAATGCCATAAAGATGGTGGCTGCGTCCATCAGTGAGAGAACCGAAGAAGAGTGGATAACGGTACGCTACGGCGGCGATGAATTCATAGTGATCATACCTGAATGCGATGAGAAAAAAGCCGTGCAGATGAAGGCTGATATAGAAAAGAATCTGAAAGAGCGCTGCGTTAAAAGAAAGATCCCATACGATCTGACAGCCAGCATCGGTTATGTCACAACCGATCCGGTAAACAGACGTGAAGCTACTCTCGAAGAGTACGTAAAGGAAGCGGATGACCTGATGTACAAGATAAAGAAAGAGATGCACGAGAAAGAGTGAGCGTTCTGATAACAGGACGCTCTTTATGATATAGGGTATTGACAAAAGGATAGTAGCTATTGTATACTAACAATAGTATCAAATAGATACTATGTAAGAAGCCGGAGGTTACAAAATGTTAAAGTACAAATGTTCCAATTGCGGCGGCGAGTTTGAGATACATACTCACGGAGAACTTAAGTGTCCGTTCTGTGGTACCAAACAGTATTTCTCGGATGCGGAACTTAAGGGCTATAAAGGATACCGTGATAATGTGCTGCAGTATGTCCGCAGCGTAAATGATACGATCTTTGAAAAAGGAGATGTATTAAGACTCTGGGGTGACAGCGATCATGAGAATTTTGATGGTGTGGACGGTGCCATAGAAGTTTCTTATACATACAGGACGCAGGTGGACGGTATCGATGTGTTCATTAACAAGGACAGTGTGATCTATGTGTTCCCGGCATCGAAGAAATATTATGCCGGCAGAATGCTTGAAAATATAGAGAGTCTTGAGTATCCTTCGGCGGATATCAAAAACTTAAGGAATACACTGCCACATCTGAATGCAAGATTCGAGCTTAAGAATGATGCCGTGCTCTTAGCTTTTACAAAGAGCGAGAATGTTTATCCCCTTTTTGTATTTGCCAATCTGCATCCTAAGCATGTGGCATGGATGATATCGAGAATGGAAAACTTATGCTGTCTGCTGGAATTTAATGAGCGTGATCACAGACATCTGGATGCGGACAACCTGTTCATCAACCCGAAAAGTCACGAAGCTTTTCTTTTCGGAGGCTGGTGGGATCTGGGGGCCGGACACCCGGTGACAGCTCTTAAGAGTATGAGGAAAACAGCTAAACAGCTGACGGGAACTAAGCTTGAGGAGGGACCGGAAGCCTATGCAGAGTTCCTGGATTCAGACCCGAGGGCAACGGCTTATGATGATTTTGAATATTGGGACAGCGTGATAGAAAAGGGCTTCGGCGGACATCATTTCGCAGAATTTGAAGGATAGGCAGACCAAACATAAAGAAAGGAAGGTGTGAACTATGGGATACGGAAGTTACAGAGCATCAGACTGGAGCAGACTGAAGGAAAGCAGAAAGATCGATTCAGCATCGGTGAACGAGATCTTTACTTCGAGAAAAATGGATGACCGTTATAATCCGCGGTTTATCGATAAGAGGGAAGCGAGGGATTCGAAGGAACATCCGAATTCAACACCCATTGCCATAGGAGTTGATGTTACGGGTTCTATGGGATATCTTTCGGAAGAGATCATCAAGAACTCTCTTAACGAACTTATGAAGAAGCTGTATTCCACCGACCTGGTGGAGGATCCCCAGCTGATGTTTGCAGCTATCGGAGACGCGGGCAACGATGATGCGCCTCTTCAGGTGACACAGTTCGAGTCGGATATACGTATTGCGGAACAGCTTATGGAACTGTGGATAGAAGGAAAAGGCGGGGATGCACCCGAGGATTACCAGCTGCTCTGGTATTTCGTCGCTAAGCATACCGATATCGACAGCTACAACCTGCGCAAGAAGAAGGGCTACTGTTTTACCATCGGTGATGCGGGTTTCCATGATTCTTTAAAGCCGGGACATATCAAAAAGGTCTTTGACGAGCAGTCACCGGAGATATCATCGAAAGACCTGGCGAAGATGGCTTCGGAGAAATACGAACTCTTCCACATCGACTTAAGGAGCGGCGCGGACAGCGCGGCAAAACTGGTACCGGGACGTGTGATAAGCATGGATCCGAACCAGGTCAAATATCTTCCCGAAGTCATAATAGCAGCAATACAGCTGACAAACGGAATGGATAAGGAAAAGGTATTCAAGGATCTTGATCCTTCCGCAAAGAGCATAGTAGAGGATGCCGTTAAGAACCTTAATGTAGGAGATAAGATAAGACTGTGATAGTTGCCGTAATAGGAAAAAATTTCGGAGACGAAGGAAAGGGACTTGCCGTAGATCATTTCTGCGCGCAGGTCCCGGCCTGTCTTGTGGTGAAACACAACGGAGGAGCCCAGGCAGGACATACAGTCGTAAATAAAGGGAAGAGATTTATCTTTCACCAGCTTTCGTCAGGCTCTTTCAGAGGAGCTGGTACTTACTTTGCTTCAAGCTACTTCCCGGATCTGTATAAGCTGGGAGACGAGATAAAGGATCTCGGGTTTAAGCCGGAGATATACTGCAGTGTAAACACTCCCTTGATCTATCCCGATGATGTGCTGATAAACATGGCGCTGGAGACGGGAAGGGGAGATAAAAGACACGGAAGCTGCGGTATGGGGATATGGGAAGGCTATTTAAGGACAGAAGCAGGCGCGGGGCTTTACGCGGGCGAGCTCTTCGGCATGAGTGCGGAGACGCTTGCAAAGAAGCTTCTTGGCATAAGGGAAAGCTACGGCAGGAAAAGATTCATGGAAAGCGGTCTTGATAAACAGCCTTCGGAATATACCGAACTGCTGGCTTCCGAGAATGTACTGTTCAATGCGGCAGATGAGATGCTGAGAAGCCTTGAGCATGTAAGGCCTGTGGAAGACGAGTCGGAGTTTCTGCGCTCTCAAGAGAATATTGTTTTTGAAACCGGACAGGGTCTTTTGCTTGATGCCGAAAATAAAACTTATGCACCTCATGTGACAGGCTCGAGAACCGGGCTGCACAATATTGTCATGCTGTTAAAAGCAGCCGGACTTAAACTGAGTGAAGCCTGCTATGTGACCAGAACCTACGTGACAAGACACGGAGCAGGACCGCTGCACTGTGAGACTTTACGGGAAGATTTAGGTGAGCTTGGCACAGACCTTACCAATGTCAGGAATGACTGGCAGGGAAGCATACGTTATGCAAAGCATGAAAGCCTTGAAGAATTCCTGGCACCGATACGTGATGATCTGGAGGAAGCTGAAAAGATTTATCCGGGCTTCGCGGAAGACGATAAAGTGGCATCTCTTTTTATCACGCATTTAAACGAGACGGATTCGAAGATAGTGTTTGAAGATAAAGAGATCCCGGCAGAAGTCTTTATGACCTTGCCGGGAGTTAAGGAAATCATTTCCGAATATCATCTTTCGTATAAAGAAGATAATTAATATCAGAACAGTCTGTCAACGAGTTCTATCGCTTTTTCATATCTTTCGAGATAACTGCCGGAAATGCGTTCGCATTTAAAACCGTATTTCTCATAGAGTTTTTCTATCCTGTCGCTGTAGAGCTGTCTGTTGGCCGCGATCTCTTCACTGCGGTCACCGTCCTGTACGAATTCAACGTCGGGTTCCGCATGGAGTATCAGGTCGTAATGATTAAGTGCTGCAATGCTCTCAGCCAGTTTCTTGTTATCTTCATTTCCGTTTTCAAGAAAGTCCATGAAGAACTTTGTTATCAGACAGTCGGTGTCTTCGAAGAGTACTTTGTTGCTCTGCTTCATCAGCTGTATTTCCTTGTCCTTGTGTTCAAGCAGGATGCGGGTGTAATCTTCGGGCAGCATCATCTCATCCGTTCCCGACAGCATCGACAGATCACGGCCCACTTCTTCGAGGTAGTTGGTATTGTAGTGATGGGCAAGATTTATCGTGAGCACGGATTTGCCGCAGCTCTCGGATCCTATGATCAGCACTTTTTTAACATAGTAAGGTCTGACACAGAGAGGCAGCCAGTCCCAGTGAGCATATATGTCTTCACGTAAAGCAGTGGAGTTATACTCATCACGGGGGAAGATGTAAAGTTCGCTTTCGGGATAACACTTGTTCCAGAAGCTGTTCTCGTCATAGTCGCTGCCGCAGAATACCACGTCGATCTTTTTGCCGATGGCATCTTTTACTTTGCGGCTGTCTTCGTCCCAGTATTCTTCGGTATAATCACTCTTGTTCTTTGTTCTGTCCTTAAGCAGTCTGATGTGCACGTTTCCTATATGGGAAGTCAGGGAATAAACCCAGCGGTATTTTATCTTTTCGTCTATATCGGAAGCATCGCTTCTGCTGCAGATGACCACGTAGAGTTCTTCGCAGAGAGCCGCGGCCTTCAGCAGGCATTCCTTATGGCCGTTATGCAGGGGATTGAAGGAACCGCCGTACATTCCCACATGATATCTCATTCCGGCCTTCAGTTTATCGTTCATGCTGTCACCTCCGTTTTGCTTCCCTTATACCATTTCACGAACATGAAGATGGCGTTGAGCAGATAAATGCTCCACATCAGCAGTACGGCCACGCTTTCGCCTCCGTTAAAGAAGGCTGCGATCCACATGATGACGGATACGGCATCAACAAGTATCCAGACTATCCACTGTTCGGTGAAGCGTTTGATCATCAGTATCTGTGCGACCACCGAGAGGACCGTGCTCATGCTGTCCACTAAGGGGAGATTTCCGTTGAGCAGTTTCAGGATCATGCCGTAGCCGAAGATCCCGGCTGCACTTATGATGACCACCAGTATATCCTGTTTTACGGTCATTCTCTTTTTAACAACTTCCTTGGTCTCGTTGTTTATATTTTTCTTCCAGACAAACCAGCCCAGTACGTTGGTAGGAAAGTAGTAGAGCAGGTTAAGCATCACGTCGCCGTAGTATTTTGCCTTCCAGGCAACATAGGCGTAGAGCAGTACGTTAACGGTGCCGAAGATGTAATTGGACAGTTTGCCCTTGCCGCATAATATAACGCAGGTCACGCCTGTTAAGGATGCAAGGATGCCTACAGCCGTATCACCGAGTATCAGTGAGATCACCAGCAGCGCGATGTTTGCAAAGAGCAGCCAGAATACCTCGATCCCTTTCCAGCCGCTTAGTTCATCTTTGATAAAAGCTTTAAATCTGTTCATGTTGTCACCTCCTTATAGCTGTTGCTTACGGACGGGCTTTTTTCCTCCTGTACAGACGGCTTGGTCTGTGAGCCAGGCCAGTCAGCATTTCACCCGTTGCCTCGACCTTGGGTGAGATCATCTTTCTGAAATTTGCTTTGTAGAGTTCTTCACCCAGCAGTATCTCGTATACTTTCTGCAACTGAGGCAATGTGAAATCTTCGGGTACGAATTCGAATGCTATGTCGGAATAGCTGACTTTCCCCTTCAGTCTCATCCTGCCATATTCAATTATCTTTTTATGGTCAAAGGCAAGTTTTATCCTGCCACTTAAGATCCTGTCTGCCGGCATCAGAACGGCAGCTTCGTTTAAGTTTGATGAAAGGAGTTTGTCCGGATCCGTAAGGGCGTAGTAAGCGATGGATATGGTCCGGCTCCTGGGATCGCGCTCCGTGTCACCGAAGGTGTAGAGCTGTTCTAAAAAGATGTCCGTAAGTCCGGTCCGTTCCCTCAGGGACCTTTCGGCTGCTTCTTCGGGTGTCTCGTTTTCCTGCAGCGATACTCCGGGCAGACAGTACATGTCTTTGAAAGGCTCGCTGCTGCGTTTCGTCAGAACGATCTGCAGTTTATCATCTGATATCGTAAAGAGAAGAACGTCAACTGCTACGGATATTTTTTGGTGTTTTGTATTCATCTGATACCTCGCTTTGCCTTATCGGATTGATAGTAGTTAATGTATACTAAGTATAGTATAAAAACGATACTATGTCAAGAGGAAACCACGGGGACGGACCTCATGGTTTTTTGCCATGGGGGACGAAACCACGGGGACGGACCTCATGGTTTTTTGCCATGGGGACAGATTTCATTGTTTTTTTGTTGACAAACGTGCTTTATTGTATTAAAACATTATCAAAAATTTCGGGACATCTTCCGAAGAGTAAACAGACTTCCGTCTGTTTCAATCAGCCTATAGAATATGAAGTAAGGAATTCTTAGGGAATTTTTTGCTTCCGCATCGTTGGAAAGCGGGTTACAGAAAGAATGTCAAGAAAAGCAAGGATTTTAAGTGAAACAAAGATTTATCATATCATTTTAAGAGGGATAAATCGGCAGATTATTTTTTGGGATGCAGAAGACAGGGCTCGATTCCTCGACAGATTGTCTTATTACAAAGGTATATGCGGCTATGAATTGTTTGCATATTGCCTGATGGATAATCATATACACCTTCTGATCAAAGAAGGGAAAGAGCCTTTGCATAAAGTGTTTCGACGGCTTTTGGACTCATACGTATTTTGGTACAATGCCAAACATGATCGTTGTGGGAATCTCTTTCAAGACAGATTCAAAAGTGAACCCGTAAATGATGAAAGGTATTTCATAAAGGTTGTGCATTATATTCTGCATAACCCAGTAATTGCCGGGATTTGTGCAAGCCCGGAGGAGTATGAGTACAGCAGTGCCGCAGAATATATTTTTGATCTTTCCGGAATTACAGATGTTGATTATGTTTTGGAAATGATGGGGCGGAAGACTCTGAAAAAGTATCTGAAAGATGCTTCAGAAGACGATATTATTAAAAATCAGGAAGATCATCGTGTCCTTGTTAAAGTTAATGATAAGAATGCTATGGAAATCATTACTGAGAAACTGGGAGCAAAGATTCCTGTTGATCAGGAGATACTAAAACGAAACATCAGGCTGTTTCTCGCACGGGGGATATCGTTACGACAAATCAGTCGTATTACTTCACTTTCGAGAACAGTGCTTTACCGACTTTTGAAAGAAGAGTAAAAAACCGGAAGGTCCGTCCCCATGGTTTTCAAAAACCGGAAGGTCCGTCCCCATGGTTTTCTAAAAATGATACTATGTCAAGAGGCTTTTGGCCGGCTTGATATGTGACAGGTGGTGTGAGTGAACACGATAAGTGGAAAAGAGCGGGGAAATATGGTATCATGTAGCATGTTAACGGAGAAAGACTTTCCGGAGGTGGATCAATATGGCAAATCTGATAATGCGGTTTCCCGGTGGAAAAGCAAAAGCACTGACTTTGAGTTATGATGATGGTGTGGAACAGGATGAGCGTCTGCTGGAGATCGCCCTGAAACATGGATTGAAAGGAACATTTAATATCAATAGCGGATGTTTTCCCGAGGTTGATGTGAAGTATGCTTCAGGAGCCATACACAGACGCATGCCGCTTGAACGCCTAAAAGAAGTATATCGTGGCAGCGGCTGGGAGATTGCTGCCCATGCCTATACACATGCTGCGCTTGTGGGACTGCCGGGAAATCTTGCCACCGAGGAAGTACTGCGGGACAGAAGCACGCTTGAGGAGATATTCCAAACGGTGATCAGAGGCTTTGCCTATCCATACGGTGCATACGATGATAAGAGCGTGGAGATACTGAAAAACTGCGGTATTGCATATGCCAGGACCGTGAATTCGACACATGATTTCTTCCTTCCGCAGGACTGGCTCAGGCTGCCGGCTACCTGTCACCACAATGATCCGGAACTTATGAAACTGGCTGAAAGGTTTACGAGGGACGAAAACCGCTGGCATCCGATGCTGTTTTATCTGTGGGGCCACAGTTATGAGTTTGAGGCGCAGAATAATTGGAACGTTCTTGAAGAATTTGCGGAAGCCGTAAGAGGCAGGGAAGATATATGGTACGCTACGAATATAGAGATATATGATTACTGTGATGCATTCGGCAGATTGATATTTGATACCGCAATGAAGATCTGCATCAATCCGACAGCGAGAGATCTTTGGTTTTGTTATGGTGAAAAAGAAGTCTGCATTCATGCAGGTGAGAAAGTTGCGATGTAGTCGGGATTTTGATAAGATACAGACATAAGCAACGGGGGATATAGGAGGTTACGGAATGGATAAATCTAAGGTTTTTTTCACGGATTTCAGGACAGTTCTGGGAGTGAGTCTTCCCGCAAAACTTCAAAAGCTGATAAGGATGGCCGGAATAGGAAAGGTGGACATGAACGGAAAGTTTGTGGCTATCAAGATGCATTTCGGGGAGCTGGGCAATCTCGCATATCTAAGGCCGAATTATGCCAAAGCTGTTGCAGATGTGATAAAGGAACTGGGCGGACTCCCCTTCCTGACCGATTGCAATACCCTGTATCCCGGAAGCCGCAGGCATGCGCTTGAACATCTGGACTGTGCCAATATCAACGGCTTCAATACAGTGACCACGGGCTGCCAGATCATAATAGCTGACGGTTTGCGCGGAACCGATGATATAACTGTCCCGGTGCCGAACGGTGAATACTGTAAAGAGGCATATATCGGCCGTGCCGTCATGGATGCTGATATAGTGATATCCTTAAATCATTTTAAGGGCCACGAGCAGGCAGGCTTCGGCGGAGCCATCAAGAATATCGGTATGGGCTGCGGCAGCCGCGCCGGCAAGATGCAGCAGCACAACAGCGGTCATCCCCATGTGATCAGCGATATGTGCAGAGGCTGCAGAAGATGTGCGAAAGAATGCGGATCCGATGCCATCAGTTATGACGGCAATAAAGCATGGATCGATCCGGAAAAATGCAAAGGCTGCGGACGCTGTATAGGTGCCTGTGCCTTTGATGCTATAGAGAATGATAACTGGGACGCACCCCAGATGCTGGGTCGGAGAATGGCTGAATATACGGCTGCAGTGCTGCATGACAGGCCTTCATTCCACATCAGCCTGATCACCGACGTGTCACCGAACTGCGACTGTCATGGCGAGAACGATGCTCCGATACTTCCGGACATCGGAATGCTGGCTTCTTTTGATCCGGTAGCCCTGGACCAGGCCTGCGTGGATCTGTGCCAGAAGGCGGAACCCATCAGGAACAGCCAGCTTGGCGATAACATGGCATCAGAGCATTTCCACGATCACGGAGATGTATGGCATAACAGCAATCCCAACGTATCCTGGGCCGAGACCCTTGAACATGCCGAAAAGATCGGGGTGGGAACAAGGGAATACGAACTTGTTGTAATGAAGTGACAAAAGCCGGGGAAAAACCGGAAGGTCCGTCCCCGTGGTTTTACCCGTGGTTTTACGAAAACCGGGAGGTCCGTCCCCGTGGTTCCCCGTCCCCGTGGTTCCCCGTGGTTCCGTGGTTTGAGTCAGCTTGCTAACAAACGGAAGCTGTGGTATAATACGGATGTATCCTGTGTAAAGGCATGGATGCGAGCATCATAGAACTCTGCTTAACGCGGGGAAAGAGAGGTACAGGTGTATGAAGTTCATCATACTGGGAAAGAATATCGAAGTAACGGAAGGATTGAAGAGTGCGGTTGAAGACAAGATCGGAAAGCTCTCCAAGTATTTTTCGGAAGATACGGAAGTACATGTAACACTGAGTGTTGAGAAGGACAGACAGAAGATAGAGGTGACGATCCCGGTTAAGGGCAATATCATCCGTTCGGAGCAGGTAAGCAATGATATGTATGTTTCCATCGACCTGGTGGAGGAGATCATTGAGAGACAGCTGAAGAAATATAAGACAAGGCTGACAGACAAGGAGCAGAACGCCAGCAGCTTCAAGCAGGAGTTCCTTGAGAAGGATTTCATGGATGAGGAAGAGGTTAAGATCATCCGTTCCAAGAAATTCGACATCAAGCCAATGTATCCCGAGGATGCATGCGTGCAGATGGAGCTTCTGGGACACAACTTCTTCGTATTCTGTAATGCGGAGACGGATCAGGTGAACGTGGTATACAAGAGAAAGGGAAATACCTACGGACTCATCGAACCGGAAGTATAAGAGATCAGAATGGGGGCCGATGGGCCCCCCCTTTTTTATGTAAACGAACCTTGTATTTTTGCGGATTCTTGCGTGAAAATCCATTGCAAACGCGTGCTTTCTATGATAATATGTTTCGTAGCGCGCGGATGCGCCAAGACACAGATTAAAACAATATGGAGGAAGAGCAATGTCAAAGAAAATCGTATTAGCAGGTGCCTGCCGTACGGCAATAGGTACCATGGGCGGATCTTTAGCATCAACACCGGCAGTTAAACTGGGAGAGATCGTTATAAAGGAAGCTGTAAATCGTGCGGGTATCAAGCCCGAGGATGTGGATCATGTATACATGGGATGTGTTATACAGGCAGGTCTCGGACAGAACGTTGCACGTCAGGCTGCACTTAACGCAGGTCTGCCTATAACGACAACGGCAGTTACCACCAACGTGGTCTGCGGCTCAGGCCTCAACAGTGTAAATATGGCTGCACAGATGATCCTTGCAGGTGATGCTGATGTGGTTATCGCAGGCGGTATGGAGAGCATGAGCATGGCTCCTTTCGCTATCCCTCAGGGCAGATACGGCTATCGTATGATGTGGCCGAATCAGAGCCAGGGCGGTATCGTTGATACCATGGTAAATGACGCACTCTGGGATGCTTTCAATCAGTATCACATGGGCGTTACCGCTGAGAACGTAGCAGAGAAGTACGGCCTCACCAGAGCAGAGCTTGACGAGTTTGCAGCATGGAGCCAGCAGAAGGCTTGCAAGGCTATCGCAGACGGCAAGTTCAAGGACGAGATAGTTGCAGTAGATGTTAAGAAGAAGAAAGAAGTTATCGCATTTGATACAGATGAAGGTCCCCGTGAGGGCACAACAGCCGAGTCACTGGCTAAGCTTAAACCCGTATTCAAGGCTGACGGTATCGTTACCGCAGGTAACAGCTCGGGTATTAACGACGGTGCTGCAGCGATAGTTGTTATGAGCGAAGAGAAGGCTAAGGAACTCGGTGTTAAGCCTATGGCTACCTGGGTAGCAGGAGCACTCGGCGGTGTTGATCCCGCGATCATGGGTATCGGTCCTGTTGCAGCAGTAGGCAAGGTAT
Source organism: Lachnospiraceae bacterium (assembly GCA_024687205.1). Lineage (GTDB taxonomy): Bacteria > Bacillota > Clostridia > Lachnospirales > Lachnospiraceae > NK4A136. Next base: position 17,252 of record JAILES010000033.1, read on the forward strand.
TCAAGAAGACAGGTTTCACACTTGATGATATCGACCTGATCGAAGCAAACGAGGCATTTGCCGCTCAGTCACTGGGTGTTGCAAAGGATCTGGGCTTCAAGGATAAGGACGAGAGACTTAACGTTAACGGCGGTGCTATCGCCCTCGGACATCCCGTTGGTGCATCGGGCGCCCGTATACTTGTAACCCTGCTTCACGAGATGGTCAAGAGGGGATCCAACAGAGGTCTCGCTACACTCTGCATCGGCGGCGGAATGGGCTGCGCAACAGTTGTTGAGAAGTATTAATAACAAGGGAGGAGTATATGCTCCTCCCTGTTTTATGGAGGAAGATATGGAATTCATTAATTACGAAGTAAAAGAAAAATATGCGATCATCACGATCAACCGCGAGAAGGCTTTGAATGCCCTTAACTCACAGGTTCTTGATGAACTGAACGCAACACTTGATGCAGTCGATGTTAACGAAGTACGCTGTCTGATCCTTACCGGTGCAGGTGAGAAGAGCTTCGTTGCAGGCGCTGACATAGGAGAGATGAGCACCCTTTCAAAGGCAGAAGGCGAAGCTTTCGGCAAGAAGGGTAACGATGTGTTCTTAAAGCTGGAGAGCTTCCCGATTCCCGTTATCGCTGCAGTTAACGGTTTCGCACTGGGCGGCGGCTGCGAGATAAGCATGAGCTGCGATATCCGCATCTGCTCCGACAATGCACTTTTCGGCCAGCCCGAAGTAGGCCTCGGTATCACACCGGGTTTTGGCGGCACACAGAGACTTGCACGTCTTGTGGGCGCAGGCATGGCTAAGCAGATGATCTACACCGCGAGAAATATCGATGCTAACGAAGCATACAGGATCGGCCTTGTAAATGCCGTTTATCCCCAGGCAGAGCTGATGGCTGCTGCAGAGAAGATGGCAGCAGGTATCGCAAAGCAGGCTCCCATTGCGGTACGCAACTGCAAGAAGGCTATAAACGAAGGTCTGCAGGTTTCCATCGATAAGGCTGTAGAGATAGAGGAGAAACTGTTCGGTGACTGCTTCGAGAGTGAAGACCAGAGAGCAGGCATGGGCAACTTCTTAAAGAAGAAGGACGATCCCACAAAGGTGAAGATCGTGGACTTCCAGAACAAGTAAGCTTATGGTGGCAGGATCATTATTACTATTGATAGTGATACCAGGACTTGCAGGACTCATCGTGCTCATATGTCTCGGAATCAAAGCGGCAGTGAATAAGAAAGCTGAAGAAAAAGACAGGGAAGAGCTTGCGAGCAGAATGGATGCAGTGACAAGTACGGAGACCGAGTCTGATAATCCGTACATGCAGAAAAAGTAAACGTTTAATATATTATTTAAGGAGGATACATAAATGAAGGTTGGTGTTATCGGCGCAGGTACCATGGGACAGGGTATCGCAAAAGCGTTTGCACAGGTTGACGGCTACACCGTAGCTCTCTGCGATATCAAGCAGGAGTGGGCTGAAGGCGGAAAGGACAAGATCGTT
>JAILES010000002.1 GCA_024687205.1 Lachnospiraceae bacterium
GTCCATTTTCTTTTGCAAAAGAATAAGGGTAAATGATGAGCGCCGCTCGTGAGCTGATGAGCTTGCGGGCCGGCGCTTTTTGTTTGCCTGAAACTGACAGGATCCGGTGACGACCGGGAAGAAAACAAAAGAAAGGAAAACCAAAAATGGATTATGAGGATTTTAAAGAGCAGTTTGTTCAGGGTGTGAAGGACAGACTTGCAGATGAAGGAATGGACGTAAAGATCTCCGTCAATGAAGTGAAGAAACTGAATGAGAGCTACGAGGCACTGACAGTAACGCCTGAAGGCAGCAAGGTGGGAGTGAATATTCCAATTGAAAAGTGTTATGAGGCGATGGACGACGGGAGAAGTTTCACAGAGGTGATGGATAAGGCTGTGGAGATGGCTGTGAACGGTCTGGATGACAGTCCGCAGATCAATATGGCTGAACTCACGGATTACAGCAAAGTAAAAGAAAAGCTGGCGATGGAAGTAGTATCTGCAGAAGCCAACAGTGAAATGCTCGAGACGGTACCTCACAGGAATATCGAAGATATGGCGGTTGTATACCGCATAATGCTTGATTCTTTTGATGACAGGACAGCATCCGTGCTGATCACGAATAATCTCATGGACAGCTTGGGAGTAACAGCGGAGCAGCTGCATGCGGATGCAATGGAGAACGCACCTTTGATCAGACCCTTACAGATAAAGGGGATGAGCGAGATCATGGCTGAGATGATGGGAGTAGACCAGGCAATGATGATGGGCGTTTTTCCGGTAGAACCTGAAGAAGAGCAGATGTATGTGGCGACGGTACCCGATAAGCTGCATGGTGCAGGAGTACTTGCATATCAGGACTTCATGGAAAAGGCTGCAGAACGTGCAGGCGGAGATTTCTTTATCCTGCCCAGTTCGATACATGAGCTGCTGATCGTTCCCGATACCGGTGAGATGGATCTTAAAGGCCTTGAATCAATGGTAAGGGAAATCAATGCAACCCAGGTACTGCCGGCGGACAAGCTTACCGACAACGTATACCACTATGATTCGAAGGAGAAGATTTTCGAGCTTGGTGAGAAGTTCGTGGAGCGTCAGAACCAGCGTGAGGAAACAGCGGAAAAGGAAGAGAAACCCTCAATACTTGATGAGCTGAAAGTAAAGAAGGAAGAGGCATCGAAAACTCCTAGGAAAGCTGCTGAGAAAGGAGAAAAAGATGAGAGGGGTATATGAAGAAAACACAGTATGCATGGTAGGAAGACCTGCACCGGTGTCACATCCCCATAACTGCAGAAACGAGTGTCCGTACGGTCATGACAGAAGCATGTGTTTTCCCTGTTATAAGAAGATCATGGAGGAAAGAAGGGCTAAGAAGAAGGCCGGGAAAGAGTGACCGTCATGAAATTTGACTACTTTTACGAAGAGGAGTCAGAGAACTTTCAGTTCATGAGGTTTCCGAGGCAGATATTCGATGGAGGCGTATTTAAAGAATTATCCATGGATGCGAGGTGTTTATACATGGCATTGATGGACCGTATCGGGCTTTCAAGGCAAAACGGATGGAAAGACGGAGAGGGACATCTGTATGTCTACTATACGATCGAATCCGTCAAGGAAGCATTCGGCTGCGGTAACAGCAAAGCCTGCAGGATGTTGAAAGAACTCCGTGATTTCGGACTGATAGAACGTGTGCATCAGGGATGTAACCTGCCGGCGATCATTTTTGTGAAAAACTTTAAACGCTTCCTGGATTGGGAAGTCCGGGATTCTCAGAATGGGGATCCCGGAGTATTGCAAACGGGAAGTCCGGACACACGCGAATGGGAATCTAATAATACTGAGATAAATAATACTGAGAGTAATAAGACTGATCCTATCCTATCCGGTGAGGATAAGGATATGAAAGAAAGAGAAGCTTTAAGTGTATTTATGTATCAGCATCTTGGTATGGAGACCCTGTATGAAAGGTATCCCCTTGACGGGGGAATACTGGATGAGATCTTCGGACTCATAATGGATGTGATGTGTTCAAACAGGAAGAGCATACGCATAGCAGCTGATGACAAACCCATAAATGTGGTGAAGTCTCAGTTTATGAAACTTAACAGCATGCATATCGAATATGTACTGGGCTGTATGAAAAAGAATCCCGCAAAGGTAAGAAACATTAAGCAGTATATCCTGGCAACGGTATATAATGCTGCATTTACCATGGAGAATTATTTTCAGGCACTGGTAAATAACGATATGGCAGAAGGACGCATATAGGAGGAAAAAATGCAGAAAATGGAGATCAATATCAAACTGGATCCGGTCACTGACGGAGCAGTTATCAAAGAAACTCATGTTGAGAGGACCGATAAAGGAGCACTTGTGATCGCAACCAACGGCAGATCAAGGATAGTTTATGAAGATGAGGCTTTAGAGATCATTGAAAAAATGGACAAATGCGGGCGTGGTGCATTTCTCAGGAATACTCCCTATTTCATCCTCTTCAATGGCAGTAAGGTCATAAGGGCCGGAGAAGGAAGATACTTTATCGGATCAGTGATCATATTCAAGTACGATGGTAAAGGAAATCCCGGTCTCATTTCCGTGGATGAGATGGACAGAGCGGCTGCCGAATTTGAGAGCAGGCTGGTCACGCTCATATACGACGGCCAGGAGTTCTCTGCATACGAGATAGATTAAGGAGGTGAAGTCCCGTGCAGGAGGAGATAGAACAGAAGAGTGTCAATCTGGCGGTGAGGACAGGAAAAGTGACTGCACAGGTCCTGTACAGGGCGCTGAGCAACTATCTGCGGGAGCAGAAGAACAAAAAGAATATGAAGCAGGCCGGTAAGGAAAAAACGCCCAAAGGAAAGATGTCGGTAAAACAGCTGATCGGAAAGGGGGATGGTGTAACAAGCATAGAGATCGGCGATATCGGTATCAGGGATTTCAAGCGGACGGCAAATAAATACGGAGTGGATTTTGCTGTTGTAAAAGAAAAGACGGGAGAGCAGCCGAAGTATATTGTATTCTTTAAAGCTAAGGAAGTGGATGCAATAAATCATGTGGTGACGGAGCTGGGTAGCAGGCTGGAAAGTAAAAAAAAAGAAAAGGAAACTGAAAGGCCGTCTATAAGGAAAAGGTTAAATGAGCTGAAGAAGCATATCGCAGCGCTTCCCCGTAAAGAGAAGAGGAAGGAGCTGGAGAGATGAAGAAGAATCTTAAGAAGCTCCTGATACTGAACATACCGTATGTGGTAATCGGGCTGATAGCAACGAACATAGGTGAAGCATTCCGGATCGCTGCAGGAAGTAACGCTTCCGAAAAGGTGCAGAGTCTTATACTCGACGGATGTTTTGCCAAAGCGTTTGCAAATCCCATGCCGAGCATTCATCCTGTGGACCTGTTGATTGGACTTGCAGTGGGAGCAGGGCTCAGGCTTGCTGTCTATCTTAAAGGCAAGAATGCAAAGAAATTCCGGCATAACATGGAATACGGCTCCGCAAGATGGGGGACGAGAGAGGATATAGAACCCTTCATAGATCCGGTATTTGCCAATAATGTGATCCTGTCCCGGACGGAACGTATAAGCATGGAGTCAAGGCCGGCGAATCCTAAGTATGCCAGGAATAAGAATGTACTTGTTGTGGGAGGATCCGGTTCCGGAAAGACGCGATTCTTTATCAAGCCGAATATCCTTCAGATGACAAGCAGTCTGGTAATAACCGATCCGAAAGGTACTCTGGTAAACGAGACTGCAAATGCGCTGCTTAAGAACGGATACAGGGTGAAGATCTTTAATACGATCAACTTTAAAAAAAGTATGCATTATAATCCGTTCGAGTATGTGCATGACGAAAAAGATATCCTGAAACTGGTGACAACACTGATTGCCAATACGAAAGGCGAAGGAAAGGCAGGGGATGAATTCTGGGAAAAGGCCGAGAAGCTGCTATATTCGGCACTGATCGGATATATTCATTATGAAGGTAAGAAAGAGGAACAGAATTTTTCTACCCTGCTCGCAATGATCAATGCAATGGAGGTGAGAGAGGATGACGAAAGCTACAAAAATGCGGTTGATATCTTATTTGATGAGCTTGAACAAAAGGACCCGGAACACTTCGCGGTAAGGCAGTATGCCAAATTCAAGCTCGCGGCGGGAAAGACAAGCAAAAGCATACTTGTAAGCTGCGGAGCAAGGCTTGCGCCTTTTGATATCAGCGAGTTAAGAGAGATCACCGCATACGATGAACTGGAGCTGGATATGCTGGGAGACAGGAAGACGGCATTGTTTCTGATCATGTCGGATACGGATGCAACATTCAACTTTATGATAAGTATGATATATACCCAGCTCTTCAATCTGCTGTGCGAGAAAGCAGATGATGTGTATGGCGGCAGACTTCCGGTGCATGTGCGCTGCCTTATAGATGAGGCAGCAAATATCGGGCAGATACCGAATCTGGAAAAGCTCATGGCGACGATACGAAGCCGTGAGATATCCGCAGCCCTGGTACTGCAGGCAAAGTCGCAGTTAAAAGCCATATATAAGGACAATGCCGATACGATCATAGGCAACTGTGATTCCCAGGTATTCCTCGGAGGCTCTGAGCAGACAACCCTGAAGGATCTCAATGCCACACTCGGTAAAGAGACGATAGACATGTATAACACAGGAGAGACAAGGGGGAGCAGCCAGAGTTACAACCTGAACTATCAGCGTCTTGGTCATGATCTGATGAGCATCGATGAGCTGGCAGTCATGGACGGCGGTAAGTGTATCGTCCAGGTCCGTGGCGTGAGACCGTTTCTATCGGATAAATATGACCTGACGCAGCATCCGAATTACCGTTATACTGCGGATGCAGACAAAAGAAACTGGTTTGATGTAGGAAAATACCTGGAACACAAAGTAAGACTTAAGCCCGATGATCAGTATGAGCTGATAGAAATGTAATCATATAAGGAGGTGTCCCTTGAAATGACCGGGGTATCGGATGCTGTTAAAATGCGCAAAAAAAGTGGCGGAGATTGTTAAAAAGTAACAAATTTACAAATATTGCCTCACAAGTCCGTTTTATTGGACACATTGTGAGGCATGATTATTATAGAGTAGTATCAAAAAAGGAGGATAGAATTAATAAGCGTGGTCAACTGTTATGGAATGTTCTTCAGAGACATTTCCGTTATATATATGATCTGACAGCATTTTTTGTATATCATCAGGTAACTCTGATATATTCAGGGCTTTATCCGGAATGGCGATACAATTATATTTGTCATCATTATCATAATCGGTTATGTCGAAACAGTATAGTCCTTTAGATGCAAGATTTTTAGCGTCATTAACCAAATTGTTATTCTTGGATGGTATTAGCAGTCTGGATGTGGTGATGATTGGAGCTTTTTCCATAAAGTATTCTATTAGGGCATCGGTTTCTTCGCGACTACGGCATACATATTCCGGAACATTACCGCATCCGGCGGATGTACATTCGAAAATATTGCCTTTACAGTCAGTAGCAAACCACATTATATCTTCGCACTGAAGATCAATATCACTAATTCTCATGATGGGTACCTCCTTTATATGAGATCTGAAAACATTTTTGTACAGTTGATACAATAAGGGCAGATTTCACCGGTTCGGGGACGGATTGCATTTGTTAACTTTATATCAGATATTTTACTGCCACTCAATAGAAGCTCATTAACAACGTGAAATTCCGCACAGACTCCGACCTTATTTCTGTTTGATAAACCTGTGGTTCCTATACCCCCGATTTTATTAGCACGTTTTATGAGTTCAGGATGTATCTTGGAGGGGATATCACCGGCAAATGAGGTGACTATTTTGCCTGTTTTGACATCATAAGCACCTATTGCCATGGCTTTGCCCCTGCCACCTTTGGTTTTTGCGATCATTTTGTGTATCGCTTTATACGCAGCTGCTCTTAACATTTTAGCATTGGCTGTACTCCTTGGGAAGAGTCCACTTCTACTTTTACTCATGCGGAATCCTCCCTTCGTAGTACATGCAGGTCTTGCTTTTGAAAGGGATGATATTTACACCTGATGCGCGAAGTTCATCAAAGCACGGATAATTAGATGAACCATAGATGATCAATGTGTGCGGTTTCAGGATTTCATACATTTTAAGAAGACCGGCGGCAAATAGATCATAATTAAGCTTGTATTTCAAGTTGCTGGCAACAGTGCCTAAACAAAGCATACTATTACGAGGATTGCCATCGAAACAGTAACTCCAGGTGTCAGAGGTATTCCATCTGACGTTGCTGATAACATCATATCCTTGAGATGCAACCCAGAAGCCGAAGGCGTTCATACGATAATAGTTCCAGCGTTTGAGCGGATCGGGAAAGTCGGCATAGGTAGATGGGTCGGGTGCAATAATGCCGTCGAAATGTGATATGATTTCGAGGACTTTATCCGGATAAAGCCAGAAACTCGTTCTTTTGCCATCAAATTTTGAATCATCAATGTAAAAGTGGATGAATGCATTGATGTGGTAATCAGGTTTTTTGGACCGGAGCATCTTATTGTGAATCGTTTTGGCTTCATCGTATCCGATAAGCTTTTTGGGTGGCGTTTTGACAGTTGTGGGACACAGTGGAATATCATGATTGGAAAAGATTGCATTTTCAACCATAAAAGCATTCCACATATCAACAAGACCTGTGCGATTAATAGGACTTGTTTTATAAACAGTATTTTTCTTCATAACCTAAATCCTCCTTTGAAGAAAGTGATTAAACATTTGCTACAAGATGAGGATATGAAAAAAAGGGGAAATAGTAGTTATCGTAAGGATTTGAAAAAGTTTTGAAGAGTTTTGAAAGGAGAGGGTCATGAACTTAGCGGGGTATGTTAAGTGCCTGAAAAGGTATGCCTTAAACAAAAAGATATCCGATGAAGAGTTTTTGAATGCCGTATTAAAGCCGTATATTGATGCGGGAGAAGTAGATAATAAATATAAAGAGGAGATTCATTTTGACAAATCGAGGACCAGTCTTATATTAAACAGGCGCGATGATGTTCCGACTGCATTACGTCAGGCTCTTAATGCTAATAACATCTATCCGTGGACGGAGGAAAACTTTAAAGATTTTATAAATGAATACCTGGATCCCAATTCTATAGAAGCTGCAGTAAAAGAAATCAGTGAAATGGTAGAAGCTGATCAGTTTATCATAGATAGGAGTTCTTTGGTCGGAAAGATGTCGGATGCTCATGTGTTTTTGGCTGACGTGATGATTGAGTGTATCAAATTAAAAAATGATGGATTTGATCCTGAAGGGGAGCTGCTAAGAAATGGAGCGTATTGTCTAAAGATTGTATATAAAGATATATTCAAGTATGCATTTAGAAAACGATCAAGAAAAAAGAATATCGTTGTAATTCCTGTAGATACTGAGTTTCATACTCATGTTACAAGAAAATACGAAAATAGAGCATTGAATGAAGTTTCAGCAGAATCAGTACATGGACAGTTCCTAACAAGATGGGAAAAGAGCGGGGAGGATATAGATCGTCTTCAGCAGAGGATAAGAGAAAGTTTAAAGGTGGATTCTAATGAATGTGGGAGATATCCGCTGGGAGCTATTGCGACTATCGAGAATGACTCTACAATATTCTACTTGATAGCTATTTCAGATTTCGATGAAAACAATAATGCACATAGCACTAAAGAGGAAATCATTCATTGTATAGATGAACTGTCAATATTTTATGATAGATACGGAGATGGACATGATATATTTATTCCACTCTTGGGAACGGGGAAATCTCGTGCGGCGGTTTCTTTACAGGAATCTTATGATATTTTGGTTGCTTGTTATAAGAAGAATCCAACCAGAATACAGGGAAATATATATATTGTAATACGTCAGGATTTTGAAAAGTACGTAAAAACAGGAGAAGGAGGGAACTAAAGATGTATTATCGAACAAGGACTTATTTAGCCGGAGATTGGGATGGCGACAGGAATCTGATACAACAGATAATGGATTGGAAAAAAAGCGGATACCTGGCACTGGATTTTACTGATGCACACGAGCTTAAACAGGCACGGGATGGAAGTCTCAACTGCACCATCAAGAATTCTTTGGCGGGCAGATTAAACGGATCAAAGACTTTTGTTTTGATCGTAGGTGAAAAAACGAATTCTGTGACAAGTGGAAGCTGTCAGCATTGCCCGGAGTATAGAACGGGTTATCAAATCTGTTCCCGTGGGCACAGTCAGGACTTGCGCAGTTATGTTACATATGAGTGTGAGCAAGCGGCCCGTGATCATAGGAATAATGAAATGAAGATAGTGGTGATATACAATTACATGAGTATTCATAAAGAGAAATGTCCGGAAGCAGTAAGGAATATAGGAACTCATATAGCAGGGATAAAGCGAGATATATACGGCAATGCGAAATTCGATTATCAAGCCATTAAGAATGCTATTATGAGCTAAAGTATGAATCATATGTTTTTGTGAAAAGAGTCGTCAATCCTTGGCGGCTTTTTTAATACTCAAATAGGAGGCGTATATGAGGATAAGAAGTCCAACATAAAAAACTATGACAACTGAATACTGTTTTTAAAGAGTTTTCATTAAAGAAGCACCCGGCACAGATGGTCGGCAAACTATGAGTACCGGATGCGGGATCAATCGACCCTGTCGGAATTATATCACAGGCGGAGGTGTTGAATGAGAACTCTTTTTTTATGCAGAAAAGAGCGAACCAACACAAAAATATCAAATTACGAAGAAGGAGGATAAACTAACTTTAGGGGTCTGGGGAATATACAAAACCCAGTTTTTCGTGTTCGTTACTTTTCTGTTTTTGTGTATCAAATGTACAAAACCCCACATTTCAAAAAAGTTAGTTTTGAGAAAAACAATGGAATTTTTTAACAGCGCAGTAGGCGTACTTCAGACACTTGTAATCGCACTCGGTGCAGGTCTTGGCATCTGGGGAGCAGTAAACCTTATGGAGGGCTACGGTAATGATAACCCCGGTGCAAAGAGCCAGGGAATGAAGCAGATAATGGCCGGCGGTGGCATGGCCCTTATCGGTGTTACCCTTGTGCCCCTTCTTTCAGGCCTTTTCGGATGATACGGAAGGGAGCGGTACATCTGCCCGGGAGCGTGAGGCTCCCGGGTGATAGAAGGACAGGAGGTAACAAGTGGAAAGTGTACTTGAGGCGATAGAGGACTGGTTTCACGAACTGCTTGTTGCCGGGATTATGAATAACATGACGAGCATCTTCGATGTGGTCAATGAAAGGGTGGAAGAGATCGCAGGGGAAGTAGGTACTACCCCTGCGGATTTCTCATCATCGATCTATGATCTGATATCGAACCTGTCGGAGAACGTGATCATGCCGATCGCAGGCATAATACTTACGTTTATCGCCTGCTATGAGCTGATACAGCTGGTCATCAGTCATAATAATCTGGCAAACTTTGAAACCTGGATCTTCTGGAAGTGGATATTCAAAACCTTTATAGCAGTAACGCTTATCACGAACACTATGAACATAACGATGGCGGTATTTGATGTGGCGCAGTATGCCGTGACGGAATCGGGAGATATCATAACCGAGACTACGTCAATAGATCCGAGTTCATTGCTGACCATGCACTTTACGCTGGATACGATGGATCTGGGCACATTGCTGACTATCTTTCTGGAATCCTTTGTGGTGCAGTTCCTGATATATATACTGTCGGCGATCATCTTCGTGATCGTATACGGAAGGATGATAGAGATATATCTGATGGTAAGCCTGGCACCGATACCGTTTTCGACTTTCGGAAACCGGGAGCAGAGCATGATAGGGCAGAACTATTTAAGGTCACTGTTCGCATTGGGGTTCCAGGGCTTCCTGATCATGATATGCATAGGGATCTATGCGGTGCTGATAAAGGAGATAGAATTCACGACTGATCTGGTGAACTCCCTCTGGAGTGTTATGGGATACACGATCCTGCTTACGTTTACACTGTTTAAGACAGGATCGGTGGCGAAATCGATACTACATGCACATTGATGCAAAGAAAGGATACAGTTATGGCAGCATCATATATTTCGGTGCCTCGTGATCTTACGAAGGTGAAGAGTAAGGTGATGTTCAATCTGACAAAAAGACAGCTGGTCTGCTTTTCGGTGGCGGCACTCATAGGGGTGCCGTCATTCTTTCTGATCAAGACTATCGCAGCCACAAGTGCTGCAGCGCTGGGGATGATGGTGATAATGATGCCCTTCTTCTTACTGGCGATGTATGAAAGGAACGGACAGCATCTCGAAGTCATTTTGGGACATTTTATCGAGGCTACATTCATCAGGCCCAAGGAAAGGCCGTATAAAACAGATAACTATTATGTACAGCTTCACAGGTACGCCCAGGCGAATGATGAGATCATGAACGTCATCATGTATAACCTGGCGATGGAGCCGGAGAGAAACAGAAGGAGAAAGGAGGAGATAGATTTTGATAAGTATTATAAAGAAAAAAGACAAAAAGAAGTATAATATCCCGGCTAATCTGACAGCTGCAGAGAAGAAGGAAGTTAGGGAGATAATCGCACGTGCAAAGAACAACGACGGCATTCCCAGGACAGCGCAGCAGAGCATTCCTTTTGACAGGATGTTCCAGGACGGGATATGCAGGATCGGAAACGATTATTATACCAAGACGATACAGTTCCAGGATATCAATTACCAGCTGGCACTGCAGGAGGATAAGACTGAGATATTCGAGGAGTGGTGTGCGTTCCTTAACTTCTTTGACAGCTCAGTGAACTTTGAACTGTCATTCATGAACATGGCGACGGATATGGAGGATTTCAGGATAGGGATCGCCATACCGCACCGTAACGATGGCTTTAATACCGTAAGAGATGAGTACAGCACCATGCTCTTCCATCAGATGGAAGCCGGAAATAACGGCCTTACGAAGAGCAAGTTCTTAACCTTCGGTATACATGCAGATTCCATGAAGGCAGCAAAGCCCAGGATCATCCATATCGAAACGGATATCATCAATAACTTTAAGCGCCTTGGAGTGCAGGCAAGAGTGTTAAACGGAAAAGAGAGGTTAGCACTCATGCACCAGCAGTTCCATATGGGTGATAAGGAGAAGTTTTCCTTCGACTGGAAGTATGTAAAAGACTCCGGGCTTAATGTAAAGGACTTCATAGCTCCCAGCAGCTTTTCTTTTTCTACCGGAAAGAAGTTTAAGATCGGCAGCATGTATGGAGCCATGAGCTTCTTATCAATCGATGCATCGGATATAAGTGACCGCATGCTTGCAGATTTCTTGAACATGGAATCCAGCCAGATAGTCACCATGCACCTTCAGTCGGTGGACCAGAACGAAGCGATAAAGACCGTAAAGCATACCATAACGGAACTTGACCGCAGCAAGATAGAGGAGCAGAAGAAAGCGGTAAGGGCAGGTTATGACATGGATATCATACCTTCAGACCTTGCAACCTTCGGACGTGACGCTAAGTCGCTCCTTAAGGAACTGCAGAGCCAGAACGAGAGGATGTTCCTGTTAACGTTTTTAGTGATGAACACCGGACGTACAGAGCAGGAGCTTGAGAACAACGTCTTCCAGGCAAAGTCCATCGCACAGAAACATAACTGTAATCTTGTGCGCCTGGATTTCCAGCAGGAGCAGGGGCTTATGAGCTCACTTCCTTTGGCGCAAAACTTGATCGAGATACACAGGGGGATGACTACCAGCTCAACGGCGATCTTCGTACCCTTTACCACACAGGAACTGTTCCAGTCGGGTGATGAGAGCATCTACTACGGATTAAACGCATTATCGAATAACCTGATCATGGTGGACCGCAAGCTCCTTAAGAACCCTAACGGACTGATACTTGGTACTCCCGGTTCAGGTAAATCCTTTGCGGCAAAGAGGGAGATAGCCAACGCTTTCCTTGTCACCGATGATGACGTGATAATATCGGACCCTGAGTCAGAGTATTCACCGTTGGTGGAACGCTTCGGTGGACAGGTGATAAAGATAAGCCCTA